>JANYGK010000090.1 GCA_025362395.1 Bacteroidota bacterium
CTTCAAAAAAAGAATTTTTTGCAGGAAGATATGATCGAGCTTGGAGAAGGCGCCTACCCTGTGTTTTTTGATGCTGACGCCGACGGTAAAAAAGATATGATAGTAGGGAATTTAGGATATTATAATGGAAGCACCAACAAAGCAATGTTAGCGTATTACAGAAATACAGGTACTTCCACTGCTCCTTCTTTTTCGTTGATTACAAGAGATTACCAATCTTTATCAACCTATAATATTTTTTCAATGGCGCCAACTTTTGGTGACCTTGATAATGACGGTGATAAAGACCTGATCATTGGCGGAGGCAACGGACAGTTATCTTTTTTTCAAAACAATGCCGGCCCGGGGAACGCGGCTGTTTTCGGGCCACCTATTTTAGCTTTTCAAAATATTGATGTTGGTAATTTCGCGTATCCTCAATTGTATGATATTGACAAAAACGGAACATTAGACTTAATTATAGGCTCACAAAACGGTAAAATAGCCTACTGGAAAAATACGGGAACCGCAGCCTCCGCTAATTTTGTTTTACAAACACCGGTATTGGGAAATATTGATGTGAGAACGTATGGATATGCCACCGGTTACAGTGTGCCTTTTGTATTTGACGTATCGGGCGTAACAAAATTAATGGTAGGAAGCGAAGTAGGGAATTTGTATTTATATGACCAGATAGACGGTAACCTGAACGGATCTTTTAATAAGGCAGATACCGTACTATTTAAAATAAATGAAGGTACCCGTTGCGCTCCTTTTTATGAAGATATTACCAATGACGGCAAGCGTGACATGGTGTTGGGCAATTACGCGGGCGGGCTTGCTTTTTTTAATTCCATAAATGTAAATAGTGTGGGAATTGATGAAACACAACGGCTTCAGAGTGTTTTAATTTATCCTAACCCTGCTAATGGTGAGTTAACTATTGCTATTGATGACGATTTGTTTGCTGAAGCAACGGTTACACTCTATGATATTATGGGTAAAGAAGTGTTTACCGAAAAAACCTACAATAAGTTAATACAGATAAATGTATCTGCCTACAGCAAAGGAATTTATTTTGTGAGATTAGAGCAAAAGAACCCTTATCAGTTTAAGAGTATCACCAAAAAAGTTATTATAGAATAATTTTTTTTAACCATACAGGCATATAGAAAAAGATGTAATTTATTTCCTACCCGGTTTTGCTAAATGTGTTGCAATGGTATTATAGATGAGGATCAATGTAAATATGCAAAGTCCCGGAAATACAACCAGCCACCAGGAAGAAAAATGATCTCTTCCTTCATTTAATAAACTGCCCCACGAGGCTGAATTAACGGGCACTCCAATGCCTATAAACGAAAGGGATGCTTCCGCCAAAACTGCCGCGCCCATTCCAAATACAACGGGCACCAATAAAATCGGTAAGGTATTCGGTAAAATATGTTTTAATATAATGTGTTTATTTTCCATACCTATGGCTTTGCAGGAGGTTACATAATCTAATCGCTTTACTTTTAAAAATTCTGCCCGGGCAAGCCTTGCAATGCCCGGCCAGCTTAACAAGCCAATTATAAGTATTAATAAGCCGTAGGATGGTTTTGCAATAGCTGATACAGCTATAATTAAAAGCAGGGAAGGAATAGAATTCAATACTTCGATGGTTCTTGATACCACCGTATCTATCGGGAAATTTAATTTTTGTTCTGTCTGAAATTTCCTGTCAAAATAGCGACCAATACGCACTATGGCCACGATCATTTTAAATAGTAAATATATGAAACCCAATAAACCTATAATAAGCCATGCACCCCCTCTGTTAAAGGCTGTTGCGAGTTTTTCTCCGTTTACTACACAGCCATAAAAATAAATCAAGAAAATACTTAGCGCTAAAAATACAGCTTGTATGTAGCCGATCTTTAAACCGGTGTTTTCAAAATAGCCTGCGCTTGCGCCCAAACATATTCCTATTATTGCAGCTATTAACATGCTGAAAATGCCTATGCTTATGGCTATGCTTGTGCCATGAATGATACAAGATAATACATCATTCCCGTTTTGTGTGGTGCCCAGCCAATGCCTGAATTTAAAGGGAATAGCGCAGGTTTCCTGTCCTTTATAAGTAATTACCTGTTCATCAAAAGGACTTTTTCTTGGCGCGTTTTCTGCATCAATGGTATTGGGGGAGTAGGAGCAGGGAGAAAATAAAATGAAGTCCGCATGAATGAGCTTCCATTCTTTTCCCATATCATAATTTATAAGTTCATGATTACTGACAACGCATTTATTTTTAAATGAAAAGGCAGGAAACATCCAGGTGTTTTTATAATTACATATTAATGGCTTATCATTGGCTAAAACAGGGGCAAGCAGAGCCACCGCTATACATGCAATAAATAATTTTACCGAACCGGTTAATACACGGTTTTTACTCAAGGTAAGTTTAAAAGATATGTAAGTTTCCTTCAGCTTCATTATTTATAACGTATTCTGGGATCGACCCATGCGTATAATAGGTCGGCTATTAAATAACTAAGCATCGTTAGTATTGACGACAATGTAACAACGGCAATTACAATAGGGTAATCTTTTGCAATAATTGCTTTAATAGTTTCCAGGCCCATACCCGGAATTGTAAAAATACTTTCTATAATAACTGAGCCTCCTATAATAGAAGGGAAAACAGTGGAGAAGACCGTGATTAAAGGAAGCAGGCTGTTTTTAAGCGCGTGTTTCCAAATAATGGCTTTGTCGTTTAATCCTTTTGCTTTGGCTGTTTTAATATAATCAAGATCTAACTGTTCGCTAATGGACGTTTGCGTTAGTTTGGAAATAAATGCAAGGGAAGAATAAGTGTAACAGATCAAAGGCAAAATAATGTAAGGTAAAGACTCATATAATTTTTGAAAGAGTGCCGTGCCCTCATCGTAACCGCCTATAGGCTTAATACCTGAAGGTGGAAATAGAGACAGCACATCCGGGTTTGCAAATAACATCAGCAGCAATATACCTGTAAAAAATGACGGCATAGAATACAGCATAAACATAAAAGTCTGTGTAAGCCTGCTACCGGCGCTATTTGGTTTATTAGCCAAGTGTATGCCTATTGGAATGCTTATGATATAAGCTAAAATTATAGAAAGAATAGAAAAAAACAAAGACCAGATCATTTTATCTTTTAGGATAGCTGTTACGGGTTCTTTTTTTATGTAAGAGATTCCGAAATCACCGCGTATGACGCCTTTGGATCCTTGTCCGCCAAAAAGCCAATACCGGTAACGGTTATTGGAACCGTACCAGACAAGTTTAGGAATGTAATTTTTATACAGTGTTTTTTGAGATTGTAATTGCTTTATACTCTGTTCAATGTCACTAACAAGATCAGGGATATTACCCGGAAAAAAAGATTCATTTTTTTTTATCGCGCTTAATATGAACCTTTGCTGAACTGTATCTGTGGCTGTTTCTAAAGCTTTTAAATTTACACGGATCAAATTTAGGTACTCTTTGTGTTTATAAAATAAAGACGCTGTATCATTTGAAGCCGTGTGCTCAACCCATGTAAAATAGTATTGCCTGCTTTTGTTGACAGAGTTGAAATAATGATTCACACTTTTAAAATTACCCGACCGGCCCAGCAATGTTTTATAAGCTTTTAATTTTTTTGTATCATATATCTTATATAGCGTATCGGGCTCCGATAATTGGGTTACGGAAAAATAAAATAAAGGAAGATCCAGACTTAATTGTTTGCGCCAAAATGTTTTCTGAGCCTCTATATCAACATTACCGCCCCTGTTTGCACTCAGTGGACTAACAAGCAAATCTAACGGGTCGCCCGGCGAATTTACCAATAATAAAAAACCAAATAAAGTAACTATAAAAAGAGTGGGGATAAACCAAAATAACCGTTTAATGATGTATCCGGGCATTTGCTTAGTCTTTAAGCTTTAAAGTATTTAAAAGCACTCCCGGATATTCCGCGTAAACCTCTAAATTTTCCCATTTTTTATTTACAACAACGCGTCGCGTTTGCGAAAACATAAAAATATAAGGTTGTTCATCATACACTAATTTTTGAAATTGTTTTGATAAAGCAATGCGTTTTTGTTCATTCACGGAACTATTAATACTATCAATTAACGCGTCGGTTTTTGTGTTTCCAAAACCTGAAAAATTAAGAGCATTATTTGCCCATGCGGTTGTAGACCATAGCTGCGAGTAGTCTTCAGGTTGTGCGCTACCTTGCCACGCGCCAATACTCATATCAAAATCATGCCGGAAGCAAGCGCTTACAAAACTGCTGTAATCTAAGGGATTTAACTTTACAAATATGTTTGCTTTCTGCATACTTTCCGCAATTTGTTTTGCCAGGTCTTCCCATTGTTTTTGGGTATTCATAAAATTAATATCAAACTCCAGCTTTACTTTTTCACCGTCAATCATTTTATCCAATACATTATCATTATCTGTATCAGCCCAACCGGCCTGCGTTAGCAAATGCTTTGCTTTTTCAAGATCATACTCTATTAACTTGAGCGACGCATTAAAATCAACTTTATTGGGAGAAACAGGTCCGACCATTCGTTTGACATTGTTTTCGTAAATTGTTTTATTTATTTGGTTATATGGCGTTAACATTGCCATAGCGCGCCTTACCGTTATATCATTAAATATTTTTTTATGTTTTTGCCCGTCCGGTTTCATATTCATACACACATAAATATAGTTATATGTATTAGTAAGCCGCATCGTATAATCCTTTGTAAAATTGGCATCTTTCGATAATTCAAAGTAAGAGGAAAAATCAACCTGTGTAGAAATATCAATGAGCTTATTTTTTAATTCTAATAACGTAGAGGCGTTGTTACTGTTCAGCTTAAAAATAATTTTATCGGGATAGGCTTGGCAATACCAATTCTCATTACAGCTTTTAGTCCAATGGTTTTTCTTTTTCTCTAAAGTCAGGCTCACCCCTTTATCCCATTTAGTAATTTTGTAAGGGCCCGCACCACTAATAAAACGGGGGTTTGTATAGTATTTTGGACTGTTAAATTCAGTGGCCCAATTTTCAATATCTTTTTTTCCTTTAATATAAACGGCATCAGTAAGCTGTGTGTAAGTATATTTTAAAAGCGTTTTTTGTGTATCGTAATAGGCCTCCTGTATAATAGGGAAATCGGTCCAAAACCAGGTATTTAAAATATAAGGTCTTTTCATGATCACCGTAAACTTTTTTGGATTGACAGCATCTATAGTTACTTCACTGATATTGTCCCAATAAGATTTTACAGCAGTATTGTTTGTTAGCAGGCATTTACTCGCTTTTGCAGTAAAAGCAATATCGTTCCCTGTTATAAACGAGTTGTCGTCCCAGCGTGCTTCCTCTTTTAATTCGTAAGTATATTGCAATCCGTTGGCAGAAACCTGCGGTAAACTTTTTGCAAGGCAAGGAATTAATATTCCGTCTTTATAGTTCAAACGCAACAAACTCATATGTGTATATAGCTGTATTTCAGCCCTAATAGCCGATGCTCCATTTGTAGGGTGCATATCATCAGGTTCGGAAACGATATGAGCCACTAAGCTATTTTGTTGTGGTTTTTTACAAGACCCTAAAAAAACAAGCGATAAAATAAGAGAAACCAAGCAAGCTAAAATCTTCATGGAACTAAATTAACTAAAAAATAATTTTTTACATTAAGTTTTAATAATTTAAAAAAAATATTACATTTGTCGTCTTTGTAAAGAGTTGGAGAGATGCCTGAGAGGCCGAAAGGACATGTTTGCTAAACATGCATACGGGAAACTGTATCGAGGGTTCGAATCCCTCTTTCTCCGCAAAAATGCCCCTAAAAGCCCTGTAAATACAGGGCTTTTTAAGTTCCGGGGTCAAGTCAGGGGTCAAAAATCTATATCTGTATTTTTTGATGTTAATAACTTTAAAAATAACACAAGGATATGATGACCACAAAAAAGCCAAACATGTTGTGTTTGGCCTCATTTTGAATAATGATGTGTATCTTCTATAGCTATCCTACTTTTTTAAAGATATTTTCAAATTGTGATTTTAGCCTAAGGGCATTCTGCAATTCTGCCTCATTAATTAAATAAAATTTACCAGATTGTAACCTGTCTATTTCTCTGGCATTCATTTTTTCAAACAGCTTAATTTTATTATTGATGGTTACTTTGCTCACATGATACTTTTTACTTGCATCAGCAATTGAAATAAAATCAGGAATATTACTTTGACTTGTAGGGGGCATTAAAAGTTGTATCAACTTCATAATAGCTAACTGATTTTGCTCTATACTTAAAAGTCTCTGCTCCCATTTTCTGAGGGTCTGTCCCTCAATAATTGATAAACCATCCATTTTCGTTAATTATGGTTCAAAATTCTCAATATTATAATTAAGGCTCACTCACTTTTCCATGACTTTAGATGATTTTAACTTTGTTTATTTTAGTTTTATAATTTTCAAAAGTTTATTGACATTAGCGATTTATTGAGGAGGCTTTAGGGAAACATTGGGGAGGTGTTGGGGAGCCATGTGTTAGTTTCGATAAACAGTTAATTTCTTTAGAGGAGTGTTTAAAGATCTGCGATTACATCATTTTTTTTTCTTCTTTTTATCAGGAGATGTGTCAAAACCTTCTGAGAAGAAATCTTCAATATTCATTTTAAATCCAAATTTTATTATTCGTACCAAATTAGCGAATGAGATATTTCTTTCTTTTCTTTCATACCCTCGCATTAAGGATCGTGCCACTTCACTTTCAGTAGCAAGTTTTTCTTGGCTCATACCTTTTTCTTTCCTTAGATTAATTATTCTGTCAATTAGCTTACCGAGGTATTCTTTTTCTATGTCTTTTAAGTCCGATTTCATTAAACAAATCTGGCAAAATAGACTATTTTTAGTAACTCTATTTGTGAACCCTCTATATATAGTATATATTTTGTACTTTTGAGCAAAACAATATATGGAAAAGCCAATAGATAAAGGACAGGCAATTATATCTGCTATTATACGAAAAGGTGGGTTAATGGGTAAGATAGCAGATTTGTACAGCAACAACCCAACCTTTAGTGAGCAGTTCATCCTAGAATGTTTTGACCAGTGTCAATTTGAATCAATGAGTGGTTTTTGGGGTGAAGAAATCGTTTTAATGATTACTGAATACAAAAATAAAAATATGATAATGAAATATGGAAACATTTAATTCAGTATTGCTCATTGACAATAACGGGGTAGATTCTTTTATAAGCAAAAGAATGTTCCAGATATATGGAGTTAAGAAAATAATTTTACTAAAAGATCAGGAAGAGGCTTTAATATACCTTATACTCAATAATTCCTTACCCCATTTAATATTAGTTGATCCCTATATGGCAATCAACGATGCATTTGAATTCAAAAAACTGCATCACAAGTTGATGACAAACGTCTCAAACAAAATCTGCTTAATATCTGCCTTATTAAATCCTGACCAAATCGAAAATGCTAAAGAAATGAATATTGAAACTATCGAAAAGCCTTTAACAATAGAAAAAATATCTAACTTAATGCGGTGATACCATTTTTGATTGCGTATTTTACTAATAAGGCCACCGAACTTATATCCGTTTTTTTGTAGATACTCTGCCTGTAGGAATCGACGGTTGCAGTAGAGAGGTTTAATAAATCAGCAATTTCCCGATTTTGCTTTCCATTGCATAGAAGTCTAAGAACTTCAATTTCTCTATGGTTAAGTTGTGTTTGTAATTTGAGCTGTATTAGGGTCTTTTCAGCCATGAGATCCGAAACAACACAACGTGCGAAATCGGGCTTAAAAAAATATCCATTTGAATAGACGGATTTAATCGCTTCCAACAATACATCAAAACTGCATTCTTTAGGTAAGCAGGCATTCACCCCATCTTTAATTGCCTGAGCAGCATAATAAGGAGAGTAGTACATTGAAAGAAATATTACTTTTATGTCGGGATAGTCAGTTTTTAAACTTTCTGCGAGTTCAAAGCCGTTAACTTCCGGCATTTGAATATCTGTAACAATTACATCAGGTTTATTAATTCGGATCTGTTTTATTATATCCCTTCCATTTGATCCCTGCCCGATGACCTTTATATCGTTGCAATCTGCAAAGCTCTCAACTAAACACTGTCTGAACAAAGTATGATCGTCGGCTACCATTATTGCGATTTTTTTTGGCATGGGGAATTTTTACACCAAATATACTATGAAAAGTCATATTTATACTATGAGTATTCATAGCGATTTTTGCGCATTATACTATCTGATTAGTATTTTAATTATCATTGTTTGATCCCAATTAAGAACTTTTTTGCCGATACGCTTTACTGTTATCAATTAGTCCTTCAAGAGCGTTTTGTCTTTTAATAAATTTGACTTTTATGATCGTTTCAGGTTTAATTTCAAGTGCTAAAGAAAGCTTCAAGAGCGTTGTTAACGTTATGTTTGAACCTTTTTCCATTCCACTGATTTGCGCTCGGGTCATTCCAATTTCCAAACCCAATTTTTCCTGCGACCAACTTTTTCTAAGTCTATATTTTCGTATGTTTTCACCAATTAAACTTAGAAAGTCAAGTTCTGTTTTTTCATTGTTCATAAATCAGATATTTTTCAATACCCAATTTGGCAGTTCAGAAGCTGGAAAGTGTATATATATAACTATACATAAATTTCGTATTTTTGATTATTCAAAACGAAGTGCATATGAAACAATGGTACATTTTATTAAGAATACGGGACTATGGGGGATTGACAGGAGAGGTAGCAAAAATGTATTTTTCGGACATA
>JANYGK010000115.1 GCA_025362395.1 Bacteroidota bacterium
GCGCAGGCTTAATAAATTTCCAAAGTTCATATAATACATATGGGAAAGCTAGGATAAGGCCACCAACCAAAGCGATCCACATGTGTGTAAAAAACTGTTCGGATGCCGAAAGAGTTTGCAGGTGCGGGGTTTTTACAGTCATGCACATAACATCACCGGCGCCAACATGGTAGCCTAAAGAACATAAAGCCCTGTATGAAATAAAATCCTGCTTTAACGGCCCGAAAATAACTGTATCAAATAAAAAGTCATTAAAGAAAAACAATGTTACGGCAAACAGGGTTATGGCAATTGCGCTGCGAACTAAATGCCACCTTAGGGCATCAAGGTGCTGCATAAAAGACATTTGAGCAGAATGTTGTTCCTGAGTATCAGCCATATTAACGTCGCAAATTTACACAATATTATTCATGCCACTTTAAAAATTAGGTGTGAATATATAATATGTGCATTATGAGAATAAGACCACTTTCTTATCATATCAATGATTAAAAATAATTGCTGCCGGAAAATAACTCGCTTTAGTGCCTTGTAAGATTGAAAGCTGAAGTTAATTGGCCAATAATTTTTTTGCTTCGGGTAAAATCAATGTTTCCCATAAAGCGTATTCTTCGGCTGAAGGGTGCAATCCATCGCCTGCAACAAGGGTCTTAGTATTAAGCATGCCTTTAGAAAGAGGAAATATATCCACGCAACGTAAATTTCTTTTTTTAGCTTCCGCTTTTATAATATCGTTAAACTCCGTAATACCTTTCGATATATCCCTGCCGCTCCCATACAATGCACCTTGCGGCGTAACGCCAAAATCGGGAATGGTAATTAATATAAGGCGCGATTTATTGGGAAGCGCTTTTTGTACCTGTTCAATAATATGGTTTAGGTTTTTGTGATAAGTAACAATATCCACCTGTCTTACCCAATCGTTTACACCTATCAGTAAAGTTACAAAATCAACCGGGTTGGTGCTAAGTAACGGTAATTCATTGTCTATTAAATTTTGTGTACTAAAGCCGTTGCGCGCCGGGTTTGCCACAAGCTCTGTTGCAATGCCGGCTTCCGTTAAATGATTGGCTAAAAGGTTAGGCCAATGTTCCGCTTTAGTAGCTGTGCCGGTGCAAATGGTATATGAATCGCCAAGGGCAATATAATGAACCGTCTTTTTATCGGGTTTGATAAACGACAAAAGTCCTGCTGCTGAAAAAAGTAATAAGGATCGAATCATGGTTAATATACGGATGCCGCTCATGCGCGGATTTCTAGATTTAAGTGATGTAATACGCTGATATACCTTCGTACACTTACAAACAAAGCGCAAAGCAATCCTTTAGAAAAAGTACAGCATCATAAAATCATTTTTGAGGCAGAAAACTTAAACAAATTAAAAAACATGATGAAATTAAAAGAGAAAATCGCAAGCCCGCAATCACAGCCTTCCCTATCCAACTAATTGAACTGACATCCTACTTACAGTAAGCGTAACAGTATTTCTCCAAACCTGTAAATATCTTCAAAAGAATTATACATTGGTACCGGTGCACAGCGTATTACATTTGGTTCGCGCCAATCAGGAATTACGCCATTCTCTATTAATTTATTGTATAATGCTTTGCCGTGGCCATGCGCTACAATGCTTATCTGGCAGCCGCGGTTTGCCTTAGGTGTAATAATTTCAAGGCAATTGTTTTTCTGCTTATTTATTTCTCCTACTATAAACTCTAAATAGGCAGTTAATTCGCTGCTTTTTTCATTCAACTTTTCCATGCCCACCTCATCAAACATATCAAGTGATGCCTTATAGGCCGCCATTGATAATATGGGCGCATTGCTTAACTGCCAGCGTTCAACGGTTTCAATAGGCTTAAAATTTTGATCCATTTTAAACCGCTCCGTTTTATCATGTCCCCACCAACCGGCAAATAAAGGCAGCTCGGTGTTTTTATGATGGGTTTCATGCACAAAAGCCCCCGCCACACTTCCCGGGCCGGCATTTAAATATTTATAGCTGCACCATGCCGCAAAATCAACGTTCCAGTTATGCAGTTGCAATTGTAAGTTACCGGCAGCATGTGCCAAATCAAAACCAACAACAGCGCCCGCCTTATGCCCTGCCTCCGCAATAGCTTTCATATTAAACACTTGGCCGCTAAAATAATTAACGCCGCCAATCATTACTAAAGCCAATGAATCTTTATGTTCTTCAATCGCTTTATAAATATCTTCGTGCTTAATTTCATATTCACCTTCACGCGGCGCTACTTCTATAATTGCATCGCTCGGCTTGAAGCCATGAAATTTTACCTGCGATTGTAACGCGTATTGGTCGCTCGGAAAAGCTTTTGCTTCGCATAAAATTTTGTACCGTTGTTTAGTTGGCCTGTAAAAAGACACCAGTAATAAATGCAGGTTCACTGTTAACTGGTTCATCATAACCACTTCTGTAGGTAATGCCCCTACAAGCTTTGCGGTTTTATCCGCTAACAGTTCGTGGTAGGATACCCATGGATTCTTTGCCAAAAAATGGCCTTCAACACCATAGGCAGCCCAATCATTAAGCTCCTGCTGTAAATACTCCTTAGTGGTTTTTGGTTGCAGGCCTAAAGAATTTCCTGTAAAATAAACCATATCGGCCCCGTTATGCTGCGGAATGTAAAATTTATTCCTGTATGCGCTTAACGGATCGTTTTTATCAAGTTGTTTTGCAAACTCTAAGGTATTTAGATATTGGTTCATTTTAGAAAGCCTTTTTTAAATGCAGCTAAAATTAGTAATAAATTCTAACCGGCGGATTGCTAAATATGCTCTTAGTCATGTTAAACACACCCGGTATTCATTATAATCTTTATCTTTGAATAGTGTCCCTTTCCAACAACATACAATTAGCAAAAAAACTTACACTTACAAAAGTAAGCAACGCGTTTAAAGTATGGCTGAGCTATCATATTTCCAAATCGCGCAAAACGGCTTCTGCCATGGGGGCGCCTATTAGTATGGCCATTGAGCCTACTACAAGCTGTAATTTACGTTGCCCCGAATGCCCGAGCGGCTTGCGTCAATTTACAAGGCCGATAGGCATGTTGGAACCTTCTTTTTTTAAAACAACTATTGATTCTGTTTATAAAGAACTCATTTACTTAACTTTTTATTTCCAAGGAGAACCCTATCTCAACCCTCATTTTTTAGAGATGGTAAGATACGCCTCCGATAAAGGGATTTATACATCAACCTCAACCAATGCTCATTATTTAAATAAGGAGCAAGCCAAAAAAACGATTGAAAGCAAGTTGGACATGCTAATTATTTCAATAGACGGCACCACGCAACAAACCTATGAACAGTATAGGATTGGTGGAACCCTGCAAAAAGTAATTAACGGCACAAAACACATTGTAGCGGCTAAAAAAGAATTAAAAAGCAGCACGCCGCATATTGTATTTCAGTTTTTGGTAGTTAAGCCAAACGAACATCAGTTAAATGACGTAGAACGACTGGCGGCTGAATTAGGAGTTGATGAAGTTGTTTTTAAAACTGCCCAGGTATACGATTTTGAGAACGGCAATCCGTTAATACCGGTAAATGAAACTTACAGCCGTTATAAAAAACAGGCGGACGGGACTTACAGCATTAAAAACAAATTGCTCGATCAGTGTTGGCGCATGTGGAGCAGCTGTGTAGTAACATGGGACGGTGTGGTGGTGCCGTGTTGTTTCGATAAAGATGCCAAGCATCCATTGGGTGATCTGAAAACACAATCGTTTAAAGAGTTATGGGGTTCGGTTAAATATCAAAACTTTCGACACTCTGTTTTAAGATCGAGGGAAGAAATAGATATTTGCAAAAATTGCAGCGAAGGCACACAAGTATGGACTTAAATACTGTGATTACATATAGTTAACGCGGGTATTTGTAGTTTTATTGTACTTATGCGGTTTCGAGACGGTTGTCAGGGACACTATACATCCTACAGCCACAGGCTGATGTAGCAGACGGAACTTATTTTTATGTGATAAGAGCCAAAGGCCTTGACGGCAAAGACTTTGATTTTAAAGGAACCGTTAATGTTTTCAGGTAATATTAAATTAATTAAGTTTAAAGCTAAAGCCTCGGTGAACTATCACCGGGGCTTTTTTAATGTTGTTTTTTATCTCGTCTTAACGGGCTTATCAGATATATTCAAAATCATAAGCATGCTATTAATATATTTATTCATTAAACTTATTTAACGTTTTAAACATAGAATCCGTTAAATTTTAAATGGATATAAATTATGAATATGAATTTTACTAAATTATTACTTGCATTTTTCATGATGGGCTTTTTAATTTCAAAAGCTCAATTAAAACAAAGCCATGGGCATGACAATACGGCATTGATTGAAAAAAAATTAAAATCTGTGCAACATGATTTTGATTCTGACTCCTTAAGGGGTTTTAATGAAAACGCCGCGTGGGAGCAGGCAAGAATGGGTGGGGGACCTGACTGGGAACAAAAAATGCAGGTATCTTATTCGAAACGAAGGTATATAAATACAAAATACGGAGTGGTAAAATACTTCAACCAATCAACAAACCCTACCGTACAGGCACCTTGTACAAATGTAGATTTTGAAAACGGAACCGCGTCAGGCTGGACCATTACTGAAGGATTAAACAGTAATTCCACCACCATGGGAGGTTGCTGCCCTACCGCTTCTACAAGGTATTCAGTAGTTACGGCGGGTACAGATCCCTCTGTATCGGCTCTGCAAAAAGTTCCTGCGGGAGCAGGTAATTATACTTTAAAAATCGGCGACGGATCAACAACCGGCGGCTATGCGGTGAGGGCAAAGCAAACTTTTTCAGTATCTGCATCCAATTCTGTTTTCATTTATAAATTTGCTGTGGTATTAGAGGATGGCGGTCATACTTGTAGTGAGCAACCATATTTTAATATCACGTTTACCGATGCAAGTAATAATCCTATTCCCTGCGGAGATTTTAATGTAGTTCAAGCCGGTTCAGGGTGTTCTTCCGGTGCTGACCCGTCTTTTGTGACATCTGGTATTTATAGCTATAAAAATTGGAGCACACGGGCATTTGATCTGAGTTCTTACATCGGGCAAAATGTAACGGTTGAATTTACGGCCAGCGACTGTACTTTGGGAGGGCATGCCGGTTGGGCATATGTTGACGCTTCCTGCCAACCGATGACTTTAAACCTAAACGGCTCTAATATTCCTGTAGGACAAACTAATTCTGCATCTTGCGGAGCAGTAAGTAATAATACATTATGTGCGCCTCCGGGCTTTGGTTATACTTGGACAGGGCCGGGCGTTACAGGGCAAACGGGGCAATGTGTTAATGCAGCATCGGCAGGCAGTTACTCTGTTTCGCTTAGTATAACGGGCGCCGCGTGCGCTTTTAGCCCGGTTTTATATTCCAATTTTACATACTCGCCAAATCCGGTTGTTACAGCATCCGTTACACAACCCGTATGTGCTACCCCTGCGGGTTCAGCCACTATAACGGCAACAAGCGGTTTGTCGCCGTACACTTATTCCTGGACGCCGGCTGCTCCGTCAACTTCAGTTAATGCAAACCTGCCTACTAATACGCAGTATACGGTTTCTGTAAATGATGCCAATGGCTGTTCGGGCTCAACTACTTTTTCCATTAATCCTTATCCGCCGGCGCCTGCCTATACACTCGCTACCTTGCCGGGGCTTGTACTGTCCTGTACTAACCCAACTATTACTATGACCTTTGCAGCAACCAACTCAAGTACAACCGCACAGTGGTCGGGCCCTTCAGGATCAATAACAGGCACAACTTCTGTTATTACGGCACCGGGTGTTTATACATACACTGCCATTAACACCGTGAGTACTTGTTCCTTAACGGGTACGGTAAATATTACAGGTTCAGTTGTATACCCGGTTGTGACCTCAACAGTTACGCAGCCCTCATGTGCCTTACCTGTAGGGAGTGCAACAGTAAGTGCTGCCGGTACAGGGCCATATACATACACATGGACGGCACCGGCTTCATTACCTTATAATACAAATAATACTAATTTACCACCCGGTTCATCTTATACGGTTTTTGCTACTGATGCTATAGGTTGTACAGGGTCAACCACGTTTTCCGTCAATAATTTTTCGGGTGCTGCCGGTTATACGTTAACTAATATTCCCGGTTTGGCATTAACGTGCCCGTCACCAAGCACCACGTTAACGTTTGCTCCAACCAACACAAATACAACCACTCAATGGACCGATATTTTTGGCTTACCAATTACAGGAACAACATCCATTGCTACTCAAACAGGCGTATACAGTTATACGGCAAGCAACACGTCAAGCGGATGCGCTATAACGGGAACAATAGGTGTTACCAGTTTAATTGCACAACCTTCGGCAACTACAGCAGTAGTTTGTAATTCGGTTGGCATACAGCTTACGGGTACAACAACAGACCCTGAGTTTACGTTAAACTGGGCAAGCCCTACAAATACATTAATGGGGAACCCTGCTACATCAACGGCTACAGCAGTATTTACTTTAACCGTTACTAATCCACTCAATGGTTGTTCGCAAACTTATACGGCAACTTCCATTCGCCCTACCATAGGTATAACGTCTGCTCCTTCCACTAATACTATAACGTGTGTGGTTTTGGCCATACAAGCAACGGCCGTAACTTCTCCTACAAACACAACAATATTGTGGAGTAATGGTGTATCCACCTCAGCCTCAAACCCTTACCCTATAAGCGTCGCAGGAACTTACACGGCACTGGTTCAAATACAGAACGGATGTCCTACGCAATCTGTCATAACTATTGGTTCAAATACCGTGGCAGATGTAACTGTTACATCCCCTTCTACAGTGATATCATGCGCAACAGGTTCGCTCGCGCTAAACGCTGCCGGTACAACAGGCGGCGGGCCTTACGTTTATGTATGGACACCGGCTACACCTACTTTTACAGGCAACCCATACACTGCAACAAATTCGGGAACCTATACGGTTGTTGCACTAAATACAGCAAACGGCTGCACGGCAACGGCCATACAAGCTGTAAGTCAGGAAACGATAAGTGCGTCGTTTATAGCAAATCCCCATAACGGGTTAATGCCTTTAGCCGTTACTTTTACAAATACAAGCAGCCCTAATGCAACTACTTTTAACTGGAACTTAGGAACAGGGCCAACTTATACAACTACAAATGCCGCCATTGTATATAATGCGCAAGGTTCTTACACTGTAATTTTAACTGCCAGAAATGGCATGTGTGTGGCAACCGCAACGGATGTTATACTTGTAGACCTTGTATCGTCGTTTAATGTGCCAAATGTATTTACGCCTAATGGTGACGGCAGAAATGATGTGTTTACCTTTGATGCAAAAAATATGGGCGAAATTAATTTAACCATATTTGACCGTTGGGGATTAAAAATGTTTGAGTCTACCGATTCAGGAAATATTATTTGGGACGGTAAAAACAAAGGGGGCAGTACCGTAACTGACGGAACGTATTTTTATATTATAAAAGCTAACGGTTTAGATAATACGCCTTACAATTTAAAAGGAACGGTGAGCATATTTCAGTAATTACCCAATATTCTTAAAAACCCCTGACACGTTGACCGTCAGGGGTTTTTTATTGATTATGCTATCCGAAAAGAAGGTTAAAATAATTATCCGAAACGATAAAAGTCTTCCTGAAACCGGGAAGACTTTTATTTAAAATTTACAGAATAGACTTATGTTAAGCTTGCTCCAATCATTTCGCGGTTTAAGCGGGCGATGTTTTCAAGGCTGATCTCTTTAGGACATTCTGCTTCGCAGGCTCCTGTGTTTGTACAGTTACCAAACCCTTCTTCATCCATTTGCTGTACCATTTTAAGTACGCGCTCTTTACGTTCTACTTGTCCTTGCGGCAACAATGCCAGTTGAGAAACTTTTGCTGAAACGAATAACATAGCTGACCCATTTTTACAAGCCGCTACACAAGCGCCGCAAGCAATACAAGCTGCTGCCGAAAAGGATTCATCAGCGGCAGTTTTAGGAATTAAAATATTGTTAGCATCCTGTGCATTACCGGTATTTACCGAAACGTAACCGCCTGATGCAATAATGCGATCGAATGCGCCTCTGTCTACTGCCAAATCTTTAATTACCGGAAATGCAATGCTTCTCCATGGTTCAACAATAATTGTATCACCGTTTTTAAAGGAACGCATGTGTAGTTGACAGGTTGTTACCGCATGTTTTGGCCCGTGTGGGCGCCCGTTAATATACATACTGCACATGCCGCAAATTCCTTCACGGCAATCATGGTCAAAAGCAATAGCTTCTTTGTTTTCGCTGATCAGTTTTTCATTTAACACGTCGAACATCTCTAAAAAAGACATATCTGTTGAAATGCCTTTTAACTGGTGTGTTTCAAAGCTTCCTTTTGCTTTGCTGTTTTTTTGTCTCCACACTTTAAGTGTCAGATTCAATAATTCTCCGTTTCCGCTTCCCATCGTATTTTGGTTAGTGATTATGTTTAATGTTTTCTTTAGATGAATGTTATTTATAAGACCGCTGAGCAATTTTAATATTCTCGTAAACTAATTCTTCTTTATTTAATTCCCAGTTGCTGATGCCTTTAAACTCCCATGCAGCTACGTATGCAAAATTCACGTCATCCCGTTTTGCTTCACCTTCTTCTGTTTGATACTCTTCACGGAAGTGGCCTCCACAGCTCTCTTCACGGTGTAAAGCATCTTTACACATTAATTCGCCAAGCTCAATAAAGTCAGCCACGCGACCTGCCTTTTCTAAATCCGGATTAAATTCATTTGCTTCACCCAATACACGCACGTCTCGCCAAAACTCTTCGCGTAAAGCTTGTATCTCGGCAATAGCTTCTGTTAAACCTTGCTTGTTACGAGCCATACCGCATTTATCCCACATAATTAATCCTAAACGCTTGTGGAAACTTTCTACTGATTTAGTGCCTTTAATGGTTAAGAATTTAGTGATCAATGCCGTTTGTTCCGCTAGTGCTTTTTCAAATTCCGGATGATTGGTTTTTAAAGTTTCAATGGAATCCGCTTTACCTTTTTCAGCACTCATACGGGATACCTCATCCGATAAATACACACCTAATGTATATGGGATCACAAAATACCCATCTGCTAAGCCTTGCATTAAAGCGGAAGCTCCTAAACGGTTAGCGCCGTGGTCGGAGAAATTTGCTTCACCTAAAGCGTACAAGCCCGGTATAGTTGTCATTAAATTATAATCAACCCATAAGCCACCCATTGTGTAGTGAACGGCAGGGTAAATACGCATGGGTACTTCATAAGGATTTTCACCCGTAATTTGTTGATACATGTCAAACAGGTTACCGTATTTTTCTTTTACCACTTCTTTACCCAATGCCATAATTTGTTCTTTGCTTGGGTTGTGAATATTTTGCTTGGCAACTTCTGTTTTACCGTAACGTTCTGTGTTAGCAGCAAAATCAAGATATACCGCTTTTTTAGAAGAGCCTACGCCATATCCTGCATCGCAACGTTCTTTAGCAGCACGCGAAGCAACATCACGAGGTACTAAGTTACCGAACGCAGGGTAACGACGCTCTAAATAATAATCTCTTTCGTTTTCAGGAATATCGGTTGGCTTGCGGGTATCATCTTTTTTTAACGGAACCCAAATACGTCCGTCGTTGCGTAACGACTCTGACATTAGGGTTAATTTAGATTGATGATCGCCCGAAACCGGGATGCAAGTAGGATGAATTTGTGTATAACAAGGGTTACCGAAGAAAGCACCTTTTTTATGAGCTTTCCATGCGGCAGTCACATTACTTCCCATTGCATTAGTAGATAAATAGAATACGTTTCCGTAACCGCCTGTGCATAATAAAACGGCATGGCCGAAATGTTTTTCCATTTCGCCGGTAATTAAGTTACGGGCAATGATACCGCGCGCAACGCCGTTAATGGTAACTACATCCAACATTTCATGACGGGCACATAATTCAACTGCACCCATGCCTACCTGGCGTTGTAATGCTGAATATGCTCCCAGTAATAATTGTTGGCCGGTTTGGCCCGCCGCATAAAACGTACGTTGCACCTGTGTACCGCCAAATGAACGGTTACTTAACAAGCCGCCGTATTCGCGCGCTAAAGGAACGCCTTGCGCCACACATTGGTCAATAATACTTGAGGATACTTCGGCAAGGCGGTGAACGTTAGCTTCACGAGCCCTGTAATCTCCTCCTTTAATAGTATCGTAAAATAAACGGTAAGTAGAATCACCGTCGTTTTGATAATTTTTAGCAGCATTTATCCCGCCTTGTGCTGCAATAGAGTGTGCACGACGCGGTGAATCCTGAAAACAAAATACTTTTACTTTGTATCCCATTTCAGCTAATGAAGCTGCTGCGGAGGCGCCTGCAAGTCCTGAACCAACCACTAATACCTCTAAGCTGCGTTTGTTGGCAGGGTTTACAAGGTGTACGGTAGAACGGTATTTTGACCATTTTTGATCAATGGTTCCTTCAGGTATTTTTGAATTTAATTTTGGTGAGCTTGCCATATCTTATTAATTAAGAATGAAGATTAAAAATGAAAAATTATTTTATTACGCCGGCATACATCAGTATCGGCATTAATGCAAAAATGAAAGGGATAATGATTGAAAATGCTACGCCGATATTTTTAATAAGAGGCGTGTATTTTTTATGGTTTAACCCCAATGTTTGAAATGCTGATTGAAACCCATGTAATAAATGGTAAGCCAATGAAACCATTGCCAGTGTATAAACAACCACTACCCAAAGCATGGTAAAGGTGGTTTGCATAACGGCATATAAATTTTCGTGACCATTAGCGTCTTCTCCCGGTAAGCCCGTAAACCGTGATTTTACCCAAAAATGCGTTAAGTGAATAATTAAAAATATTAATAACAAGGTTCCCAATAAGCCCATAGAACGGCTGTACCACGATGAGTTAGCGTTACCGTTAACCATTTCGTAGCCTATGGGTCGTGCTTTCCTGTTTTCTATTGTTAAGATTAATGCCTGAATTATATGCAGGATCAAGCCTGCAAATAAAACTAATTCACCCGCCCTTATAAGCCAGTTATGAGCCATAAAATTAGCGCCGGTATTAAAGGTTAAACCTCCGTCGTTAAAAAATATAAGACTATTAATAAAACAGTGAACTACTAAGAAGGAGATCAGAAATATGCCTGTGAGAGCCATAACTGTCTTTTTTCCGATTGATGATTTTAAGAATCCTTGACTCATAAGAGATGTGATGTTAATTTTTTACTTGGCAAATGTATCATTGTGAAGCGTTTTAAACAATATTTTTTAACGCTTTTCTTAACTAAATAACAAGTTTAAGCCCAAATAGGTTTACTGCCGGACTAAATAAAGCTTATTTGGAATTGTTCTAAATTTAAATTTTTTTGCGCTGCGTGTAAAGGAAATTTATTTGATTTTACACATCTGTTATGACATCAAACTCTTTAAAGCTTCCTACTATAGCTAATCCTGTAACTTTTTTAGCAATATTCTTATTCTTAATTTTTTCAGCTATTTGATTTAAAGTTGACCCCGAACCAACAGCATCATCAATAAGCAAGACATGTTTAAAATTTCTATTATCTACAACGGCAAACGTATTTTCCGCATTTCTAATACGTTCATTCATTTTTGATAATGATTTTTGAGGTATCGGTATGATGCCGCTTATCTTTTGAATTTCAATATGCGGCATATTTAAATTTAGTTTTTGTTGTATGAATTTCATTATTTGCACTTCCCTTCTAACAGTGGGTGGTACAAAGGCAACAGCATCTATTTTATGTTCCAGGATAAATGTTTTAATTTTTACTTCAATCTCATCCATCATTATTTGCATAAGATATTTGTTTTGACCTTGCTTGGCATAATGTAACAAAGTACCCAATCGCGTTTTGCCAAAACGCTCAATCGCATAAAAATCCAGATAATATAATTTATCAAGCCAAATCTTTTTGTATTCTTTAGTATTAATCAATTTTTCTGTGCCATCAATTAATTTTGACTTTGTATAGTACACATCATATTTGTTTTTTGTAATTATAAACTCCTTTATTGTTTTTTCAATAGGCAAATTGCGTTGTACACACCAATAGTTAAAGGCTTCAATACCGGTTAGTAGATTCCCTGTATCAGTAATAATTAAAAAGTTTTCAGTTAAAAATTTCAATTCTGCATCAGAAACATTTGCTAAAGCCGGTATAATGTCGGCATCATTTATTTTTGAATTTTTCCGATAGATCGTTTTAGGCGGAGACCCAAGCTTTATAATATTTTTATTTTCTAATAATTGTTTAATTGCCAGATGAACCATCTGTTTGGATACATTTAATTTTCCTGCAATTTCATTTACAGATAACTCGTTGTAAGTTTCTAGTAGTTTTTCAATATTTTGCTTAACTGTCATTTATTACTTTACTGTTTACTATAAAGTATCAAATATAAATAAATATTGTTACTTTACAGTTTACTGTAAATAGTAAAGTATAAAATTATAAATAGCTGGCATTTAAAACGTTAAATAAAATGGTGGGATTTAATTCCCGATCAGCACGAAAGCACCCCAATAATACGGTTGGGGATAGCGTTTTTTGATTTCCAATTGTGCTTTTCGTAATGAGCTGCGTTTGGAGTTTTGAAAATCGGTTTGCAGGTAGTTCTTATAAAATTCTGTCATTAATTCCTGTGTGGCATCATCATCAACCACCCATAAGCTCATAATAATTGATTTTGCGCCGGCAGTTAAAAAAGCCCTTTGCAACCCGTAAACACCTTGTCCGTTAACTAAATCACCCAGTCCGGTTTCGCAGGCAGAAAGGGTTACAAGATCTGTGTTTTGTAAATTTAGCAGAGATGCCTCATAAGCAGTGAGGATACCGTCCTCCTGTTGTATTAACGTGGTATCTTTAGCGGCCGAAGCTCCTGCCATAATTAATCCCGAACGCAATAATGGATTCCGGTGCGCCTGTTCAGTTGAAAAACCTACTATTTTGTCGTCCCCTGTATCTTCATCAGGCAAAAAGAACCCATGTGTGGCAACGTGCAAAATAGCAGGGCTATTCAATTTTTTGATTTCGTCTTCGGTAGCATATTGACTTAAATACAAATCGGCTTTCCAGTTTTTTGTTTTTAGTAAAGCCGTAATAGCTTCTGTCTCTTTTTTTGTTCCCGGCAGTTCAGGTAAATCTGTAAACACTGCGCGGGAAGCAACGGCAGCGGTGTTTGACTTAGTATTAGATTTTAGATCGTAGTCGGGAAAGCCGAACAGTGAGGCGGTTTGTGAAACATTGGCAGGTTCATTTGTATTTAATAAATCTTTTAAGCTATTAACCTGAGTTATTTCGGTGTTCTCTAAAAGGTATGTTTTTGTTTTAGGATTAAATAAGGTATAAAGGTTTAGCTTTTGATAAATGCCGTCTGCCGAAAAATAAATATTTGTAATACCGCCGGTATATTTTTCAAACGCTTTATAAAAACGATTGTACGATAAAAAATCACAAAGCGTATCTTCTATGCATTGCTTATAACGGTTTATAAATAAAGTATCAAAAAAAGCGCAGCTGTCTAAGGTAATTAGTTTTGGAACTGCATAGTTTTTACCTATCAACAAAGCTGCATAGTTTATTTGAGGAACACCGGCATCAACGGATATAGCGGTTCTTATAATTTCAATTGCGAGGTCGGTTTTAGTTAAACGGTTTTTGATAGCGGTAAATGCATCGGTTTTACCGGTTGCTTTTTTAAAAAGTGAAGAGGACTCGCTTAGTTTTTTTTCAAGCGTATTTTTAAACGCTTCCTCTTGTTCTAAGTCTACATCATTTTGCGCCAGTTCTTTTAAAGAATATTTGTAGAGTTCCTGCAACCGGCTTTTTTGTTGCAGCCAATCTGTAAACAAATGCTTAACGGCCGTATCATTACTTGCCTGTATTATTTTGTTAATGTTTCCGGATTCACTCAGGAGCAGCGATTTATCAAGCAACCGAACATTTAAGAGTGTTTTAAACAGGCTGCCATTTTTATAAGCCGGGCTCTGTTTGTTCAATTTAATGACGAAGCTGTAAAAGGTTTCGAAACGGTTTGAAAGAATATAATAGAAATCTGTTTTCTCCTCTTCGCTCATCGACACAAAATTGTCTTCCACTATTTTTTTATACCCGCTCATGGAGCTTAAATAATAATGAATAGCTTCCGGGTTATTCTTTAACCTGTCGTATATGTTAGCAATGCTAAATTGCATATCTATATACTCGAAATTTTGCACGCCAAAATTAGCTTTAAAGATGGTAGCCGCTTCTGTAAAGGTATTAATCGCGGCTTTATAGTTCTTCATTTCGCATTCAATAGTTCCTTTGCCGCTCAGGTACAAGCCATATTTATCGGTTTCTTTAGCGCCGCTTTTTTCCATAAGACGTAAACATTTTTCCTTATACTCAAGCGCCTTGGCATAATTCTTTTTACGAGCATAAAGAGTCGATAAATTACTCAGGCAGTTCGCATACCGTTGGTTATCTTCTCCCAACTTATTTTTATAAATAGCCTCACATTGCAGCAACAAGACTTCTGCATCGTTTAAGTAATTGAATTCCATTTTTAATAATGCGAGGTTACTTAGCGAATTAGCATAATATTCATGGGTTTCACCGCTTGTGTTCTTCCTGATTTCCACTGCTTGTTCTATACTTGAAACAGCCGCTTTATAATTTCCCATCATCCGGTACAGATCGCCCAAATTGTTTAAAGGGTTTGCCAATTCTACATTATTCTGGTAACCCGCGGCTTTATAGTAAGCTATACTTTTTAAAAAACATTTTTCTGCCTGCGAATAATTACTTTTTGCTTTATAAAGTAAGGCCATATTGTTTAAGAGTGATGCCAATTCTTCTTTGGTGATTTTACTGTAAGCATTTTCCAATTTAAAAGCATCTAAATATAAAGGCTCGGCACCATTGTAATTGCCCATCATGCGGTAACATTCGGCTACATTATTAGTGAGTGTTGCAATAGTCGATGTGTCTGTATTATGATATTGTTGCGTTGTATATAAAGCCTTTAAAAACAATTCAGAAGCCTCATTATAATTTCCCTGACCTTGTGAGATACGGGCTTTATTATTAAGACAGCTTAAATAATAGGAATTATTTTCTCCTTTAAGCGTTTTAAAATAATACAACAGCGCGTCATTTAAAGGAATTGCCGAGGCATAATCTCCCATCTCAATTTTCATGTCGACATACTTTTTATACATTAACGTATATTCTTGACTTGATTGGCCAAAAAACTTTGACATTAAAGGCAGCGATACTAAGTAATACTGCTCTGCTCGTTCGTAGTTACCGGCAACGCCCGAAACATAAGCAAGGTTATATACATAGAAACCGTAATCGAAACTTGTGTCTGCTTTTACAGAATATACTTTATTTACCGCTCTTGAATAACAATAAATAGAACTGTCAAAATTATTATGATTAAAATAGTAATTTCCGAATGAATTTTCGATCTCCGCAAAAAATATAGGGTCTTTTAATAATTCCTTTATATAATTTTTTACCAACACGTTTCCTGTTTCAAACAATTTGTCGGTATTTGCCTGCTCCCTGAATGCATTATAATCAGCACGAAGCATGTTGTAAGATTGTGAACGTCCTATTACCGAAAGAAAAAGAAAGCATATAACAACCCCGGTACGGCGTATATATATGTTTAAAGCAGCAGGTTTCATTTGAATGCTAAATAGAAACATTTTCTCTTAAACTTGCTAATTTTTATTTTTATACCGACTTATGCGCCAAAATAAATTACGGTTCAGTATGCTTATGGCAGTTACTATGCCCGAAACCATTGCTGAGCAAACACCAACTGCTATTATATCCTGACCTGTAAGGTATAAATTTTTGTAATTTGTTTTAGGCCTTAATTGTTTTAGTTCAAAACGTTTTGGGGTATGCTCCAATCCATAAATTTCACCGGCAGCATATCCCGAAAAATGTTTGGTAGATAATGGCGTAGAGAGTTCACATACTTCTACATGTCCTTTTATTTGAGGCACGGTATCATATAACTTTTCAAGAAAATTTAACCGTATAGCTTCTTTTATTTTTTCATAGTCATCGCCTCGCTTTTGCCATTGTTTAGTTTCCCATTCGCGCATCCAGTTATACGGGTAAGCTCCCAATACCTGTATGGTAGAGGTGCCCGGATGTCTGATTTGCCGGTTGCTGTCTTTTGCGGAACAAAAAGAAATATAGTACATTGATGGAGTAATGCTTTTATTTTTTAAACGGTCTTCACTCGATTCATCTATCCGGTAATTTTCATAAAGCCACATGTTATGTTTAGGTAATTTTAATGCTTCGTCTGTTGCGTTTAGTCCAACATACATACACACGTGTGATACGGATGGTTTTATTTTATTTAGTTCGATCGTGTTTTCTTCTTTCTGAAATTCTTTTAAAATTAATTTATTAAACGTGTTGTGTACCCCGGCATTACTGATAATATTTTTAGCATGCAATGTATCTCCGTTTTGCATTAACACACCAATGGCTTTATTATTTTTAATAATTATATTTTTCACATCGGCTTTAACGGCTATTATTCCTCCATGAGTTTCAATAACATCAGCCATAGTTTTAAAAATAGTACCCGAACCGCCAACCGGGTAAGCGGCACCTTCCAAGTAATGGGCAACCACCAACGCGTGTATGCCAAAGCTGCTTTTTTTAGGCGTTAAGCCATAGTTGCCGCACTGCGAACAAAGCACGGCAATCAGCTTTTGGTTATCGGTTAAACCCAGTAACACATCGTAAGTAGTTTGTTTGGAATACGCCAAGAAGTTTTTTTTTAAACGGTATCCTATCAAATTACCCAACCAGTCGGGCATTGTTTTTTCGCAAAAAAATAATGAGGCATCATTACTTACTTTTATAATTAATGCATAATAGGAACGGATCGCGTCTTCTTCAGCCGGGAAATAGGCAATGATCTGATTTACCTGATTAGTAAATCCTTTTCTAAAATTGTAAGTATCACCTTCAATAATGGCACGGTCATAAACATCCCCCATGTCATCCCACATTAGTTTGCCGTTGGTAATATAATCAAACGCTTTTCTTATACGCGTGCCTGAAATGTTAACTTGGCCTATGTAATGCGCGCCAACATCCCATTCAAATTTTTTGCGTTTAAAGGTGTGTGTAAATCCACCGGCGGTATAATGTTTTTCGAGTACTAATACTTTTTTTCCCGCTTTTGCCAGAAATACGGCTGTTGTTAAACCTCCTACTCCTGAGCCAATAATAATTGCATCATAGGTTGTTTTTGCAAGGTTTGAAGAATACAAGTTTTTCAAATAAATAGATTATCAGGTTTTCTTAACCCGGCAGTTAGTATAAATTAAAGGGAAATGTGAATGTACATTTTATTTATACAATTAAATAGAAACGCCTATCATGCACACATCATCAATTTGCTCGTAGCCCGCACGCCACTCTTCAAAAAAAGTATCAATGGCTTCTTTTTGTTTAGGCATGGGCTTTTCGTAGTTATCCAATAATAGTTTACGAAAAGCATTATATTTTAATTTTTTTCCACCTGCTCCTCCAAACTGATCTACAAAACCGTCGGAGAAAATATAAATTTTATCATTCGGCAACAGGTCAATATGATGATTAGTAAATTCATAATTTTCCACACCCACAAAATTACCGATAGGATGTTTGTCTCCTTTGGTTTTTAATACTTCTCCGTCTCTTACAATAAATAAAGGACTGAACGCGCCTGCAAATTCAAGGGTATTGTTTTCGAGGTCAATAGAACAGATCGCTATATCCATACCGTCGCGGATCTTAGAGTCTTCCACTTTTTGACGAAGTGTGTCGCTGATATTTTTATTTAAATGCGTTAAAATTTCGGAAGGCTTGGTGTAATTGTATTCATTAACTATTTGGTTAAGCCCGTTAAAGCCAATGATGCTCATAAATGCCCCGGGAACACCATGCCCCGTACAATCCACCACAGCAAATAAAATTTTATTTTCTTTTTTCTCTATCCAGTAAAAATCGCCGCTTACAATGTCTTTCGGCTTGTATAAAATAAAGGCGTCTTTTAATAGCGTTGTAACGGTTTCTTCTGAAGGTAAAAACGCTTCCTGAATCCGTTTGGCGTATTTAATACTATCTGTAATATGCTTATTTGTTTCTTCAATAATTTCTTTTTGTTTTACAACCTCTTTAGTACGTTCACTTACTTTATCTTCCAAATTCTCAACCAAGCTTGCATTCTCTAAGGCAATAGCGGTATAGGTTCCAAGTGTTTTTAAAATATTCATATGCAAAGGCGTGTAAGCATTTTTTTTAAAACTTTGTACCGTAATAACGCCAATTACTTTTTCGCCGATCATCATCGGGCAAAACAATAATGAGCTTGGCATATCGCCGGTTGGTACTACTATTTTATTGGTGTATTTCCTGTATTCATTTGCATTATCATTAATAAAAATCTCTTTTTTATGTTTAACGCACCACACCGAAAAGTTATCTTCATTATCCATAGATATAGCTAATGGTTCCAACAACTCTCCCTTTTCTATTTCATATTTATATTCTATCTCATTTGTTTTAGGGTCGTAAATGCGAACTCCAAAGCAATCGGCATTCATCAATTTGCTGATGTTTTCGTGTAATTTACCGAATATAGAATCGAAATTAATATTTGAAATGATGTGCTGGCCTATTTCACTAAGCAAGCGGGTGTTTTCGTGAGACTTTTCTATCTCTTCTTTTTGTCGCGTTACTTCTCTAGTTCTTTCCTGTACACGGTCTTCAAGTCCTTTGTATAAATTTGCATTTTCAATGGCACTCCCCACATATACTGAAAGGCTTCTTAAAATATCAAGGTGATGGTCTTTATAAATGTGTTTTTCGAAACTCTGTACCGTAATTACACCAATAGTTTTGCCTTTGGATACCAACGGCAAATAGATCATTGATTCGGGATTTTCACCTTCTACCGCACTATAAGAACCTTGTACGTGCTGACTGTATTCTTTTTCCCAATCGTTAATTACGAACTCCCGGCAGTGTAAAAAACAAAGCGTTGCTGTTCTCTCATCTTTTAAGCTGAATGCAAAATCCGACAATTTTTCTCCTTTTTCCATAGATCCTGAAAAGAAAAGATCATTGTGTTCAGGGCGATGCAAAGCAATGCCGAAAACCGTGGCATCCATTAAATTATTAATCCGCTCGTATACTTTTGAAATAATTTCACTAACGGAAAGCGTAGAGGCAATCTCTTTTCCTATTTCACTCAGCAACTTATTATTACGGAAACTTTTTTCCACCTGCTCTTTTTGCGATACAACCTCAGAGGTTCTTTCTTCTACTTTTTCTTCCAGGTGTTCAATCAGGTGGGCATTCTCTAAGGCAATAGCTGTGTAGGTTCCAAGCGTTTTTAATACATCCATGTGAAATGGCGTGTAAGCATTTTTTTCGAAGCTTTGTACCGTAATAACGCCTGTTACATTATCGCCGATGGTTAATGGGCAAAACAATAAAGAGTTAGGCATATCGCCTGAAGGCACTACAATTTTTTTAGTGTATTTAGAATATTCCGTTAAATTATCATTGATAAATATTTCTTTATTATGTGTTATGCACCATACCGAATAGTTATCTATATCATCCATTGATACGGATAGCGGCATTTTTAATTTGCCGCGTTCCATCGAATATTTATACTCTATCTCTCTCTGTTCTTTTTGATACACCCTTACACTAAAGCAATCGGCATTCATTAGCTTTCCTACATTTTCATGCAGCTTCTGAAAAATAGAATCAAAATCAACATCCGAAATAATTTGCTGGCCGATCACATTCAGCATTCGGGTTGTTTCCTGGGCTTTTTCCAACTGTACTTTTTGCTCTGTTACTTTTTGCGTTCTTTCTTTTACCCGTTCCTCCAATTTTTCGTAAAGCGTAGCGTTTTCAATAGCTATAGCGCAATATACAGCCAGGTTTTTGACAAGGTTTACCTGGTATTCGTCATAAGCATTTTTATTAAAGCTTTGAACAGTTAGCACACCTAATTTTTTACCGTTAATTTTTAAAGGTAAATAGATGATAGATTGCACCGATTGCCCAACCACGGGTTTTAAAACTTTTTGAATGTATTTTCCCGACTCCAACTGATGGTCATTGATAACAATATCAATTTCTTTATTAAAACACACGGTTGCCAAACGGTTCGTATCGGTAAGCTCGTACCCCGAGGAAGCCAATACAACATTCTCTTCTATGTACCCCGGAAAAATTAATTCTTTACCGTCGGCAGAAACCACACCGATGCCAAAACCGCCGGCATCCATGATGTTTTTTATGATTTCGTAAACTTTTTTATTAATGGCCTCCACCGATAAAAGTGATGTAATGGTTTTTCCAAGGTCGCTTAATACCATTAAATCATTTGACAGAACTTCAAGCTGCTTATTTTTTTGACTCAACAGTTCTTTGTCTTTTTCCATTTGCGAAATACTTACCTGCATTTCTATTCCTTTCAGCTTTTGTTTATTTTTTTCACTGAAGTACTCTTCCTTTAATGTGTAGTAATTTTTAAAATGTTCAATAAATTTAACGGTGTTAGCCTGCTTTTCATAGATTCTTGATAAAGCTTCATGAGCCTTATAAATAACCTCTTTCGTCTGGGTTTCTTCCGCAATGGCTAACGCTTTATTTAAATGGAGAATAGCATAATCGGGGCGGTTCATTTTTAAATACAGGTCGCCCAACTGAAAATTAGTTTCCGCAATGCCCGATTTAAAATTAAGGTCTTCTCTTATGGCCAGGCACTCACGCAGTTGTTTTTCAGCATCGATTAAATTACCCGCTGCCAAATATATTTTCGCTAACCCATCAATGGCATAAGCTTCTACATGCTTTGAGCCAATGGAGCGCGCTACCTCTAAGGTGCGTTTTTTGAACTCAACGGCTTTTTGAACATTATTTAAATTAAAATACGCTGACCCTAAACCATCAAGGATGCGGGAGAGCAAATGCTTATCATTTTCTTTTTCCGCGAGCTCGAGCCCTTTAGTAAGCGCCTCAATCGCTTTTTCGTTATCGCCCGATGTATAATAAACGGAGCCAATACCGTTTAACGCGTTGGCTTTAGCAAAAGTGTCGTTATTTTGCACTGCCTTATTAAGCATTTCATGCGAATATTTTAACGCGTTGTCATAATCGGCTAAATAATAATACGCGCAAAAAATATGATATAAGGCATGCGCTTCAAATTTTTTATCCGGGATTTGCTCAAATAATGTAAGCGATTGAAAAAGGTCTTTTAGGGCATCGTCATAATTTCCAAGCCATACCATACATGAGCCTTTACAGGCCAGCGCTTTCGCGCGTGCTCTTTCATTCTCACTTTTATGAATAGCCGTCAACACTTCATCGGCAAGCCCGGCACCTAACTGCGGGTTATTCCTACATATTTCAAACGATTGAGAAAGCAGCTTTTCAATTTGAAAAGAGTCAATCATATCTTTATTGTCAATGTTAGACATGTGGTTCAGGGGGCCTATTAAAAGGTTAATTTATAAAATAATACTATCAAAAACAAAAAATATCGTTCTAACGGTATTTTCTTTTGTTAAAATCATTAAAAGCTTCATTATATATTAATTTGTTAAAACTAATTTGATACAAGCGTGTTTATGATTTCAGGGTATTACCATTTAGGGTTTACCCTTAAATTTTATAGGATTACAAATCGAAAATTAGTTATTTTACATACATTCATTCATTGGTTTTAAACATTAACGGCTTCTCTTATTATAACACACACTTATGAGTGATTATCTTTTAATTCCTTTAACAGCATGGGCTGTGGTAGCTGTAATAATGACGTTGGTTTTTGTTTGGGCTCTGCGTATCAAAAATTATGGTGTAGTAGATGTATTTTGGGCTTTTAATTTTTTAGTAATAGCCTTTATTATTTGGTGCTCGGCAAATGGGTTTACCGAACGTAAAAACATAGTGTGCTCCTTAGTTTTATTATGGAGCTTACGCTTGGGCATTTATTTATCCTTTAGGGTATTGGGGCATTTGGATGAAGAAGAAGGTCGTTACAGGCAGTTACGGGCTGAATGGTCTGCTCCAAAGTTCTTTATCTTTTTTCAGATGCAGGCTTTATCAAATGTATTTTTATGCGTTCCATTCTTTGTAATTGCTTTAAATAAAAGCGAGCCGTTGTCAATGGTTGAATACATAGGCGCAACCCTATGGTTTATTTGCATTTGTGGTGAAGGCGTTGCCGATTGGCAGTTACAGCAATTCAAAAAAAACGCATCCAATAAAGGCAAAGTGTGCCAAACCGGTTTATGGAATTATTCCAGGCACCCCAATTATTTTTTTCAATTCTTTATTTGGATCTCTGTTTTGATCTTTGCATTACCAAGCCCTTACGGTTGGTTGGCGGTAATTTGCCCTATTTCCATCGGCTATTTAATTTTTAAAGTTACAGGTATTCCTATGACTGAAGAACAATCCATAAGAAGCAAGGGCGAACTGTATAAAGAATATCAACGCACAACCAGTGCCTTTGTGCCGTGGTTTAAAAAAAAATAATGGAAAAGGGAAGTATGTAAACCGGTAAACGTATCAACGTTCTCACCTTTTCCATCTTTCCTTTTCCCTTTTACATTAATATTATGTGGTATAATTCATTACTGGAAAACAACAAAATTCCTGATCCTCTTTTAAGGATTGGTATTCGTAAACTTTTAAAGCAGCGTTTAACTGATGAGCACAAAGGCAATGTGGAAGTCCGGCAGGCGCATTTAATGAAACTTATTGAAGAGCTGAAGGCTACACCAACCATTGCTGTTAATACGCAGGAAGCCAATGAGCAGCATTATGAAGTGCCCACGGAATTTTATAAATACTGCTTAGGAAAACATTTAAAATACAGCAGCGGTTACTGGAAAAACGGTGTAACAGATATTGATACCTCCGAAAAAGATATGCTTGAGCTTACTTGCGAGCGTGCCGAATTGCAAAATGGCCAGCAGGTATTGGAGCTTGGCTGCGGTTGGGGTTCCCTTTCATTATTTATGGCGGCTAAATATCCTCAAAGCACTTTTACGGTAGTTTCCAATTCAAGAACACAAAAGCTGTATATTGATGAACAGGCAAACTTACGCGGCATCAGTAACCTAACCGTTATAACCAATAATATTAACGATTTTAAATTAAACAAAACGTTTGACAGGATTGTATCTGTTGAAATGTTTGAGCACATGCGTAACTATCAAAAACTAATGCACCTGGTATCTAGCCTGCTAAAAGCCGAAGGGAAGCTGTTCGTACACATTTTTACGCATAAGAAATATGCTTATAAGTTTGAAGTGATTGATGAAACAGACTGGATGAGCAAATACTTTTTTACAGGCGGTATTATGCCGAGTGATGACCTGCTATTGTACTTCAATGAACATGTATCTATTGAAAAACACTGGCATGTGAGTGGTATGCACTACAGCAAAACAGCGGAAGCATGGCTGCAAAATATGGATAAGCATAAAGCGCAAATCATGCTTTTGTTTGAAACTACTTATGGCAAAGAACAAGCGGTAAAATGGTGGGTGTACTGGCGAATTTTTTATATGGCCTGTGCCGAACTTTGGGGTTATAATAATGGTGAAGAATGGATCGTGAGTCACTATTTATTTGAAAAAGGAGGCAGCTGATATGTGGCGTTTAATTGTAGCAATTATTTTATTTTTAATATCCCTACTGGCTTTAGTTAAAGCGCCTACTAATTTCTTTTGGTTGGCAGCAGTAGCTGTAACTGAGTTTCCTTATATTCCTGTTTTAGTATCCATCGTATTTTTTGTTGCCTGCATCAATACACAACATTATAAAATGCCTGTGCTGATGGTTACGGGCGCGGCAGTTATTATTTATTCCTTACCTATTATTGAAGCTTATGTAAGGGGTAATAAGCTGGATGATTTTAATAAAACATTTCCTTCAGCAAAGGTAAATCACAAATTACGGCAGCCCTATTCTTTTATAAAAATGTTTAGCGGCGTAGGAATTAAAAAAATTGAGCCGGAAATTTTTACCTATAAAAAAACACCGGGGCACGATCTGAATATTGATTTTTATTCGGCCGGTAAAACCAAAGCGCCCTGTGTAATTGTTATTCATGGAGGCTCATGGAGCCAGGGTGACAGCAAACAGCTCCCGGCACTAAACAGTTATCTGGCAAATAGAGGTGTACATATAGCAGCTATTAATTACAGGTTAGCGCCAACTTATAAATTCCCTGCACCTGTTGAAGATACTAAGGAAGCAATAGCTTACTTAAAAAAACATGCCGACCTGTTATGTATTGATACTACTCACTTTGTATTACTGGGAAGATCGGCCGGGGCGCAAATAGCATTAATGGCGGCATATACTTTTCATGATCCCGGCATTAAAGGAGTAGTGTCGCTGTACGGCCCTGCGGACATGGCTTGGGGAGCAACACTAAAATCAAATAAGCTGGTATTGGATGTAGACAAAGTATTCAGCGACTACTTAGGCGGCTTAATAAGTGAAGTGCCAAAAATTTATGACGAAAGTACGGCTTGCAATTACGTTACCCCGCTATCAATACCAACTTTATTGATACATGGGCCTAACGATGCGTTAGTATCTTATTACCACAGTGTGCGATTAGCGGAAAAATTAAAAACTAACGGTGTGCCTTATTACTTTCTAAATTTACCGTGGGCCACACATGGTTGCGACTATAATATTAACGGGCCGAGCGGGCAGTTATCCACTTACACCATTGAGCGATTTATAAATTCGGTAACCACACATTAATGCAGAAATTAGCAATTATAGGAACAGGTATAGCGGGTATGGGCTGCGCGCATTTGTTACAACACATTTACGATATTACTCTTTTTGAAAAGAACATGTATATTGGCGGACATACTAATACTGTTGCGGTTGACGAAGACGGCGAGACTGTTTTTATGGATACCGGCTTTATGGTATTTAATTTTGAAACCTATCCTAATCTCTGCAAATTGTTTGATGAAATAAAAGCCCCGATCAAAAAAACAGACATGTCATTTAGTGTACAATATACTCCTACAGGGCTTGAGTACTGCGGCTCAGGGCTGAACGGTTTATTTGCACAGCGAAAAAATATATTCAACATTAGTTATATAAAAATGCTGATGGAAATTACGCGCTTCAATAAAATAAGCGTGGACATTTTAGACAAGCCGGAGTATGCCTACTATTCTTTAGCAGATTATATTAAAGAATTTAAGTTCAGTAATGAAATGTTGGTGAAGTATTTGATCCCGATGAGTTCCGCCGTGTGGAGCACTCCTATGGATAAGATGCTTGATTTTCCGGCTGTGGCTTTAATCCGGTTTTTTAAGAACCATGGTTTTTTAGGGTTGAATACACAGCATCAATGGTACACGTTACACAAGGGGAGCCAAGCTTACAGAGAAATTTTAATTAAACCGTTCAAAGATAAAATTCATATAAATAACGGAGTAGTAAATGTAAAACGATTGGATAACGGAAAAGCATTGCTGACATTATCCGACGGGCAACAACGCGAATTTGATAAAGTTATTTTTGCTTCTCATGCCAATGAAACAGTTCAATTGCTTGATAAGCCAACGCACAATGAACAACGTTTACTGTCTGTTTTTAAATACGAAAAAAATATTGCTACAGTTCACACAGATGAATCCGTGATGCCAAAAAATAAACGGACTTGGAGCAGCTGGAATTACCGTATTGAGGAAAAAAACGGAACGCAAATGCCAACTACTATTTATTGGATGAACCAATTACAGGGCGTTTCAAAGAAGCAAAATTATTTTGTGTCCATTAACGCAATTCCCGGGAGTATAGATCCGGCAAAGCTTATTAAAGAAATTGATTATGAGCATCCGCTATTTGATGTGCCGGCCATAAAAGCACAGGATGAGTTACCTATCTTAAATGAAAAAGGACCACTATATTTTTGCGGCAGCTACTTTAAATACGGCTTCCATGAAGATGCTTATAAAAGTGCGGTTGAATTGTGTAAAATGATTAAAGGATAAACAAAGCGGCAATCTCAGGTGTTCTATATATCTATGTGGTTAAACAATTAATAAACATGCTCTCTTCCCTCTATAAAACTACCGTTATGCACCACAGGCTTGCTCCCAAAAAGCATCACTTCCGGTATAATGTGTTTATGTTTTATATTGACTTAGATGAGCTTGAATTACTTAAAAAGAAATTCCTGTTTTTTAGTTTAAATCGTTTCAACTTTTTCAGCTTTCGGGATAAAGAACATTTGCAACTACCGATTGATAACCCGGATACATCAAAAAACACAAAACAACACATTACAGATTACTTAAAACAGAACGGAGTTGATCTTCCAATAAGTAAAATAATGTGCTTAACTAATTTAAATATCCTTGGTTATAATTTTAATCCCGTTTCTTTTTATTATGTATTTGATTCAAATAATGAGCCTCTATGCAGTGTAGCGGAAGTAGGGAATACATTCGGAGAAATGAAACCTTATTTGTTAACTAAAGAAACACTTAACCAAAACACGTATCATTTAAACACGATCAAGCATTTTTACGTGTCGCCGTTTTTTAACCACGATGCCAATTTTGATTTTAATTTAAGTATTCCCGGCGAAAAACTTACAATTCGCATTGATACATTTGATAAAGGAGAACGTGTATTCATCAGCACTTTAACAGGTATTAAAAAACCATTGACAACCCTTAATTTACTATGGTACAGTTTTCGTTTTCCGTTTTTAACCTTACAAATTATTACATTAATTCATTGGAACGCTTTATTATTATGGATGAAGAAAATTCCGTATCGTAAAAAAGGAGATATGTTAAATCTGCAAAAGAACGTCTATCGTAAGTATAACAAGAATTAAAAAATAAAATTATATCTTCGTATCTATAAAAAATGTTTACATCAGTTAGCATAACATCCCCTAAAGAAAGCTTTTACCAAAAAGTAATTTTAGGTTTATTAGCAAAAATGCCTTTAGGAAAAGCAGTTATTACTTTGCCGGACGGCTCTGAAATGAGCATTGGTAACGGCGAAGGGGCTTCCTGTAACATGAGTATTAAAAACGCAGTGTTTTTTAAACGGTGTGTATTATACGGCGATATTGGCTTTGGTGAATCGTATGTAGACGGTGATTGGGATACAGATAATATTACCGATGTTATTAAATGGTTTTTATTAAATATCGATCACGCTCCTACGGTTTCAGGTAGTAGTGTAAAATCTTTTATACTTAATGTTTTAAAGGCCATTAATAAAGTGTATCATTCCAAACGGGCTAATAGCATTGCGGGCTCGCGTAAAAATATTTCGGAACATTACGATCTCAATAATGATTTTTTTTCGTTGTTCTTAGATCCCACCATGACTTATTCTTCCGCTTATTATACGCAAGAAAAAATGACTCTGCAGGATGCCCAGCTGGCAAAATACGAGCGTTTATGTAAGCAGCTTAATTTAAAGCCGACCGACCATGTATTGGAGATTGGCAGTGGCTGGGGAGGTAACGCTATCTACATGGCCAAAAATTACGGTTGTAAAGTTACCACACTTACCATTTCGGAAGAACAGTATAAGCTTGCCAAAGAACGCATTGCCAAAGAAAATTTATCAGACAAGATTACTATTCTTATTAAAGATTACCGGTTAATGGAAGGGAGATTTGATAAAATTGTTTCCATAGAAATGTTGGAAGCGGTAGGGGCTGAATTTTATAACGACTATTTTAAAAAATGCAGCGAGCTGTTGAAGAAAGACGGTATTTTCGCCATACAAACCATTACGTGCCCCGACTCGCGTTTTGAAAGTTTAAAGACCGGTGTTGACTGGATCCAAAAACATATTTTCCCGGGATCGCTATTGCCTTCTGTAGCCGCCATTAACCAAGCGGTTAACAGCACAAGTGACTTAACATTGGTTGATCTTAAAGATATTGGATTACATTATGCACATACCTTAAATGTTTGGTACAAAAATTTTAATGAACATATTTCCGAAGTAAAAAAGATAGGCTTCGATGATTATTTTGTCCGCAAATGGAATTATTATTTATGCTATTGCGAAGCGGCTTTTGCTACACGTAATATAAATGTGATGCAGTTGGTTTATACAAGGCCGAATAATACGGGAAGGTAAACTATAAATGTTCAGTATAGTTACTGTAATTGCTGATGTAGAATGCATTTTTATTTCACGTATTTCCCCTATTGCCTCTCTTCTTTAAATCTCAAGAAAATAATGGATGCGGCAAAGCAAAGAACGAATCCTAGAATTCCATTCAGCCTTATTCCGAAATCATTTCCTACATCTTTCCCGTAAATTAAAAACATTGAAAAAAGAGCGATACCAAAGGTTTGCGCGATCTTAACAAAAAAGTATCGCACTGCAAAATAAATAGCTTCTTTATTTTCTTTTGTATCACGGCTATCTTTCTCTATTATTTCTGCAAGGATGGCATTGGGCAAAATATTAAGTGAGGCTAAAGGAATAGCCGCCAAAGCGATTAATCCATAGATTTGTGTTTTTGGATCCATAGGAAATTTTCCTAAAAAATAAATTCCTAAAAATATTCCGGACAGTAAAACCAGTGAAACGATCACAATTTTCTTTTTACCTATTTTTTTTGCCAGATAATTTACTATCGGGTAAAAAATAAAAGATACTAATACCATAGTAATCATCAGCTTATTACCCAGTGACTCCGGAAGTTGTAACAGTACCGTAATAAAATATAATAAGCCCGAAGTAATAATGGTAACAGCAATAAAATAAGAGAAATCAGCGACAATAAATAGCAGGAAATTTTTATTTTTAAATGCCTGAGCCAATGCTTTTTTTAAAGGAATGGCGTGTGGCACCGCTGTGGAATATTTTTTTTCATCAATGGCAAGTACTGTTATCAATAATGCTGTCGCACCTAATAGAGCCAATGCAATTACCGCGTATTGCAACGCATTAAGTCTTGCTTCAATATGAAATTGATGCTGAATAAAATTGGTTAAATTAAACACATTGGAGGCCGTGCCGATACCAATTACATAGCCTATTGATTGCCATGTGGAAAGCCTTACCTTATCGGCTGACGTTGGCGCAAGCTCAGGCAATAAAGCATTGTACGGAATAATATAGGTGGTTGAAGAAACATAAAAACCAATTAATGTAACCGTTAGCCACATTATATTTAAGCTTGATTGTTCTTTATGCAACGGAAAAAAAATAAGGGAACAAAAAATAAGGGAAGGAATAATTGCTTTCTTCATTAAAGGAATTCTTCGGCCCTTAGGATGGTTGCTCCGGTCGCTTACTTGTGCAATATAAGGATCATAAAAAGCATCCACTAGTCTTCCTCCCGCCGTAATAATAGCAATCACATTAAAGATCCCAAAAATAGCTATTTGGGTAATAAGGTTTGGAAGTCCACTATTTTGAGGCGGTACATACAGGTAAACCAGAATAACACTTATTAGGTTTATCATGATGCTCCATCCCATCATACCAAAGGCGTAAGCAATTTGTTTAGAAAGAGGCAGTTTCAAACTCATAAAGTAAAGTTAACTATAACGGCAGTAAAATTGTAGATAATTTTACTCTCTTCTATAAAAAATTAACCTGATTTTAGTTTTTTAAGAGTATTAGACGTTTTCAAATTTGCTGAAATCCGGTATAGAATTGTATTATATTTTTTAACTCAATCCGTAAGTTTATATGAAAACATCGTCTATTCAAACCATTCATGATATTACGCCCAAAGAATTTAAAAACCGGTATTTAGTGCCGCAAAAACCGATAGTAATAAAAGGCTTGGCGAATGCATACCCTGCAGGTAAAAAATGGACCATTGATTATATAAAAGACCTTTGCGGGTCAGTGATGGTTGATGTATTTGATAACAGCAACAGCAACAAAGGTTCTGCCTTTACAACCCCTGATTTAAAAATGCCTTTTGTAGAATATGTAAATACAATTATTGAAAACAAACCCACAACCCTGCGCATGTTTTTATTTAATATGTTTAAATGCAAACCTGAATTAAGAAAAGACTTTCCATGCCCTGATTTTTTTAAAGGAATATTAGGAAGGATCGGTTATATGTTTTTTGGCGCTAAAGACATTAAAGTTCGCATCCATCAGGATATTGACATGTCAAACGTATTGTTAACACAGTTTTACGGACGCAAAAAAGTAATGTTGATCGCTCCTGAATATTCTGATTTACTTTACCGCCTACCTTTTAATACACATTCCTTAATTGATCTTGATAACCCGGATTACGAAAAATACCCCGGCTTAAAATATATTGAAGTGCAGGAATGTATTTTAGAACACGGTGATTCATTATTTATGCCAAGCGGTTTTTGGCATTATATTACGTACGTGGACGGCGGTTTTTCAGTAAGCTACCGAAAATTAGCTCATAGTTTAAATGCAAAGTTAAACGGCCTTTTAAATTTAGTTATATATATGCCTTATGATAAGGTGATGAATAAATTGCAAGGAGAAAAATGGATCATTAAAAAAGAATTAATGGCAGAGGAAAGAGCCAACCTGGCAATTGCTAAATTGAAAGAAAAAGAGCAACCGCTTGAATTTAATATAATACATACGGAAAAAACAACACTGGCAGCATAGAAAACTCTTTTTATAGTGCCGGCTATTTGTGAAAATACTTCAGTATCATAAAATACAGGAGTTTATTTTTTACCGTATTTCTTTTTAGATGCTGCTTTCTTTTGAGGCAATTGTTCAAGGACCTTTTGCATTTGCAGAGCTAATACTTCCAATGTATTACTAAGTACCAAAAAATCCTCTTTGGTAGCGAAGCCGTAATCAGGTTTACCTTCTTTAGTTTGGCTTAATTGGTTTTGCTGACTATAGTAAGCAAAGAAATCATGTTCTAAAACAGTGCTAATGGTTTGGAGTAATCCAGTATCAATAGTTTCACGATCAAAAATGTCATAAATTACCTGACGGTCCCTGTTGATCATTGAAGCAAATTCTGTTCCTTTTAATCTGGAAATTTTCCATATTTCCTTTATCTTCTTGCCTATGTGTATTTTAGCCATTATTACAAAAGTCATATTTTAGGGTAACAGGCAGATAATATCACGTAAGTATTTTTAATACACTATGTATGTTTTATTTATACATGTGTGTAAGGTAAATTATGCGTTCATTACACATGGCATAGAAAGAAAAAGTTATTAAATCCACACTTTAGTATATTTATTAAGCTGAGATACGGCTCAGAAATAAAGCGAATAAATCGATTTTTTGAAAACGGTTAATCTGTAAGGTTCCAACTCATTTCCTGTTTTTTTATGAAAACATCTGTTTTTATACTGTACTTATTGAAACGGACAAACGGCGTTTATATAATAATTAAACGCTTAATCCCTTTTTCAGGGCTTGTCGATGATTCAATTCTGAACTTTGTACCATAATTTAATTTATAATACTATGAGCACACAGGCGGTAAGATTCAATAATAATTCAAATCGTAATTTTCAAACAGAGCTGCGTAAAAGGGTAGACTCTTATTTTAAAGACAACAAGCTTAGCAAAAACGGCAACATACATCTTTATTTAAAAACCGTTGTAATGTTTGCCGCCTATCTTGTTCCTTATTTTCTAATCGTATGTAATGTCTTTGATAGCAAGTTAGTTTGGCTGATGCTATCTGTTTTAATGGGATTGGGTATGGCAGGCATAGGTATGTGTGTAATGCACGATGCCAACCACGGAAGTTATAGCAAGAGTGACAAGCTCAATAAAATTTTAGGATTTTTTTCCATCGGCTTAGCTTCCGGCAATTCATTGAATTGGAGAATTCAACATAACATTATTCATCACACCTATACCAATGTACATGATTATGATGAAGACATCGCGCCTATAGGGTTTTTACGTTTTGAGCCTCACGCTGAAAAAAAGACGATTCATAAATTTCAGTTTTTATATGCTTGGTTCTTTTACGGATTAATGACATTTATGTGGAGCACCACAAAAGATTTTAAACAAGTGGTGCGGTATAATAAGGATGGCTACTTAAAAGCTGCGAAAACAACTTTAAGTAAAGAGCTTGCTATTATTATCATTTCTAAAATAGCGTATTACGCGTATATGTTGATCCCTTATTTTATAATTCCGCAAATGACCATTTTAAATTGGCTTACGGGTTATTTAATTATGCATTATGTTGCCGGATTAACACTGGCTATGGTGTTTCAGGTGGCTCACGTTACCGAAGAAAATGAATTTCCTTTAGTTGTAGACGGTGCATTAGAAAACAATTTTATTGAGCATCAATTAAGAACAACCATGAACTTTGCCACCGAAAACCGGTTGATTTCTTATTTAGTAGGGGGATTAAATTACCAGGTAGAACACCATTTATTCCCTGCTATTTCACACGTGCATTATCCTAAAATTTCGAAGATCGTTGAAGCAACGGCACTTGAATTTAACATGCCTTACAAAAAAGAGAAAACATTTTTAGGGGCTATTTCTTTGCACCAAAAAATGCTTTATAAGTTAGGTAATTAATAGTTTGATTAACCGCATAGATACATAGAAAGTTTTAGTTTTATAATCTGTGTGCCTATGTGGGTTTCAAAATTTACTCAAGCAATACAGAATACTTCCGCCCTATAGGTAATATTGCTTTATTTGTTAAGGTAATTTCAGTTTTCTTAATATCCATAATAGCTTCCCGTTTTACAATATACGATTTATGAATACGGGTAAAATAGTGAGGAGGCAACAGAGAGCCAATGTACTTAAGGGTTTGCGTAACAAGCATTGGTTTTTCATTTTCTAAATGAATTTTAATGTAATTTCCAACGGCTTCAATAAACAAAATATTCTTGGTATTGATTACTTTTAAGATCCCCTCATATTTTAATTCAATATCCGGAAATTTAACGGGCTCTTTTTCGGTCCCGATAATCTTTATCACTTTATTAATTGATTTTAAAAACCGCGGAAAAGAGATTGGTTTTAATAAATAATCAACCACATCATTCTGATAGGCTTCAAAACCAAAATTGCTGTAAGCCGTTGTCAATATAATAGGTGTGTGATAAGGCAGGCATTGCATTAATTCAAGCCCCGATAATTTTGGCATTTCAATGTCAAGAAATAAAATATCCACTTTTGTTTTAATCATAAAATCAATGGCTTCTTTACCATCGTATACATCTCCGGCTATTTCAAGCTGTTCTATTTTACTGATGTGTGAGTGCAATACCTTGTGGGCAGGGGCTTCATCGTCTACAATTAAACATTTATATTTCATATTGATATTATAACTTTATAATGAGTTCAATCGTATAAATTTCATCTACTTCATTGATCAATAATTGATGTTTGTTTTTATACATCAGCTCTAATCTTTTTTTTGTGTTAGAGATCCCTGTATTGGTCCCTGAAAATTTACGGCCGCTCTCGTTAAAATTATTTTCTATTTTAAAAATCAGCTTACGTTTATCTGCTACAATACTTATTGAAAAGGCCGGCTTATCCGTGTAACTGCTGTATTTAATGGCATTTTCAATGAAAGGCATAAACAGCATGGGCGATAACGTCACTCTATCTGTATCAATATCTGTTTCAAAATTAATAAGCAGTTTTGGGTTTCGGTTTCGCTCGTAGCTTAAATATTTCTTTATAAATTCAATTTCATCTTCCAACGATACCCGTTCTTTTTTTGAAGATTCAATCTGGTAACGCAGTAACTCTGAAAGCTCCAATATTTTGTCAGGTGTTTCGGCTGGGTCTGTAAGTGCCGTTCCATAAAGGTTATTAAGGGCATTAAATAAAAAATGCGGATTCAGCTGAGCTTTTAAATGCCTGATCTCTTCATCGCGTTCTATTAATTCGGTTTGGAATAATAAATTCCGTTCCAGAATATTTTTATGAATGTAATAAAAGCCTAAGCCTATAAGGTAGATAAGGAAAACGGAAATACCCATGGTAACAGGGCTTTCATTTTGCATAAACCTGAACGGCGTAAAATAATTAATAAGGAAATAACTTGCAAATAAAATAACGGTCCCGATAAGGTATTTAACATTGTGTTTACTAAAATACTTTTTATACAAAAACACATTATGAATATAGATCTGTATATGCGCAATTAAAATAATAACGGCCCCTTCAAATACAGTGCGTAATACCTTATCGTGCCAATGAATAGGATGGTTTTTGTCGAGCAGTACCATGATGAGGCCCAGTAGACAAAAGAACAGGTATAAAATACTATTCCTGATCCAAAAATTAAAGTATGAAAAATTCATAGACTAAAAATAGGGCTTATTATTTATAAAAAGTCGGTTGATGAACGGCGTTTATCTTAGGTTATCGGGAGTTGTTATATAATAGACTTATACAAAATAAAATTTAAGTTAAAATACCTTTATTCTAAGCATCACGATTTACTCCGGCTGCAAATAATAGTATCTTTAATCCATAACCAAAACTAAACTCACATGAAAAAAACAATTACAGCCGGCATCTTGTCACTTATTCTTTCATTCTTTTTCTCATTTAATGCGAAGGCGCAAAAACCTATAGAAAGTCCGCGTGACAGCGTAAGTGGAAAAGTGGGCAATGCAATGATCACCATCAATTACGGCAGTCCATCCGTAAAAGCACGTAAAATATGGGGTGATTTAGTTCCTTATGGTAAAGTATGGAGAACAGGCGCTAACGAAGCAACTACTTTTACTACCGATAAGGCTATTGAAGTAGAAGGTAAATCTTTACCTGCAGGAAAATACAGTTTCTTTGCAATACCTAGTGAAAAAGAATGGACGATTATCTTTAATAAAACAGCTAAACAATGGGGAGCTTACGATTATAAAGATAAAGAAGATGCATTACGCGTGAACGTTAAACCGAAAAAAGCATCTGCTATGAGCGAGCGTTTAAAATACACGGTTAATTCTATAGGCATTTCCCTGATTTGGGAAAACCTTGAAGTTCCTGTATCTATTAAATAAATACAGTGTAACGTGTAACGTCCTAAATAAAAAAGCCGCATTTACATTGTAAGTGCGACTTTTTTTATGAGCTTTGACTATTACTATTTAATTGGCACATCTTTTTCAACTTTAATAATGCCTGATTTATCTACACAGTCGCCCGCTTTTAAAGTTGCAGTCACACCGTCAGGAAAAATAACCCTTCCATCAGTTTTAACTTCTGTTCCATTATCAAACACAATATCTTCCGTTAATTGTATTCCATCCCTCATTATTACAAGTGTGCTGTCTTTTATTTCAGCGCAGTAGGTTAAGTCTCCTATCGGCTTTGTTGGCTCTCCGCTTATTAAATTTTGATTTAACATTAAAGTAAAGGCTGCTATGGCTATAATAATACGTGTCATGATTGAAAATTTTAAGTAAATACTTTTAAATTACTAAATCATCAGAAAACCCCATACCTGTTAATCAGTATGTTAATAGTACAGGTTGGGGTTTTATTTCTATTTATTGTTGGTGAAATTCCCCAAACAGCATGAATTATCCCAAAAAAATTGGGCGCGTAATTGGAACTACAAGGAAAGCGAAATAGGCAATAACTAATCTTTACTTTTGTAAGTAATATTAACGCTACAATGCTTTATTGTAATTTAATATATTTTCACATCCTATTACCGGTTACCTTATTAATTTTGTTAAATGGATACGTTATCTAAAGAGCAAAGGCGTAAAAACATGCAAGCCGTTAAAAGTAAAGGATCAAAAATTGAAATCTTACTTTCAAAAGCGCTTTGGGCAAAAGGGTACAGGTACAGGAAAAATGACCGATCGGTATATGGCAAGCCGGACCTTACTTTTAAAAAATTAAAAATTGCGGTGTTTGTGGATAGTGAGTTTTGGCACGGAAAAGATTGGGAAACAAAAAAGTTCGAGCACAAAAGTAATCAGGAATTCTGGCTGGCCAAAATTGGCCGAAACATGGAAAGAGACAAGGAAGTGAACGCTTTTTTGTTAAAAGATAATTGGAAAGTTTTACGGTTTTGGGGTAAAGAGATAGAGAAAAATGTGCAATCTTGTACCGATAAAATTGAACTCGTCATACATGAAGCCAAAGCAAAAAATATCCATTGAAGATTTGGATGACAAAAAGTTCAATAGTTCATCAAACATACGGCACGATAATAAAAAGGCCGTTATTACACATTACCTGCACAATTCAGGCGGAGATTCTAAATTATATAAAAAAGATGCGGAAACTTTTATAAAAGAATTATCTGCTCACAAATTTCCAAAAGAAAAAATTAACGAAACTAAAGAAGAGGTCTTTAAGCAATTATTTCAAGAAGCATCGAATGTATCTTTCCCTGCTCCCGAAAACTATACTTTTAAATTTATTGACCTGTTTGCAGGCATTGGCGGCTTTAGAATGGCTATGCAAAGCCTAGGCGGGAAGTGCGTATTTACCAGCGAGTGGGATAAGCAGGCACAAAAAACATACAGAACAAATTACGGTGAAGTACCTTTTGGGGATATTACAAAAGAAGAAACTAAAAAATATATTCCCAATGGCTTTGATGTGCTTTGTGCCGGTTTTCCCTGCCAGGCATTTTCAATTGCCGGCAAACGGGGTGGTTTTGAAGACATAAGAGGAACCTTGTTTTTTGATGTAGCAGAGATCATTAAACGGAAAAAACCTAAAGCTATTTTCCTGGAAAATGTAAAAGGATTAAGAAACCATGATAAAGGCAAGACGCTGGAAACTATACTAAACGTGTTACGTAACGATTTAGGCTATTTTGTCCCGGAGCCGAAAGTGGTGAATGCAAAGAATTTTGGCGTACCGCAAAACCGTGAGCGTATTTACATTGTCGGTTTCAGAAAAGATCAAAAAGTAACTGAGTTTGAATACCCTAAACCTAACGGTAAGCAGGTTACCTTTGCCAAAGTAAAAGAAAAAAAAGTAGTGCCTACCCGTTATTATTTATCTACACAATACCTGCAAACGTTATACGATCATAAAGCAAGGCATGCCGGCAAAGGAAACGGTTTTGGTTTTGAAATTATACCTGACACGGGCATTGCCAATGCTGTGGTTTGCGGTGGTATGGGGCGTGAGCGTAACCTGGTATTAGATCACAGAATTAAAGATTTTACTCCGGAAACAAAAATTAAAGGGGTAGTTAACCGGGAAGGTATTCGTAAAATGACACCGCGCGAATGGGCACGGCTGCAAGGCTTCCCCGACCAATACATTATACCCGTAGCGGATGCATCGGCATACAAGCAATTTGGGAATTCGGTAGCTGTACCTGCCATTAGGGCAACTGCTGTTAAGCTTTTGGAAGCCGCCGGCATTAAACATACAATCAGTTGATAGGTAATGAAACAAAGCGCGGGTATTTTATTATATCAAATTCACAAAAAAAGTTTGCAGGTTTTGTTAGTGCACCCCGGCGGACCTTTTTGGGCAAAGAAAGATGGAGGTGCCTGGACTATTCCCAAAGGTGAATTCGAAGAAAATGAAGAACCTTTAACCGCTGCTAAAAGGGAATTTGAAGAAGAAACAGGACAGACCATTAACGGTAGTTTTATACCTTTAAAATCATTGAAACAAAAAAGCGGTAAGCTCATCCACGCTTGGGCCGCAGAAGGCATTATGGATGTAACACACTTAAAGAGTAATACCTTTGAAATGCCTTGGCCGCCTAAATCGGGGAAAATACAGTCATTTCCTGAAGTTGATAAAGCACAATGGTTTAACACGGAAGAAGCACATAAAAAAATAATACCCGGGCAAGCCGGTTTTATAACTGAACTGGAAATTATATTGACACAAAAAGGGTTGACCATCAAAAAATAAAAATTGAATATGAAACATAAAATTATAACAGGCATCATTAGTGTATTTATAATCGCATTGGTAAGCTTAATTATTTCCTGTAAAAAGAAAAAAGCAAAAGACCAGGCGAAGACAGACAATGATATTATTACTAAATACATTGCTGATAATAAGCTTAATGCACAATCTACAAGTGACGGCCTATACTACGTTATAACAACACAGGGCACAGGCGCACAGCCCAACGCAAGTTCAAACGTTACAGTTAATTATAAGGGGTATTTAACCAACGGCACTGTGTTTGACCAAAGCGCTTCTACAGGTCTTTCGTTCGGCTTAACATCTGTTATTAAAGGATGGCAGGAAGGCATTCCTCTTTTTAAAAAAGGCGGTAAAGGCATATTATTAATTCCTTCAGCGTTAGGCTATGGTGATCAGGCATCGGGCAGCATTCCTGCTAACTCCGTTTTAATTTTTGATATTACATTAATTAATGTGCAGTAATAAACTAATTTTAATACATAAAATAAAACCCCCAACAAATGGTTCGTTGGGGGTTTTAAATGAGAGGTGCTTCTCCTATTCTATTATCAACTTCTTGCTCGTTTGCACCTGCCCCGTTGTTATAGTTAAAATATATACACCTTTTGCTATAGTATTTAAATTAAGCTGCTGTGTAAGACTGTTTAATTTTTCATCCGCTACTTTTTCACCTAATATATTGTAAAGTGCAATAGTTGAGCCAACCAACGCTTGCTCCGTTACGCTAACCGTTAAATAATCGTTTGCCGGGTTAGGATAAACGCTCATTTCAAACGTTTTATTTTCCGCATTTTTTATACCTGTTACGTATTGTGTGCCGAATTTTAGAGTCACAACATCTATGGCGTCGGCACCGCTGCCTCTTGTTTCCGAAACACCTGCCATAATAATATTCCGGTTATTATCCAATACTATTTGATAAGGCCTGTCTCCTCCGCTTGAACGAAGTGGATTGCTGAAAGTCGAATTCCATAGTACTGCACCGATGGGTGATAAAATTAAAGCGCTTATATCTCCGCCGTTTACACCGTCAAAATAACCGGAGATGTATATATTGCCCATTGTATCTACTATCGCGTCTGTAAAGTTATCGCTGCTTCTATTATTAAAACTGATATTCCATACAGAAGTTCCCGTTATATTATTTAATTTAAACGCTACCAGATCACCCTGGTTGGCAGTAGATACACCGGCATCCCCGGTTACAATCACATTATTATGCTTATCTACTATTACTTTTTTTGTATTGTAACGGTTTAAATCGTGAGCTGTATAGGTATTAGTCCATAAAATAGTACCACTCGGGCTATACTTCACTGTCTGCCAATCGGCTACCGAACCTGTTACGTAACAATTACCTGTAACATCAGTAGCAACGCCCAATCCGCGCTCATCATCGCTGCTTGCACCGCGTGCCATGCGTTGTACCCATTGACTTGCTCCCGTATTATCAATTTTTATAGTGATCATATCGCGGGCACTTGATCCGTAACTTGAACCCGTAATAAAAGTATTATTGCTGATGTCACTAGCCACGGCCAAGGCCCTGTCTTCCCCATTGGTAGAGCTGTTATTGTATGTATACGACCAAAGAAAAGTTCCGGCAGTAGACCATTTTGCTACACCTACATCATCGCTGTTGGTCCCAAAGTAATTAGCTACTCCTGCCACTACTATATTGCCTGCATTATCAAAGGCGGCAGACGTTGGATAATCTTTGGTATGCTGGCCCCCGTCCCAATATTTTACCCATAGCTGGTTGCCGGCGTTATCGTATTTCATAACCATAAAATCTTCCGCATTCACATGGTCATGTTTCCCGTAACCGCACACGTAACTGTTGCCTGCTTTATCCACTAATACAGACACCACATAAGTGCCGTTATAGCCTGAGCTCGCATCATTGTTATCGTATGTCTTAATCCACTGTTGAACACCGGTACTGTTGTATTTTATCAGCATAGCCTTATTGGAATTATTTACCGTATCTGCCATAGAGGCGCCTGTATATACATTTCCCAAACTATCTGTTCCTACTGAAACTTCGGTTACATCGTAATTGGCATAATTAGAAGGGCCTGAGTATTTAACCCATGCAGGGGCCTGCGCTGCACCGTATAAAGAGGATGCAAGCAGCGTAATGGTTGTAAAGATTTTTTTCATGATGCGTATTTTAATTTATTATTCTTTTAGTATTTATAAAATCATTCATAAACTCTCTACAAAGGTATTTTGCCACCTCTTTTATATTATCCCCTAAAAGGGGGAATTTAATCTGCGCAACAATTCTTCATTTTTGTATAAACAAATGCAGAAATTGATTTGTCAATAAATTATATTTACAGATAAACTCATTTTGTATAATGAAACGGTTACTTTTTTTACTGATAACTTTGCTTCTAACAATTGCTTCCTATAGCCAATTACCAAGCCCGAAAGGGCGTGAAAAAATTATGATCCTTCTATCAAAAATGAAAGAAGATTCGAATAAGGTCCTGGCCTACATGAGATACGGCTGGTGGTGGGAAACCTACAGCATGGATAGTGCCGCTGCCTGTTATATTAAAATGCATGAGCTGTCTCAAAAAATAGATTACCTCAACGGAGATTTAAAATACTATGCAAACTATACCTATATATTAAACCAACAGGGAAACTATGCAAAAAGCTTAAAGTTAAACCTGGAAAGTTTGGAGCTTGCTAAAAAGAAAGGAACAAAAGAACAGGTGGCCATTTGTTTATTTAACACCGGTTCCAGCTACAATAACATGGCTAAATATAATGAAGCTGTTTCCTGTTATTTACAAGCTGTAAAAGTGTTTGAAGAATTAAACCTGAATAAAAATCTTGCTGTTGCTTACGATAATATAGGAGGTGTGTTTTCAAATATAGGGCAGCCCGACAAAGGATTTAAATACCATACAAAAGCGTTTGAAAAAGCACAACAAATTGGAGATAGTGCCGAGATAGCCACTGCCGGACTGAATGCGGGAATGCAATTAAATAAATTGAACCGGTTAAAAGAAGCAGAAAAGTATATTAATATTGCATTGGATGTAGCCCAAAAAATTAAAAGTACCTATCTTGAAATCAATGCGAACATAACGCTTGCTGAAATTTATGTAAAACAAAATAGGACGGACAAAAGTATTGACTATGCATTACGGGCGTTTAAGAGTGCTACTGCTATCGACTCGAAATACAGTGAAATGGAAGCGCTTAAAATTTTGGCGCGCTGTTATTATCTAAAAAAAGATTTTCCTTCAACTATTAAGTATGGCGAAAAGGCCATTTCCTTTGGCAGGAAAAATGGTATTACGGCTGATCTGGCGGGCATTTACAAAGTAGTGTCTTCAGCTTACGCTGAAACAAATAACTATAAGGCGGGTTACGAAAACTTAATGGTTTCTAAAAATTTGCAGGATGTAGCCAACGAAAAAGAAGTGACCAAAGAAATTGAGCAATTAGAAATCAATTACCAAACCACAAAAAAGGAAAATCAGATCTTAGAATTACAACAAGTTAAAAAACAACAGCAACTCCTCATTTGGGGCTTAACGGCAGGCATCAGCGTTATTTTATTGATCAGTTCATTGATCTATAAAAATTACCGGCAAAAAAGAAAGCTAATGCTCTCGGATGTAACACTACAGCAACAAAAAATAAATGAGCTCGAAACTGAAAAACGGTTATTGGCTACACGCTCCGTTTTGCAGGGGCAAGAAGAGGAACGGACACGACTTGCTAAAGACTTACATGATGGATTAGGAAGTATTTTATCGGGCGCAAAATATTCTTTCAGTCATGTAAAAAGTACCTTAACTATTTCACCTGAAAATTCTTTGGCCTTCGACCGCAGCATTGCTTTATTGGATACATCTATACAGGAACTGCGTCGCATTGCACATAACATGATGCCCGAAGCCTTGGTGCGCTTTGGTTTAGACACTGCTTTAAAAGATTTTTGCGAGAGCATAGATCAAAGCCACGCCTTGCAGGTTACCTACCAATCTTTTGAATTAAATGATGATACAATTCCGCAAAGTAAAACCTCTTCTATTTACCGTATTATACAGGAATTGGTAAATAATATTTTAAAGCACGCACATGCGCAAACCGCTTTAGTACAGCTTATAAAAAAGGAAGATGTATTAAGCATCACCGTTGAGGATGACGGCCAAGGCTTTAACCCGGACATTTTAAAAAATAATACAGGCATCGGGTACCTTAATTTAAAAAAGAGAGTAGCTTATATTAACGGCAAAATGGATGTACAAACCGCTCTTGGTAAAGGCACTTCCATAAACATTGAAATACCAAACATAACGCATGATTAAAGTATTTATTATAGACGACCACCAACTCATTATTGAGGGCATTCACTCGTTATTGGAAACTGAAAAAGATATTGAGTGGGCAGGAAGTGCAAAAATGCCGGATGAATTATTAGCGTTTTTAAAAACAGGATCTCCCGATGTGATCCTTATGGACATTAACCTTCCGCAAAAAAGCGGGCTTGATTTGTGTAAAGAAATAAAACAGAAATATCCTGCCATACATATCATCGGGCTAAGTACATCGGAACAGGCCAGTATTATTCGTAAAATGATAGAGAACGGCGCTTCCGGTTATTTACTGAAAGACGCCTCTAAAAAAGAAATTATTGAAGCCATACATACGGTCGTAAAAGGAAAAACGTATGTAAATTTTTCAGTATCGCAGGCCCTGAAAAATAAAACAACCGATGAAGCCATTCCTATGTTGACACGTAGAGAGAAGGAGGTACTTGACTTGATAGCCGAAGGATTTACCAATCAGGAAATTGCCGATAAATTATTTTTGGATGTTACCACCATTAATTCGCATCGTAAAAATATGCTGACTAAATATAACGTAAAAAATACGGCGGCTTTAGTAAAGCTTGCCTTAAATAATAACCTAATCTAAATAAATTTACACTTCCTGCTGGCAAAGGCGCACATGCGCAGTAAAATTAAGCCGTGCTTAAAGCGGGAAATGTTTGTACTTCCGTAAGTACGTTCCCTGTAACGGATTGGAACCTCAACAATTTTTAAGTTCAATTTATGAGCGCCGAATAACAAATCGAAGTCTCCGAAAGGATCAAACTCACCAAAGTATTTCCGGTTCTTTGTCAGCTTAATGTAGTCTTCCCTGAACATCACTTTAGTTCCGCAAAGCGTGTCTTTAAAGCGTTGCTCAAGCAACCAGGTAAACGCCCAACTGAAAAAATGATTTCCCAGATAATTTAAAAAGCGCATTGCTTCTTTATCCATAGGGTATACAAGGCGTGTGCCATTTATAAAATCACCTTTACTGCCGGCAATAGCGTCATAAAATTTAGGAATATCTTCCGGCGGAACGGTTAAATCAGCATCAAGGATCATTAAAATATCCCCCGTTGCAATTTTATAACCTTCACGTACCGCATCTGCTTTCCCCTTGCCTTTCTGCTGACCTATTTTAATGTCGTGCGTAGCAGCATATTTTTTTTGAATTTCCTGAATTTTTAACCAGGTATCATCCGTGCTGTTTCCTTCAATAAAAATAATCTCCACGTGCTTTCCGAATTTCGGTAAACGAGTAATCGCATTTTCAATATTACCGCTCTCATTACGCGCAGGTATAACAACCGTAGTAGAATATTTTGTTTTGTAATCTTCCTCTTTACTGGATGGTAAAGGTTTTGCAAAGGAATATGTGTTTAAGCTGAAGAACCTGAAAAAAGGAAATTTAGCTAAGAATAAATTAAAAAATTCGGAGACTAACGGAATATAAAACGGAAAAATAAAACGCTTACTGTTCCTGTAAACATCAAAGCCTGAAATAAACAATAAATTGTTCACGTCTTTCGCATTCAACCAATTTTGTACCGGTGTTTTTGTTTTTAGTCCAATAACCTCTGCAAACTTTAAAGCCGGTTCCCACAACGAATTATAATATTGGACAATGATTTTTGTATTGGCGTGTGATACTTTTTTAGCTTGTTCAAATACTACCTGTATATCATCTACAAAACCTATTAAATTGCTGATTACAATAAAATCGTATGTTCCCGGAAGTGCAATATTATTGGCATCCATTACAAGGAACTCAATATTTTTATCTTTGTGTTTTTCTTTTGCCCATGTAATTTGTTCTTCGCTAAAATCGATCCCTGTCTTTTTGCTCCCTGCAATTCCTGCCAGCAAATCACCGCTGCCACAGCCTATTTCAAGCACAGAGCTATCCTCATGCGAAAAATAATTACAATAATCGGTAATTTCCTTCCAATAGTAATTACTGATTCCGCGACCTTTTCGTTTAGCCGCCAGCTGATTAAAATATGCTTTGATGTTTTGCAAAAATGTAATTTTTTAGAGGTGTAAAGATATTAATTTAAACAGTATGGCAAAGTGCAATAAAAGCCGCTGTTATTAAACAATTCTTTATTTCAATACCCACTTCAGCTCATTCATAATCATAGCCGTAGCGCCCCACAGCACTTTCTCCTTAATGTCAAAATAAGGCGTATTAAACGTTACGCCGGGCATTGGCTCAACGGTTGTTTGCTTAACTGTTTCAGGCAATATCAACTCTGCTAAAGGCCATTCTATCAATTGCTCTACCTCACGTTCACTGAGCGTAAAGTTTGGGCGTTTTTTTAAATAGCCTACAAAAGGATGAACCACAAATTTACTTACCGGGATAAATACGGGCGTTAATGGGCCTAGGATTATAGGTGTTTCATCACTTCCGGTTTCTTCAAAAAATTCCCGTAAAGCCGTTGCTTCTAAATTAGCGTCGCTTTGCTCTGCTTTCCCACCGGGTAATGCTATTTGTCCGCTGTGGAAACCATCGTAAGCCACCCGTTCAATCAATAACAAAACAGGTTCATTCAATTCGTTAGGGTAAGTTGCTATTAATACAGCGCTTTGCCTGTAACTTTTTGCATCAGGCATATCATGCAACACTTTCTCCCTCTTTAAATGCGCCATTTCAAATTGTGCATCAATCCCCGGAAGCGGAAGCTGTAATTTTATTTTTAAATTAATAATAAATTCCTCAAACATTGCTTTCAGTTAATTGTCTTACCGTAAAGATATACTATATGCAATTCTATTCTATTAAAAGCAAGCAACATTTACCCATTTCTTTAGAGAAAGCCTGGGCGTTTTTTTCATCACCGAATAATCTGCAAAAGATTACTCCTTCCGATATGAATTTTAATATCACGTCCGATAAAAAAGACGGAGAATTGATGTACCCCGGGCAAATTATCAGCTATACGCTAACCCCTGTATTAGGCATTCGCGTAAAGTGGATGACAGAAATTACACATGTTAAAGAAGGGCATTATTTTGTGGATGAACAACGCTTCGGGCCTTACAAATTATGGCATCATAAACACACCTTTGTTGTAACGCCCAACGGTGTTGATATGTATGATGATGTAAATTATGTGATACCGTTTGGGTTTTTTGGCACTGTTGCACATAAATTATTTATAAGAAAACGTATTGAAGAGATTTTTACGCACAGAACAAAGGTAGTTGAAGAGTTATTTGGTAAATAAAACGGCCTCTCAGATTTAGCAAATTTACCTGATAAATTCTCTGCGGTTAAGCAAAATCAATAGGCTTAACGCGCACATAATTCATAAAATAACTCTTTAAAGGGATTAAATCCGTAAATTTGCGCGCAAATGGAAACAATTAAAGTAAATACAATTGAAGAAGCTATTGCCGACATTAAAGCCGGTAAGGTGATTATTGTGGTGGATGATGAAGACCGTGAGAATGAAGGCGATTTTTTAACAGCTGCCCGCAATATAACACCTGAGATCATTAATTTTATGGCGACTCACGGCCGCGGCTTAATATGCGCCGCTGTTACCGAGCAACGTGCCAAGGAATTACAATTAGAATTAATGGTTACTTCCAACACAGCATTACATGAAACAGCATTTACGGTTTCTGTTGACTTGTTGGGACACGGCTGTACTACCGGTATTTCAACGGCAGATCGTTCTAAAACTGTACAGGCTTTGATTGATCCTAACATGAAAGCAGCTGACTTTGGAAGACCCGGGCATATATTTCCGTTGATCGCTAAAACAGGCGGTGTATTACGCAGAACAGGCCATACAGAAGCAACAATTGATTTTGCAAAGCTTGCCGGTTTTGAACCTTGCGGTGCTTTAGTAGAAGTGTTAAATGAAGATGGTACCATGGCCCGCTTGCCTGACTTAGTAAAGGTTGCCAAACAATTCGATTTGAAAATAGTGACAATAAAAGACCTAATCTCTTACCGTTTAGCTAAAGAAAGTATTGTTACAAGACAGGTGGAAGTGAACATGCCAACCAAATGGGGCGATTTTAAATTAATAGATTATAAAGTAGATACAAACGGTGAAGAACATTTAGCTTTAGTAAAAGGTGAGTGGGATAAAGATGAGGCCGTTTTGGTGCGCGTACACTCCTCATGCGTAACCGGTGACATCTTCGGATCATGCCGTTGTGATTGCGGCCCGCAGTTGCACCAGGCTATGGAGATGATAGAGAAAGAAGGCAAAGGTGTTATTGTATACATGAACCAGGAAGGCAGGGGCATCGGCTTATTAAATAAATTGAAAGCCTATAAATTACAGGAACAAGGCCGTGACACGGTTGAAGCTAATTTAGAGCTCGGCTTTAAAATGGATGAACGCGATTACGGTGTAGGCGCTCAAATATTGAGAGACCTTGGCGTAAGTAAAATGCGCTTAATGTCAAACAACCCTGTAAAACGGGTAGGTTTAATAGCTTATGGTTTAGTGGTAACAGAAAATATTCCTATTATTATTCCTTCTAATCCGCATAACGAAAAATATATGCAGACCAAGAAAGATAAAATGGGACATAGCATTTAACGAGCCTGCATGATACCTGATTACCGTAGTGGAGAGCTTTTACTGATCAATAAACCCTATACCTGGTCATCGTTTCAGGCGGTTAACAAATTAAAGCATGCATTAAAAAAACATCCTTCTTTATTACTGGACAATCAGTTTGTGCATTTAAAGATAGGACACGCCGGTACGCTGGATCCTTTAGCAACAGGCTTATTAATCGTTTGCACCGGCAAAAAAACCAAAGAAATTTCTCAATTTCAGGATTTGCCGAAAGAATACACCGGTACTTTTTTTATTGGCGCTACTACGCCGTGTTATGATAAAGAAAAACCGGTGAACGAAGTATTTCCTACGGCACATATTACAAAAGAAATGGTTTACGAAACCGCCAAATCATTTATTGGCGAGCAAGAGCAGATACCACCCATGTTCAGCGCCGTAAAGGTAGATGGTAAACGTTTATACAAACTGGCAAGAGTTGGTGAGGAAATTGAATTAAAACCGCGTCCTATTGAGATACTGGATTTTGAGATAACGGCCTGCGAACTACCCTTTGTTAATTTTAGGATTGCCTGTACTAAAGGAACTTATATACGAAGCATTGCCCGCGATTTTGGATTGGCATTAAACAGCGGAGCTTATTTGGATGCGCTATGTCGCACTAAAATAGGCAATTTTACGGTTGAGAACTCTAAAACCCCTGAAGAATTTATTAGCGGGATCATTTAAAAAAATCAGTACAGGAACCTTAAAACTAACGACATTAAGCTATTGGATTTACAGAAATAATCGAAACGCGTATACTCTTAAGAAAGAGAACAGAACTTTTTTTGACAAACTGAAACGTACCAAGCCAAAAATTTAGATTCAAGGTTTCACCAATTGCACGAAGAATTCTTTGAAAAAACAGACTGCTTGGCCTGTGCCAACTGCTGCAAAACAACTTCTCCTATTTTCTATAACCGTGACGTGGAAAGGCTTGCAAAGCATTTACGTGTAAAGCCCGGAGAATTTATTGAAACGTATTTACTTATAGATGAGGACAAAGATTACGTTTTAAAACAAGCGCCTTGTACTTTTTTAGGTTCAGACAATTACTGCTCTGTATACGAAGCAAGGCCTAATGCCTGCAGGGAATACCCGCACACTGATCGTAAGCGTATGGAACAGATTTTAGACCTTACTTACAGGAATACCATGGTTTGCCCTGCTGTATTGGAAATAACGGAAAGGTTGAAGAAAGTTGTTTAAATGTTCTGAATATTCTCGATACAATTTTTTGTAAGAGACAGCCAAAAAATCACTCGAACCGACTTAAACTTGAGTCCTGTCACATCGAATGAAAATTCTGTCTCTTTGAATTTTTGTATCAAGATGCTTGCTAAAAAATTATTTAGTCCCCGTATGCCCGAACCCGCCTGCTCCCCGCTGTGTCTCGTCTAAAGATTCTGTTAGCTCCCAAGTGATTTGCTCGTGCTTCGCTATTACCATTTGTGCAACGCGTTCGCCATCATTAATTATAAACGGTGTATTTGATAAGTTTACCAATAACACTTTTATTTCTCCGCGGTAATCGGCATCAATAGTCCCCGGCGAATTTAAAACCGTGACTCCATTTTTAAATGCTAAGCCGCTTCGCGGACGAATTTGTGCTTCATACCCTTTATGTAACTCTATAAATAAACCTGTCGGCACTAAGGTTCTTTCCAATGGTTTTAACTCCATAGGTACATCTATTTTTGCTCTCAGGTCAAGCCCGGCAGACAATTCTGTAGCGTATTGTGGTAATTCGTGTTTCGATTGGTTTACTACTCGTATTGTCATATTAATTAGCGTCAAGGTGTTTTAGTTTCTTTAAATTATCAAATTCTAATTTATAAAAGATCCATCCGAATAATAGCAATAACACATTATTAAAAAATAACTTTAATAAAATGCTTTGCATATCCGAATAAAACGTTGAAATAAAATAAAATCCTAGGGCAAGGCCTGTAAATACAAAAATACTGCGAAGATTATAGTTGACCGGGTAATATTTTTGTCCGAGCAAATACGATACAACCATCATGCTGCTATAGGAGGCAAAGGTGGCCCAGGCACAAGCCATGTAACTGTATTTGGGAATAAACATAAAATTAATAACCAATGTAATAAGCGCTCCAAAAATGGTAATGTAAGCGCCGAACTTTGTTTGCCCGGTAAGCTTATACCAAATTGATAAGTTCCAATACACGCCCACACATAAGTTAGCCATTAATAAAATAGGTACCACAGCTAAACCAACTCTATAGTTTTCACTAACGGCTTTTTGCAGCCATGGCAGGTTCATCATGGTTCCCAAAAACAAAAACAGGCAAAATAAAATGTAATATTTCATTACTACAGCATTCAGCTTTTGAGAATTCTTATCCTTGGCATTATTAAAAAAGAACGGTTCTGCCGCATATTTAAAAGCCTGTGTAAAAATAGCCATCAACATAGCGATCTTATAGCAATTACTATATACGCCTACTTCATTATCCGCAATATTGCCCGGCAATAAATAATTTAAAACAAGGCGGTCAAACGTTTCATTGATCATGCCTGCCAAACCAAGCACTAATAAAGGCAATGCGTAAAAAAACATTTTACGCCAAAGCACTTTATCAAATACATACTCAAAGCCTTTAAACTCGTTTGCCAATAAAGCAATGGAAACCAAATTGGCAATTAACTGAGCTAAAAAAGCATAGCCAATACCGACCTCAGGCTTATACAGGCTTGCAAAAAAAGAATCGTCACCATGTTCAAGCGCACGTTTACATATAACGAAGTAAAAAATATTAACGGCCAAATTAACCATCATGTTTGCAAACTTAATAACCGCAAAGCGTTTGGCGCTGTTGGTTAACCTGAGTCGCGCAAAAGGAATTGCTGTTATGGTATCGGTAGCAATAATAAGCACACACCATATTACAAAATTACCGTGCCCGTGTTGTTTAATAAGATCAGCCAACGGGGCGGAAAATAAAATCAATACTAATGATAAGCCTGCTGTACTTACTAAAAGTGAGATTAAGGCCGTAGAGTAAACCCGTTCTTTTTGCTCCGATTTATTAACAAAATTAAAAAAAGCAGTTTCCATGCCATAGGTAAAAATAATATTCATGAAACTGATGTACCCGAAAAAAACCGCGTTTGGGGCTAATGCAGCGGGTTCTTTAAAAATATAAGTAAGTACAAATGTAAACAGGTAACCAATAAACCGGGGCAGCACATTTCCTAAACCATAAATGGCGGTTTGTGAGGCGAGTTTCTTGAGCGGGTTAGACAAATCAGTGTATTAAACCGCAAAAATAAAGTTTATTCAGCTTGCAGTAATTCCTTGTAACCATAAGATATTAACGGGCAAAAGTGTCTAATTATAATAGATTCGGTTTTTTGCTATTCCGAACGTAATTTTTCGATGAGCATTGTAGTAGAAAAGCCTTGTACTAAAGGAATAGTTTTAACTGACCCGCCTTTAGCTTTAACGATATCATAACCAACAATATCTTCTGCTTTATAATCGTTGCCTTTTACCAATATATCCGGTTGAACCAGCTTTATAAGGTCATAAGGTGTATCTTCATCAAATAAAATAATGGCATCAATACATTCAAGTGCTGCTAATACAAAAGCTCTTGTTTCTTCATTATTAATAGGCCTTTCGGGCGATTTACCTAAGCGTTTAACGGAAGCATCGGTATTTAAGCCAACTATCATTTTATCGCCGAGGTCGCGTGCATGACATAAATATTCCACATGGCCGCGGTGTAAAATATCAAAACAGCCGTTTGTGAAAACTATTTTTTGATTCGCCTCATTCCACATTTTCAAAAGTGCCGGTAGCGACTCTTTTGAAATAAATTTTTCTGATAATTTTTTATGATACAACATCTTCCGGTTTATTTTTATTTATGATTGGAAGTATAATAAGGCTTAATATGCCTAACACCATAATTAAAATGAACTGGGAGGTCCATGACATCCAGGGGAAAGCAACGGCTGAAATCCTTTCCACGTGATACGTAGAGAGTAATAAAGCCGTAATAATTGCAGGGTAGGCCCCTAGGCCTCCCGGGGAAAATACAACGCCAAAAGTGCCAAACAATAACAAAACAAGGCATTCGGATTGACCAAGCCGGGATGTGCCGCTAAACGCGAAGAAACAGGCATATAGACTATAAAAATAAGCAGCCCAAATAGCAAAGCTTAAAACGATGAACTGAAATTTCTTATCAATGTCCTTTACGGAACTTAATCCTTTAGCAAAGCCTTTAATAATAGTTCCGAATTTACCGGTCAATGCTTTTGAAATTTTTTTTCGGACTAAAAAAAGTCCGACGACCATCCCTAAACATATTGTAATTAAAATAACGACTTGTGTAGGGTGTTGAGCCATACTACTCAGTTTTAATTTAAGCGGATCAATTATATATTGCGCAGCCAAATTACTTAACTGTGTAAACTGTGCAAAAAGAGTAAGCACAAATATTACGGTTAATAAAAGCAGGTCCACGATGCGTTCGGTTATAACAGTACCCAATGCTATTTCAAAAGGCACTTTATCATATTTGGTAACTAAGGTGCAGCGCGTTATTTCTCCCATACGGGGCAAGCCGTAATTTGCAAAATAGCCTACCAGTACAGCTCCAAGTGCATCCGGAAGCTTCACTGAATAGCCCGCAGGCTTCAGCAAGTAATTCCACCGAAATGCTCTTAAAAAATGACTAAATAAAGAAATAAGTATTGAAATAATAACCCAAAAATAATTGGCTGTTTTAAATGAGTTAAGGATTTTATCCTTTTCAGCCCAAACAGAGCGCAATGATAGCCAAGTCAGAAGAATTCCCACACTAAGTAAAACAACAAATTGTATAATAGATTTAGTACGTTTGCTCACATTCTTATTTTAAACCGTTGGTTTCAGTATTAGGAAAAACTACCCATGGCCTGAAGGATTTAGCTTCTTCAAAATCCATATCGGCATAGGAAATAATGATAACCACATCGCCTAAGCTTACTTTCTTTGCAGCAGGCCCGTTTAAACAAATTACTCCGCTTTTTCTTGCCCCTTTAATAACATAGGTGATAAATCGTTCGCCGTTATTTTTATTTAAAATATGTACCTGTTCGTTTTCTATTAAGTTAGCGGCATCCATCAAATCTTCATCAATCGTAACACTGCCTATATAGTCTAACTCCGCTTGTGTTACGGTTACACAGTGTAGTTTCGACTTCATTACTTGAATTTGCATTTTCATTATACGTTATTTTAAGCTGTGAAAATTCCTCATTAATAGGATGAACAATTTACGCGTTAAATGTACTAAATTACTATGATAGTTAACCATAGGCGGCTAAACACAAAAACTAATACAACACCGGTTTCACACCGATTATATTGTTTCCCCATAACTCCAATTTTAGCTTATTGGCTTATATTATGGGATAAATTCACTTTTAAATGTGCCCAAAATAAGTTTTAATATTTCCTTGCAAACATACCTTAAATGTGGTACTTTTGTGAGGCGTTTAGATTTAATCTAAATAAGAATAACACATAAGTAATTAACTATTAAATACTTAACAAAATGATTACAGTTAGCAATGCGGCAAAAGAACATGCCATACAATTAATAAAAGACGAGCATAAACCTGATGATACATTTATTCGTGTCGGTGTTGACGGTGGAGGTTGCTCGGGTTTAATGTACAACCTGGTGTTTGATAATTTAATGAAAGAAGGTGACCAGGTATTTGAAGATAACGGCGTTAAAGTGGTTGTTGACAGAAAAAGCTTTTTGTACTTAGTAGGAACGGAGCTTGATTACACAGGCGGCTTAAACGGAAAAGGCTTTACATTTAAAAACCCTAACGCTTCGCGTACTTGCGGTTGCGGAGAATCTTTTTCAGTATAATTAAAGTTACGAAAGTTAAAAGTTATGAAAGTTGTTTTAAATTCAACTGTAACTGTATAAAACTTTCTAATTCTTCAAACTTTTAACTAAAGAAATGGCAAACGAAATATTAGAAGAACATATTCAGAACGACTATAAGTGGGGCTTTACTACGGATATTGAAGCTGATGAGGCTCCCAAAGGATTGAATGAAGATATTATCCGATTTATTTCTGCAAAGAAAAATGAACCGGAGTGGATGTTGGAGTTTCGCCTGAAAGCGTTTCGTAACTGGCAGAATATGATAGAGCCCGAATGGGCACATGTATCTTACAAAAAACCGAACTTCCGGGATATTATTTATTACTCTGCCCCTAAACCAAAAAAAGAATTAGCGAGCCTTGATGAAGTAGATCCTGAATTACTAAAAACGTTTGAAAAGCTTGGCATCTCGCTTGAAGAACAAAAACGCTTAAGCGGTGTACAAAGCAATATTGCCGTAGATATAGTATTTGACAGCGTTTCCGTAAAAACAACTTTTAAAGAAACACTTGCCGAAAAAGGAATTATTTTTTGTTCATTCAGCGAAGCCGTACAAGATCATCCCGATTTAGTAAAAAAATATATGGGCATGGTAGTTCCGCCAACCGATAATTTTTATTCCGCTTTAAATTCTGCCGTTTTTACTGACGGTTCGTTTTGTTATATCCCTAAAGGTGTTCGCTCACCTATGGAATTATCGACTTACTTCCGTATTAACGCCAGTGGTACCGGGCAATTTGAAAGAACATTAATTATTGCCGATGAAGATTCGTATGTGTCTTATTTGGAAGGATGTACTGCACCGCAACGGGACGAAAATCAACTTCATGCGGCCGTAGTAGAAATTATCACTCATAAAAACGCGGAAGTAAAATACAGTACTGTACAAAATTGGTATCCCGGTGATAAGAACGGAAAAGGCGGTATTTTCAATTTTGTTACCAAACGCGGTTTATGTTTGGAGGATAACTCTAAGATCAGCTGGACGCAAGTAGAAACAGGCTCTGCGGTGACATGGAAATATCCTTCCGTTATTTTAAAAGGAAATAATTCGGTAGGCGAATTTTACTCTGTTGCCGTAACCAATAACTACCAACAAGCCGATACAGGAACTAAAATGATCCATATCGGTAAAAACACACGTTCCACTATTATTTCGAAAGGAATTTCTGCCGGCTTTAGCAATAACAGCTACCGTGGCTTGGTTCAAATTAAAAAAGGCGCAAGTAACGCGCGTAACTTTTCACAATGCGATAGCTTGCTGATGGGCGATAAATGCGGCGCTCACACCTTTCCTTATATCGAAATAAAAGATAAAACGGCAATTGTTGAACATGAAGCCACTACCAGTAAAATTGGTGAAGATCAATTATTTTATTGCAAGCAGCGCGGCATTGATAATGAAAAAGCCATCGGCTTAATTGTAAACGGTTATTGCAAAGAAGTATTAAATAAGTTACCCATGGAATTTGCCGTGGAAGCACAAAAATTACTGGCCATTAGTTTAGAAGGAAGCGTGGGGTAATTGAATTTTTAAATTGATTTTGGTTTGAAACAACTTTTTTATAATTCATCTTTTTTTATCTTACTTTTTATAGCGGTATCAAGTGTTACATTGATTGTTTATGATTGGATGGCGCGGGCATCCACACAGAATTATATTAAAATTGACGGCGACGGAAAAGATTATTATTCTTACCTAACCTCTGCCTTTATTACAAAAGATCTTGCTCATTTAAAACCCAATAATAATTTTGTTGTTGAAACTCCTACAGGTAATATAAATATGCACCCTGTTGGTGTAGCTGTTTTACAAGTACCCTTTTTTGGATTAGGGTATTTTGCCGCATATCTTACTCAACAAAAATTAGACGGCTATTCAACTCCTTTTCAATTAGCGGTTAGTTTAGCGGCATTATTTTATGTGTTGCTCGGCATATTTTTTATTCATAAAACCCTTATAAACACAGGCTTTGACAAAAAAATAATCTTTGCAGCATTAATCTGTTTGTTTTTTGGAACTACCCTTTTAAATTATACGATCACTGAACCTTCTATGTCGCATGTCTATTCTTTTTCGTTAATATCTGCCTTTATTTATTACAATCAAAAATTATCTAAACAGTTTTCTACACGCAAAGTATATGCACTTGCTTTTATATTTGGGTTAATACTTTTAGTACGGCCGGTTAATGTATTGACAATTCTTTTGTTGCCTTTCTTTTACAATTCATTCAGTGAATTTAAAGATCAGGTAAAACGGTTTGTAAATAACAAAAAAGCATTCTTCGCTTCAACCCTCATTGTTGCTGCTATTTTCAGCATTCAATCCATTGTATGGTTTATTCAAACGGGGCAGTTGTTTCAATCCGGTTATAAAGGAAACGGTTTTTATTTTTTACATCCTCAAGTATTTTCTATGCTGTTTGGCTTTAAATCCGGGATCTTTATCTATACCCCTTTGTTCTTTCTTGCATCAGCAGGTATTTATTTCATGTATAAAAATAACCGTTTTAAAGCCGGTTGCTTGATCCTATTTTCCCTGCTATTACTTTATGTATTTTCATCATATTGGGGTTGGACTTACTTCGATGGTATAGGGACACGCACCGTGGTTGACTTTTACGCGTTAGTTGCTATAGGTTTGTGTTATGTATTGACGGCTGTTAAACCCGGGAAAACAAAATGGATCGTAGGATCAACAGCAACTATTTGTGTGTGTTTTAATTTGATAATTTGCTATCAATACAAAGAAGGCATTATTCCAACCAACGGAATGAATTTTAATAAATTCGAATATGTATTCTTAAAAACATCTTCCGGTTATAAAGATGCATTAGGCGGATGTGACGATCTAGAGCCCTATTCAAAGGGATTTAAGAAGCCTTTTATAACTTATAAAAACACATTCGATACCGAAAAAACACATTTCTACAATTACAATAAAACAGAAGGAGGCGTAGCCTACAAAACGGATAACCTCAATATTGATTCCAGGAAAATTCATGTAAAAATTAATTTGGACAGGCTTGAAATGGTTCAAAATGCTACTAAAAATGTCCTAATGGCGCTTTCTTTAAACGATATTGAAAATAATTGTAAGGCTTGGCAAACATTTAAATTAAACGATGTGCCTTCTAAAATAAACTATAGCAATTGGAAACATTATGATTACGGAGTAAACATCATAGCTGATATTACACAAACGGATAAGCTTTCTGTATTTATATGGAATGTAGAAAAAAAACAATTCGGAATAGATAATTTTAAAATAGAGCTGTATGATTACGGCCACATTAATTAATAAAATAAATGAGCAATACTATGATATCAATTAAAAATTTACACGCGAGCATTGGCGATAAAGAAATTTTAAGAGGAATAAATTTAGAAGTAAAAGCCGGCGAAATCCATGCCATCATGGGCCCTAACGGCTCAGGAAAATCAACATTATCAAGCGTTTTAGCGGGTCGTGAAGATTATGACGTAACAGAAGGCGAAGTTATTTTTAACGGTAAAAATTTACTGGATCTTTCAACGGAAGACCGCGCCAGGGAAGGATTATTTTTAGCGTTTCAATACCCGATAGAAATTCCGGGAGTGAGTAATATTAATTTTTTACGTACGGCGTTAAATGAAATTCGTGCTTACCATGGAAAAGAAGAAATGCCCGCTAAAGATTTTTTAGCCCTTGTAAAAGAAAAACAAAAATTAGTGGAATTGGATGTAACGTTAACAAGCCGTAGCGTAAATGAAGGCTTTAGCGGTGGTGAGAAAAAACGAAATGAAATTTTTCAAATGGCAATGCTCAATCCTAAATTAGCAATATTAGATGAAACAGACAGCGGGTTAGATATTGATGCGTTAAGAATTGTAGCTCAAGGCGTAAATGCTTTAAAAACGAAAGATAATGCAACCATTTTAATTACACACTATCAGCGCTTGTTGGATTATATAGTTCCTGATTTTGTGCATATTTTATATAAAGGCCGCATTGTAAAAAGCGGGGGTAAAGAATTAGCACTTGAGCTTGAGGCTAAAGGATATGACGAGATTAAAACTCAGTTCGAAAGTTCAGAAAGCTAATTATTATTTGAACTCGAAAGTGTTAGAAACAAGTAAAACAATACGTGGATTTATTTCTTAATTAAGAACGCAAAAGAAACAAAGTATAGAAAACAAAAAACTTTCTAAACTTTCATAACTTAAAAACTTTCATAACCAAAATGATAGCAGAAAAATCACAAGTCACCCGGCAACTGATGGAAGGTTTGCAGAAACTTTCCTCAAAAATTGCATTTATACCTGATGAAGAAATTGTATCAGCCATACGACAACTGGAAGAAAAAGGACTTCCGAATAATAAACATGAAGATTACAAATACTGTAATATAGAATCGTTTATTCGCAGAGAATTTAAAACGTTGGATCAAACATTTAATCCGTTAGATCTTAAAGTTATTGAAGCCTATAAATTAGAGGATGCTATTAATTTAGTAGTATTAAACGGAAATTACAGTGAAGCATTAAGCGAAAAAGTAATTGCTAAAGGCATTACTATTAAATCACTGAATGAAATTACTTCATCTGAAAAAAACTATATTGCAAGTCAAGCAAAATCTTCTTCAGACTCTTTAATCGCCCTGAATACCGTGTTCTGCGGGAACGGCCTGTTTTTTAAAGTGGAAAAAGGAAATGTAATTCCCATGCCCGTACACATTATTTATCTGAATAATAACAGCGCTCCCTCTTTATCAAATGCCCGTAATTTTATTCATATAGAATCCGGAGCAGAGTTAACGTTGATTGAAAGCTTTATAAATAGTGGTGGAGGCAAAATTTTCTCAAATTATGTCAGTGAAAAATTAGTAGATGAAAATGCTAAACTGACTTGCTATACATTTCAAAATGAAGGTCCTTTATCTTATTCTGTGCATACAAACGCCGTAAAGGTAAATACGTATGCGCATTACAGTAACACTACTATTACATTAAGCGGCGAATTGGTTCGTAACAACCACAATATCGAATTAGCGGCAGCATCTTGCGAAGCACACCTAAACGGGCTATTTATTACTAAAGGAACTCAGTTGGTAGATAACCACACATTGATTGATCATCAGATGCCGCACTGCGAAAGCAACGAATTATACAAAGGCATTGCAAACGGTAAATCAATCGGTGTGTTTAACGGGAAGATCTTTGTAAGAAAAGATGCACAAAAAACAAACGCGTATCAAAGCAGTAAAAATATTTTGATGAGCGACGACGCAACTATTAATACAAAGCCACAGTTAGAAATTTACGCCGATGATGTAAAATGCTCTCACGGAACCTCAACAGGAAAAATAGATATGGACGCTTTATTTTATTTAAAAGCGAGAGGTATTGGTGAAGAGAACGCCCGAAAGCTTCTGTTACAAGCCTTTGCGGAAGAAGTGATCAATAAAATAGAAGTTGATTCTTTAAAAGAAAGAGTGCTTCATTTGTTTGAGAAAACATTATAATTATTTACTAAGGATACGTAATCCGGTGAACGTTATATAAAAATAAAACAAAATGTTTGATATAAATAAAATAAGATCCGATTTTCCTATCCTTAACAGAACCGTTAATAATAAGCCGTTGGTTTATTTTGACAACGGCGCTACCGGGCAAAAGCCAAAACAAGTTATTGATGCTTTGGTAAATTATTACAGCAATCAAAACAGTAACATTCACAGGGGTGTGCACACCTTGAGTCGTGAAATTACGATTGCTTACGAAGAAGCGCGTCAAACCATTGCTTCCCACATTAATGCAAAACAAGTTTCGGAAATTGTTTTCACAAAAGGAACAACAGAATCTATCAACTTGGTAACCTATTGCTTCGGAAAAATTGAATTGAATGAAGGGGATGAAATCTTGATTACCGAGATGGAACACCACAGTAATATTATTCCATGGCAAATAGTGTGTGAAGAAAAAAAAGCAGTTTTAAAATACATACCTATTAATGAGGCCGGTGAATTAATTTTAGAAAAGCTTCCTCAATTAATTACATCCAAAACTAAGCTGGTTGCGTTTACTCATATTTCCAATACATTGGGGACTATTAACCCGGTTAAGGAAATGATTGTACAAATTCGTTCTCTGTGTAAAGCAGCAGTACTAATTGACGGTGCACAGGCTGTACCGCATTTAAAACCGGATGTACAAGATTTAGACTGCGATTTTTACGTATTTAGCGGGCATAAATTATTTGGCCCTACAGGTGTCGGGATATTATATGCCAAACAACACTGGCTCGAAAAATTTCCTCCTTACCAAACCGGCGGCGGCACTATAAAAACAGTTACTCTTGAAAAAACAGAATTTGCCGACCCTCCTTTAAAATTTGAAGCAGGAACCCCTCACATAGAAGGCGGTATAGGCTTGGCAGCTGCAATTAGTTATGTAAACGCTATTGGTTTTGAAGCCATACAAAAACACGAAAATACATTATTGGATTATGCCACTAAAAAACTTTTAGAAATTGAAGACATAAGAATTTACGGCACATCAAAACACAAAACTTCTGTACTATCTTTTAATGTTGGCAACATTCATCCGTTTGATGTGGGTTCCATATTGGATAAATATGGCGTAGCCATTCGCAGCGGCCATCATTGCACACAACCTATTTGTAAATTTTATAACATTCCGGGTACCATAAGGGCTTCTTTTGCATTCTACAATACCGTGGAAGAGATTGATGTTTTTATTGCAGCGTTGAAAAAAGCGATCAGGTTGTTGAGCTAAACAACCTCTCTTATTCCCTTCTAAAGAGAAATTGATGCACCTTCGGGTAGTCTGAAAGTTTAAAATTCGGTTCAACTTACCGGATAAGAGAAGATCCGCACCGGATATAAAGTGGTAGGCTCGTGTATAAAAAAATTGCCTAATTTTGAACTAATAGAAAATAAAATACCTTCACCTATGAAATTATTATTTGCCCTGAGCGTTATTTCCCTATCTCTTGCTTCTTGTGGAACAACCGATGACATAAGGAAACGGAATACTCCTACTTCGGGGAAATTAAAATTATATTATGATGAAGGAATAACACTGCATATACAAAATCAGGTTTACACATTTAAGTCAATTTATAAAAACGCGGATATACAAACCGTTTCTTCCAATGAAAAAAATTGTATTGAAGCTTTATTTAACGATAGCGCTAAGGTTATTGCCATTACACGAGCTCTTAGCGCCGGCGAGTTAAAAAAGTTCAAGGCGAAAAACATTTATCCTGAAAGTTCAGTAGTAGCAAGGGACGCCATTGCTTTTATTGTATCTGTTACATTTCCCGATTCAGCAATTTCTATTACGCAATTAACCGATATTTTAAAAGGAACGGACTCATTATACATTCAAGGAAAGCATATTAAACTAGTTTTTGACAATCAAAACTCAGGAAGTACAAGGCAACTTAAAGATTCGTTAATACCAACTCACGCGTTCGGTAAAAATTGTTCAGCAGTTACTACAACAGAGCAACTTGCAGAGACAGTTGCTGCAAATGATATTACAATCGGTGTTTGTGATTATGCTTGGTTCAGCGACAAGGACGATAATACAACTAAAAAATTATTACAAAAAGTAAAGATCCTGGCAGTATCTAAAAAAAATAATGAAATGGCCTATATGCCTGATCAGTCTAATATTGCCACTTCAGAATATCCTTTGTGTCGTAACATCCGTATTATTCGCCGGTCGTCAGAATTCAGCTTAGGCAAAGGTATAGAAACATTTATAGCCGGTGAAAAAGGCCAGTTAATGTTTCTTAAACAGGGCCTGCCTCCCAACAGGCAGGAAGAACGGTTAATAGAAGTAGATATGAAACCGTTTCCCTCTAAATGATCCCAAATATTTTAAAAGACTAAGCGTTGTAAGATTAAAATAATGTTAAATTTAGCCTCCGGTACTCATGCAACATAGCTATTGGCAGGTTAATTGATTTTTAAAACTGTATTTTTAACCATACCTGACTATAATTTTATACTTTGAAAAACATTTTTAAAATATGCATCCTGTTTGTGGCCCTATCCGGTTTTATGAATGCACAAATTGCCACTGATTTTTTTTCAGAATCACGTATAACAATAAGGTCTGAAGACAAAACTCAAAAATTATTTGAAGCATCAACAGAGTACTCCTATATGGTATTAAACACCACTAACGGAGATTTTATGTTAACAACAGATGCATCAAAATTTATTACAGGCAATTCAAGGTTAGACAGCATACTTTCAAGCAAAGGCTCTCAACCCATTATGTTTAAAGGGAATATTAGTGAGAACCTGTTTTTATTCAATCAGCAAATTAATGATGAAAAGTTGTACAACATGCCGGGTCAACTAACCGTAAATAGTACAACTATGGATTGTGTAGCACAGTTTGATCCTGTAAATTATGCCGATAGAACAGACACTAAAAATTACAGAATTGATTTCAGACTCTCAGTTGACCCGGCGAGATTAAGCATTACGGGCCTTGAAAGTAAATTAAATAAGCAACTCATTATTGAAGTAAAGGGCGGCAAATTAAACATAAGACAATAATTTATAAAGAATCAAATAAGGACAATGAAAAAAATAACTTTAATTACTACGGGCTTAATAGTTGCACAAACGGTGTTTGCGCAAACCCTGCAGGATGCCATTACAAAAACCGATAACGAGCGCTACGCTTCAGCTGCTGCGGACTTTAGAAGCTTAATCGCGAAAGAATCTTCGAAAGGAGAAAATTACTTTTATTCCGGGGAAAATTATTTTAATAACGGAAATCTTGATTCTGCTAATATCTTTTATCAAAAAGGTGCCGACGTTAATGCAACTTATCCTTTAAACAATGTGGGTTTAGGAAAAGTGCTTTGGTATAAAGGCAAAACAGCCGACGCTAAAACACAGTTCTTTAAAGCGGCTACTTTGGGTGCCAATAAAAACGCGGAAGTAATGCGTAAAACAGCCGAAGTATATATTAACTCCGACAATAAAAGCTTAGATGAGGCTATTGCTTTATTAAATACAGCCATTAAACTTGATCCAAAAAACGCGGAGAACCATATATTAATGGGAGACGCCTTACTTGAAAAAAATCCTTCCGACGGTGGCCCTGCTATTAAAGAATATAATAAGGCAACGGAATTAAATCCCAAATCACCTAAAGGGGTGTTACGTTCCGGTAAACTTTACCAACGTGCCCGTAATTATCAATTGGCATTAGATCTATACAAACAAGCAGAAACTATTGATCCTACTTATGCTCCTGCATACCGCGAAAAAGCGGAGTTATATTATAAAGCCGGACAAAAAGCAAATGCAGTTGAAAGCTATAAAAAATATCTGGCATTAAATAATAGCGATGAAGCCCGTACGCGTTATGCTGCTTTTTTATATGATAATAAACAATATACTGAAGCAATAACCGAAATTGAAGCATTACAAAAAGCGGGAAATAAAGATTTGTATTTAGATCGGTATTTAGCCCATTCATACGCTGAGCTTGGAAATAAAACTGATACGGCTGCATACGTTAAAGGCTTAAAGGCAATAGAGTCTTTCTTTCAAAAAGCGGGTCAGACGGGACCTAATTTTAAATATTCACCGCTTGATTATAAATACAGAGGAATTTTACTTATTAAAACAGGAAAAGACAGCTTAGGTGTTCTTGAAATGGAAAAAGCCGTTTCGTTGGATCCTAAAATGGCCGGTGATATTACAACCACTATTGCACAAGCACATTTAAAAGCAAAAAGATATTCTAAAGCCATAGAAGCTTATACTAAAAAAATGGGTGGAGATAAAAACAACCTTGCTCTACAGGATTGGTATGACTTTGGGCGCGCTTATTATTATGAGGGTGGAAATAAACAAAAGGAGAAAAAAGAAGCAGATGCGTCACAACTGTTTATACAAGCCGATACCTGCTTCTCTATCCTTGCACAAAAAAGTCCTGATTACGCTATTGCTTATTTTTGGAGAGCAAAAACCAACGTACAGCAGGATCTTAAAAATGAAAAATGGTTAGCAAAGCCTTATTATGAAAAAGCATTGGATCTTGTAACAAAACAAGCCGCGCTTCCTGCAAATAAAAGTAACGTTATTGAAGCCTGTGAATATTTAGGCTACTATTATGTTACTAAAAAAGAATATACAAAAGCAAAAGAATATTTTGGAATGATCAGCGGTCTTGATCCTAACAATAAGAAAGCAATTGAATTTCTTAAGAGCCCGCAAGGCAAATAAATAACTTTATATGTAAATTAATGAATGTGATAAGAGCAATCGCGTTTTTTGATATATCCAATTTAACTGACTTTACTATTAACCGGCTTGTTTGCTTTTAAGAATGCCATACATGCGGTAAGTTCTGTAAATAGCATACGCTAAAAAAACAGTTCCCAAAATATAACGCTTATTGCCGTATACCCTGTCGGATAAAAGGCCGGTAAAGAAAAATACAATAGTGCCCGTTAACGTAAGTAATACCATTAACCCGCTAAAGGTTAGGTTTATCAATTCTGTTGGAGAAAGCTTCATAGGTCGTGTGTTTAAGTATAATACTAACTATTAGTTTAGATATCTTTGCAATTGTTTCTAAAAAAAATCCCCCCGTGTTGGCGGAGGGATTTAAAGTTTAAGATCAGTTTATTTTAATTGGAAGTTGATCGGTAAATTAAAAAATACAGGAACCGTTCTACCGTTTTGCTTACCTGCTTTCCAGTTTGGCATGGATTTTACAACGCGAATCGCTTCTTTGTCGCACTCCTGGCAGCCCGGAACTCCTTTTAATACGGTAACATCACTAATGTTACCGTTACCGTTAACAACAAATTTCAGGAAACATTTTCCGCTTAAGCCTGCTTCTTTAGCCATTTGCGGATATTGAATATTTTTTTGAATATACTTCATCATTTCCATCGGTCCACCCGGAAATTCAGGCATCTCTTCTACCACCGTAAAAATTTCAGGCGGTTTTTCTTCAACCACACCGTTACCGTTTCCTTCAGAAGGCACAACAACTGCATCTCCATCACCTTCCTGTGTTACTGTACTTACATTTGTTTCAGCTAATTTATCCTGTGGCGGCGGCGGATCAGTTTCCACAGCATCATCCTTAATTACGGGAGGTACAAATTTTACAGTTTCCATTACCGGTGGCGGCGGTGGCGGTGGCGGTGGCGGCGGTTCATTTTTATCAGCCGGAGGCGGTGTTAAATCGATAGTGGTCATATCCAAAACAGCTGTTTTATCAATATCATCACCCCTTAATCCTAAAACCGCTTTAATACCCATTCCCAAAGCTAATGCACCAATCATGCAACCCAAAATTAGGGTAACCGTCCAGTTATATTTACGGCGTAATTCAAACGCACCGTATTGTTGGTTGCGACCCTCAAAAACGATATCGTTCCTGGCGTCGTCAACTACACTATTCCAATTTGTCATCATGGTTATTTAATTTTTTCTTGTAATAATTGAAATTCAGGGGCTGACATTTCAACACCTAAAACACGCTTACCTACATCACAGATCTTTAGTTCATCCAACATATCAATAGCGTTTCTATAAGTGGCCTGATCATCCGTTTTTATTAAAACTGTAATAGCTTTAGTATCCGCTGTTTTCTCCACTGCAAGTCGCTTAAATGTTGTATCGGCTAATATTTTTGCTTTGTTTTGAGCCGATAATTTATCGATTTCATCGATAGCCCATTTATTTTGTTCTGATAATAAAGTATGTAATCCTTCTTTACTGAAATTTGTTTCCTTTAATTCAGTAGGCGGCATTCCCTTAGGATTACCCGCTGAGTAAAACTGACCTGCATAATAAAAAATTCGGTCATCTTTAGTCAGTAAAAAGGTAACACCATTTTTTACTTCCGGTGGTGGTGGGCTCCCGGGAGGTGGATCTGCCGGTAAGCTGAGTTCCATACTTTTTGGTTTACTAAAGGTTGATGTTAAAACGAAAAACGTTAGTAACAGGAACGCTAAATCAACCATAGGCGTCATATCCACACGGGTACTCTGTTTCTTGGCGCGTTTTTTACCGCCTTTACCATGCCCGCCGCCGCTTTCTGCTATTTCTGCCATGTTAAATTAATTTTATTAGTTAATATTAATGCTTAGCCGGAGCCGCTGCTTTAGTTTCACCACCTTCCATGGATGTAATTAAATTGAAGGTGTAAATTTTCATATCTGTAAATGTTTTAAACACATCTCTTACATAAATGTATTTTGCTTTGCCGTCTGCTTTAATGGCGTAGCGTGGTTTTTCACCTTTAAACTCAATATTCTTGTTTGTCGCGTCATCTTTATTCCTCATGTAAATAGCATTCAATTCAGTAGCTCCAAAGGTGATCCAGTCTTTTAACTGATTGTTTAAGGAATCTAAAGGAACACCTTTTTGAGGTTGAAATTTTAAACGCTCTGCTTCTGATGCATCCAAATAACGAGGTAAGTCTTTAACTTCTACTCCAAAACTGGATAGGCCGCCGAATTTTTTAATTTGATCAGCGTTAAATCTTACATTGTATTTTTTGCTTATTTTATCCAAAGCGGCAATTTTAGCTTCGCCGTTTCCGATCCCGAAAAACGCCCTTCCGATATTATCCACTGTTACCAAAACTGTATTTTCCGGTAACGTTTTTTCGGAATGCGAAGCAGGTGGATCAACCACTACAGGCTCGGCCATACGAAAAGAAGCTGTAAGCATAAAGAAGGTTACCAACAAGAACGCAAGATCCACCATAGGCGTCATATCTATTGACGGAGCATGTTTTGCGACTTTTATCTTTCCCATGTCTTATTTTTTAATTACAATTAATTTATAGATTCAATAACAATTCCATTTCCATAAAAGGAACAAAATTATTTTGCTCTTGTTTGAAATTCTTGGATAATAGAGAATCCTGCTTCATCCATGGCGAATGTAATTTGATCTACACGGTTTGAGAAGAAGTTGTAGAAAATAATTGCCAATGCGGAAGATAAGATACCGACTAATGTATTTACCAAGGCTTCAGAGATACCTGTTGCCAAAGCCGCTGTATCAGGAGTTCCTGCTGAAGCTAACGCTCCGAAGGCACGGATCATACCTACAACCGTACCGATCAAACCAACTAAGGTACCAATTGATGCACAGGTAGAAATAACACTTAAGTTTTTAGATAACATTGGTAATTCAAGAGCAGTCGCTTCTTCTAATGACTTAGAGATAGCGGCCACTTTTGCTTCTTTATCCATTGTAGGATCGTTCTCAACAAACTTATATTTTAATAAACCTTCGCGAACTACGTTTCCTAAAGATCCTTTTTGTTTATCGCACTCCGCAATAGCAGCATCCAAATCGCCTGAACCAACCAGGCTTTTAATTTTAGAAACAAATTTATCGGCGGCACCGCGTCCGTTTGCTTTTTGAATTGTAATTAAACGCTCAAAGAAAAACGTTAATACTGTGAATAAAACACCCAATAAGATAGGAACGATAAACCCTCCTTTATACATGATACCAAAGAAATTTAAAGGATGGCCTTTTTCCGGACCGTCTGCATCAAAATTTCCGGTAGCTCCCAACACAAATTTATAAACGATAATGCCGATTATTAAGCAAATAACAATTGCTAATGCGGATACTACTAGTGGAAAACCTCCGGATGTTTTTTCTTGTTTCATAATTATTGATTTTTTAGTTAGTTTCTTTATTTTTTAGAATGACGCCAAACATAGTAAAAAGGTTTTTAAATAACAATAAACTTATACTATCTTTTTGTTAATGTTTAAGAACACTCCGTTTTTGTCTATAGACGTTATTCTACTGCAAATATTGCCATTTTAAAAGGAAACTATTTTACAAATTTGTAACCGGTTATTTTTGACGCATAACCGGTAAGTTTTGGCAAGAAATACGGTAAGGCTTCCCTATTTTAAGGCCGGGTTAAACCGGTTAATTATTTTAGGTAGCTTATGGCAATGATTTGAATTTTACGTTCGGCCGCTGCGTAAGGACTGTAGACAGAGTTCCTTACGTCTTTTACGTCATCGCTCACCTTGCTTACGGGTAATTCCCCTATATCCTCATCAGTAAAAACAATGCTTCCCTCCCCTTCGTTTGTGTTATTTAAATACTTAACAAACTTCCCGTTATCATACTCTAAAAAATAATTAAGCAAACTCACAATTCTTCGCTTGGCTAAATTCACATTATAGTCAGTGCTTGCAAGTGGGCTGCAATAGCCTTTGAGGGTGATCTTAACTTTTTCGCCGCGTAATAATACCCGGTCTAACAATATAGCAAATTTATCAAGGTCCTGCATTCCTGCATCTACGCTGTCTTCAAAAAAAGTCTCTACACGGTTTACAGCAAAGTCTTTTTGGTCTCCCTCAAGTCCTTTTGGATATTCCGTAAAATACCTTGGTTTCAAGACAACGTAATCTTCATACGTTTTCCTGTAATTTTTTTTAGTGGTAATGCTTTTGGTTTTAGGGTCGGGTTCATCATTATGAAAATACAAGGTTAACGGTACCAACACTTTCATTTGGTTAATAATGAGCGCTGTAGTATCCACCGGCTTTGGAGGCTCTGTTAACGGCGTAATGGTAAAGGTATAAATATCGTTACAGCAATTGGGTTTGTCTTCAAAGTAGGAGCCAATGCGGTTTGACGAAATATATGCCCTGTCTTTTTTAGAATTAACACTGTAGTAAATATCATTATTGCTGCTGTTTATTGGGTAACCAAGGTTTTGAGGGTCGGCAAATACATTGTCTTTATACAGAGATTGAAAAATATCAAAATTCCCCAAGCCTTTATGCCACGTGCTGCTAAAATAAAGTGTATGGTTTTCTTTTACAAACCAAGGTGTAATATCATCTTCATTTGTGTTTACTTTATTTCCTGCATTTACCGGGGTTTGATAGGTTCCGTCGGCATTTATATAAGTATACCAAATATCCATTCCGCCCTCTCCTGCGCTCCTGTTGCTTGAAAAAAACAAGACCGGTTTCCCGTCTATTTCGCTTAAACAGGGCTGAGTAGTATTACTGCCCTCTAAATTAATAGGAAAAGGTAGTTTTTTTAGTTCTGTCCAATGTCCGTTCAAAAAATCAGAACCGTATATTTCGCATGCATATTGCGTTGCATTTATTGCGCCGCAGCGTGACACTAAAATTTTTGTGTAATCATTATTAAAGCTTGTATTAGCGTTATGGATGCCGTGCTTATTAAATAAGCTGTCGAGCTCTTTTGCTTTTTGCCACGTGTTGTTTTTTAACGGAGATTTATGTGCGGTATACAATTTATTATAGCCTATTTCATTTTTATCTTTCTCTGTTTTATCTCTTAAAGAAGAAAAATACAAAGTGCTGTCATATTCAAAAGGTGCATATTCACTCACTTTGCTGTTTATCATACTATCTAAATGAACTACCTTAACATTAACGGGAGTTTTAATAAGTACCTGTGCATAATCGCACGATTCAAATTCCTGTTTGGCTTTAACCGCAAGTTTTTTCTGGTTAGCGTCTTTACTGTTGCGTTGTTTCTTATAATATTTATCAAAGAATTTTTTTGCCTCCTTGTACCTGCCCATGGTTTTTAAATGGGTTGCTATATAAAAAGGAATTTCTTTATACGTTCGTGCATTATCTTTTTTATAAATTTTTTGGTACCAGTGCAGGGCTATAGCTTCATCGTAATTTAAGCGTGAAGCATTCGCAAATAATAGTTGGTATTCTATGCGCGAAGAATCCAATAAAATAACTTGGTTATAAATTTGAGCAGCAGATGAGTAGTCTTTATCCGCTGTAGCATCAAGGCCTTGCTTTAATAAACGCTTAATGCTTTGAGCGTGTCCGTTTAATAAGAAAACATAAAACAGAACACTAAAACAAATGTACTTTAACCTCTTCATAGCTTACATATAAATAGGACACACACGTGATTTAGGGACAAACACTTTTGGTTTTGCGTAAATGTAAATAAATGAAATTTCAAAAGCACCTTTTCCGTTAGTAGCTTTTTTAAACTGCGAATAATTATAATCGTATGATCCCTGCAGCCTCATATTATTATGCTGCACACCAAGGGTAGTAATCATAGCATCGCCAAAGCGGTTAAAAAATCCTATGTTAATAATGGTCCCCATTTTTGGATCGATGGTATAGTAATACGAAAGCCCTACTAAATTTTCACGGAATTTTTGCTGCTGATTTCCATAGTATTCCAACATAACAGACGAGATGTTTGAGAAGCTGTATTTTAACTGTAAAGACTCATTATTGCGCGGTTTAAGGGTTACACCGCTTGTATTAAAAAAAGAAATATTAGGTTTATTAAGATGGGTGAGCCCATACCCTAGATTTACCATCCAGTTTTGATTGAACTTTTTTTGGATCACAGTTCCTATAGCTACCTCAGCATAAGTCTTACTTAAAAGGCTGAAATTTTCTCCGTTTAAAAGCGCTCCATTATAAGCGTCACCGTCCCATTGTTTGTCGTACGATAATTTATTGGGGTCGACTTTAACGTTGCTCACGCCGCCCAAAATACCAAATGCAATGGTTAAGCCCGAATCTTTACGGAACGAAAATTTATGATTGAAAGGAACTTTAAAATCGGTAGTCGTATATTTTCCGTCACCCGATGCATCGTGGTTAAATATAATTCCTATGGCTTCGCCTGTTCCTTTGATCAATGATTTATTTAAATTAAAATCGCCTCCAAAGCTAAAGGTATTATAAGGTACGGGAACTCCTTTCCATTGATTCCGATAGTTAAAAATTAAGCGACCGTCACCTTCAAACATGCCTGTTTGAGCGGGGTTTAAATTTAAAGGCGACATATTCCAATTTGAAAAATGAATGTCTTGGCAAACTAAAAACCGGGCATTCAAAACTAAGAATGCAAAAAGCACAAGCTTGAAAAAATAAGTATGTGTTATTCTTGTTTTCATTAATTACCGCATCAGCGTAATATTTCCTTTTTTAAATGATTCCCGGCCGTTGTTACATTTAAAGGTCATGTAATAGCCATATACGCCTTGGTCTAACAGCTTACCTTTATACATGCCGTCCCAGCCCTTTTTTACGTCGTTGGTCTCAAATAGTTTCTCGCCCCAACGGTCATAAATCGTTAAATATACTTCTGTAATAAAATTACTTCTTATGTATAAAATATCGTTTGTGCCGTCTCCGTTGGGTGTAAAGCCGGTAGGAAGGTACACCGTGCTTTCATTACAGGCATCGGTGATCATTTCTAAAAAAACACTTTTCAATTTATGAGAACACCCGTTGTTATCGGTAAAATAAATATCATACTCTCCTGTTTTTACAGGGCTAATGGAAAATTGATTATTCGGTAAATTTTTAACCGGTGTATTTGGTACAACGGTCAGCGTACCTGTATAAGGAAATCCGCTAAGCGTTATAGTGGCCGACTGCCCTACTGTTATTGAGTTTGAAGAAACACTGATAGAGGATGTGTTATACGTAAAAGGGTATACTGTAACCGTTGTGGTTAAACGTGTTTTACAGGTATCCGATCCTATTATATTACCAATGGTTACTGTATACACAGTTGTATAAGCAGGAAATGCTTTCGGGTTTGAAATAGAGGTGCTTGTGAGGCCCTGACTTGGCAACCAGTTATAATAATTTCCGCCTGTAGCCTTTAATTGTACGGTATCGGGCTCACATTTACTCATTGAGTTATTTACGGCAATAGCGGTGAACCCGTTCAGGTTTATAGGCTTAACTACGGTATCGCTGCAACCGCTGCTGTTGGTTACTATAAGAGATACATTGTAGGTTTGCGGATTTGAATAATAGTAAAAAGGGTTTTGAATGCTTGAGCCCGATCCGTTGCCGAAATCCCAGGCCCAGCTCACCGGGCTGAGTGTAGACGCGTCGGTAAATATAACGTCGTTATGGCAAGGGCCTATGGTGTAAGTAAAATCAGCATTTATAACAGGATATACAGTAACGGTTGTAGTTAATGTTTTAATGCACACTTTATTAAGTAAACTGTTTTGTGTAATGCTAACGGTATAAATAGTTGTAGTTAATGCATTACATGCCGGGTTGGCTACTAAAGAATTTGAAAGGCCTGTAACCGGTTGCCAACTGTAACTGCTGCCACCTTGAGCTAACAGAGACACTGTTGCATTTGAACACTTTGTTTGTGGGCCGTTAATGTTTACAGAATCGACGGGTACAATAACCGTTTTAGTGATAGTATCCGCGCAGCCGTAACTCGTTTTGGAAATAAGCATAACCGTGTAAGTGCCGGCTGTTACAAAGGCATGCGAAAAGTTTTGAGCTGTTGAGATTGCGGTAGAATTAAGGTACCAATAGGCAGGTGTAGTAAGAGGATTGGTTTGATTGACAAAGTTAACTTTATTTGAGCAGGTATCGATTACTGCTAAAAAATTTGCTACAGGTACTGCCTGAACCGTTATGATAACACTTGCCGTATCGTATAGATTATTGCAGATAGATGTTTTAACATAGAGATGTGCCGTATAGGTGCCCGGCGCAGTAAATGTTTTTACGGGGTTTAATGTAAGCGAGGTCGTATCATTATTACCAAAATCCCACATAAAAGGATGGCCGGCCGTACTGTTGTTATCAAACTCAACGGTTAAAGGGGCGCAACCACCAAGTGTAGAGGTTGCAATACTCGCAATCGCTGAATTTAATTGAAAATCAAATTTAAAAACGCCATTATTACAATTATTATTATCTGTATTGTGGTTAGGGTTACCGGGTGTTCCCGGCCAAGCGCCCGGCGTAACCGGAAAATCATCATTGCCCCCACAACCTGCACACACAGACTGATACACTATGCCGTGTTTATCAAAACGGCTGGTTCCCCCATCCACATGTTCATGGCTGACAGGTCCTCCAAAATACGTTCCATAGATAAGACTTGCCATATTTGGAGCCAACACCATCAGGTAAAAATTAAACCCGTCGGTTGAGGGTTGAATAGCATTTCCTGTAATAGCCATGCCGTTAGTAGCGTTTAAAAAAATAATGTTACCTCCCCAACCCGATATGTAAATATTTCCTGCACAGTCAACCGAAAAAGCAGACGGTGATATATTTATATTTCCGTTACCATTACCAAAAACCGTAGCAGCCTGCAAAGCGCTTAACTGAGGATTGAATTTTTGGATGAATTGCTTGCTGTTCCCATTTGAATACACTCCAGCCGTAACCGGCATGTTTCCTAAAGATTGTCCGTATATGTAAACATTCTGTTGATTATCGAGTTGCACCAAATAGCTTTGATCGTAATCATTAGTTCCTATAAAGCTGCCATGCATTATAACTGACCCATCATACTTTATTTTACAGAGGTACCCATCGCATTTACCCCCACCATAAGTTGTATTATAACTTCCGGGGGTAATAGGAAAGTCTGCACTTCGTGTACCTCCCGTAACATAAATATTAAAGGTATCATCTAATGCGAGTGCGTAACCCGCATCGTTATTACTGCCACCCAAATAGGTACTGAAGGCTAAAGCGGTAAGTGCAGGATTAAATTTTATTAAAATCGCATCCTGTTTACCTCCCAGAGTTGCATCTAAAGCGTTAAGCGTAGGAAAATTGGCAGATTTTGTGCTGCTGTATACATAAATATTATTCAGTGTATCAACCTGTATTTCGCCACGGTACTGGTCACCGTAATTGTATTGTAATGAATCAGGCGGATATTCTGTAACATTACCAAAAGGTGTGCTGTATGTAGCAATTACATTATTATAATTTATGCCATCGTTACCGCTGCCGCCAATATAAGTAGAGGACAACAAAGAGGACCCCGCTGAATTGAACTTAGCTACATAGATGTCTGTACCATTTGCAAAAGCTGTCCCGTTAAATACAAAACTTATAAAACTGCCACCATTAAAAGTAGCATCATAGCAACCCACAGTGGTAGGGAAATTATTTGAACCCGTGGTTCCGTACAAACACAGGTTATCGTTTTTATCCACTACCAGGCTTGATACAGTTTCCGCATCGTTTCCTCCTAAATAAGTGGAATATTTTAAATAGGTGCCTGCTGAATCATATTTAGTAATAACAACATCAGTTTTACCGTTGGCAACGGGGTTGTTAAAGGAAACATCATAAGCGCCAAGGGTGGTAGGGTAGCCCACATTAAAAACCGTTCCACCGGAATAAAGGTCTCCCCTGTTATCATAAGTTGCCGTCATCCCAAAATTATCGGCTGTACTGCCACTTTGCGCTGCAAACACCAGTAAAGGATCAATGATCAGGTTTTCATTTTGATCATATTCTTGTAATAATTTAAATGTAACTGTATTGTTTTTTAATATGTATTTAGAAGGAATAATAACTGTATCACCCCTAATTACCTGGTAAACAAAAGGCTTTTCTTCGATCATTTCTTTAACAGAAGTTAAAATATGAAGCGAACCGTTCACTAATTTCATATTTGCAACGCCGTTATAATGCATTTTAATGTCACCGGGATTACCGTTAGGCTTAACCACAAAATTATATTTTATAGCCTGACTTTTGCCTAAATAAACCGCGTCAATACCGGGATACAGGCCTGAAATTAAAATGGTTTTAAAATGTTGAACGTGTGCCGCCCAAGCATGTTCATCTTTTCCTATGTAATAATTATCATAATCAGATGAAGCATTTTCTGAAACGATTTGCGGTGTAAGATTGGATTCTAAAAAATCAACGGAATAGGCGTGATATTTTAAAGTGTTGGAAAGCACATGCCCTAAATGCCTCGCGCGGTAAGTATCTTTATCATAAAAATGAAAGGTTAACTTACCCGAAGTCTCTACAAATAAAGCGCCTCCATCGAGTTGTGCCCTGTAAGCAATAATTTTATCCCACTGATTTTTGTTTTGTGTAAACCGTACCTGTGAGCTTAAGCTTGTATTTGGTGTTTTAACTCTTTGGGAATAGCTAAACAAACTCACCGTTAAAAAAAAAGCTATGAATATTAGTTTAATCACTAAAGTAAATTTAATAAAAAACAATCACATTACCACGGGTTTCTCAACTTTTAGCCGACTGTAACCCTTAATGAGTTATCGCAATAAAAAAAGGTTATTTACTCACGTAAATAACCTTTCAAAAAAAACAATATGTATATTATCTTAAAGTGCCGTTTTTATCAGCTTCTTTAGTTTGTTTAATAATTTGTAATGTTTGATAAATCAATAAAAAAAGAATGATGCTCCACATAATAATATTGGGGATATGGCCTAAATGTTTCATCCCTCTGAATACCCATAGAGAAAAATCACCAATAGCGTAAAAAACATCTGTCATTGTAATCATTAAAGAAGTCATATTAATCTTATTTTGTAAGTTTACAGCACAAAAATATAAATTTTATTATATAAAACACTTTTTTATCTTAAAAAATGATTGTTGGCGCTTTAAAAAACAATACACAACTTTCTGTTATTGTACTTCTTATAATATGTTTAGGACTTTGGGTCAATACAATTATTTGCTCAACAACCTATTTGCCTGACTCTTCTTACAATGAGCATATCTTATATTACTTTTTTTTTAGCAGTCAGCTTTCTTTTTTGGCTACACAAATCATTGCCTGCCTGGTAGTTTTAGCAGGAGCATTTTTTGTTAATTTCATTGCCGTTCAGCAGGAAATTACTTTTAAAACTAATTTTTTACCTTCTTTTTTTTACATTTTATTTTCTTTTTCGGCTACGGCCAAAAACTCACTGGAGCCATTACTGGTAGCAAACTTATTTGTATTGGCCGCCTTATATTTTTTAATCAACAGCTACAGGCGCGAAGAAGCCTTACCGGAATTTTTTAATGCAGGCTTATGTATGGGCATAGCATCCTTTTTTTATATTGATTATTTGGTGATCATCCCAATCCTTTTTATCGCTTTACTTATTTTAAGAGCCTTTAACTGGCGCGAATGGGTGGTAGTATTAATTGGATTATTGGTACCGCTATTTATTTATATGTGTCTTTGTTATTTGGGCAACAGGGATGTGTTTACTTTTTATAATATGATGAATGAAGCCATTCATCAATTGCAATTACCGGTGATTTCCGAATTTTATATCAGCTTTTTAATTATAACGGGTTTACTGCTTGTATTCGCCCTTTTTTACTATTTAGGCAAAGGATTTGGCGGTAAAATAAAAACTCAAAAAACAAAATATATTATATTGTGGTTACTGGGACTATGTATGCTAATGGCCTTTTTTGAGCCTTTACAGGATATGATCCTGCTGTCATGCATTATTCCGTTAAGTATTATATTGGGCGACTATATTGCTGAAGTTAAACAACTCAAAATTGCCAATACATTATTGGTGTTATTTATAGGTGCTTTTGTAGTGGTTTATTTTTATTCGTTGGGAATTATATAAACGTGTTTAAAAAATTATATGCGATTTAGTTGGATTTCCCCTACTTTTGCACTACAGTATTAAAAATTTAAAATTAAGCTATAATGAAATTTGGAGTTGTTGTTTTTCCCGGTTCTAATTGTGATGAAGATATGGTGTATGTGTTGCGCGATATTATGAAACAGGAAACTATAAAGTTGTGGCATAAAAATACTGATTTGGAAGGCTGTACCCATATTATTTTACCGGGCGGGTTTTCTTACGGCGACTACTTAAGAAGCGGTGCCATTGCGCGTTTTTCACCAATCATGAACAGTGTTATTCCTCATGCCGAAAATGGTGGTTTTGTTTTTGGCGTGTGTAACGGGTTCCAAATTTTATGCGAAAGCGGCTTGTTGCCCGGCGCATTATTACACAACGCCAGCCGTAAATTTATTTGCAAAAATGTATATGTAAAAGTGGATAATATGAATACTGCGTTAACTAATTCCGTTCCTCAAAAGGCCTTAAAAATTCCGATTGCTCATGGTGAAGGAAGGTATTTTGCCGATTCCGAAACAATGGCTGCGCTTAAAAAAAACAATCAAATTATTTTTAAATACTGTAACGAACAAGGTGATGTTACGGCGGAGGCAAACCCTAACGGCACTGCCGACAATATTGCAGGCATTTGCAACGCCGGTAAAAATGTATTTGGCATGATGCCGCATCCTGAGCGTGCCGCAGACGAGCTTTTGTCAAATACTGACGGTAAGTTTTTATTTGAAAGCATTTTAAAGTCAGCCTTAGTTCATGCATAACACCTTATGGGCAGCATTGATGTTTTAGTTTATTTTTCTTAAAAGTTAATTATTACAAAATACCATACCCTTTTTTGGGTATATAAAACTTCCGTATAATCAGTTACTTTTAATCACTGATTATGTCCACTCTCGATACATTAAAACAAGGCGAAACTGCCACCATACAAACCTTTAACGATGCCTTTTTATCATTAAAGTTAATTGAAATGGGCTGTTTACCCGGCGAAACTGTAAAGCTTGCTTATACTGCCCCCTTTGGCGATCCCATTGCTATTGAAGTATCCGGTTACACATTAAGCTTAAGAAAACAGGAAGCCTCAACCGTTGTGGTAAGTGTAAACACGAAAAATTAATGCTATTTTTTGACAAACCCTTTGCCTCATATTTCCATTGCCTTAGTCGGTAATCCTAACAGCGGGAAATCCACTCTTTTCAATTCATTAACAGGTCTCAATCAAAAAACCGGTAACTACGCAGGCGTTACGGTTGACAAGCATTACGGCACTTATAAATACAATAATACCTCGGTTACCGTTACCGACTTACCCGGCACTTATAGTTTATTTCCAAAATCAATGGATGAGGAAGTAGCCTGTAAAGCTTTGTTAAGCGAAGGCGAAAAAGTAGATGTTGCCATCATTGTAGTGGATGCCTCAAACTTAAAACGCCATTTGTTATTGGCTACACAGGTCATTGATTTAAAAATGCCCTGCGTATTGGCCTTGAATATGATAGATGAAGCCGATAAAAGTAACATCACCATTTATGTTTCAGAATTAGAAAAACTGCTCGGCATCGATGTCATCCCTATTGATTCGAGAAATAAAAAAGGCATTGAAGATTTGCAGAAAGCAGTTGTAAAGGCTAAGATCTCCAATACCGTATTTTATAATTTCGAAAAACAAAAAGAGCTGCTTCCTGATTGCGCTTCATATACTGATATTATTAAAGAAGATCTTTCCGTAAAAGGCTTAAATACCAATGCTGTCAACGATTTCGAACTTGCCGATAATATTCATCGCTTTTCTACCATAAATTATATTATAGCTAAATGTGTAAAGCAGCCTCAGCATGTTAATAAGAGTGTAACACAAAAGCTGGATCAATTTTTTACACATAAAATTTTCGGGTTTTTATTCTTCTTACTTATTCTTTTTATTGTTTTTCAATTCATCTTTTTTATTGCCGAATATCCTATGTCGTGGATAGAAGACGGCTTTTTGTTCCTGATGAATTTTACTTCCGGTATATTACCGAAAGGGCAGCTTAATGACTTAATTGTAAATGGAGTTTTAGCGGGTATCAGCGGCATTGTTGTATTTATTCCGCAAATTGCCTTACTGTTTTTCTTTATTGCCATTTTAGAAGATACAGGCTACATGGCACGTGCAAGCTTTATATTAGATAAACTCATGCGCCGTTTCGGCCTGAACGGAAAATCAGTAATCCCTATGATCAGCAGTGTAGCATGTGCCGTTCCTTCCATTATGAGTACACGTACCATTATGAATTGGAAGGATAGAATGATCACCATTTTAGTAACACCCTTAATAAGCTGCTCGGCACGCCTGCCTGTTTACACCTTACTTATTGGGATCATGTTTGCAGGTAAGGAATCGTTAGGCATTTTCAGTTACCAGGGCTTAGTGTTAATGGGCATGTACCTGTTAGGCTTTGCAGCCGCCTTAATAGCGGCAATTGTTTTAAAATATGTTTTAAAAACAAAGGAAAAAAGTTATTTTATTATGGAGTTGCCCGTATACAGAAAGCCCCAATTGCAAACGGTTATTATGTTGGTGTTTGATAAAGTAAAAGTATTTTTATTTGATGCCGGAAAAATTATTTTGGCAATTTCTATTATCCTTTGGTTCCTGACAAGCCATGCGCCGGGCAACGCGTTTAGTACCATTGAAAAAAATGCCCTGGCTCAGCAAACCATAAAACAGGTAAACAAGTATGAACTAAATTCACAAAAACTGGAAGCATCTTACGCCGGTATTTTAGGAAAAAAAATAGAACCTGCCATTAAGCCTTTGGGATTTGATTGGAAAATAGGAATTGCGTTGATCACTTCTTTTGCCGCGCGTGAAGTTTTTGTTGGAACCATGGCAACCATATACAGTACAGGCGATACAGAAAATTCGGAAACACTGCGGGAAAAGTTGATGTCGGAAAAAGAATATGAAACCGGTAAGCCCGTTTACACGAGTGCGGTTTGTTGGTCATTGCTAGTATTTTATGCTTTTGCGATGCAGTGTATGAGTACGTTGGCAACCACTTACAGGGAAACAAAACATTGGAAATGGCCTGCCGTACAATTAGTTTTTATGAGTGGTTTGGCATATCTTTCCTCCTTACTGGTATATACTGTTTTAAGTTAAATGACAATGGATTATCAAAAGCTCTTGCATCATACAATTATTGCTGCCGTGTTGGCCGGCAATGATATTTTAGAGGTTTACAATACTGATTTTAATGTAGAATACAAAGAAGATAAATCACCTTTGACGCTGGCAGATAAAAAGGCAAGCGATAAAATTATTCATGAATTGCAACGGTTCGAAATACCGGTATTAAGTGAGGAAGGTGAAGAAATACCTTTTGAAGTCCGAAGACAATGGAGAAAATTATGGATCGTTGACCCATTGGACGGTACAAAAGAATTTGTAAAGCGTAACGGGGAGTTTACTGTAAATATAGCCCTTGTAGAAGATCATGTGCCAACATTAGGTGTTATTTATTCTCCTGTATTTAAAGACTTATATTTTGCCTCTAAAACTATAGGCGCTTATAAAATAGACAGGCACGATTTTATATCTTTGATAGAAAACATTGATCAAATATCTCTAGACGAATTATTGGTTGTGGCGACAAAGCTCCCGGTTATTACCGACAGGACAAATTATGTAGTGGTTGCAAGCCGCTCGCACATGAGTACGGAAACACACCAACATATTGAAGCATTAAAATTAAACCACACACAAGTTGATATTGCAACTACCGGGAGCAGCATAAAAATGTGTTGGGTAGCAGAAGGTATTGCCGATGAATATCCGCGTTTCGGGCCAACCATGGAATGGGATACGGCTGCCGGACAAGCCATTTTACAGGAAGCAAATTGCAGGTTAATTGATCATGAAACCGGGCAACCGATGTTATATAACCGAGAAAATTTATTAAACAATTGGTTTATCGCAAAACGTGATTAAACAATTTTTACCGCGTAAAAGCGCAACTCAATCACTATATGATCTATGTGGTTAACTTTTCTATTTCATCTTCCATAATTTTATTGATCTCCTCGGCTCGAAATACCACCATAGCATGCGATCCGCCCTTTATGGTGTAATCAGCCTTTACAAAACTGTACAATAGTAACCTGTCGTTAGTGCCATGAATATGAACGGCATTATTGGGTAATATTTTACCATTCCAGTTCACAATAATATGGATGCAATATTTAAAATAATTTTCTTTCATACTGTCTACCATCCCTAAAAATTCAGGGATATACGCCTTTCCAAAACCCACGATCCATCGTCCTTTATACGCCATTTTACGATGTTGTGTTTCGCTGATGTAATTATGCAGCGGTACATATTTAAACAGCCGAATAAACCACGGCAGCTCATTTCTTGATTTACTTGTAGAGATTAAAAAGGTTTTTTGCGGAGAAATTAGTTTAGTCAATTCGCTGCAAAGCATGCCGCCAAAGGAAACACCCATTAAACAGAAAGGCTGTGATGTATCAATTTGTGGAAGAAACTTTTTTGCATAGCTTGCCATCGTGTCATTTTTTTCGGGCAAAGGCCAATCTAAAACTACTAATTCGGCATTTTTAATAACCGTGTTTGCAAAAAGTTTTTCTGTAGTTCCTAAACCGGGTATAGCGTATATAATCATTCATGTAAATATATGAACGATCTATTTATTTTAACGTTGAAAATGCTAAAACACGTTAATAACTTTTTGGCTTAGTAATTGATATCACGTTATATTTGCTACAATAAATTGGGCAAATAACCGTTTAATTAAATACATTATAATCAATAAATAACATACCTATGACTACAGAAATGGCAATAGAAAATATAATCACAGAAATTAAAAATAATGTATTAGTAATTACCATTAACAGGCCCGATAAATTGAATGCTTTAAACAAGCAAACTATTGAAGAACTGCATGAATTGTTGGTAGATGCCGAAAATGACAAAAGCATCCGCGCTTTAATTATTACAGGATCAGGACAAAAAGCGTTTGTTGCAGGAGCTGATATTGCTGAGTTTTCAAATTATTCTATAGAAGAAGGAAAACAGTTAAGCTCTATAGGGCATTTTAAAATATTTAATTTTATTGAAAATTATTCTAAACCCGTTATTGCAGCCGTTAACGGCTTTGCATTAGGCGGAGGATTAGAGTTAGCTATGGCTTGCCACATACGCGTAGCCAGCTCAAACGCTAAAATGGGTTTACCTGAAGTGAGCTTAGGCGTTATACCGGGCTATGGCGGCACACAGCGTTTAGCACAGTTAGTGGGTAAAGGAAAAGCGTTTGAAATGATTGTAACAGCCGATATGATCAACGCTGAAGAAGGATATAAGTGGGGCTTGGTTAACTACGTAACTACACAGGAAGAATTATTAAATAAGTGTTTTGACATTACTTCAAAAATAACCACTAAATCTCCTGTAGCCGTTAAAACAGCTATTAAGGTTATTAACGCGGGTTATAATACTAAATTAAACGGTTATGAAGTAGAGATCGAAGAGTTTGGAAAAAGCTTTGCAACAGCTGATTTTAAAGAAGGTGTTTCCGCGTTTTTAGAAAAAAGAAAAGCTGAGTTTCCGGGAAACTAATTTCAAAAAAATAAAGTACAACAGTAATTAAACCATATACAATGAGCGTTACACGACCTTTTAATTTTAAAAAATGGATTGACGAGAATCGCGACTCATTAAAACCGCCTATTAATAACAAGGTTGTATATAAAGATGCCGAGTTTATAGTAATGGTTGTTGGAGGCCCCAACTCCCGTAAAGACTACCACTTTAATGAAAGCGAAGAGTTTTTTTATCAGCTGGAAGGTGATATAAAAGTGCAAATTCAGGAAGATGATAAAGCCGTTGAAATAGATATAAAAGAAGGCGATATTTTTTTATTGCCACCGAGAATTCCTCATAATCCTATTCGTTTTAAAAACACGATTGGCTTAGTAATGGAGCGCCGTCGCCGCAATGGTGAGAAAGACGGACTGTTATGGTTTTGTGAAAAATGCAACAACAAATTGTATGAAGAATATTTTGACCTAAAGGATATTACCACACAGTTTCAAAGTGTATTCCAAAAATTTTATGCGTCTGAAAAGCTTCGTACTTGCACCGCCTGCGGGCATCAAATGGAAGCACCATTATTGGGTTCCTAACGTTTTTCAGCTTTTTAATTAGTAGAACTCCAGTTTTAACGAGTAAATGATGGTAACCTTCGTCTGATTTTATCTTAACTTTGGAATACAAATTATTTAGCATGAAAACTATGACTTTAAATAAATATTTACTCACAACTTTTACAATCTTAACAGCCGGTTTTGCAATTGCACAATCAAATGATGGATTTGATTTTAATGCGGCATATCAAGACGCTTATCAAAAAGGAATTGCCCCATCTGAAATAGAAGGCTATGTAAAATATTTACATTATGATTACCTAAGTCATAGGAATTTAGGTAATATAAATGCAAATCGTCCTTCTTCTCCAATCCCAAATACGCCTCAAAATGCTTATTGCCCTAACGCGGGTTTTGAACAATTAACTTTTGTTAATTGGACAGGTGGTTATGGAACTGTTTCACCAGGTGCAGTTGGTGCGCCTTTTCCTATTTATAATCAAACATCATCTTCTATTGTTAACTCAGCCGGAAATAATACCAGTTTGGTCAATACAATAAATTATCACACAATTATGACTACTCCGGCTACTAACAGCGTATATCCAAATTGTGTTGGTTATGATACAATTGCCTGTAAGGTTATAGGGACACAAACCGTTTCAGAGATTCCGGTTGTTAATCCCAACGGCGGGCCCGCTTCTGTTAGGTTAAATGGGGCTTTAGCCAATTTAAGAGCGAGCAAATTAAATTATTTTATGTCCTTAAATCCTAATAATAAGAATTTTTCCGTTTCTTACGCTTTAGTACTTGAGAATGGTGGTCACTTTTCCAATGAGCAGCCATACTTTTCAGTTAAAATAACTGATCAAAATGGGATTTTAGTCCCGGGATGTTCGACTTATACGGTAACTTGCGATGCGGGTCTAACTAATACAGCTTCTCCTTTATATGATCCAACATGGGCAAATTCTGCTATACAATATGATGTTATGTATAGAAAATGGCAGACATTTGCTTTTGACTTTTCTAATTATCCAAGTATTACATCGGTAAATGTTGAATTTTATGTTGGCGGTTGCAGTGGAAGTGCACATTATGGATATGCTTACGTAGATGCTTCATGCAGTCAGGGCGGAGCCGTTACAAGTTTTTGTGCGGGTTCAAATTCAGCTGTCATTAATGCTCCTTTTGGTTATTCTACATATCAGTGGACGGGGCCTAGTGGTCCTGTTAGTTTGTCAAACGGGGGTAGCACAGCTTCAGCAACAATTACTCCTGTTACCGCAGGCCAAGTTTTTACTTGTGCAGTTACAGCGCCTAACGGGTGTTCAAGTATATTTACAACAACGGTATCCATTACTACGGTTAGTATAACAAGTGTTGGTTCAACGCCATCATGCCCTGGAGGGAATAGTGGTACAGCAAACGTTACAGCTACAGGGAGCAGCTTAGGATATTCGTATCAATGGCTTAATAGTGTCGGAAGTACTGTAGGAACTACACAATCTGTTACAGGATTATCCCCGGGTACTTATACTGTAAATGTTAATTCAGCAGGTTGTGGATCTGCTACATCAACTATTGTTGTGGGTATTTCCCCACCAAATTTTTATTCATTAAGCGCGCCATTTTGTGGAACTGTGGCATGGATAACTAAATCAGGAGGATCAAACTATAAATGGTACACCGCGAGCCCTTTAGCTGCAATTCCAGGTGCTACAACTCAATCTTTAACCATTAACTCTCCGGTTGCGGGTGATCAGTATTATTTATCTTATACTACAGCAAGCGGTTGTAAAGATTCTATTAAATATACCCTCACGCAAGTTCCCGGTGGGAATGTTTATGTAAGTAATATAAGAAGTATCTGCCCCGGTAACAGTAACTCTTACGCTGTTGTAAATTTACAAACTTCCTCACCTCCGGTTTACAGTTATACTGTTACCGGCCCTGCGGGTTATTCCTCTGTTTTAAATAATACAACTGCCATCAAAGACAGTGTTATAAATTTAACTATAGGAACATACAGCACTACAGTATTTGACGGCCAGTGTTTATATAATACAACGTTTACCGTAAATCCTTTTGTTTATACATATACATTAACGCCTACTACTACAACCATTTGTACAAGCGGCGGAACTTCGTTAACGGTTAACTTCGGAAATAACCTTTCTGCAACCTGCGGGCTCGATCCGGTGGTTTGTTTAACAGGCAGTCCTACTAATTTATATTCCGGGCCTTTTACTCAAAACGGAACCACATCCTATCCTACTCCGTATGGTAACTGGTACACCTACGAAAGATCTCAATACCTGATTAAAGCATCCGATTTAAATGCTGCCGGTATTAATGCAGGAAAACTTTCGAGTTTAGCATTTAATGTTTTAAGTATGAATACAAGCATTACTACTTATCCTAACTTTTCTATAAAAATGGGTTGTACAGGTTTAGCAAGTTTGCCCAATGTTTCCGGTGGAAGCGGGCAAGCCTTTGTAGGCGGTTTACAAACTGTGTATTCAAATGCCAATCAGCCTGTAGCACTTGGATGGAATACACATAATTTCTCACAGGCTTATGTTTGGGACGGTACATCCAACCTTTTAGTAGAAGTTTGTTTTGGAATGAATAATCCTTATAGTTACACCCAAAATGTAACGGTTGAGCTAAAACAATTGCCTTATATAGCAAGTACTTTCCATGCAGAAGATACTAACCCCGTTTGCGGCGGTACGCAACTCGCCGATAATTCTTACGGCTTAATGACTAGTGGTGAGTATATGGTACCGAACATGAAGCTTGGTTACTGTGGTGGCCAAAACCCTTCTAACTTTACTTATACATGGACCCCTACAGCAGGTTTATCTTCTACTAATACGTATTCAACATTAGCCAATCCAACAGCTACAACTATTTACACGGTACAGGTTAATCCTATCGGGCAAACCAATTGTATGCAGGCTCAAACATCTACCATAACTGTTGTGAACCCTGCAAGCCCTACTATTACGTCTGTTGCACCTTTGTGTACAAACGCAGGTGTTATAACTTTAACGGCAACACCTACCGGTGGCAGCTGGCTTGGTTCGGGTGTTAGTGCCGCGGGTGTTTTAACTCCATCGTTGGTAACTGCCGGTAATAATACGTATACCTATACCGTTGGTTCAGGAACTTGTTCAGCAATAGGGAATACAACCATATCTGTACAACAATTCATTCCTTCAACCATTACGTCGGCTATAAGCCCGCAGTGTAATACTAACCCTCCGTTACCTTTACCGGCAACTACAAGCAGTACCGGTACATGGACAGCTACAGGGGGTTTATCAGGAACTAATTTTAATCCTTCTGTAGGCCCCGGTACGTATACATTAACGTATAGCACACAATCTACTCCAATAACAAGCCTTTGTCCTTCAAGCAGTTCGATAGCGGTAAATGTAAGTTCTATTACGCAACCTACCGTGAGTGCCGCAGGGCCTTATTGCGATAACTTTGCAACACAAACCATGACGGTTAATCCCGTTGGCGGTGGAACAGGTGTTTGGGGAACTTCTACAGCAGGCTCCGCCATTACTCCCGCAGGTATTTTCTCCCCTGCCTCAAGCATAGTAGGAGCCAATACAATTACTTATACTTTAACCAATGGCCCCTGTACAGCATCTACATCCATTAACATACAGGTAGTTCATTTTATAAGCGCTGCTTTAACAGGGGGTACAGGTCCATTTTGTATTTACTCCGCTGCAACCGATTTACAAACTTTAGCTCAAAATGCCGGTGGTGTTTGGTCGGGTTCGGGAGTTGCAGGCACTAACTTTACTCCTGCAACGGCAGGCGTAGGTACACATATTGTAACTTATAGTGTAAACCCTGCCCCTGCAGGTTTATGTCCTGATCATACAGATCTTTCTATCGTGGTAAGCAATACGACTTTAGTGGTTCCTTTGACTTATAGCTATGTAGTTTGTAATTACCCAACACAAGTAAGTTTTTATAATACCAGCGTAAACACAGATATCTTATCATGGGATTTTGGAGATAACAGTACTGATGAGACAGGTTTTGCCCCTGTTCATACTTACACATCTCCCGGAAGTTATACTGTTACTACAACTTACACAAATAGTGCAGGCTGCGTTTCTTCAGCTGTTATGACAACTGCAATTACTGTTTATCCCGTTCCTGTGGCTGCTTTTAACGCAAGCCCGGATGTAACAACAGTTGTAGACGGTGAGGTGACATTTACAAACCAAACTTCTGATCTTAATAATAATACTTATGCATGGCTGTTTACCGGCGCAGACGGAAGCTCTGCCATAAATCCTACCTATTTGTTTACAAACTCAGGTGAATATCCTGTACGCTTAATTGCTATAAGTTCATTTGGTTGCCGTGATACAGCTGTGGTAAAAGTAACGGTGAACCCTGATGTGGTGTTATATGTGCCAAACACATTTACGCCTAACGGTGACGGCTTAAATGATGAGTTTCAAATATTTTTACCACCTACAGGTGTTGATTATTCGACGTTTAGCTTAACCGTTTATGATAGATGGGGTTCTGTAATATATAGAACGAATGATGTATTTAAATTTTGGAATGGTGCAAGAAACAATTCGGGTGAGGTTGTAAAACAAGATTCTTATGTTTACAAAATATCATTTAAAGATGAGAAGAAGAAATATTATGAAAAGGTGGGTTATATCACTATTCTTAGCGGAAAATAAATAATCCCTTATTGTAAAAGAGCTCTGCAGTTAATCGTTGCAGAGCTTTTTTTGTTTAAGTAGGAATTGAATAGTACTGAGGAATTTTTACCTCAACCCTTATTTATCATCATTAGCAATGCAGGAATTTGCTTTGCATGTATGCATTAAAGTAAAGAATACATGAAACTATTAACCTTTGTTTTATTATTTATTATGATTCATTGTATGACGGCACAAACAGCACCACAATTTATTGATTTAACTAAATATTCAGGAAAATGGTTTGTTGTAGGCGTCATACCAACACGGTTTGATGCCGATTGGAATGATGTTACAGAAACCTATACACTGAATGAAAAAGGTAAAATAGAAATTTTTACCACTTATATTAAAAACGGTAAAACAAAATCAAGTTATGTGACTTCAAAAGGATTCCCGAATAAAAAAGCCGGTAACGTAACATGGAAAGTGCAATTTATTTGGCCTTTCAGAGCTGATTATTTAATTGAAGAAATTGCGGATGATTATTCCTACACGGTTGTAGGACATCCTAAAAAAAAGTTTTTATATATTATGACGCGAACCGGTAAAATGGATAACCGTTTATATAGCGCTATTGTAACGCGCTTTTCCGAAAAGGGCTACGACACGGCAAAACTGAAAAAAATGATGCAATCTGAATTATAAATCTGATACAGACTTATTACTTTATACCTTTGTAATCATTATTACTTTAATTTTATTATATGGAATTTGTTGATTACTATAAAATACTTGAGCTTGATAAACATGCAAACGCTGACGCTATTAAAAAAGCATACCGTAAGCTTGCGAGGAAACACCACCCCGACCTTAATCCGAATGATGAATCGGCTAAGAAAAAATTTCAGCAAATAAATGAAGCGAACGAAGTACTGAGTGACCCCGAAAAAAAGAAAAAATACGATCAATACGGCAAAGATTGGAAACAAAGTGAAGCTCATGAAAAAGCCGGTCAGCAACAAAGCAGGCAACATTCTCAATCCTCTTCACAAAATTTTTCAGGAGATGATTTTTCCGATTATTTTGAATCCATGTTTGGCGGAAGTGCCGGCGGCGGAAGACAAACAAAATACAGGGGACAGGATTATACTTATGAGCTGCATTTAAATTTAACAGATGTTTATAAAACACATCAGCAAACTTTAACGGTAACCGGTAAAAATATTCGCCTAACAATTCCTGCAGGGGTTGAGAACGGACAAACTATTAAAATTACAGGGCATGGCGGTGAAGGCAGTAATGGCGGACCAAAAGGCGATCTGTATTTAACGTTTGTGATCAGTAATAATACTAATTTTAAGCGGGAAGGAAATAATGTATCCTTGAATGTAGACATTGATCTTTATACAGCCGTGTTGGGCGGGGAAATAATGGTAGATACTTTAAGCGGGAAAGTAAAGTTGAAGGTTGCGCCTGAAACACAAAACAACACTAAGGTTAAGCTGAAAGGAAAAGGATTTCCGATATATAAAAAGGAAAATGAATTTGGTGATCTGTACATTACTTATACTATAAAAATTCCTACAAAGCTTAATGATAAGCAAAAAGAATTATTTACTGAATTAGCAAAAACACAAGAACATGGAAACTAATTTGATAGCCGTTGAGCAGTTTTGCGCGTATTACAATATTGATTTTTCTTTTATAGAGTCCTTAAATGAATTTGGCTTAATAGAAATTGTGCCTGTAAATGATGAACGCTTCCTGCCTCATGAACAATTGAAAGAGGTGGAAAAAATGATCCGTCTACATTATGACCTGGATATAAATATGGCAGGCATTGACGCTATAGCTAACCTGTTGAAACGGATAAATAATTTACAACAAGAAATACGTTTGCTTAAAAATAACTCATAGCTTACTAAGCTACTTTAAGTTGAGTTATTCTCGCGTTTTTTAGTTTATCTAAAGCATAATCTAGCGTAACCACTAATGTTTTAGGGCCTTTTTCATCGCTTGGCATATCGTACATAAAATCTACCATAATGGCTTCGCAAATTCCTCTTAATCCCCTGGCGCCTAATTTAAATTCCAACGCTTTATTGACGATCAGCTCTAAAACCTCTTCGGTAATTTCGAGCTTTACACCTTCCATTTTAAATAAATGGGTATACTGTTTAATAAGCGCGTTTTTAGGCTCGGTTAATATAGAGCGCAATGCTTGTTTATCAAGCGGTTTAAGATATGTTAACACCGGCAACCGGCCAATTAATTCAGGAATTAAACCAAAGGCTTTAAGGTCTTGCGGAGAAATATATTGCAGTAAATTAGACTTATCTATTTCCTCATTAGCCACAGATGCCGAATAACCTACCGCTTGTGTATTTAAACGCTGCGCAATTTTTTTATCAATACCGTCAAACGCGCCACCGCAAATAAATAAAATATTTTTAGTATTTACTTGTAACATTTTTGCATCAGGGTGCTTACGCCCGCCCTGTGGTGGAACATTTACCACAGACCCCTCTAACAGTTTAAGCATTGCCTGTTGAACACCCTCGCCGCTTACATCGCGTGTGATAGAAGGATTATCGCTTTTACGGGCAATTTTATCTATCTCATCAATAAATACAATTCCTCTTTCAGCACTTGGAACATCATAGTCTGCCGCCTGCAATAAACGGGTCAATACATTCTCTACATCTTCGCCTACATAACCTGCCTCTGTTAATACGGTAGCATCGGCAATACAAAAAGGAACGTGTAATAATTTAGCGATGGTGCGGGCCAATAACGTTTTCCCTGTGCCCGTTTCGCCTACTAAAATTACATTTGATTTATCTATTTCAATATCTTCTTTTGCATTGGCAACATGAGCAATACGCTTAAAGTGATTATAAACTGCTACGCTTAATATTTTTTTCGCGTCATCCTGACCAATAATATATTCATCGAGGTGTTTTTTTATGGCTTGCGGTTTTAAAACAGTTAAAGCCTGCTGTACCTGTTGATTGTTTTGAGCACCTGCTTCTTCATTTACTATTTTAAATGCCTGCGAAATACACACATCACAAATGTGGCCTGTAATACCTGCAATCAGGACTTTAACTTCTTTTTTATCTCGTCCGCAAAACGAACATACTATTGGACCTGATTTTGCCATTGTTAAAAATTGGAGTGTAAAGATACATAAATTATGCTGCCAATATTACATGTATAACTGTAAAAAACAGGCAACTCATCCATTTACGTATATTGTGTAAAGGAAATCAAAAGGTATACCGGCATTAAGTTATTATTATACCTGTAATTAAGTCAGGTTAAATAACGGCTATCGGAACTTTTAACAGAAACAGGATTATTAAAACGCCGCCAACAACAATACGGTACCAACCAAAAGCTTTAAAGCCGTGTTTATTTAAGAAGCCGATAAATGATTTAATTGCTAAAAGTGCCACTACAAAGGCAATGATATTACCAAAAACAAGAAGGTTTATTTCCTGTTTGTTCAACACAAGCCCGGCTTTGTAAAAGTCCAACAGCTTTTTGGCTGTTGCAGCAAACATAGTAGGTACAGCCAGAAAAAATGAAAACTCAGCCGCCGCTTGCCGTGTGAGGCCTTGAGTCATGCCCCCAATAATGGTTGACGCGCTTCTGCTCATTCCGGGCCATAACGCAAGGCACTGAAATAACCCTATTTTAAACGCCCGCGGATAAGTAACATCCTTTTCATCGTTCAACGAATTATTTTTAAACCATGTGTCTACAAAAAATAAAATGATGCCCCCAACAAATAATGCAACGGCAACGCCCATCAGGTTTTCGAGAGCAGCATCAATATAACCGCCTAATAAAAGGCCAAAAATAGCAGCCGGAATAAACGCTACAATAAGCTTAATATAAAAATTAACAGATTTAAAAAAGCGCTTATAATAAAGCACAACTACCGATAGGATAGCGCCAAGCTGTATGGCAACCGTAAATAATTTAACAAAAGGGGTTGCTTTTATTCCTAAAATGGCGGTACCTAGCATCATGTGGCCTGTAGAGGAAATAGGTAAGAATTCCGTTAACCCTTCAATAACGGCAATGATAAAAGCTTGTAAATAAGACATAGACAACTAAGAAATTAATTTAAGAAATCTTTAAAAAAATTTAATTTTTTACGCTCTCCGTTTCTTGTGTTTTCGGAGTATGCATAATGCCTGCAATAATGGTTATAAAGCCTGCAAGGCAAACCATTGGTGCTATGGTAATGCGTTGTGCATCAAAAATAGCAGGGTTAAAAACATTCGGGTCTTCACTTCCGCCGCCAATCATTAACAAATAGCCTAATACTATAAGTGCAATACCTGCAATAAAAATACGGTAGTTTTGTTTCCCAAAAGTTGTTTTCATTTGAATGGTTTTAAGAAGAGCAAAGCTATTAAAAAACTTGAACTGTAGTGACTTATAAGCGAAAAAAATCGCTTATTGGTTTAGTTAATTTTTCGTAATATTGTTGTTCTATAAAACAGACATGAGTAAAATAGCATTAATAACAGGAGTAACAGGCCAAGATGGCGCCTATTTATCAGAATTATTACTTGGCAAAGGATATATTGTACATGGCATTAAACGCAGAAGCTCTTTGTTTAATACCGATAGGATTGATCATTTATACCAAGATCAGCACGAGAAACATGTTAATTTTAAGTTGCATTACGGTGACCTTACGGACAGTACCAATTTAATACGTATTGTACAGGAAGTACAGCCTGATGAGATCTATAATTTAGCTGCCATGTCGCATGTTAAAGTAAGCTTTGAAACTCCTGAGTATACTGCAAATGCCGATGGTATTGGAACACTTCGTATTTTAGAAGCGATCCGTATTTTGGGGTTAGAAAAGAAAACGCGTTTTTACCAGGCATCAACCTCTGAATTATACGGTTTAGTGCAAGAGGTTCCGCAAAAGGAAACAACTCCTTTTTATCCGCGCAGTCCTTATGGCGTAGCAAAACTTTATGCGTTTTGGATCACTAAAAATTACCGCGAATCCTATAATATGTTTGCGTGCAACGGTATTTTATTTAATCATGAAAGCCCCCTGCGCGGAGAAACTTTTGTAACCCGTAAAATAACACGCGCCGTAGCTAAAATAAGTTTAGGGATGCAGGATAAATTATTTATGGGAAATATTGATTCTGAAAGGGATTGGGGCCATGCAAAGGATTACGTAGAAGGTATGTGGCGTATGCTGCAACAACCGGAAGCGGAAGATTTTGTGTTGGCAACAGGAATTAAAATTACGGTAAGACAGTTTATAAACATGGCTTTCGCCGAAGTAGGCATTCAACTAAAATGGGAAGGTAAAGCTGAAAATGAAAAAGGTATTGATGTAAACAGCGGCAAAACAATAGTTGAAATTGACCCTAAGTATTACAGGCCCGCTGAGGTTGAATTATTGGTAGGTGATGCTACCAAAGCCAAAACTAAAATGGGCTGGACACCTACATACACTGTACAGGAGCTTTGCAAAGAAATGGTTGCCGCCGACCTTGAGTTATTTAAAAGAGATAAATATTTAATTGAAGGCGGACATAAAGTATTGAATTATAAAGAATAATTCTTAGTTTCTTTTTATAGAATAGTGGGCCTTAGTAAAAAGTTCTTTTAATTCAGTAGTGAAAAAACATGAACCCAAACTCAAAAATATATATTGCAGGCCACCGCGGAATGGTTGGTTCCGCTATTATGCGTAATCTTCAAAAAAAAGGATTTACAAATAATGTAACACGTACTTCTGGCGAATTGGATTTACGCAACTCGCAGGCCGTTAGTGATTTTTTTGAAAAAGAAAAACCGGAGTATGTTTTTTTAGCAGCAGCAAAAGTTGGCGGCATACAGGCCAATAATATATACAGGGCCGATTTTATTTATGAGAACCTGATGATTCAGAATAACGTGATCCATCAATCTTACCTCAATAAAGTAACTAAATTAATGTTCCTTGGTTCATCCTGCATCTACCCAAAGTTGGCATCTCAGCCCCTTAAGGAAGAGTACTTGCTAACAGGCTTATTGGAAGATACGAATGAACCCTATGCCATTGCCAAAATTGCCGGTATTAAAATGTGCGAAAGCTACAAGCGACAATACGGCTGTAATTTTATTTCGGTAATGCCTACAAATATGTACGGCCCAAACGACAGCTATAATTTAAATAATTCGCACGTATTGCCTGCATTGATAAGGAAGTTTCATGATGCAAAAGAAAACAATGCCCCTTTTGTAGAGATGTGGGGAACAGGAACGCCTATGCGTGAATTTTTACATGCCGATGACCTTGGTGATGCCTGCGTGTTTTTAATGAATACTTATAACGGAGAGCAATTTGTAAATATTGGTTCCGGCACAGACCTAACTATTAAAGACCTTGCTTTACTGATAAAAGACATTGTAGGGTATAAAGGCGATATAAAACATGACCTTACTAAACCGGACGGAACGCCACGGAAATTAATGGACGTATCATACATACATACATTAGGTTGGAAACATAGCATAGAATTACCCGAAGGCATAAAACAGGTGTACGAAGATTTTAAGAATAAAGAAGGCGTTAAGGCTTGGTAACTGATATGAGGTTTTGAGAATTGAGATATATGATAATTTCATAAACATAAAACCCAAATCAATATAGCTTGTTTTGCTTAAACTTGTTACTACATATAATAATAATAAAATGCCGGGTTTAAAGGTTACTTTCATTTTTCTTATTCTTTCAAATTTTTTATCTTTTTCTCTCAAGTCACAGTTCTACAATTTACCGAACGATTATTTTTACAACACCTTTGCTCAACGACAGTTAGCAAGGATCGATACTGATCAGGTACACTCTTCTATTGAACCCTACATTCCTTTTTTTAATGAAAAATACGCGTTTGTAGGAGATACGCACCGCATTTTTAAATATGTAAAAAATGATCCTTTACTCGAAAAAGTTTTTTTTGATCACCTGATTCATATCACATCAAAAAAAAATACTTACGAATTTAAAATAGACCCGATACTAAACGTTTCTCTTGGCCGGTCGTATTCAGACACTACCCATTACAAAAGCATTTATACCAATACCCGTGGTTTTATTGCAAGCGGCAGGATTGGAAAAGATTTTTATTTTGAAACGATGTTCGCGGAAAATCAAAGCCAGTTCCCGTATTACATTTCTAATTTTAATAACCAAACAGGCGTTGTGCCGGGGCAAGGACGTTACAAGGTATTTAAAACTACAGGCTACGATTATGCCTTTTCCTCAGGCTTTATTTCTTACCAACCCATTAAGCATCTCAATATACAACTGGGTCACGGCAAACAAAAAATAGGAAACGGCTACAGGTCTCTTTTATTAAGTGATAACTCTTTTAATTATCCTTATATAAGAATAACCTCCGAATGGTTTAAAGGAAGACTACAATACACAAATATTTATGCGGTGTTAATGAACCTGACAACAGGCGGCGCAAAAACACCTGCGTTTACTGAGCCCTTGTTTCAGAAAAAAGCCGTATCGTTTCAGTATTTAAGCTTTAATGTTACCAAACGCATTAATATTGGCCTGTTCCAAGGCATGGTTTGGAACTCGGCAGATAGCATGAACAGGCAACATTTAGATTGGCAATATTTTAACCCCGTTATTTTTTCAAATTTAGGCTATTACGGGCTTAACAATAAAAACAATATTGTGACAGGCGCAAACCTCAACATAAAAATAACCAATGAGCTAAGTGTGTACGGACAATTTATGGGGGATGACTTTAGCAACACTTTAAAAACAGGAAATGCATTTGGTTACCAGGCAGGGATAAAATACTTTAACGCTTTTAATTTAAAAAATTTAATGTTGCAAGCCGAGTATAACAATGTGGCCGAAAGCTCTTATAATAGCCCGCTTGGGGCAACAAGCAACCAAAGTTTTTCACATTATAATCAAACCTTGGCCTATACTCCTGGTTACGGCCGGGAATTTATTTTATTGGCAGATTATAAAGTTCAGCGCATATTTGTAAACGCTAAAGTAAATTTACAACATCTTACGCTTCATAAATACGCTCTTTATAACAATGCCATTTCAAGCATACAATTGGGTTATACCATAAACTCTGCATACAATTTTAATGTATCTTTAGGCTATAATTATAGGTATCAGAATTTTTTATCTTACAGCGCATCAAATAATAAAACATCATTTTATACATTAAGCTTAAAAACAAATTTATATAATACGTATTTCGATTTTTAAAAAATGGTTGTATTAATATTAGTATTCATCACCGCTTTTGCAGTAGTATTATACTGCACGCCCGCGCTTATTAAAGTGGCGGTATTAAAGCGGCTAATTGATATGCCTACTGAAGACCGAAAAATTCATAAGCGCGCTGTGCCCACCATTGGCGGTATTATTATTTATGCCGCCACACTATTTGCTTTTTCGTTATGGTACAATATTGATGATCTGCACGATTATGACGCTATTTATGAATCGGTTAAAGAGTTTAAAATTTTAGTAGCAACCAGCTTAGTGTTATTTTTTGTAGGTGTAAAGGACGACATTATAGGAACCTCGCCTGTAAAAAAACTATTCGCTAATATACTTGTAGGCCTGATCCTTGTGTTAATGGGGGACATCAGAATTACAGGCTTGCACGGCGTATTTGGTGTAAATGAAATTCCGCACTGGGGAAGTGTTTTTCTTTCATTATTTACATACATCGTAGTAGTTAATGCTATGAATTTAATTGACGGAATTGACGGATTAGCGGCAGGCGTAGGCTTTATAGCGGCTTCTGTATTCGGCACCTGGTTTGTTTTTGCCAATGAATATACATTGGCCTCTTTATCGTTTTCATTGTCAGGTGCATTACTGGGATTTTTGATCTTTAATTTTTCTCCCGCTAAAATATTTATGGGCGATAGCGGCTCTTTAATTATCGGGATGTTTATTTGTGTGCTCAGCATAAAACTGATCGAATATCCTATATCGCGTTTAGATAAATTTTGGATCCATATTTCAAATCCTATTATTGTAATTGCAGCGTTGAGCTACCCGCTTACCGATACCTTAAGAATATTTATTATCAGGGCCGCTAAGGGCCAATCACCTTTTGCTGCCGACAAAAACCATCTTCACCACAGGTTATTAGATTGTGGTTACAGCCATGTAAAAACAGTAATTATTATATATACGTTTAGTTTGGTAACGGTTGGTGTTTCTCTTTTAAGCTATTTTCTTAACCCCAGCTTATCGCTGTTTGCGGTAATTGGATGTTGCCTGTTATTTATTTTACTCATCCATTTTTCTTTTAAGGCAAAACAAAGAAAACAATTAGCGACACATTAATTTTTGAATACGCTTTCACATAGATGCTTTCGACTTAGTGTAAGTTTACTTTTTTTTAGCGCCTCGTGTTTTTCGCAAAACGATCCCCAATCACAAAATGTTTTTATTAACAGTGATGCACAGCAAAGTATTGATCAATGGAATATTAAACACCCGGATATTGAATTCCATTCAGATTTTAAGCCTTACCTCAGCTCAACCTTAGCAAATTTTTCGGATACGTCGGTCAAGTTTTTACACTACCCCATTAAGAATTTTTTTTTAAGCAAAACGGTAAACGAAGGCCCTGATAAACGTAACCAATACAATTTCCAGGTATTACCAATAATTGATCTGCAAAGCGGGTACGATATGGTAGCTTCTAAGTTTGTATCGGAAACTTATGGCGGTGCTCATGTAAAATTAAATATCAATAATGATTTTACGTTTGCTCTTACTGCTATAGGCGGCAGGGTAAGCTACCCGGGATTTATAGATACCTCTATCCAAACAACAGGACTTATTCCGGGTTTAGGAAGGGCCTATAAAAATAATGATGGCAGCTATAATTTTTCAAACATTACAGGATACTTATCCTACAGCCCTAATAAAGTATTTAATATTCAGTTAGGAAAGGACAAACACTTTATTGGGGATGGGTACAGATCTTTACTGTTGTCTGATTTTTCAACAGGCAATCCTTATTTTGGGATCAATGCTCATATTTGGCGCATCCAGTATAATGTATGGTATTCATGGATGCGGGATTTTTCGCGTTACGACGGCTCACAAAAAAGTTTACAAAATAAATTCGGAACGTTTCATTACTTAAGCTTTAACGCAACAAAACGTTTAACCATTTCTTTCTTTGAAAACGTAATTTGGCAAGGCACTGATACGAATCGGGTGCGAACGTTTGATGTAAATTATTTAAACCCGGTTGTATTTTATCGCCCGCAGGAATACTCTGTCGGCTCACCCGATAACTCAATGATAGGCTTAAACATTTCGGCCAAATTATTTAACAGCCTAAAGCTATACGGACAAGTGGTGGCCGATGAATTTTATTTAAAAGAAATACTGGCAAGAAAAGGCTGGTGGGCCAATAAACAAGGTTTTCAACTAGGCGCAAAATACATTAATGCCTTCAAGGTAAAAGGGCTGACCCTACAGGCAGAATATAATGAAGTTCGTCCTTACACCTACTCGCATGGAAGCGTGCAGCAAAATTACGCTAATTACGGGCAGGCATTAGCACACCCTTTAGGCGCTAATTTTAAAGAAGGTTTATTTTTTGCAAGCTATAGGGCAAACCGCTGGATGATAAGCTTACAAGGGCTTTACGCGATTATAGGTATGGATACCCTACACTCTAATTTGGGGCAAAACATTTTTTTAAGCTACACAACTCGCCCTTATGACTATGGCCATAAAACAACACAAGGCAATAAAAGAACGCTTTTACAAAGTGATATTAAATTTACTTATTACGTAATACCTCAAATGAATTTAAGAATTGAAGTAGGTTATATACAGCGAAGCATTAGCGATGAAAAAGGGTATGTGCTGCAATCTCCTTATCTTTATTTAGGTGTAAAAACAAGCATCCATCAATTCTACAGGGATTATTAGGCTCAATACCGTTTCTCTTTGTTACCTCGGATATTCAATTCTCACATGGTAAATGTTCATTAAGCGTTTTTTAAAAATTTTTTTTATTTGATTAATGTCCCTGAACGTTATATCCGCATTAATAAATTGATTTTCGCTAATTTGATAATTAATAATTTTATCCACCAGTTCATCAATAGTAACCGCGTCGTATTTTTTAAGGCTTCTCGATGAGGCCTCTACGCCGTCTGCCATCATTAAAATAGCGGTTTCTTTACTAAAGGGTATAGGGCCCGGGTATCGAAACAGGTCTTCATTAATTACTTCGCCCGCGTGCTCTTTTTTGTAATTGTAAAGAAAATAACGTGTCGTAGTAGTGCCGTGATGCGTTCTTATAAAATCAATCACCGTTTCAGGCAGCTTAAACTCTTTTGCCTTTTCAACGCCCTTAATAACATGCGCTATAATTATTTTAGCACTTTCCTCGGGGCTTAAGTCTTCGTGCGGACTCACTTCTCCAACCTGGTTTTCCGTAAAAAAACGGGGGTTTTCCATTTTGCCTATATCATGGTACATAGCGCCTGTACGCACCAACAAAGCGTTACCGCCAATTTTATAACAGGCTTCTTCCGCTAAATTAGCTACCTGTAATGAATGCTGAAATGTACCCGGTATTTTTTGAGAAAGCTGTCTTAATAAGGGTGAGTTTAGGTCACATAATTCCAATAATGTAAAATCAGATACAAAGCCGAATATTTTTTCGAATACATAGATAAGTGGAAAGGCAAACAATACACACAAACTACTGATGAGAAACGGAAGATAATTTTGCTCATCACCCAACGCCAACGGTGTGTTATTTACCAAGTGAAATGCAGCGTATGCCGATACATAAAAAAAGAAAGTAAGAAATGACGATACAAAAAGCTTGGAACGCTTTCCTATATCGGCCACACTAAATATATTTCCAATTCCTGCGATAAGCTGCACAAAAACAAATTCAAATTTATCGGATGTAAAAAAAGCACAGATCAATACAATATTTAAAAACGTAAATAAGGAAGTACGGCTGTCAAAAAAAACACGAATTAAAATAGGCACCAAGCAAAAAGGAACCGCATAAATATATTTGGGATTATACTTATAGGTAACGCTGCTGATCATAATAAAAAGAACAATAATCATAAAAATAAAAGTAACATCCGTATTCTGACTAAAAATTGCTTTTCTGAAAAAAGCCAGGAACAGCATAATAATACCAAGCACTAGAAAACAGGTCATAAACTGGCCCAATACGATAGTAAGTACCGGTTTCGATCGTTCCTGTAAAGCCAATTCATTTGTGTAACTTATCAAAACATTGTTTTTTTCTTCGGTTACCAACTCATTTTTACGGATTAATACAGTGCCTTTTTCAATTTTTGATTTATATATAAAGCCGGGCTGAGCAGCGTCGTTATTTACCTCGTTAGATAATATAGGATCATACATAACATTTGGAACCATACAATTTAAAATCTCATCTATTACCCGGTCATCCTTTAAATATTTATTTAAAAATAAGGAAGCGCGTTCCCTGTTATATAAACTGTTTTTAGAAACCAGATTTACCTCGTTATCCATTACTAAATTTATCATAGAGTCGGCGGATGAACTGCCAACAGAAAAATAAACGCCTGTTTGGTATAAGTTATCAAGGTATATTTTAGCGGTAAGCTTATCGTTAGCCGATAGCTCCGTCTTTGATAACAATTCAACGGTATTAACTTCCGTTTTTTTGAAGTAAGAGGATCTGTCTGCCTTTTCAGTTTTTTCCGAGGACAGTTCTTTGGATGTTTTTTTTACGGGAAAATCAAGAGACGTAACCACATCATCATTCAACCACACATCGCCGGCTGTTGCATTGTACTTTGTTAATATACTGTGCTTTGGTAAAAGATAGGTGCAAATTAAAACACATGCGGTAAATACAATGCCTTTATACCACAAAGCATGTTTATCTCTTATTTTAGTAAATACAGAATTCATTTAAAAACAAAAGAACCTATTTTTTAAAATACCCGGGGAACTATAAAAAGGGATTATGAACAAAGCTTTATTAATGAATTTATTTTACAAGCACTACATGGCCTATGTGGTACTCATGATCCTGTGACACAATGTTTTTAAAATCACATTTCCATACATACACATCATCTTTACACGGCCCGCTTTTATACGTACCATTCCAGCCTTGCTCAGGATCGTTGGTTGAATAAATTTGCGCTCCCCACCGGTCAAAGATCATAAAGGTATATTCTTCAATGCCTATTACTTTAGGTTTAAAAACATCGTTTAAATCGTCTTTATTACCCGGTGTAAACGCATTGGGAATCCAGAATCTGAATTCGGGCAATATTTTAATAAGCAGCCTGTATGTATTAAGGCACCCAAAATTATTTGTAATGGTTTGTGTTACATAATAATTTCCCCAAGTGGCGTATGTATGAAAAGGGTTAACGTCGGAAGAGTTAGCCCCGTCATTAAAATCATAATACCAACCTACAATGTTTTCAGAAATAGAGGTATTATAAAAAGAAATATCGGGATCAAAAATAGTAGTAATGATAGGCGAGGCCGTAAAACCCGCTAAAGGAGTAGGGTTTACGGTTATACTATTAACCGCGCTCACCTTGTTTGTATCAATACAATACCGGCTGCTGATAACTGTTAACGATACGCTGTAGACCCCGGGAGGCGTAAATATATGCATAGGGTTTTGATCCGTAGAGGTTTTACCGTCGCTGAATTGCCATAAATAGTTTAAAGGAAATGCATACGTACTGCTATTGGTAAACGTAACGGCTACAGGATCGCAACCTGATGCTTGATATAGCCCGACATCTGCAACAGGGTTTGCATACAGCTGTATTGTTGATGTATACGTATTTTGGCATCCGTTTTTATCTTCTGTTAACGCAACAGTATATGAGCCCGGTATATTAAAGGAAACGCCCTGAACATTAAAATTAGTAGAGTTTTGAGGAGTTGCTTGTGTTCCAAAGTTCCAAAAATGACTAACGGACCCAAAAAATGTGCTGCTGTTACTAAAATCAAATTTATTCCCGGTAAAACACATATCTGTAGTCGATACATAAGTAAAGTGCGAACCGGGTGTTTCTGTTACCGTAATGCTATTTACGGCAGTTGTTGAATTAGTATCAATACAGCCTACAATCGTTGATATTGTTAATGAAACCGTATAAACTCCCTCCGTAGAAAATGTAATAGCCGGGCTTGCAGCAGTAGACGTTGTGCCATTACTAAAAGTCCAAAGATATATCATAGGGTTACCGGCGGCACTAAGGTTAGGAAAAGTAACTGTAAAAGGCGTACACCCCGCGGTTAAAAAATTGCCTATGGACGCGACGGGATTTGAATAAAGACTTATAAAAGCCGAAGACGTATCGGCACACCCGGCCTCACTTACAATAAGGCTTACGCTATACGTTCCGGGGCTACTGTATGTAACGTTTACCGGATTTTGAGCGTTAGAAGTTCCGGGAGAAGAGTTAGCGCCAAAGTTCCATTGGTAAGTTGCTGAACCGTTAGTAGTGCTGTTATTTGCAAAATTAATAAGGTTGTTGTTAAAACACGATCCTGTTGCTGAAGACTCGTTAAATAACGACACAGGCGTATCGGTTACCGTAATGCTGTTAACAGCCGCTACCTGATTGGTATCGATACAATACTGGCTTGTAATGGCAGTAAGTGAAACCGTATAAATACCGCCTACAGTATATGTTTTTACAGGCATGCCCGCGGTTGAGGTAGTCCCGTCACCAAAATCCCATAAAAAGGACATGCTTGTTCCACCCGAGCTTGCGTTTGGAAAAGTAATTGTGAGGGGAGCGCAGCCGCTTGTTATAAAGTTTCCTATAGCCGCAAGAGGGTTCTGATAAACATCTACCGTTTTTGTAGCTGATGCCGTACATCCGTTTTCAATTACGGAAAATACAACGGAATAGGTGCCCGGGGCATTAAAAACAACATTATTAACGGTTGCTGTGGAAGCCGTTTGCGGGGAGGCATTTGGCCCGAAATTCCAACTGAATACACCATTTCCCTGGTAAGACCCTCCGCCGTTAAAGTTATAAGTGTTGCCATTAAAACATTGCGCCGTAGGGCTGATATAATCGGGAGACAGTAAGGGTGCTACATGAAACACCTCTGTGGCAGTATCACCGCAGGGGCTTCCGGGATTAACGATTAAAGTAACCGTGTAAACCCCCACTGTGCTAAATGTGTACGTTGGGTTATAAGCGTTAGATGTATCGGTTGTAGTATTAGGATCTCCAAAATCCCAATGGTAAGTTGTACCGTTAAAGCTGTTATTGGAATATGAAATGGTAAACCCGTTACAATAGCCTGTTCCCTGCCCGCTATTAGTAGTTGTTTCTGAAAGAATACCCGCCGTAACAACAAAAGGACAAGAAATAACATTGAACTGAAAATCGCGGTGGTGTGTACCTATTAAAATACCATTTCTGTACTCACTTACACAAACACCTACTACCCATTGTCCTAAAATTGTAGGAACGCCGGTTAAATTGCCTGTGGATGGATTTATGCTGATAGCAGGATTTGATGCCATAGGGTAGGATGCCGAATACGGAGAGGCGAATGGGACCGACAAATAGGGCGGTGCTGAATTAACTGTTGGGCAAGCACCGGTGCCGCAAGAAGAAGTTGTGCCACTGAGTATAATAGGGCAACATTGATCTAAACCATTAAAAGGAGTGCATAAACTGTAAACTAATGAATCTCCGTCGGGGTCTGATGCCATGTGATTAAAGCCGATAGGTGAGCCTTTACAGATATAAATTGGAGGACGAAACGTAAACCGCGGGCTGCTGTTAGAAGCTACTAAAGAGTTTCCCGGAATATGCTCCCAATATGTAGTGCCTGTATTACCGGGGTTCACTAAATTTAAAATAGTTGCATTTCTACAGCATCGCTGATAAACTATGTAGTAACCCGTTGCGGATGCAGGAAGGTTTATGGTAAACGTATAAATAGCTTCTTCCACACAAGCCGAACCTGCGGCTGCGGGCGCACAGGGGCTGTTATTTGAAGGGGGTACAGTAAGGCTGCTTGTTAAAGGGACATTTAAGGTAGTATATACTGAACCGTTGTTATTAAAAATCGTTATAAACGCCGGGCTGTCAAAAGGTGGAATTCCGTTAAGGCAGTCCCTGTAAACCTTCATGTTTACAAGATAATTTCCACCCCCTAAATCATTATAATATATTTCACCGCCTACAATGTGCGTGGCATCTGCTATTTTAAACAGCAGTAAAAATAAAATGACTGTATATGTTTTTACCCTTTTTATTTAATTAATTTTTAAATACTTCAAAAAAGCCGTTAAATTTCCTGCCGTCTGTAAGAAGCAACACATAAAAATAGGTTCCTGTGTTTACATCCGGCCTCCAATCGTTGGTATAATTAGCATTACTATAAATCTTTTTACCCCAACGGTTATAAACTGTAAGTTCAGAGTTAGAGAAGCTTTCCAACCCTGTTATTTTAAAATACTCGTTAGCATTGTCGCCGTTTGGGGTTACCACATTAGGTATACTAATGGCACAGCTTGTTATAGTAATATCAGCATATACCGAACTTTTTTTATTACATAAATCGGTTACTGTTATGGTATAGATACCCGAACTTGGTTGTGGGGAAGTAATAGAATAAACCTGTCCCATTGTATCACCCGGCACTACCCCGCCTGAAGGAATGGTCCATGTAATTGTATAGTTTGAATTATTGCTTATAACGATTACCGGAATTTTTTTAACGGTATCTACACAAAATTTAAACGGGCCTATTTCTTTAAGCCCCGGAATACCGGTAGTTACAGTAACCGTATATACAGCAGAATTTGTACAATTTCCCGTTGATCCTGTAACCGAAAAGGTTGTGTTAGTTAAAGGCGCCGGGTTAATACTGTTTCCTGCAATTCCTGTATTCCAAACATAATTTGTGGCTCCTGTTGCTGTGAGAGTTGCTGTTTGGCCTGAACATAATACTGAGCCGATAATGCTTACTGTCGGTATAGGGGTTACGTTTATGGCATACAAAACGCTTGCCGTACAAGTTCCGATGCCGCCTACAACCTGGTAATTGGTGCTAATGGCAGGACTTATAATAATTGTAGAAGTGGTTTCGTTTGTGCTCCATAAATAACCTGAAGCTCCTGATGCAGTAAGTGAAGTGCTTTGCCCTGCACAAATAGAAGAATTTCCGGTAATATTTACCGTAGGTGTTGTGATAATATGAACCATTGCCACAGCTGTATTTGTACAAGGCCCTATGAAGCCGGTAACCGTGTATTGAGTGGTTGATGTAGGTGAAACGGTTATTGGGTTAGTGGCGGCGCCTGTACTCCAACTATAGGTTGCAGCACCTGTAGCAGTTAATACAGCACTTTCTCCCGCACATATAGACGGGCTTGCCACAGAAACCGTTGGCGTTATATTAACCGAAAAACTTTTTGTAACCGTCATATTACAGGCATCATTTACGGTTAATGTAAAAACAGTTGTAGAAGTGAGAGGGCCCACAGTGTAAGTAGCAGAACCTGTACCCGGACCCGGCGACCAATTGTAAGCATAGTTAGGAACTCCCCCACTTAAATGTGCTAATAATATGGGGCTTTGATTACAAAAAGAGCTATCCCCCTGACCAATAATCATAGGAGTATAATCTTTTATATATAAATTAAAACTGACTGTAGCCGGTAAAGCGCACACTGATAAACCTGTTGTAAAAGTAGAGATACTAAATTTAATGGTATCTGTTGTTTCGGGAATATTATCCTGCAAAGCAAAAATATTACAGATAGATAAACTATCTTGATTTGCACTAAAATAAACTTTACTCGGCCATGCAAAAGAAGCATTAGCCATTTGTATATAATCTGAGCCAAGAATGGCATTACCGCCGACTTGCAGATTAAAAGAATCCGGCTGTGTAACATCACCCTGTCTTATAAAATAAACACAATTGCTGTTACAATTTTCAATCAATACCAACGAATCCGTAAGGTTAAGATTTGCGTTTGATGATGAAACCGAAATGGGTGCAGCGCTTGTAAAAGAACCTCCTTCTAAAAACACACCTGAATCGTAAATATGATCTCCCCCATCAGCAATGGCGATTTTAATATGATACGTTTGACCGCAGGTTACTTTTTCTAACGCGTACAACACTTTTGTAAATCCATCAAATTCGCAGTTAATTGTATTGGTAGTATTACTGCGATAGTAGGAGCTGTTTAAACCAGGGTTAACATTATCAATAGATACAGCGGTGCCGGTACCGGGTAATAACGCAATATTTTTATTTAAATAATTTCCCCCAGAAGGGTTGGGTCCGCTGAGAAAAAAAGCAAATACATCATTTACACCTGCATTTACAAATTCGGGGTATTCCTCGGAACCAAAACAGTACCTGAATTTTACGGAATCACCCATCGGCACAAAATCAAATTCCAATATAGCAGCATCAAATGTACTTACTAATGAAGCAGCAGTTAGTAACGGATCCCCCGCACCCATCCAGTTAGTGCTTGTAGATGCGGAGCTATTCGGCCCCTGCGGGCCGTTCACTGAACTTGTAGAAACATCACCTGTACTTAAAAAAACACCTGATAGTATTCCTAAATTTGTGCTTGCCGTAGCATTAAATTGAGCATGTTGACTTGCATTCCCGGTAAAGGTAATGCCACTTGCCGTAACACCGGAGCCTAATAATACCTGTGTCACCAGTTGTGAAGGAGTCATAGTATTGGTTGTTATCAACTGCGCATTTAAACGCATGCAATAGAATATAATTAAAAATATAAAGTAGAGTTTTTTCATTTTTAAAGTTATAGTTTGGGAAAATAAAAATAGTTATAAATCTACGTTTTGTCAACTTTTTCAATCATTCAAAACGGCTTTTGAGATAAAAATAGTATTTTAGGGCTCTTTATTTTAAATTATGGAAAAAAATCAAATTCAGGATTATATAAATTCTAACAAAGACCGCTTTTTAAATGAGTTATTAGACCTTTTAAAAATTCCTTCTGTCAGCGCAGACCCTAAATATAAAGGCGATGTAGAGAAAACCGCCGAAGCTGTAAAGAAAAGATTAGTAGAAGCCGGTGCCGATAATGTAGAAATTTGCCCTACAAAAGGTTTCCCGGTTGTATACGGCGAAAAAATAATAGACCCTAAAAAACCAACGGTTATTGTGTACGGACATTATGATGTTCAACCGGCTGATCCCCTGAATTTATGGGACTCGCCACCTTTTGAGCCGGTGATCAAAAAAACGGCCGGTCACCCCGAAGGCGCTATTTTTGCGCGCGGAAGCTGCGACGACAAAGGGCAAATGTTTATGCATATAAAGGCTTTTGAGGCCATGATGAAAACAAATACGTTGCCTTGCAATGTAAAATTTATGATTGAAGGTGAAGAGGAGGTTGGTTCTCCAAGCCTCGGCCCGTGGATTATTGAAAATAAAGAAAAATTAAAAGGCGATATTATTTTAATTTCCGACACATCCATTATTGCTAATGATACGCCAAGCATTGATGCCGGTTTACGCGGCCTTGCCTACATGGAAGTTGAAATAACGGGCCCTAACAGAGATTTACACAGTGGGGTATATGGTGGGGCGGTAGCAAACCCTATAAATATTTTATGTAAGATGATTGCTTCCTGTCATGACGAAAACAACCATATTACCATTCCCGGATTTTATGATAAGGTGCAGGAAGTAAGTAAAGAGGAAAGGGCAGAATTAGACAAAGCGCCTTTTGATTTGAACGATTTTAAAAAAGATTTAAATATTAGAGAAGAACTTGGAGAGAAAGGGTATACAACAAATGAGAGAACGGGGATTCGCCCGACATTAGATGTAAACGGCATTTGGGGCGGTTATACAGGCGAAGGCGCAAAAACCGTTTTACCCGGTAAAGCATTTGCAAAAATTTCTATGCGTTTAGTGCCCGATCAAAGCTCAGAAGAAATAAGTCATTTATTTAAAAAACATTTTGAAAGTATTGCTCCAAAATCGGTGACGGTAAAAGTAACGGCGCATCACGGCGGTGAGCCTGTTTTGGTTCCTATTACATCAAAAGGGTTTATAGCCGCAAGCAAAGCTATGGAAGAAACTTATAGTAAAAAGCCCATCCCTACAAGGGGTGGGGGCAGCATACCGATTGTAGCTTTATTTAAAAAAGAATTAGGCTTGGACAGTATTTTGTTTGGCTTTGGCTTAGACAGTGATGCCCTGCATTCGCCAAACGAACATTACGGTTTATTTAATTACTACAAAGGCATTGAAACGATTCCTTTGTTTTATAAGTACTTTACGGCTTAGTGTATTCGCCACAGAGACAGCGAGGTTCAGAGAAATAGTATACTTTGAGTAGCATGTTTTATTTATTTTTAAACCTATTACTCTGTGTTAAATAAAAAGAATGTAATTATTATCGGTGGCGGCCCTGCGGCGCTGATGCTAGCCTGCAGCCTTGACCACAGTAAATACACTATTTCTATTTATGAAAAAAATAACGCATTAGGTCGTAAGTTTTTAGTTGCCGGTAAAGGCGGTTTTAATTTAACACATTCGGAAGAGCTAAAGCAGTTCGCAGACCGTTATTCCCCGAAAGAATTTATATCATCGTTTTTAAAACAATTTTCAAATACCGATTTTATACGTTGGTTGGGCAGTATTGGCATTGAAACCTACACCGGCAGCAGTAAGCGCGTATTTCCGGTTAAAGGCATAAAGCCTATTGAAGTATTAAAAGCCATAGAAAATAAATTGCCTGAAAACAAGGTTGCTGTCTTTTATGATCATGAATGGAAAGGTTGGGAAAGCGATGCATTATTGTTTAAAACCGGAAACAAATCTGTAGCGGTTGAGCCTTATATTACTGTGTTTGCCCTTGGTGGTGCAAGCTGGAAGGTAACAGGAAGTGACGGCACATGGACTAATTATTTTAAAGAAAAAAACATTACACTAAATTCTTTTTATGCCTCGAACTGTGCTTATAAAATAGAGTGGGATCAAAACTTTATAAAAGAATACGCGGGACAGGCTTTAAAAAATGGCGAGTTTAGCTGTGGCGGATTAAATAAAAAAGGCGAAGCCGTTATTACTGAATTTGGCATTGAAGGCAGCGGCATTTATGCTTTGAGCGGTGCTATCAGGGCTCAATTGGTTCAATACGGTATAGCTGAATTAAAGATAGATCTGAAACCCGAGCTGAGCATTGAAAGCATAAAAACATACTTGGAAAACAGGGGAAATTTATCAGTTAAAGATGTATTGGAGAAAAAACTGAATTTAACTTCTTTACACATTAGCCTGTTAAAACAATACACAACCAAGGAAGTATACAATGATGCAAATTCTTTAGCGGGCTTTGTTAAAGCACTCCCATTGCAGCTTACAGGCTTTGCCCCCATTGATGACGCTATTTCAACCGTTGGAGGAATTGCTATTGAAGAGCTTACGGCAAATTTAGAATTAAAAAAATTACCTCACCATTTCTGCATTGGTGAAATGATTGATTGGGATGCCCCCACCGGTGGTTATTTGCTGCAAGCTTGTTTTAGCATGGGTGATGCGTTGGGACAGTATTTAAATAAAATTTAAACGGAAGAAATATAGCCGTCATGCTGAACTTGATTCAGCATCTCTTAAATTAAAATCCTGAAAAATAGTAAGACCCTGAAACAAGTTCAGGGTGACGATACAAATCGGAAATTAAAATTCACAGTTATTCGGTGTCCTTGGAAACGCAATCACATCGCGGATGTTAGTCATGCCGGTTACAAATAAGACCAAGCGTTCAAAGCCTAAGCCAAAACCCGCGTGCGGACAAGACCCGAAACGTCGCGTATCTAAATACCAACTCATTTCCTCTGTAGGTATGTGCATGTCTTTCATTCGCGCTTCCAGTTTTTCCAAACGCTCTTCCCGTTGTGAGCCCCCGATAATTTCCCCGATTCCCGGGAACAAAATATCCATAGCGGCAACCGTTTTCCCGTCCTCATTCATGCGCATGTAAAATGATTTAATGTCTTTAGGATAGTCCGTTAAAATTACGGGTTTTTTAAAATGTTTTTCTACCAGATAACGTTCGTGTTCGCTTTGTAAGTCAGCGCCCCAGCCATCAATGATATATTGAAATTTTTTCTTTTTATTGTGATTTGATTCTCTTAAAATATTAATGGCTTCGGTGTAAGTGATCTTTGCAAATTCATTTCCTAAACAAAAATTTAATTTTTCCAAAAGGCTTAATTCACTTCTATCGGCTTGGGGTTTATTTTTTTCTTCATCCAATAAACGCTGCGATAAAAACTCAATATCATCCTTATTGTTCTCCAACGCATAGGTAATTACATACTTCAGCATTTCTTCCGCTAAAGCCATATTGTCTTTCAAATCAAAAAACGCCATTTCGGGTTCTATCATCCAAAATTCCGCTAAGTGGCGGGTTGTGTTTGAATTTTCTGCACGAAACGTTGGCCCGAAAGTATATACATCACTAAATGCCATAGCTCCCAACTCACCTTCCAGTTGGCCTGATACCGTTAGGTTGGTGGCCTTTCCAAAAAAATCCTGTTTAAAGTCTACTTCATTATTTTCAGTTAATGGCGGGGCTTTAGGATCTAACGTTGTAACGCGAAACATTTCCCCGGCACCTTCTGCATCGCTGCTTGTAATAATTGGTGTATGCAAATACAAGAATCCTTTATCATTAAAAAATTTATGCACGGCATACGCTAATGTGTGACGCACTCTGAATACAGCGCCGAACACATTTGTACGAAAACGTAAATGCGCTATCTCCCTTAAGTATTCTAAAGAATGTGCTTTAGGTTGTAAGGGATAAGAATTTGGTTTGCTTACATCCGCCTCTGCATCACCGTAAATTTCGATGTCTGAAACAACAATTTCAACGGTTTGTCCTTTGCCCAATGACTTTATTAATTTTCCTGTAATACCAATGCAGGCTCCCGGTGTAAGGCGTTTTAATGTTTCAGGATCCGCAGTTTCAAAATTAACAACAGCCTGTATATTATGTATGCACGAGCCATCGTTAACGGCTATAAATGAATTATTACGAAATGTACGTACCCAACCTTTTACGGTAACGGTTTGATCAATTAATTCTCCTTTTAAAATTTCTTTAATTTTTATCCTTGCCATATCTTTATTTTAAGAACGTGAAGATAATAAAACCGATAGATTTAAAAAGAATTTACCGGGATTTATTCAGCAAACGCGCCACGTACTTACCTACAACATCAAACTCCAAATTAACGGCATCTCCTTTTTTTAAACTTTTAAAAACAGTGTTTTCGTAAGTATAGGGAATAATACAAACAGAAAAAGAATCGTCGTGGGAATCAACCACCGTAAGGCTTGTGCCGTTAACGGTAATGCTGCCTTTTTCAACAGTTATGTTTCCTTTAGCAGTATCATAGTTTATAATGTAGGTCCAGCTCCCGTTATTGTCAATCACATCCTTTACAGTTCCTGTTTGGTCTACATGGCCTTGTACAATATGGCCATCAAAGCGGCCGTTAGCAGCCATGCAGCGTTCCAGGTTTACACTATCTCCTGCTTTTAAATTTCCTAAATTTGTTTTTTGCAGTGTTTCTTCAATAGCAGTTACGGTATACTTGTTACCTTCAATTTTTACAACGGTTAAGCAAACACCGTTATGCGCTACGCTTTGGTCAATTTTTAATTCGTGTGTAAACGCGCTGCTGAATGTAAAATGCACATTGCTGTTTTCGTTTTCAAGGTGCTGCAGTGTGGCAAGTGTTTCTATAATTCCTGTAAACATAGTGCAAATTTACTATTTATTAAGATTCAATATCTTTAAAAAAAGGCTCTTACCTGGGCTCCGCCAATATTAATTATTTTTGAGTTGGGCGATTTACGCCCATCGTAATTAATGCTGATTTGTATATTGTTTGTAAGGTTCCTTTGGTAGCTTAGCCCCCAGGTATAATTATAGCCTGTTTTTAAGGCGTTCAGCATTTCATAGGCAATTGGGGTGTTCTCCAGGTCATTGTATTTAATAGAAATAAAATTAATCTTCCCGGTCAAGCTTCCTTTTTCTACTTTGTTGTATTTAAACTCCAATCCAAAATCATCCAACCGGGCTTTTTGAAATCCTTCTACTATAATATTACGCTTACTATTATATTTATAAGTAACACTTACTCTAAAGCCCGTATTAGGCTGGTAGCTGAGCTTGGGCTCAAGGTTAAACGATTCGATATTAAAATTACGGGACGGAAAGTATAATGATACCGTTGATTTATGTCCGTAACTATTTGTACTGCTAATGCTCCAAGCCCTTGTTACATTCCAACGCCAGCGCCATTCGTGAGTTTCGTTGCTGCGGTTTTCAAAGCCATTGGTCAATAATTGTTTGGTTAAATTATTTTGATAGGTGTAATCAGTGCCGAATACTGCCGCGCTTTGGTTAAAAAATATACTTTGCCTCAGCGAATAATTTAAAGCCGTAATAAGTGTGTCACTTAATTTTATAGCAAAGGGATTAAAGGTGAAAAGCTGCCCGATATCCTGCGATTTTTTATCAACCCTGTAAACAGATTGTGTGGCGAAGCGGCTTAAAAATTTCATGGCTTTATTCACAGAATCTTTTAAAAAAACGGAAGGGCGAAGGTTTAATGAAAAACTAAACTGGTCGTGCAACACTTTTACATATTGGTTGGTAGGAGCGTATACCCTTATATACAAAGCCTGATCAGAGAACTGCGCTATTTCAAATTCATTTAATTCTGCCACGCCGTTATCGTTATAATCTTTCCAGGCGTAGGTTCCTTGGCCTGCCGACACCAATAAATAATAGTATTCCTGCTTGTTTTCAAGCCCGTAACCGGTTTCATAAAATGTGCTTGAGGTAATAAAGCCTTTAAACAAACGCGGCGCATATTCTACCCTGCTCAATACAGTATTGTCGGGTTTTAAATATAAGGGATTGGCCTTTTTTAAATGCAGTTCCCTGTAAGTAAAAATAACAGAAAATGGGTTATTCTTAATGGCGTTAATAGTTGCTGAAAAGCCCGCATTTTGAGCAAATGTAGAATCTTTTAAAATGGCGCTATACGCTTGTTTATCACGTCTTTCCCTGTAAAATACTTTGTACCTGTTCCCGGTTGTGTCTTTATTAGTTATGTTTCCTTCCCATTCCCAAAATTGGTAGCTCCTTGGCAGTAAACTATCCGAGGTTATTTTTCTGAATTCGTTATGCTCAAACTCATCGAGGTAATTTAATTTAACTTTACCAAAAGACCTGGAAATAGCGGCTTTATGCCGGTAAAATTTACTTGCCTGCGATAAATAATTACTTGTTAAATAAGATCCTGTATAATTGATAGAAGTGGTTTTTGTATTGTAAAAGCTTTGGATACTGTGTTTTAGCCCTTTGTAAAAAGAGCCTTCATCAAAAAAATTAATGCCGTATAACAATTTTATTTCATTACCTTTTTGAATGCCGGCTTGCGCCAAGCCCACATTTTGATCCGTATTAATAGGCGCGCCGATAGGCCTGTTCCAATCACGCTCAAACTCCACTGACCTATACCGTTCAATGGGGCTGAAATACTTTTGTATATATTCATAGCCTACGTTATAAACCGCATTTAAAGATTCTTTTTTAGTAGTGTCTTTTTTTATAACGGTTTGGTTGTTACTGTTCAGCTTAAATCCGTAACCGTTATCGTCTTTTGAGTCATAGGCGCTAAAGGTATTAATGTCGTTTTTAGTGTACACTCCTTCCATATCAAGGTTATGAGTTTTATCAAATACATAATTCGCACCCGCTGTTACCATTTGCTTCTTTTTAGGCGTCACCAAAGGGATCACGGGCTCATAGTTTCCTTGTAAAATACCGCCTGCGGGAGCTGTCCATTTATATACGCGTCCGTTTGCCTTAGTAAAAACCTGTACGTAGTGTCCATTGTTTTCTCCCACGTAGCTAAATTTTAAACTGTACTTTGCACTATCGGGATTGGTAGAATATACATAAATTCCCCGGTAGGTAAATCCTGCCGTTGTGGTGTCTTTTTTCCAATAAAATATATCCGTATTATTGAACGCTGCCGGTGTTGCCCCGCTTGAAACCGCTTTGCTCAAGGTATCTCCAATATTAAACAATACAAGCTTTTGAGGGTCGGTAAGCGTTTGCTGAAGGGCTTTGTTTTTATTATCCTGTTCACTATATACATTAAATCTCAGCTTTAGCTTTTGCATTTCAACTTCTTCACTTAAAAAAAACAGCGATCGTGCGTAATTTCTTTCCGCATACTGAAACTCAGCAATGATCCGTTTATCTTTTGTTATAATTTGCTTTGCGGTAAATGTTAATTGCGCCGTGTTATAATCAATAATATAATCATTTTCCTGACCGCGCTGTAATAATTTTCCATCAATATAAATTTTTTCGGTACCGGATAATACGATAATAAACTGTTCGTTATTTGCACCGGTTAAGCGATAAGGCCCCTGGTTATTTTCTGTTCCCTGTATCACATTTCTCGCAAATTTTCCTTTGCTTACCGCTCCGCTTACCTGTGTTTTAAAAAAAGCTGTTTTTTTATTGATTGTATCTTTAAACGTATTTGAAAAATAAGCGCCCTGCGAACGCTTGTAAAAATTCATGAAATAACCGGTAGGCCTTTGCAACTGAAAATCTCCTACGATTAATTTATTTGTTTGGTTCGACAATTGAATAAATACTTTATCAAATTCCTGTAACTGCGCGGTAGTTCCGTCGGCCTGAAACGGAATATTATCATCTGTTGCCGCTAAAATCAGATCTACATCCCGGCTTAATTTACCGCTTACCTGTAAGTTTAAACTCGAGTTAACTACTACATCCTGATTATTTCCAAAACTTATTCCCCGGCTTATACTTCCGTTTTTATTTAAGCCGTCGGTTATAAACGATTCGTTGGTATTGTTTAGCGGATCAAAGGAAATGGTAAACGGGTTTGAGGGCAGTGACAGGTCTTTGGTTAAGACTGATTTATTTTTATGGTAGTATTTTTTTTCAAAATTATAAGGAAATGTTTTATAGGAAACAGAAAGTGTATCGGTAGGCCTTTTTTTAAAAATGAGCGCTTTGCGGCCGTAATTTATTTTATAGGAAGCGGTGTCTACAGGCGATTTTTTTGAAGAAATTTTTATGGACCCCGGGATTAAGCTTAAGCTGTCTAAAAAAAGAGTATCCGATTTTAAAAGGTATTGTTTTTGTTTTAAGTTGGTTTGAGATATTCCATCAAACACACTTCCACACAAAAAAAACAATATGCAAATAATCCTCAAAACCACTATTTGTTATAACGATTTATAAAGATAGAAATTGTATTTTTAACGCATAAACTATATTTAAATGCGAATTATAACTTATAATGTTAATGGCATAAGAGCCGCTATGGGCAAGGGATTAGCGGACTGGATAAAAGCGGTAGACCCTGATGTGCTGTGTTTGCAAGAAATTAAGGCTACTCCCGACCAGGTTGACACCCGTGTTTTTGAGAATATGGGTTATCACTTATATTGGTATCCGGCACAAAAAAAGGGTTACAGCGGGGTTGCTATCTTTAGTAAAGAACAGGCAAAGCATGTGGAGTATGGCTGTGGTATTGCAGGTTATGATTTTGAAGGCCGGGTATTAAGAGCCGATTTTGAACATTGCTCTGTAATGAGCGTATACCACCCGAGCGGAAGCAGCGGCGATGAAAGGCAAGGATTTAAAATGAAATGGCTGCTTGATTTTCAAAAATATATTGATGATCTTAAACTCAAAACGCCTAATTTAATACTATGCGGCGACTATAATATTTGCCATAAACCTATTGATATTCACAACCCTAAATCGAACGCAAACACTTCAGGTTTTTTGCCTGAAGAACGGGAATGGATGGAGCAATTTATTACCTCCGGCTTTATAGATTCGTTCAGGCATTTTAACCAAGAGCCTCACCAATACAGCTGGTGGAGCTACCGTGCGGGAAGCAGGGGAAAAAATTTAGGTTGGCGAATCGACTACAATATGGTGGCAGGCCATCTTAAAGAACACCTGACACGATCTGTGATTTTAAGTGATGCTTTGCACAGCGATCATTGTCCTGTTTTAGTGGAGATGGATTTTTAATAATTTTAGCTGATTATTTTAGGTTTTTTAGTTTTTAAGATTATATTTGTGGTTACTATAAAACTTATGTACTAAGTATGAGAAAACTATTTATTCCGGTATTTGCAAGTGCTTTCGCGCTAGGATTAGCCTCTTGCACCTCTTGTTCAGGCGATAAGGCCAACAATCACAAAGAAGCAGAAGGAAAAGGCGGTGTATATATGGGCGGCGTAATGCGCTTAAATGAAGTTGAAGCGTTTAAAAGCCTTAACCCTATTGCGGTTAATGAAAATGTGGGTTTCCATATCGGCACTCAATTATTTGAAGGTTTAGTAAAATTTAATCAAACTGATTTATCTATAGAACCTGCTGTTGCTGCACGCTGGGAAAGCAATGAAAACCAGACCGAATGGACCTTCCATATCCGCCACGGTATTATGTTTCATCCCGATGCCTGTTTTCCTGACGGTAAAGCAAGGGCTGTTACGGCAAATGATGTAAAGTTTTGTTTTGATAAATTATGTACTTCCGATCCTAATAATGCGCAGTTTGATGTTACTTTAAAAGATCGTGTAATTGGCGCGAATGAAGCATTTGAGTCCTCTAAGGCAGGTAAAAACATGAGTGTTTCAGGATTAAAAGCGGTTAATGATTCTACTTTAATAATCTCTCTTAAATCACCTTTTGCCGGTTTTTTAAATATTATGGCTATGCCGGGCTGCTGGATCTATCCTAAAGAAGCGCTTGATAAGTATGGATTGGATCTTCGCATTCATCCTGTTGGTACAGGGCCTTTTTTAATGGAAACCGTTAAAGAAGGAGAAGTACTGATCATGAAAAGAAATCCGGATTACTACGGCTTTGATAAAGACGGAAATAAACTGCCTTATTTAGACGGTATTAAATACACGTTTATTCGTGAGAAAAAAGCGGAGATCCTTGAGTTTAAAAGTGGTAATTTAGATATGGTATACCGTTTACCTGTTGAGATCTTTCATGAAATTATGGGTGATCTGGAACATGCTAAGGAACGTAAAACTGATTTTCAGATCCTTAATTCACCCGCGTTTAATACAAACTATTTAGGGTTTAACTGCATCAGTTCAACCTTTAATAAAAAAGAGGTGCGCTTAGCGTTTAACTACGCTATTGACAGGCATAAAATCACTGACTTCACTTTACAAGGTGAAGGATCGTCGGCAGACTACGGTATGGTGCCTTATGTGGACGCATTTGAAAAAGACGGTTACAACTTTAAAGGTTTAAAAGGATATACATTTGATCCTGCCAAAGCAAAAGAATTAATGAAAAAAGCCGGTTTCCCCGATGGTAAAGGCTTTCCTAAAGTAACCCTGCAAATTAACAGCGGTGGAGGTAATAATATTTTAATTGCCGAGGTCGTTCAACAAATGCTGAAAGAAAATTTAAATGTAGATGTGGATATTAATACCGTTCCTTTTGCTGAACACATTGAGCAGGTGCAATCCGGTAAATCCGATTTCTTCCGTTTTGCCTGGTTTGCCGATTACCCGGATCCTGAAACTTTCCTAACATTATTTTACGGAAAACATGTTCCTACGGGTGCTACAGAAAAATCATTTATTAATTATTTCCGTTTTAAAAACGCCCGTTTCGATTCATTATTCGCCGCATCTTTTACAGAACCTGATAAAGCAAAACGTTACGGGTTATTATCACAGGCCGAGCAGGTTGTGTTAGATGAAGCGCCGTTTATGCCGATTTTTTATGATGAAAATTACAGCCTTGAGCAATTAAACGTTCGCAATTTTCCTCAAAATCCGCTCAACTATTTCGACCTATCGGTAGTGTATTTGATCCCTAAAGATAAAATGCCAAAAAAATAAGGAGAGAAAGCCTCTTAACTAAAGAACCCTTTGCTCAACGGCAAAGGGTTTTTTATTACAACAACTTAACTTTATATTTTTCCGCCATTTTTTTAAGTTGCTCCGGGCTTATATTGTGTATATTTTCGTATTCATGGTACCGTTCAACAGTGGCTACAAACACGTTATATTTAAACTTTGCTGCCAGTTTAAAGTAAACTTCTAACTCCCAGTCAATTGTAAAAGTGTTATGCACTATGATTTTTGAAATGGCCTTTTGCATAGCGGCTCCGGTGAGTTCTTCACATTGCTTATAAGCTAAATGATTATTGTTATAATCAAACCGGTAGTTGCCGGTTTTAACGTCCGTAAAATAATCGTCTACCGAATAATACGGATACCTTCCCTCTTCACTTAACAATTTTGCCAAAGTGCTTTTACCGCTGCCCGGAAGGCCTCTCAGCAATACCAATGAGTTCGTAAAAACAGTATCCGGCATAAATAATTGATGTTTAGACTGTAAAATTACATTAAATATTCAGCCTTAAATAAAAATAAAATCCTCCGGCAACTAGTGTCGGAGGATTTAAATTACAGTACTATATGCTATTTCTGTATGATGAGCTTTTTCTTTATTTCGCCGCCGGCCACATGTATGTTGATGAAATAGATGCCGCTCGATACATTATCTGTATTCAAACTTATAATATGTTCGCCACCGGCAAGCATTCCTTCATAAACGTTTAAAATAGCTCTTCCCGTTATGTCAGAAACTGTTACACTTACTCTTTCTTCGGTTACCAGCACAAATTTAAGTTCGCTTTTATCAATTGTCGGATTCGGAGCAATCGAAATGGTTTCTAAAACACCGGCCCTGTTAGTTAAACCTACACTTGAGGCGCATACCTGTATGTTACCTGAGAGCAATGAAGCATTGTTGCTTTTTGATGTTTCTGTAATCACATTTGCTGTATCGGCCCACACACCTATACGATAATTGCTTGCGGGCGCGGGTAAACAACAATAATTATTCATATTAATATCCCAGTTGTTAATGGTAATACAGGCATTTCCGCTTAATGAATTTACCGTGGTTTGGTCAATCACCCATTTTTCGCTTGTGCCGGGGTTAAATAAATAAATACCGACAATAAACGAATTTGCCGAGCTTGAACCCCCATTACAAATGTCAACCGAAAGGGCTGTGATTTTATTATTACAGCCGGTTGGCGGATTATAGGAATAATTTATTCCAATTGTTAAATCAACTTGCGCCGGCAGGCACGATGAAATTGCAAGCAAACTTAATGTTGCCGCTTTAAGTAAAATTGTTTTCATAAGAATTTGTTTTTAATTATTTAAAACAAAGTAACTATATAAGCAAAGGAAAGGCGTTAAGCTTTGATGCGGAGATGTGTACAGATGTTGCAGTGTTGTAAGGGCCTGAAAATCAATTTATATTTTATAGAGTTATTGCATTTATAATAGACAACTCTTAAATTATTTACTGTTTTTGCAACATTTATAAATAAATAATAATCCTATATTTTATTAATTAATCATTTTAATGAAGTTAGTTTTATCCCTGTAAATTAATGGGTTCATAAAAAAAGCGTATTTAGAGCTATCGTTTTTTGGCCTGTAATGCCTCCCCCCAACTTTAATAACTGCATGTCGGGTTTGTTCGGTTTAATAGCTTTTCTGCAGTATAGTTAGGAATGCCCGAGTCGGGCATTCAATTAATATAATACACCTGTTATGTTTATTTTAATAATAAACGATCTTTTACGTATATAGCTGCATAAAAAGAACTAACATTACTAAAACTTATCCAAGATCTATTAATAGTCTGAGAGATTTAACTCAAAGATCAAATTATTTTATTAAACAAGTTTGAGTTTTTTAAAGAATGAGTGGGCCGGCTGCATAACTCTATCTTATATTTCTTATTCTAAACTTTAAACTATTTAATGCTATGGATGATCATAAAAAAGTGTATGAACTAACACAAACACGAAAGGAACTTGCCTTTGAAAAAGAAGAAAAAGGAAAACGGGCGGCAGAATTAAACATAGCCAATATTGAACTGAATTATCAGGCGGAGCAAAAAAAGAAGCGTGCCGATGAATTGATTATAAGCTAATATTGAGTTAGAGTTTCAAACCGAAGAGAAGGCTAAACGGGCGGCAGAATTATTGACCGCAAATATAGAGTTGGCTTTTCAAACAGAAGAGAAAATAAAACGCGCGGCAGAATTAATCATAGCTAATGTAGAACTTGCTTTTCAGAGTGAAGAGAAAATAAAACGCGCTGCAGAACTAATTGTCGCTAACATTGAATTGGATTTTCAAACAGAGGAAAAAGGTAAACGTGCGGCGGAATTAATTATAGCGAATATAGAACTTGCTTTTCAAACTATTGAAAAAGAGAACCGGGCTGCAGAGCTTATAATTGCTAATAAAGAACATGCATTTCAAAATGAAGAAAAAGAAAAAAGGGCAGCAGAATTAATTATCGCCAATAAGGAGCTTGTTTTTCAAAACAGGGAGAAAGAGAAACGGGCGGCAGAATTAAGTGTTGCCAATAAAGAACTGGCTTTTCAAAACGAAGAAAAAGAAAAAAGGGCAGCGGAATTAATTATCGCCAATAAAGAACTAGCCTTTCAAAACGAAGAAAAAGAAAAACGTTCCGCAGAACTGATTATAGCTAATACAGAACTTGTTTTTCAGAGTGAAGAAAAAGAGAAGCGGGCAGCGGAGTTGGGCATTGCGAATAAGGAATTGGCTTTCCAAAACGAAGAAAAAGAAAAGCGCTCCGCGGAATTAATCATTGCAAATACAGAATTGATATTTCAAAGTGAAGAAAAAGAAAAAAGAGCAGCAGAGTTAAGCATTGCTAATTTAGAGCTTGCTTTCCAAAACGAAGAAAAAGAAAAACGCGCGGGAGAATTATTCAATACTAACCTAGAGCTTAACCAATCTGAAAAGTCGCTTCAGAGTAGTTTAAAGGAAGTATCAGATTATAAATATTCGTTAGATGAGTCAGCTATAATTGCCATAACTGACCAAAAGGGAATTATTAAAAAAGTAAATGGTAATTTTTGTAAAATATCTAAATACAGCGAGAAAGAGTTAATTGGCTAAGATCACAGGATAATCAATTCAGGTTACCACTCAAAAGAATTTATTAAAGAGTTATGGAATACGATTTCAAATGGAAAAATATGGAAGGGTATATTAAAAAATATAGCCAAAGACGGCACTTTTTATTGGGTGGATACGACCATAGTTCCTTTTCTTGATGAAAACGGAAAGCCTTACCAGTACCTGTCTATAAGGGTTGACATTACAGATCGGAAAGAATCTGAAGGATATTTGATTCAACGTACTTCTGAATTAGAAAACGTAAATAAAGAGCTTGCTTTTCAAAACCTGGAGAAAGAAAAACGCGCGGCCGAATTGATCATTGCCAATAAGGAGCTGGCTTTTCAGAATGAAGAAAAAGAAAAACGATCAGCTGAGTTAATAATAGCTAATACAGAGCTTGTGTTTCAAGGTGAGGAAAAAGGAAAACGATCGGCTGAACTTATTATAGCAAATAAAGAACTTGCCTTCCAAAACGAAGAAAAAGAAAAACGATCGGCTGAATTAATAGTAGCAAATACAGAACTTGTATTTCAAAGCGAGGAAAAAGGAAAACGATCGGCTGAATTAGTGATTGCTAATAAAGAGCTTGCTTTCCAAAACGAAGAAAAAGGAAAACGCGCTGCTGAATTAATTATTGCTTATAAAGAACTTGCTTTTCAAAATGAAGAAAAAGGAAAACGGTCAGTAGAACTTAGCATTGCTAATACAGAACTGGTTTTTCAAAACGAAGAGAAAGGAAAACGATCGGCTGAATTAATTATAGCTAATGAAGAGCTGGCGTTCCAAAATGAAGAGAAAGAAAAGCGCGCCGCTGAATTAATAATTGCTAATATAGAACTTGCTTTTCAAAATGAAGAGAAGGAAAAAAGAGCAAATGAATTAATTATTGTTAACAAGGAGCTTGAACAGTTTGCCTTTATTGCTTCGCATGATTTGCAGCAACCACTTCGCACAGTGTCCAATTACATGGGTATGTTTGAAGAAAAATATTTAAGCCTGTTGGATGATAACGCGAAAAAATATCTTACCTCCGTTAATAATGCTACTAAACGTATGAGTTTACTTATTAACTCCTTGTTAACATTTTCGCAATTAGGCAATAATAAAATGTTAGCCGGTGTGGATTGTAAAAAAGTAATTGATGATGTATTAGCCGATATTGAAATTCTTATTATAACTACAAACACTATTATTGAGGTAGAAGAAATGCCAACTATTAATATTTATGAAACGGAGATGCGGCAGTTATTTCAAAATCTAATTACTAACGCTATTAAATTCCAGAGGCCTGATGTGCAACCAAAAATAAAAATTTCGTCCCGGGAAATAAACGGGAAATGGAATTTTACCGTAACGGATAATGGTATCGGTATTGCGCCGGCTTATTTTGAAAAGATATTTGATATCTTTCAACGTTTGCATACGAGCAAAGAATATGAAGGGAGCGGCATAGGACTGGCTAATTGTAAAAAAATAGTACAATTGCATCAGGGTGAAATTTGGCTTGAGTCTAAACCGGAACAAGGAACCGCGTTTCATTTTACAATATCAAACTTAACTATATGACTAAAGAATTAAATTGCATAATGCTTATTGATGATGACAATGATGACAATTTTTTTCACGAGATGGCTATCATGAAAAATAATTTTGCAGGTACAGTGGTTGTGCAGGATTCGGGTATAAAGGCACTGGAATATATTAAATTAAAAACGCTGCCCTGTAGCAACCTGATCTTTTTAGACATCAATATGCCGCGTATGAGTGGTTGGGATTTTCTTATTGAATATAATAAGCTTATCGATGAAATTCAAAAAAAACCAATTATTGTAATGCTTTCAACTTCTTTTAATAGAGATGATATTACGAAGGCTAAAGAAAGCAGCCTTGTTTCCGACTATATTACCAAACCTTTAACCAAAGAAATAGTATCGGCAATTATTGAAAAATATTTTAATTGATGCGTTGGTGTGCCTTTGAATACAAATTAATATAACCGGAACCGGAATAAACGCCCGTTATATAATCTGAAAGCCGACTGATAAAACCGGATCTACTTTAGAGCTGTAAAATAGCGAGGATATATGTTTGATGAAATTAAATTGATGGCACAGAAAGAGAAACTTGATAGCCTCTTGTGAAGAAAACCACCGTGGGTGGTTTTCTTCATGAATGAGGTTTCACACTTACTGACTTCGAACGAATTGTAAGCAGAGATATAAACTTTTTATTTTTTTATTTTGTTTTCACACTTCTCCATCTTACCATCCATATCCATGCATTCTCCTTCTTTCATGATCATTTTTTTTCCGTCTTTTGTTACACATTCACCATTGGTCATGCACTTAGTTCCATTTTTCATGGTCATATCCTTATCCATGGGCATCGTTTTTCCATCTTTACAACACATCATTTTTCCGTCCTTCATCATGCAACAATCCTTCATTTTAGAATCGCCCTTAGTTTGAGCAGATACATTAGTTGCCGTAAAGAATAGTACTATTATAAGCATTGAAGCAAATAGCGTGGCAATTGTTTTTTTAGTTTTCATAATTATTGTTTTTTTAAATTAATTTATTCAGCTCGCTGTTACCCGTTCTTCATTTTCGATGTTGCCCGATCTTCAGTTTGCTGTTGCCCATTGTTATTTAATTACTATTTATTAAAACGGTAAAGGGTTAGTGCCATTATCCAAGGTAAAGAAAAAATTAGTTCAAATGCAGTATTATAACTAATAAAAGGGGTTTTCAGACCCCTTAAATTTAATTTGCGCAAGCCTCTGCACATTTTTTACAAGCTTCGGCGCAAGCCTTACAGCTTTCATGATGAGAAGCATGTTTAGCACATTCTTCAGCACAAGCTTTACAAACCTTTGCACATAAAGCACATAACTCTTTTGAATAGTGTGAATCTCTTGCGCACAATCTTGCGCACAAAGCACAAATGTCAGCGCAATCGCGGCATAAAGCAGCGCAGTCTTTACGGCCATCATTAATACAACTTGTTAAACATGTTTCGCAAGTTACTACGCAAGCTAAGCAAGCGTCAATACATTTTAATTTTTCCATTTTTATTGTTTTTAAATTATTATTATTTTATTTATCACTACAAAATTAAAGACCCGACTATGAACGAAATACGATAAATATCATACGCTATGGTGACTTTCGTCTCTTAGATTATTTGTATATGCAATCGTTAATTAAAATTCATTCTGCTTGTTTTTCTAACTTTAAGTAAGCAAAGTATCCACTATAAAGGTAAAGCAAAGTCATTTTACCGTGTTACAGAATTATATAAAATCGTTGCGAAATTCACAGATGATGCATCATGCCAAATATATTAATCGGGTAAAACTTAGGCATGGTCAAATTCATTTAATAATTTAAATTTAAACCAAAACCTAATCCCATATCACTGTCATAATGCACTCGTAAAGCCATAAATCTGCTAAATACATATTGCAAACCAATCATATATTCTTTGTCCGTATTTATCATAAGATGCGCCCTTATTCGTTTAGTAATGGGTATATCATCACGCTTTAGCTGTACCAACACCGTTCCGGTTGTAAAAACTTCCGTTTCTAATTTTATAAGCATTGGTAGTGTATATACAAACCCCAACGAGAGGGCCTGCCTGGTATCTTTGGTATTTGTTTGGCCGAAAATATTTGACTCCTGAAAATTTATCTCACCGTCTCTCATCCTGTATCGGTAGTCATAGCCAATAAAAGGCATAAACCATTGCATTCTGCCAACGTATCTTCCAATATGATTTTCAATTTCGTAGCCATGCATGTCGTGGTAACCTAAACGCCACTCTGAAGCAACCTGCCAACGGGTATTAGAATACATTGCCATGCCATCATTCCCATTGGTTGCAAAATCATTCTCCGCCATAAAATGAAATTTTCTATCGTCATTAAAAAGCTTTCGCTGTGCTAATTTCGGATTCTTTATTTCAGGATTGGCCGGTTGGTTTTCATAACTAAATACTCTACCCATGCCTGACATCATGTGATATAAAATATGACAATGAAAAAACCAATCGCCGTATACATTGGCATTAAATTCCAGGGTATCCGTTTCCATTGGCATAATATCCACTATGTTTTTTAAAGGCGCGCGATCTCCCTTTCCGTTCAGTAAGCGAAAATCATGGCCGTGTAAATGCATGGGGTGACGCATCATACTATTATTATATAATACGATGCGGACATTTTCACCTTTGTGAATTAAAATTTTATCCGCTTCTGATACTACCTTGTTATCCAAGCTCCATACATAGCGGTTCATATTTCCTGTAAGTGTAAAACAAAATGTTTTCACGGTAGTATCAGGAAGCTTGGTTGGCGTAGGTGATTTAAGCATTGCATAGTTAAGAGTCACTATATCCGAAAGCGCATTGGCGTTATATTGGTTCCCGTCGTGCATAGAGTTATCCTTACTCATATCCATTCCTTGCATATCCATGCCTTTCATATCCTTGCTCTTCTTTTTGTTAATAGCTCCCGTAATTTCAGGGTACATGACTACATTCATGTCCATACGGTTAAGGCTCATGCTCATTCCCATATCATTTAAATCGCCATTTAGCTTCATCATATCGTTCATCATCTTCATGCCCTCAAAGTACTTGAGCTTTGGCATTGGATTGGCTAATTTTTTTACTCCGCTACCCAGCCATAAGGAGGTGGACTTTGTTCGGTCTTCAGGCGTTGTTAAAAACTCATAAGCAATGCTATCTTTTGGAATGGTAACCAATACATCATACGTTTCAGATACTGCAATAATTAACCTGTCCACTTCAACAGGCTCTACATCATTGCCATCGTTTGCAATTACGGTTATTTTACCGCCTGAATATTGCAACCAAAAATAAGATGAGGCTCCTCCGTTTGAAACTCTCAAACGCACTTTGTCCCCGGCTTTAAATTGTGGCAATTGACTTTCGTTTTTGCCATTGATCAGGAATTTATCATAATATACATCGCTTACGTCCATTGCTGTCATTCGCTTCCATTCATTCTTCACTTTTGTTTTTAAATATCCTTGCTTAATGGCTTCACCATAAGATTGAGTTGTGCCTTTTCTAATCGCAAACCAATCGCCGGCGTTGTGTAACATGCGATGCACGTTTTTAGGCTTGTAGTCTGTCCATTCGCTTAAAACGATCGGCACAGCAGGCAGATCATCAATGCCTTTTCTGAATGTTGGATCCGCTTTTCTTTTATTCATGATAAAGCTTCCATACATCCCAATCTGTTCCTGCAACTCAAAGTGACTATGATACCAATGTGTGCCGGTTTGGATAATAGGAAAGCGATACAAGTAAGTTGTATGCGGCTCTATCGGCATCTGTGTAAGATAAGGCACACCATCCTCCCTATTAGGTAAAAATAATCCGTGCCAGTGCAAGGCTGTTTTTTCATTCAATTCATTATGAACATAAATTTCGGCGGTATCGCCTTCCGTGAAAGTGAGCGTAGGCATTGGTATTTGGCCATTCACCGAAATAGCCCTTTTTTCTTTGCCTGTAAAATTTACTACCGTGTCACGCACGTATAAATCATAGCGCACAATTTTTTGTGAAAGTGACGAAAGGGCACTAAACCCTAAAAGCAAGGCTATTATTATTTTTTTCATTTACATACTGATTAACATAACAGCACTCATCGCAATCATTAAAGCATCTTCAATAATAGTGATGGTACTCATGGGTAAATTAAATACTGCGCCCAAACAAGCGCACTGAATTTTCTTTTTGTTTAATACGCTTTGCGATACACCGATAATACTAACCGTCATTACCACCAGCGTTATTATATTGATAACAAAAGGCTCAAAGTTGGTGAGGTAAGCCAACCCTAATCCTAATTCAATAAATACATAGATAAATCCCCAGGTTTTAAATTGTTTTGCCACCACATCATACATCGCATAGCTTTCCGCAAACCCGGTAAGGTTTAGTAGTTTAAAGAAAGAAAAGATCAAAAAGAACCCCGCCATGAAATGTTGCATCCATTGCATCACATTAAAACTCCCATTTGCCGACTGGATAAGAAGTGTTGAAGCGGTAATATATCCGAAGATCAGCAAAATGGGTTTATAAGTTTCTACCCAACTTTTGGCTTGTTCGGCTGCTTCATTGTGTTGTGTTGCCGAAATTTGATATTTACTTGCTGCTCCGCCAATGACTTCTTGAAAAGCATCTAATCTGATATGCTTATCCATAGAAATCGTCGCGGTATTAGTGTCTTTAGACACATCAACGGAGGTAACATCCGGCATTGATAATAATTTACTTTTTACTTTTGCTTCGCAGCCCGAACAGGTCATGCCTGTTAATTGATAGATGTGTGTCATGGTTTATATTTTATACACAAAGTTCGGGTTAAGGTCGTTGCCGGTGTTGTATAATTATGGAATAATTTGGTGTAATTACAGGTTTTCAAGAGAGTTGCGCTTTTTGTTTTTCAAGTTTTTAAAGTGCGATGGGGTAAGACCGGTTAGTTTTTTGAACTGTTTACTTAAATGCGTTACATCGCTGTAATGTAACTTATAGGCAATCTCGCTCAATGTCATTTCATCATACACCAACAGTTCTTTTACCCGCTCTATTTTTTGAGCGATGACATACTGCTCTATGGTTGTTCCTTCAACAGCACTAAATAAATTACTGAGATATGAATAATCCTGTCGGAGAAGGGCGCTGATATGTTCTGAAAAAGTAATTTTAAGTGGCTCTTCAGAATAGTGAACAAGATCAATAATCACTGTTTTTATTTTTTCAATCAGGCGACTTTTTTTATCATCTATTAATTCAAAACCAAATGTATTCAACGCTTGATCCAACTGTTTTTTATCTTCTTTGTCGAGATCTTCTGTAATTTCAACCTCGCCTAAAACAACAGATGTCGGATGAAGACCAAGCTTTAATAGCTCAGACTTCACCACCATCTTACAACGGCTGCACACCATGTTTTTGATGTATAGTTTCATGTATTATTTTGTAATAGTTTCCTGCACTTTACCGCAGGTTTGCATTTTTTTACCCATATAAGGGTTATTAATAGTTTCCTGCAAGCTTAACCAATTGGCACCTTTGCCGTCATTCGCCATAGGGCAATAATCATAATAAACAGGCAAATCCATTTTAAAAACCTTGATTACTTCGTACATGTTTTTTGATAGGGATACAAAATGTTCTCTTTGATGCTCTGTTTCTGTAACTCCTTTTATATGCTCGGCATCATAAGAAAGTTTTTGCTGCCGGTTCATCCATACTGCATGTTCTGCCGGTGTCATTTTATCCATTGGGGCAACCTCTATTGCTTTGTAAAGAGCTTTTGCCTGCACAGCGGCAGCATTGCCATCATCTTTTGCGAGTGCATCTTTTAAAGCAAAGTAATAAGAAAACACTTTCGCTAAAGGCCCTTCCTTCTTTGTAGTATCTGATAAAACGTCTTTTTTTGTTTCGGTTACTACAGTTTTAGTTATATTTTTTCTTTTATATTGGCAGCAGCCCGGCAGTTTTGTATACGCTTCATCAGGCGCCAAGAATAATGCGTTATCATATCCTGCATAAGCTATTCGTTTTAAAACCTCTTCTGTTGTGGTTTGCTTACTATCATAAGTAAGTGAAAGTAGCTTGCTATCCGCATCCCAATCAGCTTTGGCTATTCCTTTTTTGTTTGCGGCCTGTTCAATCCTGTTTTTACACATATCACAATTCCCGTACACCTTTATACTTTCTGTTTTTGCGTTTTTTATAGCTGCTTTGCAGCTCAATACCGTGAGTGATAACAATGCTGTTACCATCATCACTATTTTGATTTTGAAATTCATTTTATGTTTTTTTAAAAAATTTGTAAATAATACTACCAACCGGTAATAAGCTTTAAAGTAAGTTGTACAATTCTAATACGATGATGATAGAATTAAAGAAATCAAATTCTAAAAACACGATATAACAGAAAGAGTGACACATTTTCTGAAGGTGGAGGATATTCTACATAAGTAGAATTCTTATGCTTATACAGACAAACTTTAAATTCTTTAAGTGTTGACAAAGGTGATTTAAATTCATCGTGCTTAGTAACGTCTATCATAAAATGAGAAACGTTTTGCGGTGAATTTGTTATTCTGATAGCACATGTTTTATCGCGGCAGCACCTTTTCTTCATTGCTTTTGAACCGCATGCACAATTACTATGCATTGCAATACCTAATGAAACAGAAGCCGGTTTACCGCCACAATAGTGCGCTGTAACCGAAAACCCTAAAGTAGGGATCAGGTAACATACGATGACTAACACGACTATAAACTTTCTCATCCTCACTTTCTTTCGTATTGGCAACACTCCGGTAATGAAGCATAAGCTTTATCATCCCCTTTGTATTTTTCATTATCATATCCTACAGAGGCTACATCTTTCTCTATTTGATCAAGGGTAATTTTTGTACTGTCAAAAGATACGGTCATCATCTTTGTATCCTTGTTCCAATCCACATTGGCAATACCCGCAACCTTTAATGACCCCTCAATAGTTTCCTTACACATTTCACAATTGCCCCATGTTTTAAAGGTGGCATTTGCGTTGGCTGTTACATCAGATTTGATTCTACCACAAGCATACACACAAATCATACATGCAAGTAAGATGCTCAGTTTAAAAATTATTTTCATTGTATAATTAGTTTTTGGGTTAAGATATTCTGATTACTTTTTACTTCAATAGTATATACTCCCCGGCAAAAATTGGATATATCTATTTCGGTTGTGTCTTTTGTTATTTTGCTTATGCTGTAGACTAAGCTTCCTAATGCATTGTAAATGTTCAAAGATGAACTGCCCGAGCTGTTAAATTCTTTTAAGACAATATTTACAGATTCAGCGGCCGGATTAGGGTAAATTAAAATGCCGTTGTTGTTCTTATTGTATTTTTGAATGCCGGTAACAGCGTTTGTAACTATAAACTGCCCCATCATGCCATCGTCTTCATGCATGAGTATATGGCAATGAAACATATAAGGTATAAGTGTATCTGCAAAATCCGTAAACTTTGTAATAAACCTAACCGTTTCATTGGGATAAACAAGTACCACATCTTTTTTACCGCGCTCTTCCATAGGAGGCAGATTTCCGTCACGGTCTAATACATAAAAAGGAACATCGTGCAGGTGAAACGGATGCGCCACCATGGTTTGATTGGTCAACTGCCATATCTCAGTAGTGTTTAAAGGGATATGATAGTCAATTCGCATCATGTTGAAAGTGCTGTCATTAAAATAAAACGGCCCATCCATTACCGTCACGCTATCTGCCGTAAAATTAATGGTGCGGGTAATAGTTGCCTGTGATGAGGTATAAGGCAATACATTTACAAGTGTTGCGGGAATAGCGATAATGGGACTAACAGTCTGCGCGCCAACATTAATTTGCATAATATTATAATTAACGCCATTAATTGGACTATCCATTGGTGGCGAATTTGGAGGCATAGGCATATTTGGCCCACCCTGCACGCCCATTGGCAGTTCGGAGCCATAGCTCCTGAGGTAAAGTGTTTGTCCTGTCATTCCAACCAGGTTTACTAATATCTCCGCTCTTTCACCGGGGCTTAAACGGATACGCGTTGCATTTACAGGTGCATTTAATAAGCCTCCATCACTCCCTATAATTGAAAACGATTTGTTACCGCTTAATCCAAAATTATAATTACGCTCTCCTCCTGCATTCAATAATCGCAAGCGAACTACTTGTGCCGGCAGTGTTGCTATAACTGTATATCCATAGTTAGATCTTGCACCATTTACAAGTATCAGGCTATCTTCCATGCCTCTGTGCATCACCTGGTTCAAATTATCAAATTGTTGAGACTGCACAATCACCGGAAAATCGTCTATCCCATATCTGCGGGGCAGCGCAAGTGCAGCTTCTGCGGCATCTTTTACGATTATCATGCCTGCTAAACCTTTCATGGCATGCATCGCTGTTTTGCCCATAAAATGTGGGTGATACCAATAGGTAGCCGCATCATTCA
>JANYGK010000003.1 GCA_025362395.1 Bacteroidota bacterium
CCCTGCCAAAACCATGAACCAATTCCTTGCCGATCTCACGCCGCGTATGAAAGAACTGATCGTACATATTGACCATAAAAAAAGTGAAAAAGCAATAAGCAGTATAGAAGAAATTTATAAATATGATTTTTTTAAAAACGAAAAATTAGCTTTTAAAGACCTTGAACACGGATTTATTTTTTCCACAAAAGTTACAGAAACCATTAATAGAGCGGAAGAGGATCAACCCGATAAAGTAAGGGCTATGGAAGAAAGAGCAACAGCTTATTTAAATGAGTTAAAAAAATACGGACTAAAAGATTGGCTGCTCATTCCCGGAAAACAAAAAAAAATGACATACACGCATGTTTTTTTAAGAGTGCTGCTCATTGTTATTACTTTTCCCCTGTATATAAGGGGCTTACTCGGTAATTATATTCCGTATAAATTAACAGAACTTATTACCACTAAAAAGGTAAAGGTTATTGAGTTTAAAGCTTCTTTTAATATAGGAATAGGGGCTTTATTAGTACTGCTGTTTTACCTGTTACAATTTTTTATTGCAAAATCACTGGCGCCTAATGCTTGGTGGGCATTGTTGGTTATTGTAGAATCTTATGTAACGGGTTGGGTTTGCCTGTATCTTTCTCCTTTCCGAAAAAAAACAAAAGGAATGTACCGCGTGCTTAAAATAAAAGCTGCGCGCCCCGATCTGTTTAAAGAGCTCTCAAACCAACGGTTAAAAGTAATAAGCTTGTATAAGGAATTGGTTTAAAGATTACATGAATACCCCCGGATTATTTTTCAACGCTCTGCAAATTGCTACATTTTATAGCGATATACTAAACGGTTTCGTATTACTATTGTTATATGGAATTTGGTAAATTAGAGAGCGTAAATGAGGTTGACTTTAAACTTCCGCCAAACCATGCAGGAACCCTTAAAGTATTAGGCCAACATAAAGCACCGCATTGTAAAATACACGTAGGTTGCCCTATTTGGGCAGAAGAAGGGTTTGTCGGGAAACTATTTCCTCCTAAAACAAAACGGGTCAATTTTTTAAAAGAATATTCCAAACAGTTTAACGGCATTGAATTAAACGTATCGCACTATAAACCGTTAGATGTCGAAACAATACAACATTGGGTGAACGTAACGGCGAGCGATTTTAAATTTTGCCCGAAAGTAAACCAAACCATAAGCCATACGCCTTTGCTTATTTACAACGTGCAGATGTTTAAAGAACTGCTAAGTTTATATAAACAGTTTAAAGAAAAATTAGGCATGCCGTTCCTTCAACTGCCAAACTCTTACGACAGCAGTAAGGTAAATGACCTGCTTGATTTTTTAGATCAGTCAGCGGCAAGCAGTTTTGCTATTGAGTTAAGGCACGAATCGTGGTTCAGTAATGAAACAGTACTTAAACAGCTTTGTAATTATTTTTACAAAAACAACATTACCTTTTTAATGACCGATGTATCGGGCCGCAGGGATGTGCTGCATTGCAGGCTTACCACAAAAACAGCCTTTATCCGCTTTATTGCTAACGATATGCATCCTAGCGATTTTGTAAGGCTGAATGAATGGACGGACCGGCTTAAACTGTGGATTGATAACGGCTTAGAGCAACTTTATTTTTGCATGCACACACCTACAAACGTAGTGCTGCCTGAGCTAATTATTTATTTTACAACTGAATTGGCTAAAAAAACAGGGATCAAAGTAAGGATGCCAACCATTATTAAACCTGAACAAAATAACACATTGTTTTAATGGATGAAATTAAAGAAGCTTTACTAATTATAGTAAAAATCTTTGATCCTTTTGTACAACGGCAGTGTCCAGGCTAATCTTACGCCTATCATTACATCAAAACGCCTTTTAGTATCCGGTAAGCCTGTATCGTAATTAAACCCTCTTAAGCTCTGCGTAAAGCCTTCATAAAATTCGAAGCCAAAATTAAAATTAGCTAGTCGGTTATTGCTTAAATATTGGTAGCCTATATATTGCGATAACGCAAAGCCCCCGCTCAAACGATCATATCCTTTTTTTAAATTACCATATACGGCAGCTACTTTTTTATTGGCATCGTAAAATTTTATTTTGTGCTGCATCCACCCTATTCCTGCCGTAACCATTAAGCCTGAGTTTGGGTTATGCCCTAACTTGGTAAACATATAACCCGCGTTCGCGTAAATGTTCCAGCCGCGTTCCGTTAACCTTAAATCAGCCGGGTAACCTTCGTTATCCGTTAATTGATGTCCGTCGCCCACCTTATAATTTTTTAAAGGATCTTCTCTTATATTCCTGCCAAAAAAATAACTCACTTCGGTACTTAATAAAAAATTATGCTTTGTTTTACACATAAACGAACCACTGGCACCTAAATCGGCACCGTAACGTTTAGCAAGATCACCAAAAGGCAGCTGCCCGCTAAAATGAACATTTACCATCATAATACGAAAAGCTGAATCTTTAACAGACTGTGCTGTTACCTGAATAAAAGACAGCATTAATAAACACAGAATTATAAAATGTTTCAATTTCATTTTCACACCCAAATTTATAGTATAAATTTAAAATAACCTAGAGGTTCATTGCAGCCGGGCACAAAAAAGGCCGGTATAAGCCGGCCTTAATTCATTTAATATAATATACTATTAAACGTTAACTCCTTTTAATACGGCTGCCATTGTTTTACCGATAGCTGCAGGACTGTCTACTACATGAATTCCGCACTCGCGCATAATATCCATTTTAGCTTGTGCTGTATCATCATGTCCGCCAACAATGGCTCCCGCGTGACCCATGGTACGGCCTTTTGGTGCTGTTTGCCCTGCGATGAAACCAACCACCGGTTTTTTATTTCCGTTAGCTTTGATCCAACGTGCTGCATCTGCCTCGTAGCTTCCGCCAATTTCACCGATCATAACAATAGCATCTGTATCAGGATCATTCATTAATAGCTCAACCGCATCACGTGTTGGTGTACCAATAATAGGATCGCCGCCGATACCGATAGCCGTGCTAACACCTAAGCCTGCTTTAGCAACCTGGTCGGCAGCTTCGTAAGTTAATGTACCCGATTTAGAAACAATACCGATACGTCCTTTTTTAAAAACAAAGCCCGGCATAATACCAACTTTCGCTTCACCTGCCGTAATAACACCCGGGCAGTTAGGCCCGATTAAGCGGCATGCTTTTCCTTTAATATATTCTTTAGTAGCAATCATGTCTTTAACAGGAATGCCTTCTGTAATACAAATAATAACTTTAATACCTGCATCCGCAGCTTCCATAATAGCGTCAGCCGCAAAAGCAGCCGGCACAAAAATAATAGAAGTGTCAGCTCCCGCTTTCTCAACCGCATCCTGCACCGTATTAAACACAGGCCTGTCTAAATGCGTTGTACCACCCTTACCCGGTGTTACACCGCCCACTACATTAGTACCGTATTCTATCATTTGAGTAGCGTGGAAAGTACCTTCCCCGCCTGTGAACCCCTGAACGATTACTTTTGAATTTTTTCCGACTAAAACGCCCATAATAATTTATTTTGTGTAAGATATTTTGTGAATTGTTTAATTAATGTTTCGAGGGTTACCGTTTGCAATTTGATGCGCTAATTTAAGGAAAATCCTTTTAGGTGAAGCAAATATTTATAAATTTGTTTACTTTATACATTATGGCACATTATACACTTAATAAGGATACAATAGCGGCACTCTCCACTCCGCAAGGTTCGGGAGCTATTGCCGTTATACGATTGAGCGGTGAAAATGCCATATCTATCGTTGAAAAGACAACAAAGACCAAAAATTTAAAGCCCAAGCAATTGGCTAACCGCAACAGCCACACAGTGCACTTTGCCCTGTTGGTAGAAAACGATGTTATTATTGACGAGGTGGTGATTACTTTATTTAAAGCACCCAACAGCTATACAGGTGAAGAGATTGTAGAGATTGCCTGCCACGGTTCGGTATTTATACAACAGCAAATATTACAATTACTGTTTAAGCATGGGGCGAGGCCCGCACAGGCGGGAGAATTTACGTTACGCGCTTTCCTGAATGGTAAAATGGATCTGTCGCAGGCGGAAGCGGTGGCCGATTTGATTGCGAGCAACTCTTCCACATCACACCAAGTAGCCATGCAGCACATGCGCGGCGGCTTTAGTAATAAAATTGAAGTGCTGAGAGAAAACCTGGTGAATTTTGCGTCTTTAATTGAACTGGAGCTCGACTTTAGTGAAGAGGATGTAGAGTTTGCCAACCGTACCGATCTCAAAAAATTAATACATACCATACAATCCATTATTGAAAAATTGGTTTCAAGCTTTGAAGTAGGCAATGTTATCAAGAATGGCATTCCGGTAGCTATAGTAGGGAAACCCAATGCCGGCAAATCAACTTTATTAAATGTATTGTTGGATGATGACCGCGCCATTGTAAGCGAGATACCCGGTACCACCCGTGATACCATTGAAGATGAATTAATAATTGAAGGCGTGCTGTTTCGTTTTATTGATACAGCGGGCATACGAACCACTACGGATGTAATTGAGCAGATAGGCGTAAACAAAGCGTTTGAGGCCATTAAAAAATCGGCCATTATTATTTACTTGTTTGATACCCATGAATTGAGTCGCGGTGATTTGAAGCTGGAAATGAATTTAATTAAAGAACACATCGGCACATCACAACTTTTAATAGTGGGTAACAAAATTGATTTTGAAAACCTGAAAGACCTTAAAAAAGAATTTGAAGACGTGCCTTCTATTTTATTTATTTCCGCTAAAGAACAAAAAAACATTGAAGAGCTCAAGAAAGCACTGGTGAACTTATTTGACACTCGAACGTTAAACACTACCGATACCATTGTTACCAATTCGCGCCACGTAAACTCATTGAATAAAGCACACGAAGCTTTGGTGAAAGTAAACGAAGGCTTAAGCTCTAACATACAAAGTGATTTTCTTGCTTTAGATATTCGCTATGCCTTGGAAGCCTTAGGTGAAATTACAGGGCAGGTAACCAATGAGGATCTGTTGGATAATATTTTCTCGAAGTTTTGTATCGGTAAGTAATCAAGGCCCATAAGAATTTTGCGGAATTTGTAAAATTACTTATATTTAAAGTTGTTTATAAAATGAAATTTTCACACATCATACTCTTTATTTTAGGTCTTCAATCGCTTTGTTTTTCTCAGCGTTTTGTGGAACCCGATAGAATGAAATCTTTTAATGTTACGGTTAATTATCCTGAGTACACTGTAAAAACACAGATGTTAAAAGACCCGAAGAAATTTACACCCAATGTTGATCTCACATACCACTGGTATACATCGCAAAAAATAATAGAAACTAAAGGCGGGTTCGACGGAAAATTATTACACGGATATTACAAATCTTTTTATTTAAATGACCAGTTGTTTGAAAGCGGTGAATTTAGATATGGCATTAAAAAAGGTGAATGGAAAAACTGGTACACTGACGGGAAAATAAAAGAAATTACCAATTGGAAAAATGGGAAAAAGACCGGTAAGTATGCTTTGTACAGCAACTTTGGAGTTATAATGGCAACCGGTACTTTTAAAAAAGATCTTTTAACAGGCAACTTCAAAACTTACGATACTTTCGGGAAGCTATCATCCGTCAGAAAATATAAAAAAGGTAAGGAAATTATTAAGGAAGAAAAAGTGAAGAAGGAGAAAAAACCAAAAGAACAAAAAGAAAATTCTGCCGAACCAAAAAAAGAAAAGGAAAAAGGAAAAATCCGGAACAAAGAAATAACATCGCCCGAAAACAAAGCTTCTGATGATACAACCAATATTAAAAAAGCGAATACTAAAAAACCTAACGCTTCGAAGTCAAAAAGCGATAAAAAACAATCAAATCCTTCCAACCCTAATGCTCCCGTAAAAGAAAAAAAATCGTTTGGAGAAAAACTAAAATCACTTTTTAAAGGGACATCCAAGAAAGAAGAGCCAAAAACGGATAAAAAACCAAACATTACTATTTAATGGCTACGCTAAAGCTAAAAGGAGGGGCTTTATATGTATCGGTCATTATTTCCATTCTTATTTCTATTATTTTAAGCCTGTTTATTACGGTAGCTTATTATAATACACGGTCTGTGCAGGCTCAAATTTTGTTAACGCAACTAAATTTAAGCCTTGAAAGCGGTTTTGAAATAGCACAGTCTGATTATTATAATCCTTCACTTGGCAGTACCTGGCAAAAAATGCCGTATAATAACGATTCTGTTATTGTAAAAAAAATGGCATGGGGTTGTTTTATATTGATAGATGTAAAAGCAAAAAACACACATTTTAAGTTACATAAAACCGGACTGTTCGGTTCTCCCGCGTCTACTGATACAGCATTAATGGTAGCAGAGCAAAACCGCCCGATAGGCTTAGCGGGGAAAATAAAGTTTCATGGCTCCTGTTATTTTCCTAAAGCAGGCATTAAATCGGCTTACATTGAAGGTACAAGTTTTTCCGATCTTAATTCCGTTAAGCCATACATTAAAACTTCACCGGCTTATATTCCCGGTATTGATGAAAATTACTTAAAGACCATTGAACAAGTTCAATCAAACATTAGTCCTTTTACAGACAGCCTGATTTTGTTTATTCCCGAAATGTTAAACCGGTCTTTCAACAATAAGACTGCTGTTGTGCATCAGGGATCCATTACATTAAGCCATGCCGTGTTATCTAATAACATTAAACTTATTGCTTACGACATTATTACGGTTGAAAATAGTTGTGTATTGAACAATGTATTACTCATTGCCAGAAAGGTAATTTTTAAACAGGGTTTTAAAGGAACAGTGCACGTTATAGCAAAAGATACAGTGATTACAGAAGATAATTGTGAGTTCAGCTATCCATCCTCCTTTTGTGTCTATTCAGCTCATACATCTGACTCAGCTTCTTTAAAAGTAAGAGGAATTTTTTTTGGCTTACAATGCAAATTTAAAGGGGGTTTGTTGGCTGTAAATAATAAGGAGCAAACATCGCGTATGATGATCAAAACAAACAAACAATTTGAGCTGATAGGCAATGCTTACAGTTCGGACTATACAGATGCGCAGGGAAATTTATACGGTTCATTAATTTGTAAAACATTACTATTACAAACACCTTCGGGAGTTTACGAAAACCATTTACTCAATTGCCTGGTTGACCCTAAAAGATATGGAGCTCATTTAACAGTACCTTGTTGGCTTACTCAAAAAGAAAAACTATATACCTGTGCCAAATGGTTTTAAAACAAAAATATAAAGGTAATACTTTACCCGAAGTGTTAATAGCCATTGTTATCATTTCATTTACCTCGGCGGTAGGCATTACTATTTATATAAACATACAACAAAACACACAGCCGTTTTTAAAATTAAAAGCAAGCAGCATTGCTAACAAATATTTATTGGATGCAGAAGGCAAACGCGATTACATTGATCAGACTTATACAGAAAATGAATTCTCCGTTAAAAAAACAATTGCGCATTCTGATATTTATCCCGATTGTATTTTTGTAAAAATAACTGTATTAAGCAAAGAAGAAAAAAAGATCTGCGAACTTCAAAAACTAATCCATGCCGATTAACCTTAAACTGAAAGCGTTTACCATTATGGAACTGCTTGTGAGTATGACACTTACAGGGGTTTTGGTAGTATTTGCGTTTACGGGCTATAATCAAATTCAAAAACTGTTTATTAACTACACGGTACAAAGCAAATTTATTTCTGATTACAATCAGCTCAATAAAGCATTATTTATTATATCAGACAGGGCAAAAAGTATTGAATCGTCCGGCGAAAATGTGATCACCTTTATATCTGATTCTGAATCCGTAGTACTGGACCTGAAAGAGAAGAACATACTTCTTAAATTTAAATCGCATACCGATACGTTTGAGATAGCACATAAAGAAAACCGTTTTGATTTTATGAAATTAAATGACGGCACGCCTTCTACTTTAATGAATGCGTTTGAATGCGATGTGTTTTTTCAAAGTCAAAAATTACGTGTATCTTTCCGTAAGGAATACGATTCAGAGACTATTTTAAATTCCACCTTAGTGCTATTACCACCCGATGAGCAGTATTGACATTTCTAAATACCAAAGCAAACCCGAAAAAAAACCGGTAGTAAGCAACGATGAAACTCATTCGTTGGCCGAAAAGCTATCTGATACCTTAAGTAAGGATATTGCCTTGTTTGAAAAAAAATTCGGGCAGGTACAAAAAGAAGCTTTTTATTCGGAGCTCGGATTATTATTATCTTCCGGCATCGATATTAAAACAGCCCTTGAAATTATTGAAGATCAATTAAAAGTAAAAAAGCATAAAGCCATTCTCTCACAAATTAAGGACGACATTATTTCAGGAAAATCTGTTTGGGAAGCCATACACAAACACCCTAAAACATTTTCTATTTACGAATACCAAAGTATTAAAATCGGTGAAGAGTCGGGAAAGCTGCCGGAAGTATTAATTGAATTGGGAAAATTTTATACGAGCGCCATTAAATTGAAACGACAGGTGATTAGCACCCTTACCTACCCTGTGGTAGTATTAACTATGAGTGTATTAATTGTGCAATTTATGTTATCGTTTGTAGTACCTATGTTCAGTGATATTTTTAAACATACTGGAACAGCTTTGCCGGCAGCCACACAATTGCTTATTAAGATCAGCGCTAAATCGGGTTTAATATTTTACGGAATTGTTACAATGGTTGTTTTAGGAATGATTTTTCACAGAACACAACAAAACAAGATCTGGTTCAGGAAATATACGTCGTGGTTCTTTTTAAGAATCCCGGTTATTAATGAGCTCATTAAAAAAATATACCTGGCACGCTTTTGTCAATCCATGAAATTACTGTTGGGATCAAAAGTATTACTAATTGATGCACTTGACCTTGTAAAAAATATGATAGGGTATTATCCTATTGAATTTGCTTTAGATTCTGTAAAAAGGGATGTGTACGCCGGTAAGCAGTTGCACGAAAGTTTGGCGGAGCATACCATTTTTCCTAAAAAATTAGTGTCCTTAATTAAAGTATCAGAAGAAGTAAACGCACCCGAATTAATTTTTGAAAAACTGAACCAACAGTATTCCGAAGAAATTGAACACCAGCAGGCTGTAATCGGCAAAGTAATAGAGCCACTTTTTTTAGTGGTTCTTGGAGGCTTGGTAGGGTTTATTTTAGTGGCTATGTATACGCCATTGTTTAAAATGAGTTCGGGATTGGAAGGAATGTAAAGTTCGCTCAAATTATGTGACGAACACCCTGATATAGACCCATTATATAAATATGTTTTTTGTTGATAACATTTACAGCTTTTACACAAGTACTTTTGTTGCCCATTTTTTTTAAATCCTTTCTTGATACAAAATGATCTATATTTATAACATTTCATGAAATTTATTTAGTCATCCCTCAAAAAGTCAATTTCAAGTCTTGATTACAAAACAAAGTTTCAAAAACGATTTTTAATATAAAGTTAATGAGCCTCTGTTTCCAGAGGTTATGACTTGTTTAAAATTCATGGCAGCGGCAGCCAATAAAACATTCATTTCACCGCCTGTTATACCAAATACAATTAAAATATAGTCCAATTTTGGTGTTTTGATTTTTTTTATTATATTTGGACTATATTATAAATGTATATTATGGCGCATGCAAAAATAATTCACGTTAAGGAATCTTCAGCCGAGCTTAAGCGCTTGCAAAAAAATCAGCCTTTAATAATTATAAAGAGGTTAAACATGCTTATAGAATTAAAGAAAAATGGCCAGGCTGGGATACCCAAAAGGCAATTAGCTATACTTATCGGCGTAGACCCAAATAGTATCCAAAGCTGGAGAACTATTTATAGCGATAGTGGTATTACAGGTATTCTGTCACACGGCAGAATAGGATTTAAACCAAGCCTGATAAGCCCAGAAGAACATAAAAAAATCGAGCATAAATTATTACAGCCTAAAAATGCGTTAAGAGGTTACAAAGAATTGATGCAGTGGATTAAAGAAGAGTTAGGAAAAGATCTAAAATACACTACAGTTGTAGAATATTCTAAACGTCATTTCGGAAGTAAAATAAAAGTAGCACGCAAAACCCACGTTCTCAAAGACGATGAGAAAGTCGCAGTTTTTAAAAAAACTTCGGTCAAATCATCCAAGAAATCACTTTTAAAATAGATCCGCAGTTTGAAAGTGTAAATTTATACTTTCAGGACGAAAGCAGGGTTGGATTATTCACCAAAAACGGCAGAGCGCTCACAGCAAAAGGCGTTAAACCTGTGTGTGTGTTTCAACAAGTTTTTAAGTCAACCTATCTGTTTGGGGCTTTTTCTCCAATAAATGGCAATAGTTTTTTATTAGAATTACCATTTTGCAGCGCTGAAACCTTCCAAATTTATCTTGATGAATTCTCAAAACAAAATCCGGAAGAATTTAAAATCATTGTCCTTGACAACGGGGCATTCCATAAAGCAAAATCATTAAAAATACCCAAGAATATAGCATTAGTATTTCTACCACCATATAGTCCAGAGCTAAACCCTGCCGAAAGAATGTGGAAGCTAATAAAAGCAGATTTTACAGGACGATTGTTCAGTAATCTAGATTCCCTATCTATTTTTATCAAGGAGCAAGTTCAAACCCTAACAAACAAAACAGTCATCTCTGTATGCGCATATAATTACATTTTCGCTTCAATAATTTGGACTATCTAATATTTGTATTTGGTATTACTGCCAAATTCAAAACGTTTATGCTCTTTTCCTTTAGTGTAGCATTTTACATTAGGTTCATGTAAACTGTAGATTTTATTACTGTCACTACGCTTTTGTAGCAACACCTTTGCAAACAAACTTAAATCATTATTGTATTTACTTAATGTTTGGGAAGGGAGTTTTCTATTCAATTCTCGAACTAAAACACCTGCAATTGTTTTAATTTTTTTACTTGCTTTTTTTGCCTTTGCCCAACCATTTTTATTTTTCTTAAAGCGTTGTATCGTACTCAACTTTTTAACGGTTTGAGTATAACTCTGGCGTAATTCTATGTCTTCATCATTTGCAATGGATTGACATCTTTTTATGATCTTTTTGTAGAGTTTATCATCCGTAGGATAAGTGATGTTTTTTTCCTGAACCGTTGTGTCAATACTCAAATTATCATCATCAAAATCTTTTCCATTTACATTGATGCTTTCTTTAAATATGAGCTCAACGCCTTCTGTTCCTATCCGTTTTATAAACTCAACCAATTCTGTTGGCACACAAGGAGTATTTGCACTAAAAAACTGTTCCCCGCTAAAGTATTGGTAATAACTGTTTTCAGACCACTGTTCTACAACTGATTCATCACTTAAATTACGCAATTGTTTTAAAATCA
>JANYGK010000028.1 GCA_025362395.1 Bacteroidota bacterium
CCACATAAAATAAACGACGCTCTTCCTCCAGTTCGCTACGGCTGTTCAAGGCCATTTGCGAAGGAAATAAATTTTCTTCTAAACCAACAATGTGAACATACGGAAACTCTAGTCCCTTAGACGCGTGAATGGTCATCATGGTTACTTTATCCGCGTTCTTTTCATCTTCACCTTCTTTATCTACGTCCGTCAGCAAAGTAATTTCCTGCATAAACTCATCCAAGGTTTTTAAAGCATTTGCCTGCTCAGGTACATTAACCAATTCTGTTAGGTTTACCTCTGTATTTTGAATAATTGCTTCTTTCAACTCCTCTTCTTGCGGAGTCCTGTCTTGCTCCGTAAAATCTTTTATCCCGTTCAGTACTTCTTGAATATTCTCATAACGGCTTACGCCTTCAGGCGTTTTATCATGATACAGGTCCTTTACAACACCGCTTGTTACCGCAATATAATTAGCGCTGTCAAAAGCTGTTTTATAAGGAATTATTAATGAAAATGATTTAATGCTGGTGGTAAATTCTTCAATTTTTGCAGCTGTACCACTATTAATTCCTGTATTAAAATCTTTCAAATTATTAATAACCTGCCACATACTGATATCATGTTCCATCGCGGCGATCATTATTTTATCTAACGTTGTTTGCCCTATACCGCGAGCCGGATAATTGATAATTCGTTTTAACGATTCATCGTCGTTATGATTAATGGATAAGCGAAAATAAGCCAACAGGTCTTTTATTTCTTTACGCTGATAAAAGGAAATACCACCATAAATCCTGTAAGGAATGTTTAGTTTACGCAGTGCCTCTTCAAACGAACGCGACTGGGCATTAGTACGGTATAAGATGGCGAAATGTTTATAATAGGCCTGTTGCGTGTAATGTGTTTCGTAAATAGCGGATGCTACTTTTTGTCCTTCTTCGTTATCTGTGCTCGAACGAATAATTTTTATTTTCTCACCTTCTTCATTATCGGTAAAAATATTTTTCTTAAACTGATCTTTATTTATAGCAATAACAGCGCTTGCAGCCTTTACTATATTTTGTGTGCTGCGGTAATTTTGTTCAAGCTTAAATGTTTTAAGATCAGGATAGTCCTTCTCAAAATTTAAAATATTTTGAATGTTGGCTCCCCTGAAAGAATAAATACTTTGCGCGTCATCGCCTACCACGCAGATATTTTGAAATCTGGCTGCCAATTGTTTTACAATCACATACTGCGAAAAATTTGTATCCTGGTACTCATCTACTAATATGTATTTAAATTTGCTTTGGTATTTTAATAATACAGCAGGAAAATCACGCAATAAAATATTGGTATTAAACAACAGGTCGTCAAAATCCATGGCGCCTGATTTGAAATTCTTTTTTTGATACGCTAAATATATTTGTCCGAGCAGAGGTTTATTAGAAGCCCTGTCTTCGGCCTGAGTAACAGGGTTGTTAGCATATTGTCCCGCAGAGATTAAGCTGTTTTTCGCGGATGAAATTCTATTTAAAACTAAAGACGGCTTATAGATTTTATCGTCAACATTTAGTTGCTTCAAAATATCTTTAATCACACTTTTGCTGTCATCTGTATCGTAAATGGTAAAATTCCTCGGATACCCTAACTTTTCGGCTTCAAAACGCAGTATCTTGGCAAAAATGGAATGAAAGGTTCCCATCCAAATATTTTTAGATTCGCTTGTACCAACGATCTTAGCAATACGCGCTTTCATTTCTTTGGCCGCTTTATTGGTAAAGGTCAATGCCAAAATATTAAAGGCATCATTGCCTTTATGCATAATATGCGCAATACGGTACGTTAAAACCCTTGTTTTACCTGAGCCTGCGCCTGCAATAATCATTACCGGTCCTTCGGTTGTTTCTGCCGCCAAACGCTGAACAGGATTTAATTCATCTAAATAATTACTCATTGCTGCAAAATTAATCATAAACAACGTTTATAAGCTCTCATATTTAAAATTTTAAGAATTAATTTTTAACTTTTCAAATTCACCTTCTTAAACTTTTTATTCCTTTAAGTGTTATGTAAAAATAGATGACAAATAGCGGTTATATTGCCATAAAAAAATATTATTTTGTTATCGTAAAGAATCAATTAAAATAAAACCGTTATGGGTGGGATCAATAAGGTTATATTAGTGGGAAACTTGGGTAAAGACCCTGAAATTAAGTATTTGGAAGGAAATATTGCACGGGCCAATTTTACTATGGCTACCAGTGAATTTCATAAAGATAAAAGCGGAAACAAAGTAGAACAAACCGAATGGCATAATATTGTTGTTTGGAGAAGTATGGCTGAAAGCGCTGAAAAACTATTAAAAAAAGGAACACAGATTTATTTGGAAGGCAAATTGCAAACACGCCAATGGGTAGATAAAGACGGACACAAGCGTAATATTACGGAAATTGTAGGTGAGTCTTTTTTAATATTACAACGTAAAGATACTACTCAAAGCCCTGCGCAAGGTTATTCAGAAGACACAACCGGCGGCGGCTTTAATGATATAGAGAAAAAGGATGGTTTGCCGTTTTAAACAACCTTTCGTTATTAATTTTAAGCCGGTTTTACTTACCGGCTTTTTTATTCTTTAACTTTACCCTTATGCAAAAACTCACCGGGCTGATTTTATTAAAAGCCGTACTCCTTATAAGTTCTTTATTTTTATTACCATCCTGCAGTGATGATGACGATGATGAAGTTTACATTCCAAAACCGAAAGGCTACCCGAGAATTCATTTTGAGAACAAAACATACAGGCTTTATGACAGCATTTGCCCGTACAGCTTCGAAATACCGACCTATGCCTTTATAGATAACGATACCCATTTAGGCGCTGATCCTTGCTGGCTTAATGTTAATTTCCCAAGATACGGGGCCAAGATTCATTTGAGCTATAAGATAATCACTAATAACCTGGATACCATTTTAGATCAAAGCAGGGAGTTTGCTATTAAGCACCAAGTGAAATCAACAGGGATTGATGAAACAATTATTATAAGAGACAGCGCAAAAGTATATGGTTTAGTGTATGACATCAGCGGTAACACGGCTTCTAATATTCAGTTCTATTTAACGGACAGTACTCATAATTTTATGCGCGGCGCCTTGTATTTTAACTCTGTACCAAATATTGATTCGCTAAAAGTGGTAGTCGATTTTTTAAGGAAAGATATTGTACACATGATACAGACCTTTCAGTGGAAGGATTACGCGAATACTAGTAAAGTTAAAAAATAGCTTTTTTTGCCACATAGATACATAGAAAAAAAGGTTGGAGGTATAGTTTGCATAGTTTTCAAACAACTATGTAACTATGTGGTTAACTTTAATATTAACTTAACTGATCTGCCAGCAATTCCATTTCGTGTTTTACATCCGTATGATTATAGATGATATTGTTAACCGCGTTGGTAATAGGCATGTTCACCTTGTATTTTTTATTGATCTCGCAAACACATTTTACCGCGTAATATCCTTCGGCAATCATGTTCATTTCTAATTGCGCTTGTTTTACACTATAGCCTTTACCAAGCATTGTACCGAACATACGGTTACGGCTAAATTGCGAATAGGCTGTTACCAACAAATCTCCTAAATACGCGGAAGCCTTAGTGTCCCTGTCAATGGGATGTACAGCGGCTACAAAGCGATCAATTTCCTGTATGGCATTACTTACCAAAACCGATAAAAAATTATCGCCATACCCTAATCCATGGCAGATGCCGCCTGCAACTGCAATTACATTTTTTAAAACAGCCGATAATTCAGTCCCAAAAATATCATCGCTGCTTGAACATTTAATGTAACGACAAGCCATGTATTTACAAAGCTCGTCAGCATTAGCTATATTACTGCACGCTAAAGTAAGGTAAGATAATTTTTCAAGGGCAACTTCTTCTGCATGGCAAGGCCCTGTAATAACACCAATATTTTCGAAGGGTACGTTAAATACTGTATTTAAATATTCACCTACTATTAAATTATATTCAGGCACAATTCCTTTAATGGCGGAAAACACAATTTTATTTTTAAATACCTCCGCGGGAATTGCCTTTAATGTGTTATTAATAAAAGCAGAGGGAACAGCCAGTATAATAACATCCGCATTGGTCAATGTCTTCAATAAATCAGAAGACAGATCCAACTTATCTAAATTAAAGTTAACTGAACTGAGGTAGCGCGGATTATGTTGATACTGCTTCATATAATCAATATCAGACTCGTTCCTAAAAAACCAACTTACCTTACCGGCGTTATTGCAAAGTATTTTTACAATAGCAGTTGCCCAACTTCCGCTTCCTATAACTGCTATTCTTTTTCCGTTTGTCATTTATATTTCTTCTTTGTCCCGCAGATCTCACAGAGCCTTGCAGATCTTTTCACAATTATTTAATTTTTTTTAAGCCGTTTCAATCCGCGTCTATTTGCGATATCTGCGGCCAATTATTATGTATAAACAATATCCTCATCTCCTAAGGGTTGCATACCGCTTAAACATTGGTAAATACGCACTAAGGTTACAACATCTTTTATACAGTACGTTTTAATACGTTCCATATTTTTTTCCTCATAATATACTTTTGCAATTTGACTTCCGTCAATATCATCTTTAGGTGACGGCACATTAAAAATATGTGCCAATAAATTTAATGACGTAAAGTTTTTAATGTCACCAAAGCGCCACATTTCCATCGTGTCCAAGTGTTTTACTTCCCAAGGTTTAAATCCTTGAATTTGCAAAAGCTTTGGCAAAGGAATTTGATTCACTAATAAACGACGGCATAAAAACGGATAATCAAATTCCTTACCGTTATGCGCACATAAAAAATGTTCTTTTGTATTAAAAAACTGTCCAAGTAAATTAGAAAACTCCTGCAGAATTTCTTTTTCATCATCTCCTGCAATAGCCTTGGTCCTGAATTTTCCTTCCGATATAAAGCCTAAGCCGATACATACTACCTTTGCAAACTCTGCATAGATACCTGCTTTGGCATATTGCTGTTCTGCGGTTACATCCTTCGAGTAAAGCCATTTTTTATCCCACAGTTCTTTTTCAGTTTCCGAAAGTTCTGTGTATTTATAATTTATAGGTGCCGTTTCTATATCAATAAATAAAATATTTTCTAATTTAATTGAGCTCATCGTTTATAGGTTATTTAAAGGTATAGTTACAAATTTTTGAAACGTATAATCAAATTTATTTTTTTCATCTGCTTCGTGTTTTTCTTCCCACACTAATTCAAATTTAGTTAAATCTATTTCCGGGAAAAATACGTCTGCTTCAATGGTTGTATTAACCACGGTAAGGTAAATAGTATCTGCTATGGTCATGGCTTGTTTAAAGATTTCACCACCGCCTATAATAAAGATTTCCTTTTCGAAATGCAATTTTTTAACGGCATCTTCCAACCCTGATGCTAATTCAATATCAAATTGTTTATCGCTGTTAAATGCAGTATCTCTTGTAATGATCACATTTTTTCTACCCGGTAATGTTCTTCCTATTGACTGAAATGTTTTGCGTCCCATTACCACAGGGCAACCCATAGTAGTTGTTTTAAAAAATTTAAGATCGGCCGGTAAATGCCAAGGCAGCTGATTATCCTTGCCTATACCGTGATTTAAAGAGGCTGCTACAATAAGGGATACTGTCATAATTAAAATAAAGCTTTCGCTCAGATCGGAATAAATAAATAGGTTAATTAATAAGCCAAATCTTCTATAAAGAAAAAGAAAATAACTGCTGCTACCCAATCTCTTCTTACATTTCGGCATTCACCAATCTTAGAGCCGTTTTTGTAGATATCACCGTCAGACTCTATTTGACCGATTTTACTTCCACTTTTATAAACGTCGCCATCACTTTCTATCTGCCCTACTTTACTGCCATTTAAATAAATATCTCCGTCACTTTCAATCTGTCCTTTTTTTGAGCCGCTTACATATACATCACCATCACTTTCAATATTACCTTTTTTTGAGCCGCCAATGTAAACGTCTCCGTCAGACTCTATCTCCCCTTTTTTACTTCCGTTAATATAAAGGCTTTGCGCATTTATGGAGGTATACATAAATCCTGCGATGAGTATAAAGAATAGTTTTTTCATTCGGTTAGATAAATAATAATTAGCGATTTCTGTATTTTACCTCAACATTATGTAATTCGATAATTGGTTTTAAAAACTCTTCCAGGTCATATACACATAATTGAGATGCCGCATCACATAAAGCAGTAGAAGGATCGGGATGTGTTTCAATGAACATACCGTCAATTCCGCTTGCAACACCTGCTCTTGCCAACACAGGTAAAAATTCACGGGCACCTCCCTTTTTATCAGAACTCGGAATACCGTATTTACGAACGCAGTGCGTTACATCAAACACAACCGGGTAACCGATATTATTCATGTGGTAAAACGCACGGGGGTCAACGATCAGGTCATTGTACCCAAATGAATACCCTCGTTCCGTTAAAATAATTTGATCGTTACCACTGTCAACACACTTTTGTACCGGATGCTTCATATTATCCGGCGCTAAAAATTGTCCGTGTTTAATATTAATCACACGGCCTGTTTTAGCAGATGCCACCAATAAAGAAGACTGCATACACAGGTAAGCAGGTATTTGTAACACGTCGCAAACCTCAGCTGCTGCCGCTGCCTGATCGTGCGAGTGAATATCCGTTAAAACGGGGAAGCCGAATTGTTCTTTTATTTTCCCTAATAGTTTAACGCCTGCGGCTAAACCCGGGCCTTGGTAATAACTTAAGCTACTGCGGTTATCTTTTGTAAAAGATGATTTATAAATAATTTTAATTTTCATGCGTTCCGAAACTTCTTTCAGTTTCTCCGCTGTTTTCATCATAATCAATTCGTCTTCAATAACGCATGGCCCTGAAATCAGGAATAATTCATCATTCCCGCAATTGATATCTCCTACTTTAACTATTTTTTTTGACATGTTCTTTTATTATATTTTTTATTTGAAACTCTAATTCAGGTATATCACTCTTTATAATTTCCCAAACGATTGAATAATCAACGCCCGTGTAATTATGTATAATTATATTCCGCATCGCTGCCATTTTCCGCCATTCTATTTCAGGATGATCTGATGTAAATTTTTGATCTAGTTTTTTGCAAGCCTCTCCTATTATTTCCAAACACCTTTCAATTGCTTTTAATAAAACTTTATCAACCTAAAACCTTTCGTAATCTAGTCCTTTAGTATGCTCTAAAATAAATTCACACTCATCATTAACATGATGTAAAAGCTCTAAATTAGAATGTAACATACTCTAAATCTTTTAGTATGTGCGGTCCAATATACTTACTTAATCCTTGTCTCGTTAATACTTCTACTTTTCGACCTGTTTTATTTTCTAGAAATTCGTATAAATAAAATAAATTATTGTACGTTTTTTTCTCCGGGTAAAAATCAACTAAAAAATCAACATCACTTTTTTCTGTAGCCTTATCGTGTCTAAACGAACCGAACAATCCTAATTTTTCAACGCCAAAGCTTTTTATCGTTTCGGCATTCGATTTAATTAATTGTATCAATTCATTTTTAGTTTGTATCATCTTTGTATTTCTCCAACCTATCTAAGGTAAGAATTTTTAACGTAAAAAACTGTTGAAATCAGCTGAATTTTATCAGGAGCACTTTCGATTTTTTCTTTTTAGCAAATACTCTGGTTAAAATTTTACCGGTGCTGATCGATTCAAAATTTGTAGGGATCACCCTTACTTTCAATTCCCGTGAATCAAATAATGATTGTTTTGTCATTTTCCCTTTGTTATCAATTTTCACACAGGTTAAAAAACCCCCTGCTCCGTCTCTATGACCTACAGGAGCTTGTGTTAAAGGTATGTCAATATTCTTAACATTATCTAAATAAAAGAAATAATCTTCACTTTTAAATTTATGATGGTAAAAAGACATTCCCCCTGTTCCCGCACCGCCGCTTTGGTTCTTAGGAATTTTATTGGCCCATATAGTGTTTCCTTTACCGTCTACTTTCATCGCAATAATATCCTGGTAGTAATACGTTGTATGACAGGTTGTATACCCTTTTGAATTGGTTGTACATACTGTTATCGAATAATATTCTTCGCCTATAATAGTAGTTGTCCCGTCTTTATCAAATTGCACTTCTCGCAATTCTAAATTAGTGGCTTCAATGTTATCGTCTCCTGTTTTCTCTTTATTCTTCTGCTGCTTTTTCTCCATTTTTTTCTGGGTGCGCAGGCTTTCAAATTGTTTTAGTAAGGATACAGGAAACTCGTAAAAATATTTTTTAATGGCAGAAATATCATTGTCCTCAAACTCCAGCTTTAAAATAAATGCCCCGTCAGCCCCTGAAGAATAGCGGTTTTTAGAATAATACCCGCTCAGGATCAGGTTACCGTTAGGATCTTCATTTAAAATAGAAGAGCTGATAAATTTACCGTCCAGATCAAGTTTTAATATTTCAGGTTTAACGGAATTTTTCTTGATCAAAAACAATTCAAAATGGTAATCGGCTACTTTCTTTTTATCCTTGCCCTTTGTTTCCTCTTTAGGTTCATAAACTTTGGCAAGCATGTAAACATTACCGTTAGATGCTATTTCATAATCATCATTATCCATTTCCTTTTCGGTATAAGGCATGGTCATTTCATTGCTCCACAATTTTTTCATGTTATAATCAAACACGTTAAAACCAATCTTATCTTTATTGAATTTATCTTTTTTCTCTAACGGTTTAATCCTGTAGGTTACCAACATCTTAGAACTATCGGCCGATACATTAAAGGCATATTTATTAGCCACTTCAAATCGGTAAAACCCTGTAGCAATAGTTGTTCCCGACAATTTATTGGCTTTTATAATGGTTTGGTCCTGGCTCGAAAATCGGTTATTTTTAAGATCGAACGGCCGGTAATGTAAATATTCTCTTTGCTCATCTCTGTTCCATGTGGAATAATACCAGAAATAATTATTTTTTAATCCTAAAAAATCATCGCTTACAAAGCCCTTTCCTATTTCAGAAATATCAACCGATTGTTCATTAGAGGGAAGATAATTTTTATCCATTGTTTGCACTACAATGTCTTTTCCCATCCTGATACTTAATTGAGAAAAGCCCGTTTTTTCAGTTCCTATAAAACCAAGATCTCTGTGCTTTTTAGGAAGTTTATAAGGTTCGCCTAATTCATAGGATATATTTCCTTTTTGAGAAAAAAGTAGCGTTGAAAGAAAAAATAATACAATTGAGAAGGTGTATTTCATAAGAGGGATTTTTACAGGAAATGTATTTTTATTTTATAATCTTCTAAATAAATTTTTAATATAATTCATTGTGGCAATTTCTTTATAGTTATCGCCGAACGCATGGTTCCACATAAAAGGCAGGTTATAAGATACGGTTGACATAGCGGTGATCGTTTCTTCGCTCCAGTCTTTACTTAAATTTTGAGGCAATACAATTTTATGTTTTTCCAACATTTGCATAAACTCGCTGTGCCCGTTCAAATAAATATCTCCCAAGTGTTGAAAAATAATACAGTTAGCATAGCAGTGACGCGTTCCCAATATTTTTGACAGACCGTAACTGATGGCGTGGCATACCCCTACTTCGCTATACGTTAGACTTAAACCTCCCATTAAAGAAGCTACCATCAGCTTATCATTATTTTCCGGGGTTTGCCCTGAGTGTTCGCCTAAATATACTTCCCTGCAAAGCTTTAACGATTGTTCGCCGTAAGCTAAGCTAAATGCATTGTTACGAATTCCCGATTCAGATTCGATGCAGTGAATGTATGTATCCATCCCCGTATAAAACCACCAATCAGTTGGTACGCTTGCAATTAATTCGGGATCTAATATTACCTGGTTAAAAACGGTCCAGTCGCATTTTAATCCCAACTTTTTTTCAGGCCCTGTTAATACAGCAGTCATGGAAACTTCTGCTCCTGTTCCTGAAATGGTTGGTACGCCTAAGTGATAAATACTTGCGTTCTTAACTAAATTCAATCCCTGGTATAATGTTGAAGAACCTTCGTTGGTAAGCATCAGCGATAACGCTTTGGCAATATCCATAATGCTTCCTCCGCCAATACCAATAACGCCGCTCGGCAATCCTTTTTTAGCAAGGATCTCATCCCGCAATGTATCTATTTGTTGTGTAGTGGGTTCATGTGGGTCCACATCAATATAATAAACAAGATCTTCAGGCTTATTTTGTAATTTACCGGAAAGCGCTTTGCCTTTAAAGTAATTGTCGACCACGTATACAAAATAATTCTTATTCTCCTTCCGCACCGGTTCAACCGTTTCGGCCAATTGAGAAAAAGAACCGCGCCCGTAAGTTACTTTATCTATATTTTTAAAATTTTTATGTTGCATTAAAAAGATGATTATTTAATTTTAATTTTGAGAATAAGAAGTTTAAGTGTAAAACCGCCCCTTAATTGTTATTATAACAAAAGCGGAAAAGTAAAATCAACATTAAATACTTCATTTAAAAAATTGATCAAAAAACATTAAGCGTTAACCGGCTTCATTGCTTTTTTTACACACTCCGAAATTTTATCTGCCATAGCGCTCATGTATTCTTCTGTCCATGCGCATTTAACACCAAAAGAAATTAATTTGCCTATTACTTCCTGTGTTTTAGGAAGATGTAAATTTTTATAATCCTGTGGGGCATCTAGTACATGAATCGCTAATTTTGAAGCCGTTTTTAAGTTTTTGATATGATCCCATTGATTAATAAAATGATACATGTTTTTAAACCAATAATCAAAGCCTGCAATGCCTGCTTTATTAAATTCGTCTACCACGCGCTGAGCAATTTCAGTGCTTGGCAGTAATATATTTAAAAAAGTAGCGGAGTCGCCGCTTTCATCTCCTAATTTGGCAAAGCTGATCCCTTCTGTTGCTGCTAATTTCTTTTGAATAAATTTCTTATGACTTCTGTTTGTATCCCTGATTTGAGCTACTTTACGTGTTTGAGCAGCACCTACGGCAGCATGCAGTTCACTGATACGAAAATTAAAGCCGATGATCGGATGATTTTCCATACCGCGCTTATCGCCTACATGGTCGTGCCCGTGATCGCAAAAGCTATCTGCCAGCTTATAGGTTGTTTCATCGTTAGTTACAAAAATACCACCTTCACCGGCTGTTGCTATTTTAAAGAAATCAAATGAGTAAGCGCCTGCTTTCCCAAATAAACCGGTGTAGGTTCCTTTGTATGATGACGCAAATGCCTGGCCGGCGTCTTCTACCAAAATAAGATTATGTTTTTTAATAACGTCCATAATGCTGTCCATATCAGCATTACCTCCACACATGTGTACTAAGCAAACTGCTTTTGTATTAGGCGTAATTGCTTTTTCTATTCCGGAAGCGCTTAAACAAAGGGTTTCATCAATTTCTGCAAATACAGGTAAACCACCTAAAAACAAAATAGCTTCAATAGTAGCAATGTAAGTAAACGGCGGACAAATAACTTCGTCGCCCGTACCTATTCCTGACGCGGTGAGTGCAGCCATAATAGCGGCCGAACCGTTAGATACTGCTAAGGCATATTTTGCACCGGTAATTTTTTTTGCTTCTTCTTCAAAATCTTTTGCTTTCCAGATGTTGTTTCGCTGTGCATCGTGGTTATAACGAAACAGAATCCCTGTAGATAATACATCTTCTATTTCTTTGCGCTCTTCGGCGCCGAATAATTCTGTTCCCGGCATGTTATTAAATTTTAGTTAGTTTAAAAGTTTTGAAAGTTGTAATGTTTTTGAAAGTTATTATCCTTAATAATGTTAATGTTAATCGCTAAAAACATATAAGATCATAAAAAGTTGTGTTCACTGATCTTAAGTCTTCAATCGTATTTCTTTTTTTAATGTATTTTTTAGTTCGGCAAAAAATCAAAAGTATCGCGGCCTTCAATAATACCGAAGTTAATGGAGGTTAACTTACCGTTCTCAAAATAACAATCAAGGCATGCTTCGTCAAAACTTAAGCGGCGTTCGCCCCATTCTTGCTGTTCCGAATCAGATAAGGCGTAACCATTTTCTTTCATCAGGCCTATCAGTTCTTTCTCTTTTAATTCAAATACCTTTGATGTAAATAATAGTGTTTCTTCGTTATCGACCTCAACGCTGCTGAATTTTTTAGAATGCTTATTATCAAAAAACAAAGAGAAGCCCGAATCCCAATAATGGAGCACTGTACAGGAGGTTTCTAAAATATCGTCATTTAACTCCTGTATTTCTTCGGCTTTACCAAAAACTTTTTCGGCTTCGGCCATTGATTGTCCAAAAATTAAATCAGAAAAGCCTTTTAGTAAATTTATTTGGTAATTAGAGTTCATAATCGTGTATAAAAATAAAGCTAAATGCCGCTATAAACAAGGAAACACAAACAAATTAAAAAAAACACAAAAAAAGTTTTGCTAGTTTAAAATTGGTTTATATATTTGCAGCCCGAAATACAAAGAACGGTTCTTTATTTCATGATTCTGTAGCTCAGCTGGTAGAGCAATACACTTTTAATGTATGGGCCCTGGGTTCGAGTCCCAGCAGGATCACCCTTCTAATTTCGGAAAAACTACTCATAGCCTACGAACCCTGCCAACAGCGGGGTTTTTTGGTTAAATACGATTTGTAATAATCCGCACTTTTACATACTTTTACATAAGAAACTATTAAAAAACTATTAAAGTTTTTATATGAAGGCGAAAATAATTCTTTGGAAAAATAACAAATTAAAAGATGGTACTCACCCAATTAAGGTTAGGATTACTTCAACCGTAGACGGAAAAACTCATCAAAAATACATTCCAGTGAACGTAAGTTCCTCCCTAGCACAATGGGATAATAAAACAAGCCGTGTAAATTCCAAACATCCAAACGCGGCGGCAGTTAATCGTAAAATTTCCAAAATCCAATTTGATTACGAAAATCAATTAATTGAAAACAATAATATAGATTTGAGGGGCTATAAAAACATTTCTTTTTTAGATTATTACGAGGATATATTAATAAATATTAAGGAGAAGCGATCCGCGGGGTTTTATCTATCTCATCAATCTATTAAAAACAAATTCAAGGCATTTAATCCAAACTTAAAGTTTGAAAATTTTACTGTGCGAACCATTCGCGATTACGAAACCCACTTACTAGGCATTGGCAACTCAAGCAATACTATACACAACAACCTTAAACGCATTAAATACATAGTACAACAAGCCGTTAAAGATGGGTTAATTGAATACACAAAGAACCCTTTTTTGCACCACAAATCAGAAAAAAACGAAACAAAGAAGACGCGTCTAGCCTTCGAAAAAATAAAAGAAATTGAAAATCTTAAATTAGAAAAAAATTCATCATTATGGAACACGCGCAATTATTGGATGTTTTCCTTTTATTGCGGAGGCATCAGATTTGCCGATTTATGCCGACTAAAGGCCTCCAATTGTGCCGATGGACGTTTGATTTACACAATGAACAAGACAACCAAGCATCGGAATATTTTATTAACCAATCAGGCGCAAAGCATACTCAGATTTTATAAAAGTAAATCCGTAAAATTATTATTCCCAATTCTTACTGACATACCAACAGATAAGTTCGAAGAATTGGCCGCAATAAGCAGCCGTAATACCATAGCTAATAAGAATTTAAAAAAATTGGCTTTAATGATTGAATCTCCAATTAAATTATCATTCCACAGCTCCAGGCACTCTTTTGCGGATTACGCAAAGGAATCAGGTTTAGATATACACACTATAAAGGAACTTTTAGGCCACGAAAAAATATCCACAACAGAAATTTACATGAAGTCGTTTTATAAAGAACAAACGGACGATGCTATGAAAGCAATGTTCAAAACGTCATAATGTCAATTATATTGCATAGTGCAATACAAATTTATAATAATTATAATGAAAAAAACACAAATTGAAAAGCTTAAAGAGTTCAGGGAACACTTAAACTTAACACCTACTCAATTCGCTGCCACACTAGGAGTTTCTCAAAGCCTCATGTCCAAGATAGAAACAGGAGCTAAACCTCTATCTCCAAAGCTTATTACTGCCCTTAAAAGAGTGTACAACCTAACTCCTGACTTTCTGATCAATGATAAGAAAGACTATCAAGACTCTAATGCACCCATAAATACTGATCCTAATAAAGACTACGTCATTAAAAGATTAGAGCAAGAAGTAATTACTTGGCAGAGCAAGTATGATAGCGTAATGGAGCTGCTCACAAAAATGATTGACAAACAAAAATAACACCAATCATTCGACGCGTACTAGAGTTGCACCTGCCTAATCAAGTCGCTAAACGACTAATGCACACATCATCCACGTAAGTATGCTTAAATAGGCTTATTTAAGCTCTGTAAAGGCTAAAAACCTAAGGTACTCCTAGCCTAATTAAAGATTCCCGCAAAACATGCAATGTTGCATTTTAAAACATGAATCGACTTTTTTCGTTTTTTGTTGCGGCGTTGTTGCAACAAAATGCTATATTTGTTGCAACAAAATCTTAATTATGAAAAAAATATTATTTATTATGTTGGCAATTGCGGCTTTTAGCTGTAGCAAGAAATCATTGAGCCCAATTAAATTCGTCAACCTTAAGGTGACGGTTTCAGGTGATCAGATCACAAAAACCATAAAAGGAAATGTTTATTACGGATCTATTGTCATTCCCATTGATGCGAGATTTACAAATTCATACGTTTTTGAAACTGTTGTTCAGGAACAAGCAGCAATTATCAGCAATGATTTATGGACTGCCTATGTTAATCGTAACGAAGTAGGAAAGGATCTTAATAGCCTAATTTCTATTACAACACAATAAGTAGAACGGCACTTTACTGATATTTATAATAATGTTTCACACAAAGAAAGAGTTTGCTTCCCTTGTCGGAAAGCCTACTAATGAATTATCTGTCCATATAAGTAGGGGTAAAGTAATCGTTCATACTGACGGGCTGTTAATTGATGATGAAAATTTCAAGAACAGGGCGTATATTGAAAAGTGGCGCGGTAGAATGGTTGAGGAAAAATATTCTTCTGTAAAGTCAGACACAAAAATTAAAGTGCCCGCTATTGAAAATAATGAACAGGAGGTTATCGGCGAAGGGCAGAGCTATACAGAGTCGGAAAGGCAGTTAAAATACTTAGATACCCTTAAGCGGCAGAAAGAAATTGAAAAATTAGATATAGATATTGCAAAAAAAAGGGGGGAGGTGGTACCATCTGAGTTAATTAAACCGGTTTTTCTTCAACATAATCAGTCGATACTAACCGAATTTAAGAACACGACCGATGAAATCATTAGAATTTTTAGTAAGAAAAAAGCTTTATCGGTTGAAGAAATGGCGGATGTTAAGGGTAAATGCGTTGAAAGCATTAATAGATCAATAGGAAAAGCCTTAGCCGCTACGGAAAAAGCAGTGGATTCTATTATCCAAAACCATTCAGAAAGTAAAGGAGTAGGACAGCATGGCTAATGATTTTTCGGAACAATTAACCGAAATTATACGCTCGGGCCAAGTGACTATTTCAAATATAAAACCTGCGGACTGGACGGAGCGAAGTGTAATAATGCCAAAGCCTTTCCCTGGGCCTTATCGTTATTCATTTACTCCTTATTGGAGAGAGGTAATAAATCGTTTCGCTCAAGACGATCCTATGAAATGGATGGCAATAAAGAAGGGCGCTCAAATTGGTTTTTCTGCCGGCGTCTTAATTCCTATCATTTTATGGATGATAAAAAATGACCCTTCAAACACATATTTTTTAGTAGGATCACCCGACTTAATAGAAAAGGCTACTGAAAAACTTGACATTGGAATTGATAACGCATCGCTTAGGCCTTATATAAAGCCACAAGTTCAAAGAAAAAGAAACAATAAAACCGGTGACACAAACAGCAAAAAAGAGTTTGTGGGCGGGTACGTCCATATTGGATCTGCAAATAACCATAAAGACATTCGTGATGTATCTTTGAAGTATGGTTTATTTGACGATTGGGAATCAGTTAAGGGGAAATCTAAAGAATCAGGTAACACGCGTAAATTATTAGAACAACGTTTTGCGGCCTATGAAGATTCACACAAAATATGTTACGGCTCAACCCCTGAACTCGCAGAAAGCTCAAATATTGAAGCGGCTTATTTATTGGGTGATCAAAGAAAGTACATGATACCGTGTCCGTGCTGCGGTTCATTCATTGAATTAAAGTGGACGGTTACAAATGGGGATATAGTTGGTGGCATAACCTGGAAACTGAATGATCAAGGAAAAGTTATTTCCGAATCAGTTGGATATATTTGTCAGGAATGCGGTGATTTTTTTGACGATAAAAATAAATCTGAATGGCTTCTTGAAAAATATCATGGCGGACATGCATATTGGCAACCAACTGCAGAGCCAAGTAAGCCAGGATATTTTAGTTATCATATAAGCTCGCTCTACGCGCCTATTGGTATGTTTGGCTGGGAACATTATGTAAATGATTATATAGAGGCAAACCCGGAAGGTCAACCGCGAGACGAGAGTTTATGGAAGACCTTTGTTAACGTGGTATTAGGAGAAACATACGAGGATCCGGGCGAGGAATTAAAAGCAAACCAATTGCAACAAAACATTCGTACTTATGAAATTGGAATGCTTCCGGAAAATATCTCAATGCAGGACGGCAACGGTAAGATAGTTTTATTAACGGCAGCATGCGACTTAAACGGAAAGCTTGATGATGCGCGATTAGATTACGAGGTTGTGGCATGGACTGAAACGGGAGCCTCTTATAGTATATCACATGGGAGTATAGGCACTTTTATCCCAAACGAATCAGCTAAAAAAAATAAAGTAGATAGAGCGCATTGGAGTTATACGCATCACGTAAGTAATAGTGTGTGGCCCGAATATGATAAAATACTAAAAGCAGATTACGTCACTGATACGAATCGTAAAATGAAAATATTAATAAGTGGTGTTGATACCGGGTTTTGTGAATCTGAAGCTTTTTCTTTCATAGACAATAATAATTCGTTTGTTTTTGGATTAAAGGGCGACAAAGAAGATAAATACGTTAACCGATATATTGATCAGTCTATCTTTAAATTAGGGCTATCTCGCGCTAAGCTGTACATGCTTCGCGTGGGCAGAATAAAAGATATGCTTGCAGCCAGGGTTAGATTAAAATGGAATGCCCAAAACGACAATGAACAACCTGACGGTTTTATGAATTTTCCTTTGCCATCAAATGGTAAATACTTGTTTTCAAATTATTTTAGTCACTTTGAGGCAGAGGTTCGAAAACTGGACAAAGAAGGTAATTTTATTTGGGAGAAAAAGAATAGTTCGGTTCAGAATCACATGTTCGATTGTCACCTTTACAACATGGCACTGAAGGAAATATTTACACAAATGGTTTTAAAGCAATACAAAATAGTGAATGGAGGATGGTCTGAGTTTTGTAAAATAATTATGGGTAAGAAATAGCTAAACCTCAATATTAAAAAAATTATCCACTTCAATTAAAGTCTTGTCGTAATCTTTCACGTAAAACCCCAAAGCAACGCTTGAATTATAATAATCTGTTAACATTGTACCTCTTTCAATATTGATTTTTGCTGAAGAATTACGGCATTTCCTTTCAATATCTTTTCGCACCCAGCTGAAATGATGCATGTGAGACTCAATTAAGACAACATTTTCACAATTAATTCGACGCGTAGGATCAACATAAAATGGATATGTGACGTTCCCTGCTACTGTATTTAGGTTTAATTTATGAATAAATGGCACAAAATATCCGTCTTCTGTATCAAAACGAAGCGTAGGCTTTTTGAAATAGGTGTATAATTTACAAACAGATCCTTCTTTTCCTGAATCTATGTATTGCTGCTTTGCCTCTCCAAAATCTTTATAGCATTCATCAGTATCCATGTTAAGAAAATGAGTTGCTTCGCATTCGCAAGCAATGCTAATACCTAAATTTCTTTTTGCTGTTTCATTTAATGCGCCATGACCAATAATCGGATTGTAATTTTTAACAATAATTTCTTTATCAGGAAAATTGTTTGTTGCCAGCATTATTTCAAGCAATGGATCAAATAACTCTCCGTAATTACTAACGGATTGGTAAATAATTATTACAATATCAATATTACTTATTATTGAATTTAATGAAGCCTCAAAAATTTCAATGCCATCCCAGACATTGTATATAGCGGCCAATTTCATTAAATTTCAAATATATCAGATATGTCTCTTTCCGCGGATTGGATAAGACTCTTTGTGTTTTCTGGATTTTCCCCAACAGAAACATCCATTACATCTTTAACAACTGCCACGGGAGTTATTTCAGCCTTAACCGCAGCGCTTAATAAATTAGGTATTATATCAAAAAATCCCATATTAACTTGTTCTAAAATCTAATTTTTTAAATTTTTCAATACCAATAAATTCAGCAACATCATTTTTTTTGAACACACAAAAAACATTCCATCCATCAGTGGTGTTTCCCATCGCAGGGTGCTCTCCAAGTTCTAAAACTTCGTAATTCATAGCGTTACATAATTCACCATAAAATTCTTTTGTATAATAGTTACATCCATGACCCGGCCAATTACCAGTCTTTGGATTTTCATTAATCATGGTTCCTCCCGGAATAAGAAGATCGTGTTTTGTTTTCCAACAATTATAAAAAGCCTCAATCCCATGTTTTCCATTATCAGAAACATGTTCAGATGTACCAAAATCAGTTACTAAATCAAAATAACCTAGTTTATTTTCGTACGGTTTACTGAGATCAATAGGTATAGCTCCGTTTTCCTCACATAAATCAATACATTTATAGGCAACACCATGGCTATCATACAATTCGTGTGCGTATGGCGCCGGTAAATTTGGTTGATTGTAAAGGTTTTGAGCGCCAAGTTCTATAACGTTTTTTGCTCCGTTTTTGTATTTTGCTATCAGCTCTGCTGAAAATGATGTTATTCCCATGTTTATTTTTTATTTATATACCCTCGCTCCACAAGCATACATTGTCACCAATAGGAACTAATCCTTTATGTGAAGCATAAGCAAAGTAAGTGCTTTGAGCGTTAGTTATTTTTAAATTCATTTTTTTAATTAAAATCGAAGCAACGGATTGATCATGCCGGTGGCCTTTTACTCGCATATCATTTGATGTCTGTAGATTTTCATTTGACCATGAGCCCTGATACGAAACGCCATCGCTTGCGGCGCTTATGTATGCTTCTAAAAATTCTCTAATAACAGGGTTTTCTAAATCAAAACCCATAACGCAAGCCATTATCATTTTACTTCCGAAAGCTTCTTCGCGCGACATGCCGAACTTATCTAAACACGCATCACTCGTGTAATCGCCAATAGAAAACCCCAGGTTATCAAAAAATAAATAGCCTTGCTCTATAATGTGGTCGAATAAAGGTTGAATATCTTTTGTCGCATATACAACAGAGTCACACCATAACAATAAACCTTTCCAGTCCTGCTCTTCTGCCGCTTTTTTTATTGATAAGGCCTTAAATGCGTATGGAACAGCACCTACCGATCCTTTATGGAGAGGTGAATTTATATGCCCGTAATCATTTATGCCTTTAAATTTACCTTCAAATCCGACTTGTTTTAAAGATAATTCCAAGCGCATTAGAGCTTTTGCGTAATGCCCTACTCCATCCGCGAATGATACTATTGTTTTATTCATAAGAAAACTCCTCCCCGGTTAATGCAAAGTATAAGTTTTGGACTTGGTGGACATGCTCTATCTTTACCGGAAACAATCTGTGCCCATCGCGTGAGTTATATTGAACTTCAAACTTTTGATTCTTTTTGCTATATGAAAAGAAAAAATTATCAGTTTCTAAAACTAAAGATATAATGTTTTCTTTAAACCCAAACTTCAACAGCCATTCTTCCGTGAGGGGGATTGGCTCGATGTATCTATTTTGTAAATCATTACTAAACCAAGCCTCGTAATTCATTGATCCATATTGACCAAAATCCACATCTTGGTTTATCCCATCTTCTGTTATAAATTCAATTTTTGTAATTAAATTGTTACTTAAAACAAAATTCCCTATCCTTAATTCACTTGCTTGCATAACAATAGATTTTCGCCTGATTCATAAATAATTTTTGTCATGCCGAAATTAGCGCAATATTCTAGAATTTCTAACTTGTTAATTGGGTTAGAATTCCACTCAATGCATAGAAGTTTTGTTTCAGTAAGGTCTATTTGTTTTAAGATTATAATATCAAAGCCTTCAGCGTCAATCGTTATAAAATCAAAATTAGATTCACCTGTATATTTAAGAAAATCCAGATAACTTAAGCCGTTAATTGTTTCCTCATGAAACTTAATTCCTGCCTCTCTCCACCTTATTGTTTCTTCCTCTTTTATCGAAGACAGCAAAGCAACATCTGACTTATCCAATAGATGATCGGCGCTAACTTTTAGTGTAAATTTTCCTGAATCTTCAGTTATTGCTCCTTTGAAACAATAAACATTATCGTTATCAACGTGAGTTCCATGTAGCCGTTCAAATGCTTGCGCGGAAGGCTCTACTAAAACCGCCCACCAGCCCCTTTCGATAAGGGCCAATGAATTACTAAAAGTCCTTCCGTCATTAGCGCCTATATCCAATAAGTTTCCTTTAAAATCTTTAAAATAATCTAAGATATATTTTTCTTCTTCGTTTTGAGAGTACATATTTATTTGTTAGTTAAGTATTTATAATGATAGATTTTATCGTTTATTACACTTTCAGTTTTTAAATGGCCTGAGTCATGTAATTCCTTTGCCCATGCATAATCTTCGCCGAGCCAAATATTAGGAAACCTCACCTTCACTGCATGTGCCCGCTTCATTGGAGTTATGTGGTTAGGATGCCTTAAATAATACGGACTTCCATCTGCTTTGGGTTTATTAATATATGGATGTCCTAAACGAATTTCCCAATCCGCTTCATGTATTCCGTCTGTTGACATTGTGCCATTTATTCCAATAACATCGTTACCCTGCAAGCATGCATCAAAAATTTTTTTAATTGAGTGGTCGAAAATATCATCATCATCATCAATAAACCAAGTATAAACTCCTTTTGATTTTTCGAGTAACGAATTTCTTTTCTCTCCGGTTGAAACTTCCCTGCCGCGAACGTCTGAGATAATTTCTATCATTTCTAAATATTCATCAGGACATGTAGAAATAATTCTATTCCTAATGTGCTTAAAATGCTCTACTCTTTCCGGGAGGGTTGGTATTAATATGGATAGTAAAATCATAACGGAAAACCCTCCGCCATGTGCTTTGCAAATAAAGATTTCCCTTGATCCCAATTAGCCTCCGAACGAATATATGTTTCATCTCTTTCCGCTAAACCTAAAGAGCAGTGTTCGTGTGGAAATTTTAATTGAGGAGCCTCTTTTAACCAGCAATTATTAGTAACAGTCCAAAACAGGTGTTCATCAACAAACATTGATTTATATTCGGGATGCCAAAAGTAACCTAGTTTTTCGTACAGTTTTCGGTTCATTATTGGAATAGTCAAAACGGGAACGTTGAATTTTTGCAAACAATCATCAACCTTTAAAAGCATCGGAGTGCTATTATTCATCTGTTCATTAATTAACACATCCCATTCATCAGGGCATTTAAAATCATCTGATAAATAAATCAATATATCGCCCGTCGCTACTTTTGCCGCATGATTAGTAGCTTCAACAACGCAAGTATTATTATTTACAATACCGCAGGAACCTACGACATCACCAAATAACCTAGCGTATTCATTAATCGAATTATCAGATTCGTCAAGCGATAAAACATGTTCTATGTTTTCAGGAAACCAGGCTTTGCTAATCCAATAGTCATAAGCAGCTTTTGCTTTTTCGGGTCTTTGGCGGGATGGATGTATTAGGCTAATTTTCATTTTTAAAATAGTTACTATAAAATTCAAAGCTTTCTATATCCATTAAATCACTCAATATTTTTTTATCAGCATCCGACTCATTAAACCTATGCAATTTATTAGTATGTCCTGTGCCCCCACACTTCCCTACACCATGTTTAATGCCCATGCAAATATTTTTTTCGGGATGGAAAGTACATCCTTTTAATGTTTCCCATAAATGCATATCTGTATATGGTTCATTATCGGCGCACCACTCAAAATTAAGATCAGGTTTAATTAAAGTACTCATTGCGCTCGATCTCGACATGTGCCACATGGTGAAGTGGGCAAATAATTTAATGTGATAATATATTGTGTAGTCTGTTCCAAAAATATCTGGACGCCCACTTGAGAACCATGCCTTTGTAATGATTTCTAAATAGTCGGGCGAATACCATTCATCATTTTCAATCAAAGCTATTACGTCAAGATCCTTTCCTCTTAATAAATCATAACCTATTCGGTATCGCTGGGTAATATCAACATCATCTGAAATCGCTTGATAATTTACAACCTCAATGCATGCGGGCTGAATTGTTTGTTGCTTAATTAACCGTAAACAGTTTTCTAAAAACAACGGCCTGTCATTTCTGTCCGGGATTATTACTCCAATTTTGAGATTTTGCATGTTTTGGTCATACAAATATAACATTTTATTTCATTGTGTAATATTTTTACAATCAAAATATTTTAAAATGGGTTCAATTTCAAATGCGGTTTTAGATACTTATATTTCAAGGGTAGTCGGATATCAACTTACAACCGGGAATTTTCAAACAGTAACCCCTAATTTACCTCAAAGAATTGCAGTGTTAGCGGAAGCTAACGAGTCCAATCAAGCAACGTTAGATCTTACTCCTTTTCAAATTACTTCAGCACAACAAGCAGGCAGTCGTTATGGTTACGGTTCCCCTATTTATAACATTTCTAGAATCCTAATCCCTTTAAATGGCGGCGGCGTTAGCGGTATTCCTGTATGGATTTATCCGCAAGCTAAAGCATCAGGCGCAACTTTTAAATCTATTGGTATAACACCTACAGGTGTGGCAATAGATAATGGAACACATTCTGTAATTATTGCAGGTCGTGGAGGCTTAGACGGACAGGCTTATGATATAAACATTAAAGCCGGCGACACGAGAATTGAAATTACGGCAAAAATATCAGATACAATTAACGCAGTTTTAGGATGCCCTGTAACAGCTACAGACGATGATTACACTAACAATATAAAAAGCAAATGGGCAGGATTAACTGCCAATGACCTTAGCGTTAGCGTTAATACTAACGGAAATTCTTTAGGGATTACTTACACTATCTCAAATATTACTTCGGGATCAGGAACGCCTAGCGTTCAACCCGCATTAAATTTATTTGGTAACGATTGGAATACAATTGTTGTAAACGGATACGGAACCGTTTCAAGCGTAATGACTGCTTTAGAGCAGTTTAACGGTAGGCCCGATGCAACTAATCCAACAGGTAGATATGTTGGAATTATTATGAAACCATTCATCGCAATTACAGGAACGACTATTGACGATCCAAGCTCAATTTCGGACGCAAGATTAAACGACTTAACCGTCGCATTAGCGCCCGCACCACTTTCGGCAGGACTTCCAATGGAAGCAGCCGCAAACATGACCGTATTAGCCGCCTTAGTTTCTCAAAACACGCCGAACTTAGACGTTGCAGGAAATAATTATCCGGATATGCCAACCCCTGCATTAATCGGATCTATGGCATCTTATACTAACAGAAATCTTTTTGTAAATAAAGGTTGCTCAACTGTTGATTTAGTTGGCGGGCAATATGTAGTCCAGGATTTTATTACAACCTATCATAAGGTAGGCGAAAATCCTCCTCAATTTAGGTATTTCAGAAACATTATGCTGGATTTAAATATTCGATTCAGTTATTATTTACTTGAGCAGATAAATGTAGTAGATCATCAAATTGCGGCAGATACAGATACTGTAACTGCTCCAAAAATAATTAAACCAAAACAATGGTTGCAGATATTAAACGCATTTGCTGACCAATTAGGATCAAGGGGGCTTATTGTTGATGTTGCGTTTATGCAGGCGTCAATTAAGGTTGGCTTAAGTATCAATAATCCTGACAGATTAGAAACGTATTTTAAATATAAACGTTCAGGGTTCACTAGGGTATCAAGCACTACTGCGGAAGCAGGTTTTAATTTCGGAACACTAAACTAAAAAAATAAAATAAGATGCCGGTAGGTGGAGACATAACAGAAATTTCATACAACCATCCAACAATTGGAAGCGGTGTATTATATCCAAAAGCAGCCGAAGATTCTACTTTTGACTTAGGTGGTTTCCGAGGAAACGATGATGCCAACATGGTTGACGGCGGCGGTAGAAATATACGCCAGCTAAATCAGGTAAGGTGGTCATTTGAAGGCACTGTATCTTGGGACATGAATATTGATAACGAACTTCAAAAAGTTACTGATATGTCTAAAGACCCACAGGAAGCTGATTGGACTTTTACGCATATAAATGGTACCGTTTGGGGTGGCAAAGGTGCGCCTGTTGGCGATGTTCAAGGTAATGGAAACGGTTCAACATTTACATTAAAGGCGTCCGGTGGAAAAGCACTTAAAAAAATAATTTAATATGGAAGCTATCAGTAAAGAGGTTGCAATTATAGAAGTTGAAAAGTGGCTAGACTTTAAAAAAGTGAAACCTAAAAAAAGAGAGGCATATAAAGACGCCATCGAAAGCATAGCTGATGCAATGTGTGAGGGGTCTCTAGTGCTGAATGAAGATTTTAGCCTAACACAAACTTTAGATTTTCCGATCGGAGCAGAAAAGCAATTTAAGTCCTTAGACTTTAAGCCTCGCGTTGATGTATCAACTATACAAACTCAAATGAATGGAGTGACGGGCGCAGATGCTAGAATTTTAGGGACTATTGCGGCCTTAACCGATAAGGCAAAGGGTATAATTTCAAAAATGGATACAGAAGATTATTCGGTAGCAAGTTCAGTAGCGATTTTTTTTCTATAAATGAAGACGGGTTAGATGTAATGATTAAGCAAATCGTTCTTGAATTGAAATGGCTACCTAAAGATATTGGTAGCCTTTTTGTTGATGAGATAGACTATTTGGGCATCGAATACTGGTACAATGAAGTTTACAAAATGCTAAAAAAAGTAATGCCTAAGGATAAATAACAATGGCTTCGTTTACAATACCATCCATATACACTGCAGTCGATAGAACATCTTCTGTACTGTCTACTATAGGTAGAGCAAATGCATCATTAGCAAACAGGATAGATACTGTTACGTCCCGTAGTGAACGATTATTTAGACGGGTTACTCCTGGGTTAAGTGATATAAGCAAACAGTTTTTAAATGTAGCAAGCACTGCCGCTATTGCCGGTGCGGCCATATCATTAGGTAAATTCTCTATAGGATCGATTATTGAAAACGAAAAAGCAGTGGCTTCTTTCAGGACTATTGTTTCTGATTTAAATGATACAGATTTTTCAAAGTATGAAACCGCTATTAATCAAGTGGCTCGAAAATCAAAAGTCAGCTCCATTGATGTTGCTCAATCATTTGAAAAAATTGCCGGGCTTAATGCAAAATTTGCTGAAACAGCACAAGGTATATCCGCCGTTACTAATGCAACCATTACATTAAGCAGGGCTAGCAGGGACGACTTAGGTAAAAGCGCAGAAAATTTAGTGGGCATTATGAACCAGTTTTCATTAGGCGCAACACAGGCAAATAGAGTCATTAATGTATTGGCCGCAGGACAGGCTGTTGGCGCTTCAAGCATTACACAAACAGCCGAATCATTTACAATGTTTGGTTCTGTTGCGTCAGGTGCAAACGTAACGCTAGAGCAATCAGTTGCATTAATTGAAACACTTGGCAAATACTCTTTATTCGGAAGCGAAGCTGGTACGCAATTAAAAGGTACGCTGACCCATTTACAAAAAGCGGGTTTAGGTTATGCTTCTGGGCAATTCAAAATAAATGACGCATTAGAACAGGCAAAAAAGAAGTTGGATACTTTAAAAACTGCAAAAGAAAAAGATGCCTACATAACAAAAACATTTGGCTTAATTAACCTTGGTGCAGGGCGCATTTTATTAAACAACATTGATACATTTAAAGATTTCACAAAAGGCGTTACGGGTACATCTGAAGCGCAAAAAGCAGCGGCAATAAACTCAGCTACGCTTGGGGCTAAAATCGACAAATTGAAGGCCTCGTGGATTAATATGCTAACAGGTAGCGATAAAGCATCTGCGGGCTTAAAAAAAGCTAAAAGTATTATTGACTATTTAATCAATAATATGGATGAAATAGTTTCTGTTGGCATTTCTGTTATTAAGTTTTTCGCAATATGGAAAGCAACAATTTTAGTAGGAAGGGTTGCGCTGGGAGCATATAATATTGTGTTAGGAATTAGTTCCGCGTTGCAGGCAACAGCTTCGGTAGCGGTAGGAGGAAGTACAATAGCAATGGCGGCTTACGAATCAACATTGTGGTTAGCTGAAGCAGCGCAGTTGGCATTTAATGTAGCCGCATCGGCAAATCCTTTAGGTTTATTAATTATAGGGATTGCCGGAGTTTCAAAATTTTTATATGATTTATACAATAATTGGAATACGGTAACTACTCTATTTACGACTGGTATGGCCGGAATTAAAAGAAGTTTTGTTGGCACTTGGTTGACAATTGAGGATTCTTTTATGGGAATGGCTGATAGGATTACTTTAAGCTGGAAGGCATTGCAGATGTCTTTAGGAATTATTTCAGCCAAAGAATTTAAGACTTCATCAGATAAAATTGAAATAGAGCAAGCAAAGAGAGATAAAGCAATTAAAAATAACACATTATATAACGCAGCTTCAGATAAAAAAGAGGGTAGGCAAATAATGGGGGCTTTTATTGGTGATGCTAAAAAAAATGAAAGGCAGAATTTCAAGAATACCAATTTCGCTATTGCTGAGAAGTTCATAAACCAAACCGAATCAACAACTCCAACAAGTGATGCTCCAACCTCGGCAAAACAATTGATAAATCCAAAAGAGGCCCAGGCGAATGCTACAGCTAATCAGTTAGCAAATAACCAACCTGCTATTAACCTAATAGTTAATAATGCGTTACCGGGAACTACGGTAACGGGAGGAAGTAAAGGCGTCAAATCAAGCATTGTCCCATCCACAACTTCAACTCAACAATAATGCAAACATTTGATTTAGCAATTATAGAAACATTGAATGGAGGCGACTTTCAATTACAAGGAAACGACTTGGCGGTTGTGAATAGTATTGAAAACATGATTTACTTAGCGCTGTTTGGAGGCAACATTGAAGAATCCACACAACAATCATTCATTCAAGCTCAATCTTTTGATTACTGGGGAAATTCATTTTTAACGCCTGATCAACAATTTAATTCTGATACAGAGAGAACATTAAATTCTACGCCTCTAACTACATCAGGAAGAGTGATTATCGAAAACGCCATTAAAAAAGATCTTGATTTTTTTAAAGTTTTTGGAGCGACTGTAACGGTTTCGGTTTCAATTATTGCCACTGATAAATTAAGTGTAAATATAAAAGTAATGTTTCCGAATCAACAAGCTAGTATGACTATTATCAATTTCAGAAAAGCGGCATCTGCAGATGGCGATTTCTTTATATTGGATTTTAACGACGATTTTTTCTTATGATAAATATACCTACAATTAATCAATTATATACCTCTATAGTTTCTGATCTAGAGGCGCAGTACGGCGTTACAATTTCATTGGTTGGAAAAGTAGCGTTAAGGGCGGAAGCGCTGGTTCAGGCCGGTAAATTAAAACTTTATTATTTGGCTATTGGCTTACTTCAAAAAAATATTTTTGTTGATACGGCAGATAGCGAAAGCATTGGGGGTACATTGGAAAGATTTGGCCGCGTTAAGTTGGGAAGAAATCCTTACCCCGCTGTTTCCGGAAAATATACGATACAAGTTACAGGCACAGTTGGCGGAATAATCAAAGCAAGTACAACTTTTAAAAGTGATGATACGTCTTTAAGCCCCGGATTTCTATTTGTTTTAGATAACGATTATACATTAGTTTCAGCTATTGACAGCATAACGCTTAGAGCACTAACCGCCGGAGAAGAAAGTAAAATAAATATTAACAATACTTTAACGGCGACCGCACCAATTGCATTAGTAAATAGTTCTGTTTTAGTTACAGCTATATCCGTTTCGCCTCTGGCGGCAGAAGATTTAGAAGCTTACAGGCTTGCCATCATAAACTCTTATAGGTTAGAGCCTAAAGGAGGCGCGGCAACAGACTATAGATTGTGGTCTCAGGATGTGCAAGGGGTAAGATATGTGTATCCGTATGCTAAGAGTAATGCGCCATGCGAGATAAATTTATTTGTAGAGGCGACTGTATTAGATTCAATAGACGGAAAGGGTACACCAACCGCTCAGTTATTATTAGATGTTGAACACGCCGTAGAGTTCGATCCAAATTTAAATTTACCCACTTTGGAAAGAGGCAGAAGGCCATTGCAGGTTGTTGTCAATTATTTACCCGTTACCATTTTAAACGTAGATATAAATATAACTTCCTTCACTGGTATTACTGTTGCTCAAAAAGCATTACTATTAACGGCGATAACCAATACCGTTAATGCTATCAGGCCTTTTGTAGATGCCGCAGATGTATTAGTTAACAAGAATGATATTATTGATAGCAATAAAATAGTAGCAACAATTATATCTCAAATTCCAGGCTCTGTATTTGGCGCAGTTACAATTAAAATTAACTCAGTTACAACTCCAAATTATCAATTTGCTTTAGGAAATATTGCTTACTTAAATTCCGTCACATATATTTAATGAGTTTTTACGACAAAATAGTTAGTTTATCAAAGCAGTTCTACCCTAGCGGAAGGGCTTTTAAAATGCCAAGTCAAGGAACTTTAGAAAACCTTCATCTTGCATTAGCTGAAAGCGAAAACCAAGCATATTCAGATGCAGTTTCTATTTTAGATAGTATACTTCCCGATAATGCAAATTTCACAACGGATGATTGTACGGATTGGGAAAGACGACTAGGTTTAATAACAAACCCCTTAACCACAACATCAGCAAGGAAAGCGGCGATAATTCAAAAACTGAATCAACCCGGATTAAACCCTGCGAAAGGACATTATTTGTATCTGCAAGAGCAATTGCAATTAGCGGGGTTTAATGTTTATGTATACGAAAATAAGTTTCCTGTTTACGGTGGCGGATACACTACCAGAACACCCTTTGCTGTGAGTGGAGTTAACCAAACCACAACGCTCCAACATGGCAATTTTAATCACGGGTTATTTTCTCACGGATTAGCCTTTACAAATAAAATAGCAAATTACATCAATGATTCAAAAGATTTGTATTTTGGATTAGGAGGAACGTATAAATGCACTTTTTTTATAGGCGGCTCCCCTTTGGGGTCATTTGCGAATATACCGACCTCAAGGCATGATGAATTTAGGCAACTCGTTTTAAAAACAAAACAAATACAAGACATAGCTTTAACTTTTATAAATTATATATAATGTCAATAGGATCAGATAATTACCCTAACGGGGCCGCAATCACAACAGATTACCCGCACGGCGGCATTAAAGATGATACAGGAGTAGGTGATGGAACTCCGGTTAACAAATTAGTATACGATGATATACATCAGACATTTAGAAAAATTCTTTTACTTTCAGCAATTACCCCCAATGGATTACCGGATAACGTCACAAATGGTTATCAATATAATAATGCAATGGACGCGTTGTATAAAAAATTCACCGGCGTTAAATACGTAACCGGGGTTGCTTCAGTTACATTAACATCCGCGGATTACGGAAAGCTAGTTGTAGTAGATTCAAGTGCCGGGCAGGTAGATGTTATATTGCCGGCCTCTGTTAATTTAAGGGATGGAGATGCATTTACTGTATTTAATAATGACATTAATTTAGTTTTGGTTAGGCGCACAGTCCCAAATGGTTTTGGAATAAATCAAAATTATTCAACCGGAATATCACCGTTAATTATTCAACTTCCTTCTGTTTATGATTTTGGGGAATTTGTTTTAAGTAAAGGATCTGGAACAGCGGGTACTTGGTACGCGGCAAATTTAAGAGCATCAACCGCTCCATTATGGGTTTCGCCTCCTACACTTCTTAACTCATGGACTAACTCAGCATCTCCCTTTAAGTATTATGTTTCACCTAATGGACATGTAAGTTTTGAAGGCCTTGTAGTAAATTCGTCAAGCGGTTCAACTGTTTTTTTTACATTGCCCTTTGCGCCGAGTTATCAAAGAAATATACCGGTGCTTGTGAATGACGGAACTATAACACTGAAAATGGCGCAACTAACAATAGACACATCAGGAAATTGCTCTATAACAAAAGGCGCAACCGCTACGGCAAACAATGGGATAGTTTTAGACGGAGTAAGTTTTTGGTTATCATAACATGCAGCTTAATATAAATAGTAGTGCTGTAGTGGCACACACAAACAGATTAGAACGACTGAGAATATCAGTCCTGCCGAACGCTATTCGCAACACTTTGAATAATGCCGCCTATGATGTAAAAACAAATACGATGCCTGAAAGCGCAAAAAATAATTTTGTAAACAGGTCGCCTAACTTTTTTAAAGTAACAAGTAAGTTTGATAAAGCAACAGGAAATAATATAAATTCAATGAGATCTACCGTTGGGTTTATTACAGGAAAAGTAAAAAATGATTTTTCTGTTAAGGATTTGGAGCAACAAGAAAATAGCGGCACTATAAAAAAACGCTCTTTTATCCCTTTAAAATCTGCCCGTACGGGAAATAGCAATAATAGACTTATACGGTCAAACGCAAGGCTTTCAGGTATAGACAATATTGTTAATGCGAGAAATCAAAAGGGTAACACTAAAGCTGCCCGCTTTGTTAATGCTATCTTAAAGGCAGGAGATGGTGGTTTTGTTTTGGGAAGCAACAATAATGGTGAAAATATTTTATGGAAGGTTAACTCTATAAAATCGAATTTAAAAAGTAAAAGATTTAAGCCTAGGTTAACGCCGTTATATGATTATTCACCAAAAAGATCCGTACATGTAAAGGCTACAAATTTTATGAAAGATGCATCATTAAAAACGGGCGAAAAATTGGAGCAAATGTTTAATAAAGAAGTTGAACGACAAATAGCAAAATTAAAATGAGTTGGTTAGATAAATTATCAAATGATTTAATTATTACTACCGGGGATTCAAAGCAATATAAACCCTTATGGAAAAATCCTTCAAAATCAACAGGCTATAACCATGCTGAATTTACATTTCCTAATTTGACAGGTTCTTTAGTTAAAAGAGGAACGCCAATTGGAAGAAGATTTCCTCTTGAATTGTATTTTGATGGCACTGATCATTTAGATAAATCTTCTGAGTTTGAAAAATCCGCTAGTGATAAACGCGCCTGGAGAATAGAACACCCATATTATGGATTGTTATTTGTTCAGCCTACTGAAATTAATTTTGATAATATAGGTGATAATGTCACAAAAATAACCACTGTAGTAATTGAAACAATAACAGAAGATAAGCCTTCCGTAAAAACTGACCCAATAGATTCAATTAAATTAACCAAAGTTCAATTAGATGGAGTAGCTGAGCAAAATATAACTGCCACCATTCAACCTACAAACATTAATACATTAACGGATGTAAATAAAAAAGCCTTTAACCTGTCAGTCCCTATTATTAAACTACCTACGGAAGCAGAAGGTTTTTATAACACATTTAATCAAGCTCAATCTGCTATAAATACAGCTACAGCAACACCAATATTGGCTATGCGAGCCGTTATAGCCGCACTATCATATCCTGCAAATTTTCAAGTTAGTGTTCAAACAAGGATCAATACTTTAAAGAGCACATTTGATAATTTACGAGCGACGGTAGCCGGCATACCAAATGTGGCGGGTAAGCAAATTTATCAAGTCCAAGGCGCAGCGATTCTAAGCGCTATGTGTATAGGGGCCTCTACTCCTGTAGATAAAGATTACACAAACAGTAAAAGTGTTTTAGGTATTACAAGTATTCTTTCCAGTAGTTACAATCAGTACTTAACAGACCTAGATTCAATTCAATCGCTAAATGGCGGAAATATAACAAGTTTTATTCCTTCGCCCGATACAATCAACTTATTAGACGGCTTATTGAATTTTACAATAGCAAATCTTTATAATATTGCTTTAAGTTCACGAACAGAACGCTCAATAATTACTGAAAAAGACACCAATATAATTTTATTAACACAGCGTTTTTATGGATTAGATCCAAATGATGATAATATAAATGAATTAATCTCGAATAACAATTGGAGTTTAAGCCAAGTGTTGCAAATTAAAAAAAATACAAAAGTTGTTTATTATATATAATGAATTTAAAAATTAATCATAGGATTGGCGACGGCATTGTTGATGTAACTTACTTCAATGATTTTGAAATTGACTTAAAATTTGATTCAGTGGCCTCTACGTTCTCATTCCAAGCATTGTTTGATCCGTATAACCGTTCTCATGCTGAATTATTTTGTGTAAGTCATTTTCACGAGGCCACGCTTGAGCATGAAGGGGAAACGCTTATTAGCGGTTTTTTATTAGGAGAAGAATTTAAGTCAAGTGCAGTAGAAGAATTAACACACTTTGCGGGATATTCAAAGCCTGGCGTTTTTGAAGATTGTGAAATTCCTCCGACATTATATCCGCTTCAAAGTGACGGATTGTCTTTAGCTGAAATTGCAAGGAAAATAGCAGCGCCTTTTCATTTAAATGTCATTATTGATCCGTTAGTTTCTAATGCAATGAATAAACCTATTGATAAAAGTACAGCATCGGAATCTCAAAACATAAAATCTTATTTAACTGAAATCGCTACACAGCGTAATATTATCATGACGCACGATGAATTAGGAAATTTGGTTTTTACGAAAGCAAAAACCAACTTAAAGCCTATTTGCCATTTTGAGGATGGACTTACCGGAACGTCATTTAGGATGTCTTTTTCAGGACAAGGAATACATAGCCATATAACGGTTATGAAGCAAGCAAGTGAAGATGGAGGTAACGCGGGGGAGTACACTATTCAAAACCCCTATTGTCCGGTAAGATATGTTTACAGGCCAAAAGTTGTTACGCAGAGCAGTGGGACAGATATTACAACGGAAGAGTTTGCAAAACAACAACTAGCTGCTGAGTTGAAAAATATAAAATTTATTATTAATACTGATCGTTGGAAGATTGATGGTAAAATAATAAGGCCAAACAACATTATAACTATCTTTGCCCCTAAGATTTATGTATATAAAAAAATTGAATTATTTATAGAGAGTGTTAAACTAAAAGGAAATTCAACAGAAACAACCGCTGAATTAACGTGTGTTTTGCCGTGCGTGTATGATGGGTCAGCCGTTAAAAATGTTTTTGTCGATGCTCATGATAATTTCCCGCGCTTTAAATATCCAAAACAAAACTGATGAATTATTTCGTTAAAACTATATCCGCATCCGTTGACAGCATGAGCAGGCGTGTCATTAAGTTTTTACGCTTTGGAAAGTCGGATGTTCAAACCGGAATTGAAGCATTAGCGTATGGACTTGATAGCAATCCTATAAAAGATATGGTTGCCGTTTATGCTGAAACTTCCGAGAAAGGAAAAGTGGCAATTGTTGGCTACCTTAATAAAAATCAAAAAGCACAACCCGGAGAATTTAGGACGTTTTGCACAGATAGCCAAGGAGTAGAAAAGTTTTATACTTGGATGAAATCAGACGGTACAATAGAAATAGGGGGTAATGTTAATTTTGCTGTGAAATATAACGAATTAGTAATTGAGTTTAATAAAATTAAAACAGATTTCAATAGCTTAGTGAGTATATTTAACGCGCATACACATATACTTGCTTTATCATCAGGCACTGGCACGGCAGCGCCTTCAATAACTCAGGGCACTGTAAATACAAGTGATATTACACAAACAAAAAATTCTAAAATAAAAACAATATGATTCGATATTTAAGTATAGATGCAAATCTTCAAAGTTGCGAAGACATAAAGTCCAAAATTGTTAAGATAGACGCAATTATATCTGCGCTAATGGATACTGCTTTAAAGGTTGTACTAGCCGGAGATACCGTAGAATATACTTTAGATACAGGGCAAACAAAGATTTCAAAAGTACTTTCAACGCCTGATAGTGTAATGAAAGCCATTAAGGATTTTGAAACATTGCGTGTTATGTATTTAAATAAAATTTCATCAAGAGTTGTAAGAATAGTTGACAGTAAAAATATTTTAAATGGATTTTATGGCAGATAAAAAAATAAAATTAATCGATAGAGTAAAAGCTTTTATTAAGCCTGAGACATTAAAACAACCCGTGGCTGATTTTTCTACCAGTGGAGAATCTCGCCCTTTAATGGTGCTGTCATTTACGGGAGAAAAGAATCTTGGCGAAATGGGGCCGGCTATTGATTACCGTTTAGATTATAGTACTTTAAGGATACGTTCGTGGCAATCACAATTGGAAAGTGATATTTGCAAAACTGTCATAAAAAGATTTGTGACATGGGTAGTTGGAGATGGTTTAAAGCTTCAATCTGAGCCATCTGATGTAGTTTTAAAAAGTGAAGGTGTAACGATAAACAAGCAAGCTTTTTCAGATGCTGTAGAGGCTCGTTTTGGAATATTTAAGAAATCAAAAACGAGCGACTATTCAGAAATGAATAACATTGATTTAATTGCTGCGGCAGCTTTTAAAAACGCCATTGTTGGCGGAGACGTTTTAGTAATACAAAGGTTTGATGGAGAAAATGTAAATATTCAACTTGTTGACGGATGCCATGTGCAATCCCCTACACTTGGTTCTGAATGGTTTCCTACTGCGCTGGCTAATGGCTCATCTATTATTAACGGTATTGAGATTTCAGAAAAAGGAAAGCATATTGCTTTTTACGTAAGAATTTATTCCGCGAACAGAACTTTTTTACGATACGACAGAATACCCGCACGAAGCAACGAAAGCGGTTTGCAAACAGCCTTTATGGTTTATGGATCCAAACACCGGCTTGATAACATTAGGGGCCTTCCTTTATTAGCTGCTTGCTTAGAAACTGCTAAGAAAATGGAGCGCTATAAAGAGGCTGTTTTAGGAAGCGCAGAGGAAATATCAAAATTCATTTACCAAGTAGTGCATGAAGCATACTCCGATGGATCAAATCCGTTAGGAGATAGATTGATGGAAGCCAGCGGTTTTGAAACTGATAAACTGGAAATTCCTAGAGATGTTGCTGGAAAAGAAATTGCTAAAAGCGTGGCGGCATCTACAAATAAACAAGCTATAAATATGCCTGTAGGATCTAAATTAGAACCCGTCACAAATAATAACCCCATGATGTTTAGGGATTTCTATGCTGTTAATACAGACTTGCTTTGCGCTACCGTGGGCATTCCGCCAAATGTAGCAATGAGTAAGTATGATGATAGCTTTAGTGCATCCCGTGCAGCTATTAAAGATTGGGAACACACATTAATAATAGAACGCAATAATTTCGCTTTTGAATTTTACGAGCCCGTTTATGCTTTTTGGTTAGATATTGAGATTTTAAAAAATAAAATACAGGCCCCTGGTTATGTTTTGGCTCGCAGACAAAATAACACAATGGCTTTAGATGCTTTTAGAAGAACGCGCTGGATAGGTTCACAGGTTCCTCATATAGATCCTGAAAAAGAAGTGATTGCAGAGCGTTTAAAATTGGGATCAAGTGCTGAAGCTATTCCGTTAACAACAGTGGAGGCTTCCACAGAGGCATTAAACGGTGGTGAATACAGTTCTAATGTTGTTCAGTTTGGGAAAGAATTATCTGTTTCAAAAAATAATGGAATTGAGATACCAATTAAGACAACGGAGACAATAAGAAAAGGAGAGAAGTAAATTCTCTCCTTACGCCAACCCTTGACGCGTCGAACGTCCCCTCCTGTTTGATTCAAGTTTACAATACTTAGCCTTAAAGCGGCCAACAACAGGTAGTAACCTACCCCTTACATATCAGGTTGATTAATATTTATTTTACAATAAATTAATTTCTTTTTTTGTTTCTGTTATCACTTCTTCAAAAGCATCCAATGTTTCTTTTGCGTTTAAGAAACAGGATTTTAAATGAGATAATTCAACTTCTTTAAAAGAAATTTCAGCCTCATAATGTTTAACCGATTTTTGCGAAAAATCCAGCAGTCTTTCATTTGATTTCACATACATTTCAAGTTGCTCTTTATATTCCATGTTATTTTATCGGATTTTACGAAGCCCTTCCAGGGCTATTTTTTGTAATTTAAATTCATTATCCCAGAAAAGTTATTTACCTAATACTTCTATCGCGTTTCTGAAAATTTTCCCATAGACGTCCTTTGAGCAGGGCATGCACATTTCAGCAATGGCAATAGCTTTTTCTCTTACGCTCGCATCTTCATTAACTAATATTTTTTTGAATGGAATCTTCATGTGTTCTGGGTAAGAGTCACAAATCTTCCTTAGCTCAGGCTTCATAAAGTCGCAGACTTTCATACCTAGATTGTCAGCGATGTTGCTTATTTCTAAGTGTGTTTTATGGGAGATCCCATAAATTACTAAGTAGGGATTTCTTTTACTCACAGATTTTGCATGTTTTGGTCATACAAATATAACATTTTATTTCATTGTGTAATATTTTTACAATCAAAATGGCAAAAGAGCTTTATTTATATTCTCCTATTTATGATTTTGTAGCACAGGATTTAATCCAAGCTATGGACGATAACATGAGTGAGGATATTACTTTAAGGCTTAATACTCCTGGCGGATCGGTATTTTCTAATTATGGCATTTGTGCTAAAATGACTGAGCATGGCTCCGTTAATGTTAAAGTAGATGGGGCGGCAATGTCAAGCGGTGCTTATTTATTGCTTTTCGCAAAAAATGTGGAATGTTTAGATGTATCAACTATTGTATTTCATAGAGCTGACATGCCGATTGAAAACCAAACTGACCAAGATTTTTTAGATAAAATAAATAAAGATTTAAAAGCTAAGATGCTTTTAAAAATCAACGCAGATAAATTCAAGGAAGTTACAGGATATTCTATAAATGAAATGTTTAATCCAGAAACAAGATTAGACATTACTCTATCTGGAAAAGATGCAAAAAAAATAGGCTTAGTAAGTAAAGTTACTACCCTTTCCCCAGCCGAAGTTACTGCTTTTAATAATAAAATGTTTGCGGTCTCGGCCACCTCAAATCCAATCGAAACATCAAAAAACAAAAATATGACAATTGATAAATTAAAAGCAGAACACCCTGCTGTTTATGCTGAGATTTTAGCATTAGGTGTGGCGCAGGAAAAAGACAGAGTTGAAGCATGCGTTGCTTTTATAGACATCGATCCTGCGGGCGTAAAAGCAGCTATAGAAAGCGGCAAAAACTTAAGCCAAAAACAAATGGCTGATTTCACGGTAAAAGCTTTAAGTAAAGAATCTTTAGCCGCAATTGCTAAGGAAGCCCCTGGCGCTGTTACAACTACAGAGGTGACAGATAAAGAAAAAACTGACAAGCAAAAATCTATTGAGGCTTTCGAGAATTCAGTTAACGCAAACTTAAAAATTAAAACACCCGCATAATGAGCAATCAAATTATAACAGTTCAAACAGGCGATCAGTTAACGGTCAATACTGATCTTTCCAGAATTTTTCTTTGGGAAAACCGATACTCTACAGCAAGCTACAATAATTCAACCTATGCAACTCAGGTAATTAAAGCCGGGACTCTATTAGGTAGAATTGCAGCTAATCAATTTGTTGCACCGTGCATATCCACCGCAGTTGATGGTAGCCAAATACCGAGAGGCATTTTAGCTGATGATATGACCATTTTAGCAGGCGCTATTGTCAATATGCCTTTTTGCACAGATGGCGATGTAGCTGCCGACAAAGTAATATTCCTTGGGGCAGGGGACGGGTTTAATACACTTGTGAATAACGTTTCGTTAAGGGACAGAATTGCGGCCGACACTGTCGGTATCCGCTTAATCAATTCAGACGAACAAACAAATTACGATAACTAAAATTAAAAAAGCATAATATGCCAACTATATCAACGACAGACGCGCAAGGCCTTTTTACAAAAAAATTGATTGCGGTTTATAAAGAAAAAAACACTCCAACGAACTTTTTAAGGACGTTTTTCCCAACAGTAGAATCACCTACTTTAGAAGTATCAATCGAAGTGCAACGTGGATTTGAAAAAGTCGCAGTTGACGTTGTTCGCGGAACCGATGGTAACCGTAATAGTTTTTCAAAATCAACTGAAAAAATATTCATTCCGCCATACTACCGTGAATGGATGGACGCAACGCAATTACAGCTGTATGATCGTTTGTACGGCGCTACAGAAATTGGCGATGCAATTTTCTCTGCATATATTAACTCGGTAGCCGATGCGTTGTTAACGCTTCAGCAGAAAATCGAACGCTCTTATGAGCTTCAGTGTGCTCAGGTTCTTGAAACTGGCGTAGTTACTTTACTTGCAGAACAATCTATTGATTATAAACGAAAGCCTGCATCAATGGTTGACCCAGGAACAGGTAATTATTTTGCAAATGCGGCAACGGATCCTTTTGCGCAATTAGAAGCTGGATGTAAATTTTTACGCCAAGTTGGTAAAGCTGGTGGAAATATGTTTCAAGCATTAGTGGGAGCACAAGCATTAAGTGATTTATTGACGAATGCAAATTTTTTAAAGCGTCAGAACCTATTTAGTATGGCGCTGGATGCAGTGCAGTCCCCTCAAATGGGAGCTACTGGAGCAACATATCACGGCACATTAACTTGTGGCGCATATAAAGTCCAGCTTTGGGCGTATCCACAGTATTATGATTTGTCAGGAACATCTACTCCGTATTTGAATGATAAAAAAGTAACTATCATTCCTATGAATCCAAATTTCAAAATGGCATTTGGTGCAGTTCCTCAATTACTTCAACCGAATACTGTACCTGTTATGGGTGCGTTTGTATTCAATGAGTATCCGGACAAATGGAACGCTGCACACAAGATGGATATTAAATCTGCAGGGTTAGCAGTTCCTATAGCAGTCGATCAAATTTTCACATTGAAAGCAGTGGCATAAATATTTTTTTCATGTAGGGGGAAAAGGGTTGGTAGCGAAAAATATATCAACCCTTTTTAAATATAAAAATGGGACTAACAGATCAGGCAATACGGGACGCAAAAACAATAACTTCAAACTTAAACGATTTTGGGGTTATGATTACATTAACCTCGCCTAGCGGGCCTAGTCTGGTTATTAATGGGCTTCACACAAAACATCATTTAGCGGTTGATACTGAAGGAAACATCGTAAATTCAAAAAAGGCCTCTTTATCATTTAGCGAAAGTTTATTGATTTCACCTTACCCGTGCAGGAATAATTTTCAGGAAGTTGATTTAAAAAATCATTTAGCGTCCGTGAAAGACTCAACCGGTATAATTAAAAATTATTTGATTCAACAATGGTTTCCTGATGAGGCAATTGGTTTAATTGTTTGCGTTTTAGAAGATATAGATAATGCCTAATATAACACACGTAATACTATCACAAGGCTATGAGATTGTAAGAGATAGGGTAGCTATTATTTTAACTGATGAAATAGAAAGGCAAGCAATCTTATCTTATGATGCATATTTGGATCTCGTGGAAGTTAAAGTTGAGCAATCGAACCCCGTAGATAAAATTGAAATTCCTACGATAAATGTTTCATTTGCAAGTAATAGCTTTAGTAACAAAAATGCAGGAGGCAGTGAAGATGGTTTAATAACCATTTACGTTGATGTTTACACGAGCGCCAAAACATCTTTATCTTTAGTTCCAGGTGATAAAATTGCATCAATACGGTGTCAAAAACTATTAGGCCTTTGTAGATATATATTATCAGATCCAATCTATAAAACTTTAGGCTTGCTAGCACCTTCAATTTCTCGTGTTTATTCAGGAGAAATAAATATCAAACAAGTAGCTCCAGACGATGCAATTAATCAAACAATGGGGAGATATACGTTCTACGTTTTGTGTAATGAGTCTAATAAATTAATAGTTCCAAACTTAATAGCCGGGTATCAAACTACTGTTAATTTGGATAATACAACATTAGGTTATTTTTATGAAGGAAGTTAATGAGTAGTACTAGGGCGCAATTAAGATCATTATTGGCAACGACAGTTCTTTCCGGAGGGAGAAGAACTACTGCTCAATTTGTGCGTGATTTTGAAAATGAAATAATCGCTTCATTAATAAATAAAATTGATGATGCAAATGTGGTTAATGGATATTTAGGTATTGATAGTTCAGGAAAAGTAAACTCCTCTTTTATAAAATCAGGAAATAATTTAGGTTACTATTTACGCGATGATGGTACCTGGCAATCTGTCAGCGCAAACAAAAAACAAACTGAAAAATTCACAATAACTGGAACAACTTTATCATTAACATATAGTCCCACTTTTGTTTATGGTTTTTACGCAAACGGTTTTAGATTAACAGATGGAGACGGGTATACATTATCAGGAAATATAATTACTTTTTTAAATAGTTATGTCGGGCAATCACTTGTGGCTATTTACGATTATATTTCTTCTCCGATACCTGTTCCCCATAGTATAGGGACGTTGGCATTAAATCAATTTAATGCAGGTGATTATTCCATTGTAGGAGCCGCAAATCCTACATTTAACTCAGGATCATCAATAACATTAAGCGGAGGAACTGCGGGAGTAGGCGATTACATAACGTATAATGGTTTTATTTCTTCAAGAAATAGCTTAAAAAGAACTTTGAGATTTACTGTTGATACATTTGATGCTTCATCTTACGGCATTGGGCCAAAAATGGTTAGCATAAATTCTTCTGCGGGAAGCCAATTTAATAATACTGTTTTTGGGGTTACTTCGAACAATTCTGAAAAAGGTAAAATATATTGGTCCGGCACGGCTGTTAATAATACTGACGGTTCACCAAACGGAAATAGTGGCGCATCTGTTGTTTTGGTTAATTTAAATAACACAATGGAATTAATTGTAGAACAAAAGGATCTTTTATTTACTATGAAATTTTATAATTTGACCTTGGATCCGAGTCGGACTTCCCCAGCAACTTATTCATACCAAATGCCTACTTCATACCCGTTTAATAATGGCGTATACCACAATACAGCAAAAAATGCAATTGCATGTTTCGGGGGAACTCAAACAATTATATATGATAATACAGAAACGGATGAGTATGAATATTGTGATTTAGCAATTATAGGTGATAGCAAAACAACAGGATTGGGTTGCAACACAGTAGTCGATAGGTTTGGCTACTTATGGTCATCAAATAATCCAACAAAAAAGGTATCTATATTTTCAGGATCATCCGATAAAACAAATGAAGTTATTTTAGCATTACCCGACATTATAAAATCAAAACCAAAAAAAACTATTGTATTTATAGGTAGGAATGATATTTCAAATGCCATAGCACCAAGTGTTTGGCAGGTGAATTTACAAACTATAGATGCTGCCTTATCTGCTTTTGGCACGGTTTATTATCAACTACCAACTCCAGAGGTAGTTCTAAACCAAACATCATTAACTAATTATCTTAATGCTTCATTCCCTGGCAGAGTGATTCCTGTACCTTCTAGTTTTGTTGCAAATACTGACAATGTAAACGATTCGGGAAACTACATACATCCAAACACGGGCGGTCATTTAAAAATATACAACACTCAAGCCTCAATTATAACCTTATAAAATGAAAAAAATAATTTTAATACTATTAATAATTTCAGCTAATAATTTATTGGCTCAGCTATTGCCATTTACATCTATTCAAAGGACTACTCCCGGTAGTTTATTTATGTCTGTAGGCACTGGAACAAATGGCATTATAACCGCTACAGCTTCTATTCCTTTGTCAAATATAACAGGTACAGCATCGCTTTTGCAAACACTTTCGATCAATACCAATTCACTTTCAATCAGTTCAGGAAACACAATTGTATTACCAACAAGTACATTAACCTCTGGATTTTTCTCCGCAACATCCCCACTATCTTACAACAGCACAACAGGCGTGTTTACGATTACACCCTTAACTATTACCAATACAGGTTCAGGTAATGCTGCCATAACAGGAAACACTTTAAACATTCCTAACACTACCTATAGTTATACTCCTGAAAACGTTTCTAATAAAGCTACATCATTCGGAACGCTTAATAACACATTATATCCAAGTACACAGGCTGTTAGTAATTATATTACAGGATTTAATTATTTAACGGCAAATCAAACAATCACATTTACGGCAAGCGGAGATGTTACAGGTACCGCCAATGGCAACACTTCAATATCACCGACATTTAGTTTGGCAACCGTAAATTCTAACACGGGAACTACAGGGAGCGCAACTACAACAAACAGCATTACGGTTAACGGAAAGGGGCTTGTTACGGGTGTTGGTACTATTCCTATTCAAATAGCTGAGTCGCAAGTAACGAATTTAATTACTGATTTATCAAATAAGGTTCCGTTTACAGGGGCCTCGTCAACCGTTAATATAAACACACAACCATTAGTAGCGGGTCGTTTATCGTTGGGCACTGCAAATCCTATAACAAGTTCAAACATATACATAGGATCAAATATTACCGGCGCAACTAATTTTCAAAGTGTATTTACTGAAAATACTGTCCAATCAGACGTTACCGGTTCTGCTTACGGATTTATCAGTTCAATAGGGACGCAGGCTACAACTTTTACTTTGCCTGTACTTTATCACTATGTTGCCCAAAAGGCAGCATTTGGAGCGGGTTCAACTGTTACGGCCCAGTATGGATTTTTAGCATCAAATCTAACAGGTGCTACTTCTAATTATGGGTTTTACGGAGGCATGGCTGCTAATACTGGTGTTTGGAATATATACATGGCAGGAAATGCAAATAATTATTTAGCGGGTAATTTAGGGATAGGGGTTGCTTTACCAACCGTAAAATTGCAGGCATTATCTACTGCCGAACAACTAAGGTTAGGGTATGACGGTAGTAATTATGCATCATTCATAGTAGGTTCAAACGGGTTAACAACAATAAGTGCCACGGGAACAGCTCCCGCTTTTGCTATGTCAAACAGATTAGCTGTTACTACTAATTCAGGTGTAATTTCCCTTCGTGATTTTGTTGGAGCGGGTGCGGGTACTTCCGCTATATACATGGGAACTGTCACTCCTAATACAGTTAATCAAACATTAGCCTTTGACGGATCATCTACTTATTTAAATGGTCAGGCAAGTAACTCACTTTATCTTGCTATTGGGTCTACAAATGTAGTAAGACTAGCTCAAAACTTTCAAATATATACACCTTTTGCAGCAAGTTTTGGGGCAGTTACTCCATTCAATTTTACTCAACCTAATAATAGCGGGCAAACTGCATCTACAGTAATACCAGGTTTTAAACATACAGGAAATATTCGCGGATGGAATGGCGGAAACATTACATCTATGCAACCGGAAGTTTATTTTAGCGCACCGACTTATAGCGCAACAGCGGCTAGTACACTTAGTATTGTGACAGGATTACTTGTCGACGCTCCTATAGCAGGAACTAATGTAACATTTACAAATGCTTATGGGATTGTTACTAATGGAAGTATTGGTTTAACTACAACAGGAACCGGTATCACAATTAAAGAAGGAGCTAATTCGACAAGCGGAACAGCAACGTTAGTGGCGGGTGCGGTAACAGTATCAAATACAAACATCACGGCAACAAGTCGAATATTCTTAACGGGCAATACAATAACTAACGCGGGAATCTTAACCAAGGTTAATAATGTTGGTACCGGATTCACCATAACCAGTACTAATGGTGCAGACGTTAGGGCAGTAGATTATTTTATTATACAAGGAAATTAAATGGAAAAAACAATTGAATTAGGCTACGTCCTAAGCGTTTTATTATCAGTACTTGGAGGGGTTTTAGGATTTTGCGCGGTACTTGCGGTGAACTCATTAATTAGCATTGCCAAATCTGTTGGAGAAATTAAAACACAAATACGGGAAGTGGTAGTGAGATATGAGGCGTTAGAAAAAAGAGTTGAAGATTTAGAAGACGAAAATTAAATATCATGGCATCATTTGAAAAAGCAATACAAAATACGTTTAAAGCTGAAGGAGGGTTTCAAAACGATCCACATGACAACGCCAACTACGTTAACGGAATACTTATCGGTACCAATAGAGGTATTTCTGCTTCTGGCTATTATGGTTATTTTAAGCAAATACCGACAGTTGAGCAAATGAAAAATTTATCTGTTGAAGACGCAACGAGAATTTTCAAAGGCAATTACTGGGATAAACTCGCATGTGATAATATCGTTAACCAATCGGTTGCAGAATTAATGTTCCAATTTATAATAGGATCCGGGGCAAGCCAAATAAGCGATATTAAAGATATCGCAAATGGTATTGATGATAAAGATTTAGTTATAATGGTGAATGATAATCCTATACATCCGAGAGAAGTATTAATTATTAATTCACTTGACCAGAAAAAATTCCATAACGCCTTATGGAAATGGCGTTTAGCATTTTACGACCTTGTAGTTTTGAAAAACCCAAAGAAGGCCAAGTTTTTAAAAGGCTGGCAGAATCGTTTAAACACTCATAAATTTATAGCTTAATGAACACAAACTTTACATCCCTCGTAAAATGGATAGGCGTTGCTTTTGAGGACGGCAACGGACAAACCTCTATGAAGCGTGTAATTGCTTTTTTGCTAACATTAGCCGCTATTTTTGTGATTATTTACACTGCCATTAAATCCGCATGCGCTGAAAAAATAGAATGGAGTAGCACCGTTGGACTATTAACGGCTTTATTTGCCATGATCTCTGTTTTAATTGGCGCTTCAGTAATTGAAAAGAAACACATTTTAGATAGTGATCAGCCTAAGGTTGACGAGAAAGTGAGTTAAAAATACACCAGCCATGTCTGGCAAATAGGAGCCTGGGCCTAACTAACAGGTATAAACCGCCCCATAAAACGGGCGGTTTTTTCATAATAATTTTGTTTGAATTGGATGTTGCCTTTGATATTCTTTAGTATACCAAGAATTATTATTGTCAACTATCGAATTCCATTCGTTTACAGCATCTTCTTTAAGCCTCCATTGAAATGTTTGTTCACAAACTCCATTATCTATATTTTTAAAATCTAACTCACATTTTTTACACACAAGCATGAATTGATTATCATCTTTATCTAAAAATGGTTGACTATCACATATTGAGCAATTTTTAATATTCATCTTTAATTCTTATTTCGTAATTAAATTTTCGCATTTTTATAAGCTCACCTTCTCCGGTTGGATGGCTTTTAAAATCTATCCACTCGTTTCGCCATTTACTAAAGTATTGATATTTCATTCTCAACCAGGTTCTATAAGCCGCCTGAAGGCTGTTTGCTTTGAGGAATGTTTCTTCTTTCACTTCTATCTTTCATGTTCCAGTTGTAAGTTAAAATATAGTTGTGCGAATTACCTTTTAAATCATACTTGTCTTTACTAAAAGAAACCTTTATAAAAGTTCGCATACCTGGCCTTTTTATTTCAGCGCACTTATGTATATTGAATTGATTTAAACGCAACAGCGAACCATCTTTGTAAGTTTTTTCGCATCTTGAATCGGCTTGTTGTTCCATTTCAAACAACGAAATTGAATCGTTTTGAGATAAGTCAAAATAACCATGGTTAAATATTGTTCCGTTATTGTCGCTCCAAATATAATTTATGTCTTCAGTCATAAATCCATCAGAGTGCCAACCCGGTCGATTGAAATTAGTTCCCGGAATTTGAAACATTTTCTTCACAGTTAAATAAATATAGCTGTCTTTAAATTTATTCATTCCAAACTCTTCAACAAAGTCTTTTTTAATTTGAGTTAAAATTGGACGTAAAGAATATAATCTAGGTTCTAAAACCATTATAAACATAGAACTTAGCTTTATTGGCAAGTATTGATAAAAGCACATTTCATCGATTTTTACTTTTTTAACTCCTAAGTTTTTTGGTAAATCTCCGTATCTCATCACTTCTTCAATTGATTAATAACATTACCAGTTTCAACAGCGGCGGCACCTTCTAAAAACCCGTGCAACTGCCCTTTCCAATAATTCTTTTTTGCTTTTTTATTAGCCTCTTTCAACTGCTGTTGATCGAATAAATGCGTTAGACTGTCAATGCTTATAACATCTATTAGCGAACTTTTTATAAATTCAGCATCCTTTAATTCTAAGGCTCGTTTGGCTAGCTCTGCATTATATAAACTATCATTGTAAACAGATGCTTTGTTAAGCTTAAATAAAGCTATCTTACAGATGCTATCGGCTTCTTTATACAATGTGTCGTAAAGCGTATGGTAATGGTGTACGTGAACAACTATGCTATCATGAATGATATTAGCTTCTTTACCGTGCTGCCGTTGCTGCCGTTCTTTTTCCCTAATTGAATCCTTTACGATAGTTTTTCGTATCTGCAAGATTGATGCGGGTGTTATGGGTTGGTCTTTATTGCCGTGGCAGTTTGATAAATACAAACAACTTAGTATAGTTGTAATTATTAAAAAAACTGCCATGATTTTTTCTACTATTGACGCTTTATTAGTTTCCATGTTCTGATAATTCAAATTTATTTTTATTAAATGCTACTGTTTTAATTATTATGCCGTTCATTTCTTTTGTTATGCACCATGATAAATCAATCATGCAACAGCCTGCTTTAATGCTTCTTTCGTAGTTTAAAGTAGCCCAAAATATTTCTCCTTTATATTTAACCCATTTCCAAAGAAATTGATTGTTAAAAATATAATTGGGAACATCTTTGCTTAGTTCTTCTTCGCTCATTTTATTTGGGGTTGGTGGTTAGGTAATTAATTGGATTAACTTCAAGCCATTTGCAACATTTTAAAAAACTTAAAGTGTCTGGCATTTTACTGTTTAATATTCTTGACATAGTAGCTGGCGATATACCTATTCTTAAAGCCATTTCCCTAACACTAAAATCGCATTCGTGTTTATACATGTTTAAGTGTTGAGACAATAATCCTAAATCTACTCTCACTTTTTTATTTTTTCGATTATTAAATATTTTTCGCTTACTCGCTCTTGGGCTTGTTGCCATTGATCATGCAGGTCTTTATATGATTTTTCCCACTCTTCAAAAGTTGGCATCCCTGCTGATCTATTGTGCATAGAGTAAGGATATGGTTCATATTTATATTCGCCATACGGATTAACCGTATAAATCCCCTCCGCTTCAAACTTGGAGGCAAGGGATTCTTTGGCTGTTTTTAACCACAAATCACTATAATCAGTTTCTTTTGGATTATAATTTTTATAATGACCCATAGGAGACTCAACAACACTCTCCGCTTCTTCTTCGGCGCACGGGTATTCGAAAAGGATTTGGTATTTGCTATTCAGAGGTAAATCCAAAGTGTAGCCAATTAATTTTGAATCCCTAAACTCAAGCCATGGAATATTTGGATCAATACTGTAATTGCAAGCATCCCCAAGCACTCCCACCGCAATGAAATCTCGTTCGTCTATTTTAAAGTTGTGTTGCATGGTTTAACTAATTTGTTTTGAATAAATAAATTCATCAATAATTTTCAACGCCTCTTTTGTGGTATAGCCTGTTGAAATTTTAGATATATATATCCTAACATCCATTAGTTGATTATCTAAATCTTTAAGGTGTTTTGAATGGATTTTATCAATTACTTTCATTTGACCACGTATAACTCCTTTTGAGTTAACTTTTAGTTCATTTAAAGTATTTTGTATGTCTTGGCAATTCATGTGTTATTTTATTTTATCATTGTTATTCCCAAAGCCACTATTGCTAAGGCGATTATTAGTGTGCCGAGAAAGCAGCCCCTGCCTTCTTGTAGTTGGTTGTGAAGTTTTAAATGAGCGCAAAAAGCACATTCTTTTTTCAATATATGACAAACGTCACATTTTAGATTACTCATCTCTCTCTTTATTTAAAGCCACTTTTAGCGGGCTTGGTTGCTGTTAGAAATTATAATTACCTTGTTTGAATTGAAAAAATCTCCAGCCTGATCGTGAGTAATGTGTTATTAAATCCTCAATTGAAGACCTGTTATCAAACTGAAACTTACCCTCTGAATTAATTACATTATATCCCGCTTCAGTTTTTACGATAATACCATGCGGATGGTAGTAATTAGATTCTGCGCTTTGAGAAGAAGCTATTATAATGCCATCTTGTAATTTTGCTTTTGAAACGTGTATTGTTTCTTTTGGTTTTGTTGTTACTATTTCAGTCATCTCTTACCCCCTTTTTTTGTTGGTGTTTTTAAATTCGGTAAACTTTTCGTAAACTTCTTTACCTGTGTATCTGTAATCACTAAATGGTAATCTCCATCTTACGCCGTTATAGGTGTAGCCTGATTGTCTTGCCCATTCAGCAAATTCAACCGCATCCGAAAGCTCTTCTTTGGCGATTTGGAGGTAGGGAATAAACCATTCGAAAATTTCACCTTTAGTTAAATTCGAATCTGTATCATAATATCTATTTCTTAATTTGAATAAATCAATATCCGCCTTTTTAGATTGTTGAGACTGCCAGTATTCTCTGGCGGCTTCTGATTTAGCTCCGTCAAAAAATCCTTGTTTACTCATTGCGTATGTTGAGTATTCATCTGCCTCTTCTCTCAGCTTGTCTTCTGCTTCTTTTGTCATAATTATTTTTCTGTTATAGGGTTATAAAATTGATAAGTTCTCTCTGCCGCTCTTTTATCCTGAATATGCTGCTGTATGCCATTAACCGCCAGTGTAATAAAAGCACCGGTTATTAAGCCTCTCATGTCTGCATCAATGTCTTTCCAACTAAAAATGCCACCAGATTGCTTGTCACGTACTTCCTTTCCAAAACTCACGGCCGCCATAATAGCAGAGGGAATTATAATACATTGTGCCTGACTGTAACCGAATTGATGCATCGTTATACCTATTGCGGGTACTCCATGAGAATTGATTAAAAAGTGTAGGTACTTGTCTGATTGAGCGCTTACGGATAATGAAAACAACACAGCTAAAATTATTATTTTATTTTTCATCACCGCCTCCTTCCGCATCGTATTGTTTGAGGGCTTCTTCAAATGATTTTCTCTGATATTTATATATCATGTCTACAGTTCTCTCTGTTTCTTTCCAAAGATTGTCTGTAACTCGGTTTGATAAAACGCCAGAATTTTCTTTATACCAATTCTCTTTAAACTCATTAATCCATTCCGATTTGTTTGGAAATCTCAAAGCCTTCCGCATCTTTTCGGAATTGGATTTTTCAAATTCCAAATCCTTTCTTAGATCGGCTGTTTGCTGCTTTAAAAACTTTTCAAAACACCAAAGTATATTTAACACTGCTTTATTTGTTGATAATCCTGAATACTCAACGAAATAAAATTGCATGCCTACTTTATTTACTAGAGGGTACAAGTAATCAGGTATTTGAAAGTTTCCATCTTTATCTGGTTGTGTCCAATCTGTTTGAGCACTCATAGGCTCTTTGTTTTCGTTTGACATGGTTATAGGGTTTTAATTAGTTTACGTTTTCTACCTCCATTAAATGGATAAACTATACCTTCGTTTTCAAGAATATCCATAAGCTGACCAGCTTTATTATATCCCAAAGAAAATTCGATTTGTAAATCAGCACCTGAGCATCCATTATTTTTTTTAGCAAATTCAATTGCTTGGTTTAGTAACTCGTTCGTTATCATAAATTTTATTTTAGTTCGGTTAAATCTTTTCTTAATTGGGTCATTCCGTCATTAAGCGACTCGGTTAATATTTCCAAAGTGCTCAGTGCATCGGGGCTTAACTTAGCTTCAATTTCCTTTATGAAACTATCCACAGCGGATACAGCCACCTTGAAATTGAACTTTTCCTGCTGTTTCAGTTCACCAATTACGTACGCGCTTTGATCTGAAAATAATTTAGCGGTCGCGATCAGGATTACTTTTTCGTGTTGTAGGTTAAGCTTTCCCATTTTTCAAGAGTGTTTGAATATTTTCGTCTAGCTCTAAAAGATCATCGAAGTACTCGATCAGAGCCATTCTCTTACATAAGTTTGAAAATGTTTTATTTGAATTATCCGGAATAGTTTTTAAAATTGCTTCCATGTCGGACATTTTAAATTTTACATGAGGGTTTCTTACCGCCTTGCTTAATTGATCTTTGTATTCCGCATCGGCTCGATCGTAAATTTTTATACGTCTTTCTTTTGTAAAATCAATCAATTTCAATTCTTTAAGCTTATCGTAAAAAATCGCACAAAGCCTGTCAACCGGTCTTATAATTTCATTTAACAACCCCGCTTCTTTGTATTCATTAAAAAAATGAATGCATCCGTCAAGTACAATTAGCTCTTTTTGCTCTTCCGAATACTTATTAATTTGAACACAGTCAATTAATTTATTCCATTCGCTCATAGCTTTCTTTTTTAATTCATCGCTGTAGTAGCTTTTTATGGCTCCTGCGATTGTTTTAAGGTTAACGCCTTGCTGTTCTACTTGATTCTCAATAAAGTGGCTTAAACAAGCTAATTTCAATTCTTCCTTTGTAAGGGTTTTATGTCTTTCAAAAATGAAATTTGAAATTGCTATCGTAGTTTGTTCGTTAGTTATGCCGTCGGAAGCTTTTACCGTATGTCCGATGTTTAGCTGAAGCTCGGTTATAAAATCTAAAATGAAGCATTCGCGGTCAAAGGCGCTGAGCATAGCAATGATGTCACTTTCTTTCGCTAAAACATATTTCTGCAAGCCTCCAGGCAATAACTGAATGGCTTTCTTTTCGATTGTAGTGAGCTGATATCCTCTGATTACTTGTAAACTATTGCTCATTTGCGTGTCTTGCTTTGATGCGTTCATGTGCTTCGTTGCGGGATTCAATTATGGGTTTAAGAATACTTTCTTTTTTGCCGGAACTTTTTTCTTTTTTTAAATAAGGGATTGTATTTAAAATTTTTGTTTTCCAATTGTTAATTTTATTATCGTTACCATCGTTCCAATCATTTTCAAACCAAGCCTGGTATTTTGCTTTCAAAGAAAAAAGCAATGCTTCGTAATCTTCCGGAATTTGTTTTTTGCAATATTCCAAAAAATCAGAAAGTGCGGGTACTTCTATTTTCTTTTCTTTTATTTGTTTTACTTTTCTTTTCTTTTCTTTTCTTTGTGGGTAATCTTCCGAGTTAATGGGTATTTCTTCCGTATCAATTGGCATTTCTTCCGAGTTAATTATTAAAAACTCCGAGATATTGACGCTTCTTTTTGTCTGCTTGCAAATTAAAGTGTAACGTTCTTGTATACCTTTTGATGTTAAAACCTGTTTTTCGGAGAACATTTTTTCCGAAAATAGCCCAATTGTTAAGCAACATTTTATAACCTCATTTATGAATGCCTCATCCAGACCGGTAGATTCCGATAACACAAATGGCAGTTCTTTATCCCACTTTAAATGATACCCATTTTTGTAGATATCACATAGCAGGTTGATGTATACTGTTATGGCTTTACCTGATTGATACTTTATTAATTTCCGTACTCTGATATCCGCAAAAAACGAAGTATCAAAAGGAAAATATGTAAGTCCTATTTTTGGTTTATTTGCCATTGCTTAATTTTTTAGATAAAATTTTATTCTCTCTTTGTACTTTAATTTGATTTTCACTAACTCTTCTTTTGTGAACTTGTACTGCCTGGAAATCGGCTTTAAAACCTCTATCTCCTGCACATACGTTAGTCCGTAACGCTTAATTAAACCGTCCCTATATTCAAGTTCATTTCCCGAAAAAAAGTCATTGCAACGGCTACATTGCTTATGACAGTTCCGTTCATTAAAAATTAACCCGGTAAATAATTCAGCTTTTAAAAAGTGTCCGCCATCCCATTGTTTGGCTGTTAAGCATCCGCAACTTATGCAGGGAAGATCTTTATCCCTTAACCTGATAAATGATTGAAACTCTTTTCTTGCCTCTGCTTCGTATTGGCTGAGCTTTTTTAGACTGATTTTTATTTCATTAATTTTATCATCAAACTCCTTTTCAGCTTTTAATTTATTTTGCTCACCAACATATCCGTAAGCGCACATACTATTAAAGCATGTTTTTTGTAAAAAACGCTCCGGAGTAAATTCTTTTCCGCACTTACTCCAGGCGCATTTTTTAGGCTTTATTTTCTTTTGTAGCATTTATTGTTCGATAACTACAAATTCACTTTTGAAAGGCTCAACGAATTTGTCAATCAATTCAACCGTTTGTTTTAAAATAGATTCCTGTAACTCCGGGCTTTCCAACCAAATGGTAATAGCGTTATCTCTAACATCAAAACAAATTTCAACCTGAAAAGTACTATTAGGCTGACCTAAGAAAATAGGCATTTGTAATACAAAACTTAAATCAAGGTTTGAATCAACTTTAATTTCCGTATTATTTTTTTTGTTTCCACGGTCATCTTTGTGATCATCAATTTGAGTTTGCACAGATGCAGAGAACTTTTCAAGGTTTGTTACAATTTTAAGGTTTGAATCAATGTCCTTAAAAAATGCCCGGTTCATTTTTAAAAATTGTTTGAGCTCGTTTTTAGTGAATGTTTTTTTGTCGTTGTTAATTCCAAATTTCAATAAATCCGGGTTAACTGCCGTATTACCTCTTATTATAGTTTGATAATAGCTATCCTCATTAACGTTAAATACAATGTACATTTTGTTGTATGAGAACAATACGTGTGATTTTTTAGCGTCAATTCCTTCTCTTCGCTTGGCTAAAAACTCGGCAGGCGCAGCAATCGTTCCAGTGATTTCGACAATTCTTTGTTCTTGTAATTCTAAGGCGTCACCGTGGCGAATTACTAATTCTTTCTGACCTTCATTAAGGTGTACTTCGATTTTTTGTTGTTCCATTTTTTAGGATGCTTTTGCGTTTAAGTTTCTAATATCTAATTGTTTTTCCTTTGGCGTTAAACGCCTTTCACCTATAAGATTGCCTTGGCCATCATAAGTGTACATTTTGCTTTCTTCTTGATCTTTAATATCAAAAACAGTTTCTTCACTTTCGTAATACTTGTTTTTAAGGTCTCGAAGCGTAGTTTTAATGTTGGCTTCTTCAGTCTTAATTTTAGTACTTATTACGGCCGTGATTTCTTTCTTTTCGATTTTAAGATCATTTAAAAGAATGGCTTGCTCGGATAGAGTAGTTTTAATATCGGCCAGTTCTTCTTCGCTGAAGTCCCGGATAATATTCTTTGTGTAACTCGTATCCGCATTTTCCCTTAACGCGGTGATCCTTTCGGGGTGTGGCAACTTCTTGAAGTATGCCTCTTTTTCATTAATCATGGTTTTGTTTTTTTAGGTTTATATATTTTAGGAAGCAAAATCTAGGGGTGTTTTAAAAATGGTTACAAGTAAGTCTCTTTCCTTTGCAGCTTCATCTACTAATTGTATTATTTGATCCTGCACGTCTTTATCTGCAATAACTTTTTTGTAAAACATTCTCACCTCTAATGGTAGATCGTATTCAATTTTATTTCCATCAAAATCGATGTCGGTTCCGGTTAAATATCTTACCAAATAATGTTCATTAACATTTAAGGCCAGCATCTGCATTTGAGCCTGATAGAAGTATTCCTTTGGAACATTCTGATATCTCGGTTTTGATTCATTTATTTGAAGCATTTTCTGAACAAAGAATGTAGCCGTAGGACACTTTACGTCAACACTTGCAATTGTTTCATCTGAAAAGTTACTCACCTTTGCATCAGGTGTAGCTCCGCAATTAGCATTAATTGGAAAGTAAACCTGATCTAAAAAATCGACCATTAAATCAGTAACGGAAGCAAAGTTTTGTATTGCTTCAAACTCATTCATGTGACCGTGGTCGGTATGCTTGTTGCTAAATGCTTTAGCGTGCCCTTTTACAATTTCCTCTGCCTTTTCAAATATGTAAGTGTCACGTGTTTTACCGCCGGTAAATAATTTATGAATCTCGGAAGCTGTGAATTTTCCTAATCTTTCCTTAGATAATGTTTGCATCCGTTTTTAGTTTTAAAATTATTTCTTCTGTTAATTGAAATCGTTTTTGAATGTCATCTAAGGTGCCACTGTTTGATAAGTGCGAAACCGCATTAACATAAGCCTTTGTGTTTTCAGATAAGAAAGGCAATGAAGGCTTTGTTAATCTAATTCTAACACCGCCAACAACTTCGCCCTTCATCTTAACCGTGTCATCTATGTATAATTCAACAGGTATGTTTTTCCAATCTTCAACAAATGGACTATTGTTAGCAAACATTTTAACAGCCTTTGAATTTGTTGAATTAAGAACGAGTGGTTTAATTTTCTCATGGAAATAAGCAATATTGAAATTTCCTTTTTTCCCTGCTACCGTTACTCCAATTTCTTGCTTAACCTCTTTTATATTAAAGACCAACGTATGCTTTTCTTCAATTAAATCTTCAAGATCCGCTATACCTAAATGATCAGATTTGAACACTTTACGATAATGAGTTTTTGGTTTTTCCATTTTTAAATTGTTTCTATTTGATTTTTAGCCCATTTTTTAAATGCATCGAATTTTACCTTTATGTCGCTTGCCATGATATTACTTTCGTTTTGTTTTAGTTCTACAAAAGGCAAGGACATGTCGTCTATCCATAGATTCATCTTTTCTTTATCCGGCGCCTTTGCAGCTTTTTTTTCAGCCGCTACTCTTTCCTTTTCAGCTTTTTCTTGCTCTGCTTTAATTTTTGCTTCCGCATCCGCCTTAGCTTTCAACTCTGCTGTAAGCCTTTCAGCTTCGGCTTTTTGTTCTGCAATAATTTTATCTTGTTTTTCTTTCTCAATCTTAGCTAACCGATTTGCTTCTGCTAATTCCGCATCTGCCTTAGCTTTAGCTTCGGCAGCTAACTTGGCAGCCTCTGCTCTTTCGGCAGCCATTGCTTTTTCTTTTTCTTCGTTTTCTTTTTTTAGCCTTTCAAATTCAATCCTTTGTTGTTCAGCTTTTTCATCAGCAATTTTTTTAGCCTCGATGCGCTCGGCTTCTGCTTTCGCTTCTGCATCTGCTTCCATTTGCGCCGCCTTCTCTTCAAGGTGTTTAACGTAGAACTCATTAAAAAGAATATCAAATTTTACATCGTCAATTTTCAAAAGCTCAGAATCTTCAACCGATACGCCAAGCGTCATTAATTTTTCTTTACGTGCTGGTAATTTTACAAGCTGAACATATTCGAATAATATTCGTTCTTTCTCTGCTTTTATTCTATTCGATTCGCTTTCTAAATGATCTTCCACTTCTGAAATTTGCGCAACCAGTTCTTTTTCTTTGGCTATCCAATCCTTTTGTTCTTTAATAGCTTTCTCCCGTCCTGCAACACATATCTTTGAGGCAAGTACTCTTACGGCTTTACACTCTTTACGCGCAACTTCTACACGATTAAAGCCATCTTTGTCTTCTATTCCGTTAATTACTAATTCTGAATAATCAGACTTTAATTTTGCGATTACTTGCGCTGTAACGTTTTCTTTCGCCAATGCTGTTTCAATAGGGCTTGTTTCTGTTAATTGATTTGTTTCCATTTTATAGTTTTAGTTGTTTATCTTAATTTATTAAGAGGCTCTAAATAAAAGCCTATTAGTTCTCCCTTACTGCTATAGCTGCACCTACCTATGTGTGTAGCTTTTGCTTCGACACCTCTCGGCTCACCAAGTATAACTTCTGTGTATCGGTGCATTTCATCTACGAGTTTTCTCCTTGCATCATTACTGACTGTTAGAGTAGCTTCTGTTTCCATGAATGCTATCGACTTGAAAGGATCTGTTGTTGCCGGCATAATTAAAAGTTTAGCATTAGTATCAATCCCAATACAAAGCCTGTAGCAAAAGATAACAGCTTGTATATTAAAGGGAGTTCAGAGTTGTATGTTTTCATTTTAAACTAATTGAGATTTCAAAACAGGCTTTATACAATAAATGGCAACAGCATCTAATTGGTTAGAAATCACTCTTGACTTAAAGTGTCCTTTAAGTTTTCTAAATCTTAAAAAATTAAATATTCGCGCTCGTTGTTCTTCGCTTACATGTATAGAATCTCCTTTGTTCATTTTAGGGGCAGCTACTCTAAATGCTTTTGTCGACGGGCTCAATACGTGTTCTTGTGAAGACGTTGGTAAACTGTTTGCGCGCTTTATTCTAAATGTTATTTTTTCCATAATTATTTATTTTTACGTTTAGTGTTGTGCCCTTTATAGGCGGCTATTATTCTCCTTTGCTTTTCAATAATGTTTTCTTTAACCGTTAATTGCGCTTGCAACTGGTTTAGTATAACGTTCTGCATCATACCATCTGGAAACATTGCTAACTGCTTACTCATGATAAGTGGCCAGATATAAGGCATAAGCAGCAGCGATAAAGAATGTGGAGATAAGCGAGATCATGAATATCATAAAGCGCCTGTGACTTCTTTTTTGTTGTTCAGGTGTTGGTAGGTTCATTGCTTATTAATTTCACTCATGACCTGCTCTTTCACGCAAGCAAGGATAGCGTCTAATTGGTCTTCGGTTATGGTTGCTTGTTTGAGCTGTGGTATTATTTCGGCCCATTGACCGTCTTTAAATACATAATCATAAGTGGTTATTTCAATTAAATAACCATGTCTAAATTCAAAATTCAAACCTTTAAGTTTAATTTTAATATACTTTTTATCACTTGTTATATCCATGTAATTAAAAGATGATTTATCTATTGTATCACCTAATTTATAACGCCTTTCCGCCTCTTTTATCAGAGCCTCTTCCCAATCGGATTTGGTGGCTTCTTGCCAATCACTATCTTTACCTGCACCTTTTTTACCAACAAGTAAATTAATAGATAAGTCAAACCATTCGTTTAACCAAAAGCCATAACTACCTTTGTCAGTAACCATTAACATGTGACCTGTTTTGCCATCATACTTATAAACCTTCCCTACTTCAAAATTCGGCTTCTTCTGCTCTTCCAAATATGCTTGGGCGGCTTCACGGGTTGAGAAGGCTAAACGATCAGCAATACCAGAATCCTCATGTTTAAGAAGCGCAATATTTAAATCTATTTCTTGAATAAAAGAATCTAATAAAGTTTTATTTTTTACTGTAAAATAATTTTCTTCTGAATAAATATCTACCACATCACGTGTAGTAAACATGTATTCGGCAAAATATTTATCTCCTAATAATTCCGTAAGGCGTTCCTTAAGATAAACCTCTCCTGATTTATATGTTGTGTTTGGCGGCGTGCTGATGCACTTTACTGTGGTTTCTTTCATGGTTAACTTATTTGTTCGTGTAAAAGGGGTTCAAATTTATTTGCAGTAACCTGTTCAATAGCGTCGTAAACTTTATCGACAAGCTCGCTTATATCAGCGTCTGAGTTTACATTAAATGAATCACCGTCTCTCTGAACCTTCTCCCAAGGATCACTTTCAATAATTGGTTTCTTCATCCCGGTAAACCATGAGTAGCTTACTACAAACTCCGTTAAGGTTGAGTTACTTTTAACGGTTGTAGCGAAGTGCAGTTCATATTCGGGATCAATTGTATCATGCCTGTTATAGGCTGCAACGATTCCTTTTACAATTAGCGTTACGTCTCTGGTGTATAGGTTTAGTAGGTTCATGTTAATTTTTTAAAAGGTTAGGAACATTAAGCGCTTTGCCTTGTCGTCTATTTGAGCCGATAGGGATGCTGTTATGAATAGGAGTATAAGTGTTTTCATTTTAATCTATTAATAATTTGCCCGTTGTATTCAGTTGCCGTCAATTTAATAAAGTCGTTAACTGACATACTACCCGTTAATGAAATAGATTTGTTTTTAATAAACATTTCTTTACCACCTGAACAAGATCCGGTTAAAATAGTATGCCATTTATAAAATGATTCATTAGAATATTGCTTGTTGTAATCTGGAAATTCTTTTTTGAATTGTAGAATTTTGGAATCAATGTCTAACAATGAAAAATGCTTATTTGCCGCCTCTTGCATAGCATTTTTAGCACTATCTGCGTGAGCAAAACAATTTTCAAACTTTCCAATAAAACATTCTTTTGAAGTTAAATTATCAACATCAATTAAATGAACCTTAGCTAGATTATTTTTAACTGAAATAAAAGTACAAGGCAAGTCGTCTATATAATAAACATCAACTCTTTGCCAAGTCTTTAGATTTATTTTGTAATTATCTAATTTTCCGTTTATTTTATACTCAATTTTTTTTAAGTATTTTTGCTTAGAGCCATCGCCAGAGCCATAGCCAGAGCCATCGCCAGAGCCAGAGCCATCGCCATCGCCAGAGCCATCGCCAGAGCCATAGCCATCGCCATAGCCATCGCCAGAGCCAGAGCCAGTAGTACTAATAAACTTCAAAATATCTTTTTTTACAGCTTCCATTCTTTTACGTTTTCAACGTTTATGATTGATTTTTCTGAACACGGTAACACTTCAATGACCTGTGGCAAATAAATCCCGCATTCTTCATTGATAGCCATGCTAAACTTGCACTTGTCCGGTTTAGATGATCCTTCAACGGCCAGTTGAGATAAAGAATTGGCGCCATCCCAATACCATAACCGGCGAGCGTTTAATAAAACGCATTCTGAGTTTTCAAGTTCTTTAATCGTTCCGAACCACACGCCTGCGGAATAGGTTCTGATGATGCACTTTTTGTTTAAAAATTGTTTTGTCATGATTATTTTGTTTTTAATTGTTTATTTTATTAGTTGATTAATTGTTACTAAACCCAGCCTGGTATGAAAAAATAATCGATCCAGTCCAGCGGTTTTTGATTTCTATTTTTATTATGGTATTTAATTTAATTTATTTGCTCCCTGTAATCCATCAAAGCATAGGTCTAAAGCCATGCAGGGAGTATATTGTATTGTAATTAAAGGCTAACAGGTTCGACACTTGAGTTCCAACGAGCTATTATCACAGCCGAGCGTCTTTCTTGCGCCACGAACCCATTAGCCAATATTTATAAAATGTCTTTATTCATTTAAAATCTTCCACTAACAGTTAAATGATAAGCTTGTAGTTGTATTGATTGCCTAGCCGTACAACCCGCCTCTCGTTTACAGTTCACATCCTGTTTCTGAGGTTATCAAAACACTTCCAAAATCCCGGCTCTTTTCAAATGCTCTTCACTAATTCAACGGCATAACCTTTTTTCGTAATCATGTTCTTGTGCTATTCCAGTAAGTCAAAGAGCGTAGTGTTCCACCCCCGGAATTGAACCAAGGAAAAACCATTGTGGAAAAGTGTTTGTGTTAGTACTTAGGTAACCGGTAATTCACCGTTATCAATGTCATTTGCTAGTTCAATCAGTTCTTTAATTTTATAAACGAAGCCCGCACCTTTACGCTTGCACCGAATTATTAAACCATCATCTGCCGCTTTCTTTAAAAACGTTTCATGTACCCGAAGATATTGAGCGGCTTCCTTTTGATTTAGGTAAATTGGCTGTAGAGGGAGTTGATTTGCCATATTATTTTTCTGTAAGTAATTCTGATTTCTTATATCCTAATTCAGTCGCTATAGCAGCCAAACATGTAGGCGTTGTAAGCCTAATATCTTCATTTTCTAACATCCTACTGATGTTGTTTGGATGTATATCAAACAAATAAGCTAATAAGTACCTAGCCTTACTGCTCTTTTTAAGTTGTTTTACTATTTCTGGTCTTATGGTTTGCATTTGTTAAAAAGTTTATATATTTGTATTAATCTTATCGTTGACAAATATACATTGCTTTCTGAAACTTTCTGAAAGTATTTTATGTTAGTTTTGAACACGATATTAACAATATCATTATGGTATTTTCACTTATTATAGAGGTCGAGAGAAAAAAAAGAGGCTTAAATAAGGCTGAAATGGCTATATTATTGGGCATGTCAGAGAGAATGTATGATTATTATATCTCAGGTAAATATGATGGATCTTCTGCAAGAACAGAAAAATACATTAATAAACTTTCAGAAAGTAAATTTAAAAATAAGTCTAACACCGAACTCGACATCGCTAATGGAACAATCCTCTTAATGAAACAAAATGAATCTGATTTAAGAATGATCATTGAATATCTAAAGCAAGATATTGAAGATCTACGGGTTAATAATAAGACATTAAATAGACTGGTAAACAGTAAGTTGGATGAATTGGGGTAGGCACTGTCAAAAAACTAAAATAAAGGATTGAGTATTGCGTTATTGCAATCCTATGAAAAAAACCAAGAAATGTATTGAATGCCCTGTAATTATTGCTATTAATAAGTCAATTAAGTTACGGGATGAAATGATAAGAATAGGATTAAGCAAGATAAAGCTACTTGCATATATAGCTTTAAATTTAAATTAATATCATGAATAACGAAGCAATGTGTCCCAAATGCAAATCAACATCATTAAGCTCTACTAATAAGGGCTATAGCCTTTTAACGGGCTTTATCGGGAGCGGCAAAGTAATGGTGACATGCATGAACTGCGGATTAAAATTTGATCCCAAAGAACGAAGGCAGTTAGAGCAGAATTATGATTTAAATAAAAAAGGTGAATTAAGCCAAGACCAGAAAATTAAGACCATCAGCTTCATTGTAGTAGTCATCATTGCTGTAATATGGTACTTAACTAAGTAGCATCTACAATCAAACGAATCTTGCGCGCGAGGTTTCCGAAAATCGCTTTATAGAGTAGGAAAAATAAAAAATCACATATCGTGAAAAAACAATTTTTTTTAATGTGTGCAATGTTAACCATCACATTAGCTTTCTGTTCGTGCGAGGATCCCATTAAGCAAAACGAATATCACATTAAGGAGCTAAAGGTCTACACCGAAACTATAAGCCCACTAGATGTAAGTGATAGCTCTTATTTAACTATATTTGACTTGCAACTCAATAAACGGGTAAGGCCAGGGATTAAACTAGACTGCTATTTTACCATATTGACCAAGAATGGCCTTAAATTTAAAGGAAGCGTCCCTTTATATACAGACGATAAAGGGAATCCGTTAAAAATAAGCGCTAGAGAACTTTTTCTAAAAAGATGGTCCAGTGCATCTGAATACCAAAAAATACAACAGGTTACAAAAGTAAACTTAAAGTCAATAAAAATATTTTTAACAAATTATACAGATAAAAAAGAAACTATCATTGATCAATACTTTAACGAAAACTATTAAAAAACTATTAAAATCAACAAACTCAAAATACACAGACTACCAATAAATACTAATAACAAACAATAAAAAGTTGTGGTCCCAGCAGGATCACACGTTGCCGACGCAACAACACTTAAAGCCTTGTAAGAAATTACAAGGCTTTTTTTGTTTTTTTTTAAAAAAAATTATCAGAAATATCAGGTTTCCTAAGTTTACTTTTCCTACTTACATCCTGTTTTCAATACAAATTTAAATGGATACTATGAAGTATAGTATTAAAGAATTTAATTTTCGCAGGCAGGAATTTAGTCATAATAAATAGTATGAATTTATAAGATAATTGAAATGTATATGCAAAGATTTATTGAAAGTTTTCCGTTACAATATTGCTCTTTATAAAAAACAGATTACATATTTATTGTATTAGCAAACAAAACCACATAAAAAAACCTCTTCCTTAATTAATAAGAAGAGGTTTTAATTTATATAAAATTCACTCTATTTTTTCTCCTGTGCATCAACTACTGCAATGGTAATCATATTAACGATTTCTCTTACAGAGCTTCCAAGTTGTAATACATGCACGGGTTTTTTTAAGCCCATTAATACAGGGCCTATGGCTTCCGCGCCTCCAAGCTCCTGTAGTAATTTATAGGCAATATTACCGGAAGCAAGGTTTGGGAAAATAAATGTATTAACGTCTTTATCCACTAAAGAACTAAATGGAAATTGTTCTTTTAACAGGTCATTATTTACGGCAAAATTTGCCTGGATATCACCGTCAACAATTAACCCCGGGAAATTTTTATGAAGAATTTTAACGGCTTCCTGAACTTTAGATGGAACAGTGCCTTCCGCAGAACCAAAATTAGAATAAGACAGCATGGCAATTTTTGGAGTGATATTGAATTGCTTAACAGTGTTAGCGGTTAACGCTGCAATATCTGCAAGCTGTTGAGCCGTAGGATCCGCATTCATGGTTGTATCCGCAAAAAAATAAGGGCCGCGCTTAGTAACCATAATATATAAACCTGCTACACGGCTTACACCATCCTGCACACCAATTACGTCTAATGCCGGTTTTATAGGTGCTGCATATTTACGTGTTAAGCCCGATATCATAGCATCCGCTAATCCTAACTCAACCATGGTTGCTCCAAAATAATTACGGTCACGCATTAACTTACGGGCATCATATTGTGTTAAGCCTCGGCGTTGACGCTTCTTCCAAAGTAAATCACCAAATGCATTACGTCTTTCTTCTTCCTCAGGCAGCCAGGTATCAATAATCGGCATATCACCCATATCAAGGCCATGCTCTTCAATCAGAGAAAGAATTTTTTCTTTATTACCCAGTAAAATAGGTTTTGCAATGCCTTCGTCTTTCGCTACCTGCGCGGCTTTTAATATTTTATAGGTATCCGCTTCCGTAAATACAACACGCTTAGGGTTTGACTTGGCTTTATTGGCAACACTGCGCATCAGCTTATTGTTTTTGCCTAATCGGTTATCTAACTCCGTACGGTAGGCATCCCAATCGGTAATGATATGCTTAGCAACACCACTGTCGATAGCTGCTTTTGCTACCGCGGAACTTACAATAGAAATTAAACGGTTATCGATCGGTTTAGGAATAATATATTCTGTACCAAAGCTTAAGTTTTTAGAACCGTAGGCTAAATTCACGTAATCAGGAACATTTTCTTTAGCTAAAGAAGCAATAGCTAAAGCCGCTGCTAACTTCATTTCTTCATTAATAGTAGTGGCCCTTACATCGAGCGCGCCTCTAAATATAAACGGGAAACCCAATACGTTGTTAACCTGGTTAGGATGGTCGCTGCGGCCTGTTGCAATAATAATATCTTCCCGGGCAGCTACTGCTTCTTCATACGAAATTTCGGGGGTAGGATTAGCCAACGCAAACACAATGCAATTAGGAGCCATAGAACGTACCATATCCTGCGATAAAATATTACCTTTTGATAACCCTACAAATACATCCGCGCCTTTAATGGCTTCTTCCAATGTATTTTTACTTGTATCGTCCGCTGCGAAAAAAGATTTATATTGATCAAGGTCTGTTCTCTTTTTATGGATCACCCCTTTACTGTCGAGCATTAAAATATGCTCTTTTTTAACGCCCACAGCAATGTACATTTTTGCGCAAGAGTTGGCAGAAGCACCTGCACCATTGATTACCAACCTTATCTCGCTCATTTTTTTGCCTGAAATCTCTACCGCATTTAATAACCCGGCCGATGAAATGATGGCCGTACCGTGCTGATCATCATGCATTAAAGGGATATTTAATTCTTCCTTTAAGCGGCGTTCAATTTCAAAACACTCAGGCGCTTTAATGTCTTCTAAGTTTATTCCTCCGAATGTAGACGCAATATTTTTTACGGTATTTACAAATTCATCAATATTTTTTGTGTCTACTTCAATATCAAACACATCAATATCTGCAAAAATTTTAAAGAGCAACCCTTTACCTTCCATAACAGGTTTCGATGCCAAGGCACCTATATCCCCTAAACCTAATACCGCGGTTCCGTTTGATATAACGGCTACCAGGTTACCTTTAGCCGTATATTTATAAGCGTCTTCCGGATTTTTTTCGATCTCTAAACACGGCTCTGCCACGCCGGGAGAATATGCTAACGTTAGGTCACGTTGAGTACTATATGGTTTTGTAGGGATTACTTCAATTTTTCCGGGTCTTCCTTGAGAGTGATAATCTAAAGCGTCTTGCTTTCTGAATTTAGCCATACATATTAAATTTTAAGAGAACGAATGTACATTTAATCCGTGAAAAAGTCAAATATGAATTTGGGTCAAATTAGCAAGATAATGAGCCGGTTATATGATTTATTGATGGAAATGAAAGGGAAATGAGGTGAGGCCTGAAGAATTAAAAAAGCATGGAAAGTGGAAAAGGGAGAATGGAAAAGGTGTATTGAGAAGCGTCCGAAAAAAAGAAAGAAGATCAAAGGTTCTCAATACAATTTTCGCAAGAGGCAGGCGAAAACCTCAAACTTCCAAGAACTTAAGAATAGGATATTATTATCCCTTTAACTAAATAGCACGCTGCGCATACTTATAGACCCCAGGTCAAAGCTTTCCGTAAAATACATCATTGTATCCGTTTTATCCCTTAAACCTAAGGTATAAATTAATGGCAGGTAATGTTCGTTAGAGGGGTGCGCCATAGAAGCAAGGGCGCCAAGCTTGGTATAATCAACCAGGTTTTCAGGTGTATTATCGTCAATATTTTTCTTAACGAACGTATCAAATTCTATTGCCCAGTCTAACGGTTTACCGTTCATGCTTAACCTTCCTAAATTGTGAACTACATTTCCGCTGCCAACAATTAAAACCCCTTTAGTTCTTAAAAAAGAAAGTTCTTTTGCAAGGTTAAAATGGTATTGGGCAGGTTTGGTATAATCAATGCTCATTTGGTAAACAGGAATAGTTGCTAACGGGTACATGGCCTTTAATACACTCCACGCCCCATGATCCAGACCCCATTCAAAGTCTTCATGCACAACAGTTGATGTTACATTTTCAATGGTCATTTTAGCGTAGTTAACCGCTCCTTTCGCAGGGTATTGCTGCTGAAATAACTCTTCCGGGAAACCGCCGAAATCATGAATAGTTACCGGGTTTTCGGCCATAGTAACAAAAGTGCCCTTAGTAAGCCAATGCGCCGAAATGCAAAGTATGGCCGTTGGCTGAGTAATTTTTTTTGCAATAACTTCCCATTCTTTTCTATAGATGTTATCAGTTATAGCATTCATAGGGTTTCCATGACCTATAAATAGTAAAGGCATCTTTTGATGGTATTCTTTTTGATCTACGTTATTTACAAAATCTTTTATATTCATTGCCAAGCCGGTAAAAGGTAAGATACTTAAATATTTCAAAAATGTTTTACGTTCCATTTATGATAAATAACAAAGTTACTAAATATTTGTTTATACAACAGTTGCAGCCTTTATACAATCAAACGCTATTTTGTACGATACTATTTTTTTCTATCTTTAATTTTCTAATAACAAACAATGATAAAAAAACTATACATCTTTTTTTTAGCAACTGCTTTATCACAAACCTTTGCACAATCTACAGTAGTTGATAGTATTATTTCGGGCGGTATTTACAGATCGTACCAACTATATATTCCTGCAATTTACAACGGTACAAGTGCGCGGCCTTTAATTATTAATATGCACGGCTACACAAGCAATGCCATTCAACAGCAATACTATAGCAACTTTATGCCTATTGCAGATACCGCTAATTTTTTAATGGTATATCCAAACGGAACGTATAATGCGGGACAGCGGTTTTGGAATGCGGGCATGTCATCGACTTTAGTGGATGATAAAGGCTTTATCAGTCAATTAATTGATTCGTTAAAGCTGCAATATAATATAGACCTAAATCAGGTATACTCAACAGGCATGAGTAATGGCGGTTTTATGAGTCATACCCTTGCTTGCGAATTAAGCAACCGCATTGCTGCAATTGCCTCGGTAACCGGCAGTATTTTTACGACACAATACGGTGTTAATTGTCACCCTACCCGCCCAATACCTGTTATGCAAATACATGGCACAGCCGATGGCACTGTACCCTATGCAGGTAACGCATCGCAGGGAATGATGCCTATTGATTCTGTAGTGAAATATTGGGTTGTAAAAAATGGATGTAATACAACGCCTGTATTTACTAACGTACCAAATACCAATACCGGCGATGGCTGTACTGCCGAACATTACGTTTATAATAATGGAACTTCAGGAAGCAGCGTTGAACTTTTTAAAGTAATTGGCGGTGCACACACATGGCCCGGTTCGCCTTACGTGATAGGAGTTACCAACCAAGACTTTAATGCTTCTGTTGAGATATGGCGTTTTTTCAGGAAGTACAGGTTAAACACTTTAACCTCGCTGAATGATATTGATAAGCAGAATATTAATTTTAAACTCTATCCAAATCCGGCAAGCCATCAGCTTAATTTTAGTTTTAATAATAGTAATAAATCTGTATCCCTCACTATAACGGATGTGTTAGGCAAGACGGTAATTCATGAAAACAATACCACCGGTAATGTAGCTGTTGCTCATTTAACCCCTGGTGTTTACTTTTTATCCGTAGAAAGCGAAGGACTTGAAATTGCAAGAGTTAAGTTTATGAAGGAGTAAGCGTCATTGCAAACATAGTGAAGCAATCTCAAACACAATTTATTATTATTCGGTTACTATACTAAATGTGAGATTGCTTCGTGCCTCGCAATGACGAGAGTTTAACTATTTTTTTAAAATTTCTTTTTTATACTGAGGCAACAAGGCTAAAAATTCCTTTATAGTTACTTCTATGTCCGAAACGTTGCCGCGACCGCCTGCAGCGTTAATATGTCCACCACCGTTAAAATATTTTCTAGCAAATTGATTCACATCAAACTTACCTTTACTCCTGAAAGATATTTTTACTTTGCCTTCACCTTCACTGAAAAAAGCACAGAACGTAATGCCTTTTATAGAGAACGGATAATTTACAATTCCTTCCGTATCCCCTTTTTTATGCTGAAAGCGGCTCAATTCTTTTTCCGTTAATGACATATAAGCCGTCTGCATTTCAGGGATCACCACCATTTTTTCAGTCAAGCAATAGCCTAACAGCCTTACCCTGCTCTCGCTGTAAGTATCATAAACAGCAGAATGAATATCACTCGGTACAATTCCTGTTTCCAATAAATGGGCTAGTATATGATGGGTGGTTGGAGTCACGCTGTCAAACCTAAATGAGCCTGTATCCGTCATTATACCGGTATATAAACAAGATGCAATGTCTTTATCTATCAGTTTTTTTCCTCCCAGTCCCACAATAAATTCATAAATCAGTTCGCAGGTGGAGCATGCTTTAACGTCATGGTACATAAGGGTTGCATAAGTATCAGGCTGCTGATGATGATCAATTAATATTGTTTTGCCGGTGTAGTTTTTCAATAACTCACCTAATCCTTCCAGCCTCGAATAATTATTAAAATCGAGTGTAAAGATAAGATCACTTTTAGCGATGAGAGCTGCTGCCTTTTTTTGATGAGTGTTGAACGCAATTACTTTTTTATTTCCGGGTAACCAATGTAAAAAATCCGGATAGTCGTTTGGCGTAATAACCGTAACGTTTTTCTCCGTTTTAATTAAATAATTATAAAGTGCTAATGACGAGCCCATAGCATCACCATCGGGGTTATAATGGGTAACAATAACAATATCATTCGATTTTTTTAATAATGCTTTAAATTTGGGGAAAGGGTCTTTTTGCATATTTTTTAGTTGTGCTGCAAATTTAGGTTATTTTGCCTCCTGAATTTGATATAAAAACAATATTTGTATCTTTGCACCCTAAAAAAACACTAATGGCAGGAAACATTACATTTACAATGATTAAACCCGATGCAGTTGAGGCTAACAACATCGGTCCTATTTTAGCTAAAATAAACCAATCCGGTTTTAAAATTGTAGCTATGAAATATTTAAAACTCAGCAAAGAAACAGCCGGTAAATTTTATGAAGTTCATAAAGAACGTCCTTTTTACGGTGAATTAGTTGACTACATGAGCAATGGGCCGATTGTAGCGGCTGTGCTGTCAAAAGATAACGCCGTAAATGATTACAGAACATTGATCGGTGCTACGGATCCCTCTAAAGCTGATGAAGGAACCATTCGTAAATTATTTGCAAAATCAATCGCTGCCAACGCCGTACATGGTTCAGACAGTGATGAAAATGCTAACATTGAAGCTAACTTTTTCTTTTCACAAACCGAAAGGTTCTAATAATTATACCCATTTTCATGAATTAAAAGGGCTGCATTTGTAGCCCTTTATTTTTTATATTTACATTAAAAATTAAACCTTGAAAAGATTCATTCCTTCATTTCTAAAACAAATAGATAATTATTTATTACTGAACCACCCTATAATATGGATCAGCAAAATTCACTATGTTATTTTTTATGGAATTATTACAACCGTGCTTTCAGCTTTATCGGGCATTGTTATTCCGGTAAGCTTATCGCACCCGCAAGACCTGGCACTGTGGTATTTCCTGTTTACCATATTGGCTATAATAGCATTGTGCTTTTGGGTATATCATAACGTCATATTTAATCTTGAAAAAAAGTTCGGTAAACGGCATTGGGTTGATGAATACAAAATATTTTTAGTAAATTTTTGCTGCGTATTTGTGCTAGCAAGCTTCCCTATAGCCTTTACAGCCATATATAACGCGCGCTTTGCAAATACAGTAAGCAATGCGGAATTTATAAATGATATTAATACACTTAATAAAGGTGAAGCGTATGTGATGATGGATGATATAAATAACTACTCATCCAACTACGACAGTACAGGAAAACAAACTTTTTATGACCTGAAAACACGCATAACGTTTGATTCTTATACCCCGTGGCTGATGAGATATGATACGGTAAAGTTTAAAGGACTCCTGACAAATAATGATCTGAAAAAAATTTACGATACTTCGCAAAATGAACAACACATAAAATCATGCATTCACAGCTATTTATCAGTGTTAAAAACGTATGGTTTTTATAAAGAAGCAAAAAGCTTGGATGATACACTGCTTAAAAGATACAAATATTTGTTAACCCTTCCGCCTGTGAGCAATAGTGACCTTTTTAATAACTATATCATGGTTAACCATTATGAAATAAATAAAATACTTGATAATGTTGCAGAAGCCAAGTTTATCCCGTTATTTATTTGGAAATCGGAATTTTTGAATTTTATTTTATATACCTGCCTTTATATTTCCATGTTAGTAATGTTGTTTAAGATGGTGCCATGGAAGCAATACCTCGTCACCCTTATTTCACTGATCATCATTCCTATATTGTTATTTATTATAAGCCAGTTAATCCCCTACACAAGCAATGTTTATAAAGACACACTTTATTTATTTTTACTCACCCTAATAATAGTTATTGCCATAGTAATGACATTACTAAGCATTATGCCTGCTAAACGCTTTAACGCATTTAAAAATATATGTGCTCAAATTACCTATTTATCAATGCCCGTATTTCCGTTAATGATCATATCACTGTTTAAAAACGCATTTTTTAATGCCGGCCAATATGAGTATGGCATGACTGATATTGTGACCGCTGAAGGGGACGGAGGATTTGCTACTAATTATTACAATACCCCGCAATATATATATATGCAATTGGAAAACCGGTATTGGCAAAATTTATTTGATACCTGCTTTAATATAGCAATATATGGCGGGATCATATTATTTATACTCATTATTGTACCGCTTATGAAACAGCTTTTTGTTAAACAACTTGCTTTACCACAAAAAAATTAATGCGGTTTCATTTAGATTTAAACCCGGGAATATGTTCCGATAAAATACAACACCGCGATACGATTCTTTTAAGTGGTTCATGCTTTTCCGAACACATCGAAAAAAAACTGAACGATCTAAAATTTAAATGTTTTTCAAACCCTTTCGGCATTGTTTTTAACCCCAATAGCATTGATATTACGATTACAAGAATTTTAGAAAAAAACTATTTTACCGATAAAGATATTTCAGAACATAATGATACCTACTTATCATTAGAAACACATACGTCATTTATCAAATTTACTAAAGCGGAATTGTTAAGCACATTAAACGGGTTAATAGAAGCATGGCATACTCATTTAACCAAAGCCGATTGGTTGGTTATTACTTTAGGCTCCGCCTTTTATTACCGGCATTTAAAAACAAATACAGTTGCCGCTAATTGTCATAAATTACCCGGCCGAGAGTTTAGCAAACAAATTTGCGAAACAAATACCATCGTGTCGAATTATAATGCATTGCTTGAAAAACTTAACACATTTAATCCTGAATTAAAGATAATTTTAACGGTTTCTCCCGTAAAGCATCTTCGCGACGGTATTATACAAAATAACCTCAGCAAAGCTATTTTGATACAAAGTGTGCATCAAATCATTAATAAGAATAAAAATTGCATTTATTTCCCGGCTTACGAATTAGTAAATGACGACTTAAGGGATTACCGTTTTTATGATCCTGATATGGCGCATCCAAATCAACAAGCTATTGATTATGTATGGAACAAGTTTTCGGATATGTTTTTTGACAAGGACACACATGCGTTAATTACAAAACTTAATGAGTTGAATTTATCTTTAAATCATAGGCCTTTAAATACAACCGGTAAAGCGTTTTCAGATTTTAAATCGTTACAAGTTAAAAAATGCCTCGAATTAAAAACACAATATCCATATTTGGATTTGGATACAGAAATTCGCTATTTTTCCTAAATATTGAAACACGTTAAACATATATTCTTCGATTTGGACCATACTCTTTGGGACTTCGATAAAAATTCGCGTGAGGCAATATTACATCTTTTTACTGAAGATACGATCCGATTATCTTGTAATACGGAGTTTGATACTTTTATAAACGTTTATGAAACAATAAACCGCGAACTCTGGCAACAGTACGCGTTAAAATACATTACTAAGGAAGAGTTAAGGTACCAACGTTTTTATAAAACATTTTTATATTTTAATTTTGATAATATAGAACTTGCTAAACGCTGGGCCGATGATTATTTAACCATATCTCCCTATAAAACTCATTTAATAGAAGGTACCATAGATGTTTTAAACTACCTTACACAAAAAAATTACATATTACATATTATTACAAATGGCTTTAAAGAAGTACAGCATATTAAACTCGAAACGTCAGCTTTAAAAGCGTTTTTTCATCACATTATTATATCAGAAGATTATGGCGTTAACAAGCCTGACATTAAAATATTTGAATTGGCTCAGCAACTCTCCGAAGCAAAAAATACAGAATGTATTATGATTGGTGATAATTATGAAACTGATATTTTAGGAGCTTTGAATGCCGATTGGAAAGCCATATATTTTTCCTGTATCCCACAACAAAATTCAAATACCAATTTTTATCAAATCGATACATTAGCGCTGATAAAAGACCTGTTGTAGAATTAAGGCTTGGCGAGCCATTTTTCTATTTCCGACTGGTCAAGCTCTATGTAATTTACGTTATTTTCAACCACCGAATTATTTACAAGATAGATAGCAGGCATATTCATCCCCGCTAAATAAATAAAGCTTGGCCCGTTCAAAATACAATATTCTATATTTCTTGATTTTGTATCATCAAAAAATGGTTGGATATTTTTATAATCGCCGTTTAATATAAAGTAGATCGAGATAGAAGGATTTTTTTCTTTGATCAGCTTTATTTTTTTCGCGGCAATACGACAATGTGGGCATGTTAAGCTCATAAAGGCAATAACATGCTTACCCTTACTAAGAGTTTTTGGAGTCTTATGTATTTTACTGTACTTATATACACTATCCAATTCGAGTTTAAAGCTATCCTGTTTTTTATTTAAATAAGCTTCGGAAAAACTCAGGTCTACATAATTTAAAATATGCGGCAATGCAAATGCTGCAATAAATAAAAATGTAAATACCCACTTACCGAATTTTTTATAATGAATGCCATCATAAAACTTATAGATAACAAGGCAAACCACTATCATAATACCATTTTTGAATAGGGCTTGCAGTGGCGTCATGGATATAGCAGTACCAAAGCAACCGCAGTTACCATTATTACCGGCACTGAGTATAACAAAAATTAAATAGATACAAAAAACAATTAAAGAAACGATGGTTAACTTAATAGTAAATCGTTTGATGTATAACCCTATTATCAGTAAAAATCCTATAAAAAACTCTAAACCTATCATAAACCTTGCTATGAAAGGGGCTAAACGCCAACCACCAATTCCAAGGTCTACGAACGTATACTCAAAGGGTTCGATGGGATGTAATTTTGTGTAACCGCTGTACAAGAACACCAAGCCCATAAAAGAACACAGTAAAAAGAAGAATATGTTTATCAATAGAGTTTTCACCTGGTAATATTTATTTAGGAAGGGTTAATTTTTATGTTTCAAATTTACCTTTTTATTTCGTCTGTCGGGATCGTGCCTTAAAAAATATACCTCAACCGATCCATTTTTTGTTAAACAAAAAAAGCTACCATAGGTAGCTTTTTTATCAAAGAAATTGAGATTATTTTAAATCGCAAGTTGTTGTTCTTGTATCAGTGGTATTTTGAGTGTAAGCGTTTGAACCGCTACCGCCTGAACTAACTGTAGTTTCAACAGTATTTCTGCTGAAACAACCGTATTTTCTTAAAGCATCTTTTTTAGATATTTTATTGTCAATTGTTATAGCGTCAGTATTAGATGACACGTTAGGATTACTTGTAACAGATACACCACCTTGTGTTTGTGTAGTTACAGAAGAATCAGATGTTGTACAAGTACAAGTTCTTGCTTTTTTACAAGACACAGCAAATAAGCTTAAACTTAATACTGCAGTTAATATAATAGCTTTTTTCATTTTTTTATAAATAAGGTTAATTAATGATTATTTTAATTTGCAATTAGATACGTAAGATGAACTTGTAGTAGTTGTAACATTACCGTTAGTTTGAGTAGATGTAGAATTTACTGTAGATTTATCACAGTTATACTTAGCATCCGCTTTTTTAATTTTTGTGTAAGTAATATCTTCTGTATGAGATGTTACATTTGTAGTACCGGTTTGAGTATAGGTACATTGACACGTTCTGTCTTTTTTACAAGAGGCCAGGCTTAAAGCCGCAACTGCAAAAGCAAATAAAGTAATTTTTTTCATCTTTAAGGTTTTTTTAAGTTTTGACAAATATATATACTTTTTTCAAACCGGCTGTACCCTTTACCGGGTATTTTTTAAAAATATGTTGTTAATAGCGAGTTTAATATGTTAAATATTTGCTTTTATCGATTTCTAACAGTGATTGTAATATATAAAACAAAAAAAGCTATCTGTGTAAACAGATAGCTTTTTTAAATAATTAAAAAATTAATTATTTTAATGTGCAAGACCCTAATCCACCCATGTTAGCATTAGCTGCATCACAAGATTTTTGAGCATCTTTCTTTTTAACTTTTGTATAAGTTACATTGCTGCTAGCAGTTGAGGTACCGCTAGTGTATGAACAAGTACAAGTGTAATCTTTTTTGCAAGAAGCAAAAGAAATTGCTACGAAAGCAACCGCTAATAATGTAATTTTTTTCATTTATTTAGTTTTTAAAAGTTTGTGCAAAACTAAGTTAATTTTTTTATTTATCAAAATATTTGCAGGTACTATTTTTAAACAGCTACCCGTGAATAGTTTCTTTTTTACTGTAGTTTTTCAATATCCCGGCCTCATAATCAAGCCATTGCTGCCATCTCACATCAATATCTTCTGCAGATGAGCCATATTTTCTGGCAAATCCTATAAATAATGTGTAGTGAGATGCCTCACTGATCATTAATTCTCTGTAAAAACTTTTCAAATCTTCATCATTAATCTCTTCCGACAATAATTTAAACCGTTCGCAGCTTCTGGCCTCTATCATAGCCGCAAATAATAAACGGTCAATTAAAACAATCTCTTTCTTATGACCTTTACGCATAAATTTATACAGTTCGCCCACATACTCATCCTTACGCTCAAAACCCAACGCTAAGCCACGGTCTTTAATTTTTTGGTGTACCATTTCAAAATGGGTCAGTTCTTCCTTAGCTAAGGTCAGCATTTCATCTACCAAGTCGGTATGGTAAGGGTAACTTATCATAATAGACAAGGCATTTGTTGCGGCTTTTTGTTCGCAATAGGCATGATCCGTTAAAATTTCTTCGATGTTTTTTTCAACAATATTAACCCAGCGAGGGTCTGTTTCCATTTTTAAGCCAAGCATCTGTATCTCATATTTTGATTGCAAATGTCGTAAACTAATTCAAGATATTTTACCTAAATTAAAAATACTAATCTCTTAGCTTATCAAGCAGCGTATTTAGCATAACCATTTCTTCTTTTGTTAAAGAATTGAATACTTCTTTATAATCTTCATCAATCGTATCTAATGTTTTTAGTAGATCCAAGCCTTTATCGGTAATTACTACATCTACGCTTCTTCTGTCCATCGGGCATTCTTTCCTGATCAACAAGTTTTTGGCTTTAAGCTTATCTACTATCCTTGAAGCATCGCTCATCCTATCGAGCATGCGCTCTTTAATTAATTTTATACTGCAGGGGTTAGGATGCTGGCCTCTGAGTATGCGCAAAACATTGTATTGTTGTTGGGTAATATCCGAATTTTTAAAAAAAGAACTGTATTGTGAGCTCAGCCAATTTGTAGTATATATAAGGTTAATCGCCAGTTTTTGGGTCTCACTCTTAAACTTTTTCTGCTGTATCTCTTCTTCTAATTTCAATTTCCGTTTATTAAAAATCCCCTGTAAAATTTACAGGGGATCAATTATATGAGTTAATTATTTTGCTTTTGTAATCTCTACACTAATGTCTAATCTTACTTCATCGCTTAAAGCCACTCCACCTGCTTCTAAAGCCGAATTGTACGTTAAGCCATAATCTTTGCGGTTTAAGTTACCGGTTACTTTAAACGCGTAACGCTCCATTCCGTAAGGGTCTTTAACAATTTTAGATGCTCCGATAGCGGTTAACATTACCGGTTTAGTAACACCATGCATTGTGATGTCACCAACTAAAATATAAGTACCTTTAATTTTACCCGGTTTCATTGATGTACTTTTAAAGTTAATTTTAGGGTATTTAGCAACGTCAAAAAAGTCAGGGCTTTTTAAATGTCCGTCTCTTTTTTCATCATCTGTATTAATGCTTGCCGCATCTACATTAAATTCAATTTTAGAATCCGTAAAATCAGCATCTGCTTTCGGTGAAGCTACTTTACCTTCATAAATTTTAAATTTACCTTCTACTTCGCTCACCATCATGTGAGTTACCGCAAATCCTAATTTACTGTGAGATGCATCTACATTCCAGTTTGTTTGTGCTTTTACGCCAAACGATAAAGCTGTTACAGCCACTAAAGTTGTTAAAGTTGTTTTCATAAATGGTTTAAGTTTTTAAATTATGGCACAAATGTATGTTATAACAATATATGTTGCAACATTTAAATTTTAAATTAATGTTAAATCCTTGTTATTGAATTAATTTCATTTTAAAATTCGTTTTTATTTTTAACATTAATACCACACAATAACCTAATTCTGCTATCTTTGCTACCCTAAATTAAAACCCACGTTGTAAGTGGGAAAAACGTTATGATAAAAATTACTTTACCCGATGGTTCCATCCGCGAATACCCAAAAGGAACCACCTCTATGCAGGTAGCACAGAGCATTAGCGAAGGCTTAGCACGCAATGTGCTGGCAGCAAAAGTCAGCAACGAAGTAGTAGACGCTGACAAACCCATTAACCAAGACAGTACGTTAAGCCTGTTAACGTGGAATGATACAGAAGGTAAAAACACCTTATGGCATTCGTCTGCCCACTTACTGGCTGAGGCTTTAGAAGCTTTATACCCGGATGTGAAATTTTGGGTCGGCCCGCCGCTAGAAAATGGCTTTTACTATGATGTTGACTTAAACGGGCAAACATTAACGCCTGCCGATTTTGAAAAAATCGAAGCAAAAATGTTAGAGTTGGCGCGACAAAACAATGAATTTATTCGTAAAGAAATAAGTAAAGCCGATGCCATAAAATACTTTACGGATAAAGGTGATAACTATAAATTAGATTTGTTGGAACGTTTGGATGACGGTACTATTTCCTTATACACACAAGGCAATTTTACAGATTTATGCCGCGGGCCGCACATTCCTAATACCGGTTTTATTAAAGCCGTAAAGGTGTTGAATATTGCCGGTGCATATTGGAAAGGCGATGAGAAAAATAAAATGCTGACCCGTATTTACGGGATCGCTTTCCCTAAAGATAAAGAGCTGAAAGACTACCTGCTTTTATTGGAAGAAGCTAAGAAGCGCGATCACCGCAAGCTTGGTAAGGAACTTGAATTATTTACATTTTCCGAAAAAGTTGGTTTAGGCTTACCGTTATGGCTCCCTAAAGGCGCTATGCTGCGCGAGCGCTTAATTCAGTTTATGCAAAAGGCACAAACCAAAGCCGGTTATTTACCGGTGGTTACGCCGCATATTGCCAATAAAGACCTTTACGTCTGTTCGGGGCATTACGAAAAATATGGTGCCGATTCCTTTCAGCCTATCAAGACACCGCATGAAGGAGAAGAATTTTATTTAAAGCCGATGAACTGCCCGCATCACTGCGAAATTTATAAGGCGTTTCCTAAATCATACAAAGACCTCCCTGTACGTTATGCCGAGTTTGGTACAGTTTACCGTTACGAGCAAAAAGGAGAATTACATGGTTTAACCCGTGTGCGCGGCTTTACACAGGATGACGCCCATTTATTTGTTCGTCCCGACCAGGTGAAGGAAGAATTTTTAAAAGTAATTGACTTAGTATTACATGTATTTAATGCTTTAGACTTTAGGGAATACACTGCACAAATTTCCTTACGGGATCCTGAGAACAAAAGTAAATATATTGGCTCCGACGAAAACTGGGCTTTAGCAGAGCAGGCTATTATTGAATCGGCCGCCGAAAAAGGGTTAAAAACAGTAACTGAATTGGGCGAAGCAGCCTTTTACGGCCCTAAACTCGATTTTATGGTAAAGGATGCTATTGGCCGTAAATGGCAATTGGGAACCATACAGGTTGATTATAATTTGCCGGAGCGTTTTGAATTGGAATATACAGGTTCTGATAATTTAAAACACCGCCCTGTTATGATACACCGTGCACCGTTTGGCTCATTGGAACGGTTTATAGCCGTTTTAATTGAACATTGCGCCGGTAAATTTCCGCTTTGGTTAACACCGGATCAGGTAGCTATTTTACCGATCAGCGAAAAATATAACGATTACGCAAAAAAAGTTTTAGAATTGCTAAATAATTCCGATATTCGCGGCCTTGTTGACGAAAGAAATGAAAAGATAGGGAAGAAAATACGGGATAATGAGTTAAACAAAATACCATACATGCTCGTTGTTGGTGAAAAAGAGGCAGAAGAAGGGACTGTAGCGGTGCGTGAACAAGGTAAAGGAGATATTGGCACTATGTCGATCGAAGACTTTGCGAAATTAATACAAACAACTATTGAAAGTGATTTTAAACAAAAAGTAATTAACTAATCATAAAAAGCGGAGGTCATTATTAGCGTTTTTAAAAAACCAATAAACAACAATAACAAAAATACAGGTCCTATAAAACCGGGCACTGCGCCTACTACGCCTGTACCTTTTAAACGCCCCAGGGGTTTAAGAGAAGGATTTAAACGTCCGGGAGTTAAAGAAGAACAACATCGTATAAACAAAAATATACGTAACACGCCACAAGTGCGTGTTGTAGGTGATGATATAGAGCCGGGTGTTTACCCGATTGAAGAAGCTATAAAAATGGCGGAAGAATTGGGAGTGGATCTGGTTGAAATTGCACCAAATGTTGATCCGCCTGTTTGTAAGGTTGTAGACTACGGTAAGTATTTATACGAGCTAAAGAAAAAAGCAAAAGAAGTAAAAGCCAAAGCTTCTAAAGTGGTGGTTAAGGATATTCGTTTTGGGCCTCATACAGATGAGCATGATTATCTTTTTAAAAAGAATCATGCCATGAAGTTTTTACAGGACGGCTGCAAAGTAAAAGCGTTTGTATTTTTTAGAGGACGGGAGATCGTTTTTAAAGAACAGGGCACTATTTTATTATTGCGTTTTGCTTCGGACCTTGAAGAATATGGTAAAGCGGAACAACTGCCGGTATTGGAAGGTAAGAAAATGTTAATGGTTCTTGCACCCAAAAAAGTGAAATAAAAGGAGAGTACTAACAAATAAATAAAATAAAGTAAAATGCCAAAAATGAAAACAAACTCCAGTGCAAAGAAGAGATTCTCTGTAACCGGGACCGGCAAAATTAAAAGAAAACACGCTTTTAAAAGTCACATCTTAACCAAGAAGACTACTAAAGGAAAACGTGCGTTAACCAAATCAGGCTTAGTACATAAGCGTGATACGAATAACATCAAGTTTTTATTAGCGATGTAATTTTAACTGACCCGGTAGAAAGGTCAAAAAAACAAATGTTTAACCGGATTTTATGTACCAAAGTTCCCGCAAAAACGGGACGCGTAAAATCAAAAAACTAAAAAAGAAATGCCACGTTCAGTCAATCATGTAGCCAGCAGGGCTCGCAGAAAAAAAATCCTTACTTTAACCAAAGGTTATTGGGGTGCTAGAGGTAATGTTTGGACAATCGCCAAAAATACCTTAGAAAAAGGTTTAACTTATGCTTACCGCGATCGTAAAAACAAAAAACGCACGATGCGTTCTTTATGGATCCAACGTATTAACGCGGGTGTTCGCCAATACGGCATGAGCTACAGCGAATTTATAGGAAAAGTAAATGCGAAAAACATTAACTTAAACCGTAAAGTGTTAGCTGATTTAGCAATGAACCATCCGGAAGCTTTTAAAGCGGTTGTAGATCAAGTTAAATAGTTTATTTATGATATACCTGAAAAGCTCTGCGAAAACGCGGAGCTTTTTTTGTTTATACTTTGAGAATCTTAGCTACCAAACTTGCGAAAACTTCAAATTGCATAGTGGTGAGCGTATTCGTGAAATTAGTGGGTACATGATTAACATTATTATATAGGTTATAAAAAAATAAAAACTACATGATCAGGCGCTTTTAAAAAACAGTCGAAATCAAAAATTTAAGTTTTGATTGCTTTCTTTAATAGTTTTTTTTTAAGTTAAATTCATATCTTTATGTTCATTTTTTAACTTTTACATTCTTAGATATATACAAACTAAATGGCAGCTCCATTAATTAGAATAAAAACAGAAGGATTTAGGGCCATTGGTGAAGCTGACATTATTATTAATGGTATTACTGTAGTAGCTGGCGAAAATGGATCTGGTAAAAGCACCATTTCAAAATTATTATACTATTTATACAAAACAGCTTCTAATTTTGACTCGCTAGTATCTCAGGAATTAAAGTTGAAATTAAGAGATGTTTATCAGTTCTTAGAAATATTACAACATGAACTATATTCTGTTTCTAAAGATCGTAATATAAGAGAGGAGTTGAGAAGAGAATTATACCTATTGAACAGAAACGATGACAAATCAATTGATGAACAATACAGAAACTGGTTATCACTAATAAAAAAGACATCTGACCTTTATTATATACAGCCTGATTTATTTAATGAAAAAAAAGAAGTTTTAAAGAACAGTCCAAGAAACTATAGATTAAAACGAATTTTAAATGATGTTCTCAAGATAAAAAATCAGGATGAAGATGAAAACACTCCATTACAATTGGAACAAGTTTCTTTATTTGTAGAAGCTATTTTTAAGGAAGCAAATGGCAAGGTTAAATCACGTCCTACTTCATTATTTATACAAGCGCTTAAAAACGTATTTACTGAAGGTGAATTACCAAAAGTATTTGATGTGATGGAATTTGAAGAACAAATAATCTCCTTAACTAAAACGTCTTTATCAATTCCATACTCTATCCAAAATGCTATTTATATTGACACACCAATGATGTTGGGAATAGGTAAATCTGATAATGAACATTGGGATGACTTAAATGATTTAATTTCAAAATCCGGTAATCCTCTTTTTCCGAAATATCTCACACAATTAGTAATGGAATAATTCACGGTGATGTTTCTATTAATGATAGTTCAGATTTCGTAAATGATTTTTTATATAAACGCGATGATGGGTCAATTTATAATCTTTTAGATTGTGCTACAGGAATAAAATCTTTCAGCATTTTACAGTTACTTTTACAAAATGGTTCTTTAACAAATAAAACTCTGCTAATAATAGATGAACCCGAGTCTCATTTACATCCACAATGGATAATTGAATATGCTCATTTAATTGTGCTTTTAAATAAAATTGTAGGTATTAAGTTTTTCATTGCATCACATAATCCTGATATGGTAAGTGCAATTAAACACATCGCTGAAAAAGAGAATGTTGGTGAAAATTTAAATTTTTACATTGCTGAAAAACGTAGTGGCAAATATCTTTATGATTATAAACATCTAGGAAGGGAAATTGATCCGGTCTTTGCTTCCTTTAATATAGCTTTAGATCGTATTTATCAGTATGGCAGTTAATTATGAAATACTGTTCAACAACTACCCTAACACATAACGTTGCTACCACCTATAAAAACTGTATTGAGGATATAAACTCTTTTATTGCGAAAGAAGGTCATTCCAGTCCATTACCACTATTTACAAATTCTGAGATCATATTAAATATGGATAAAGCAGAGATATTAGTTTCTGATTCTCTTGGTAGAAAAGAAAAGAATAAATCGATGGACATGGCTTTTGGGATAACTGATCCTAATAATTCTTCTAAGAAGCAAATGTTAATAGTGGAGCTAAAGTTCAATATGACAGAATTTTATGGTTTAAGAAAGCAAGACTTAGAAGGTAAAGTTTTAGGCTCGACAGCTATTCTTGCTAATGAGCCACCTATATATAAAAAGTATATTTTCATATTTAAAGCACAACATTTACAAGAGGCTTTAAATAGAATGTATCGAATGGTGCCAAAATAGAAAGTACTTATATTGCTCTTGATATTGATTTATTAAAAAAGATTTTCTTTTAACCTACAATAAGAAAAACGTCACAATTATTAGTAATGAGATTTTTTTTAATGTTACCGCACTTAACTTATCAACTGCGCTCGTAACGACATATAGATTAGTGTGTTAAAAATTTACCAACCCAGTATCCAGCTAAAAATTAACGGCGCTACAATGGTAGCATCGCTTTCTACAATAAATTTAGGTGTATTAATGTCTAATTTGCCCCAGGTAATTTTTTCATTTGGCACTGCCCCCGAATATGAACCATAAGAAGTAGTACTATCAGAGATCTGGCAGAAATAACTCCAAAAAGGAATATTTTCCATTTCCATATCCTGGTACAACATCGGTACCACACAAATAGGAAAATCGCCGGCAATACCGCCGCCAATCTGGAAAAAGCCGATGCCTTTTCCGCCGCTGTTTTTTACATACCAGTCTGCAAGCCAAGCCATGTATTCAATACCGCCTTTAACGGTAGTTGCTTTCATTTCACCTTTTATAATGTAAGAAGCAAAAATGTTTCCCATAGTACTGTCTTCCCAACCCGGTACTACTATCGGTAGGTTACGTTCGGCAGCGGCCAGCATCCAGCTGTCTTTAGGATCAATTTCATAATATTGTTTCAGTTCACCGCTGTTTAAGATTTTGTACATAAACTCATGCGGAAAAAAACGTTCACCCGCTTTATCGGCATCGTTCCATATTTTAAAGATGTGTTTTTGCAAACGGCGAAATGCCTCTTCTTCAGGAATACAAGTATCTGTTACACGGTTATAATGATTTTCCAACAAATCCCACTCGTCTTGCGGCGAAAGGTCACGGTAATTAGGAACGCGTTTGTAATGGCTGTGAGCCACCAAATTCATAATGTCTTCTTCTAAATTTGCGCCGGTACACGAAATAATATCAATTTTCCCTTGGCGAATCATTTCCGCTAATGATTTACCTAATTCAGCAGTACTCATGGCACCGGCAAGGGTCACCATCATTTTACCGCCTTCGGTTAAATGTGTTTCATACCCTTTAGCGGAATCCACTAATGCCGCAGCGTTAAAGTGTTTATAATGTGTTTCAATAAATTTAGAAATAGGGCCTTTGTTTGCTGCTGTTGACATAGTGTTTAATTTTAAGTGGGTAAATTTACTCTTTTAAAGAATAGCATAATCATAAAATTAAATGTTACAGAATATTAAGGAAATTATAAAATGGTGTTTCAATTTATAATTTATTCTTTTTTTCTTCGGCGAAGAAAAAATCAAAAAAGTCAAGACCAAATGCCAACAGCAAGGGTTCGGCTCATATCCCACAGACTTGCAGCTCGCACCGTTTGGTCAAAACAGCCCACACAATTACCAATATATGAGTGATGTATCCGACTTAATTATCAAGTTAATACTACCTAATGATAAAGCAGAAAATTGAGCTATCGGTAACAATAAATTAACTTACAGATCTAGAAATACAGGTTTAAACGGATGGTTCCCGATGGGCCGAACAACGAGTTTTTGTTATCGTTGTCAAAATAAAACTTGCTTATTTTTGTGCCGCTTATATCCTGTTGGCCAACCACTAATTGTGTTCCATTATTACCAATGCTTTCCAAGGTTGTTTTTGGTTTACCTGAAAATCCGTAACCTATTCCCCAACCAAATTCACCGGCTATCGACATTTTAGGAGCTATAAAAAATTCAGCTCCTATAAAAGCCCTTGCCCCTATATTAAACCCCAAGCCCGATTTGTCTTCTTTAATACGGGCATCGCTATTGTACGTATCTTTAGTAATGTTAACGGTTTCGGTACCTGTAGCGTTAGTAAAAGCATCGTTTACCACATCCACACTTACCGGGTTTTTAGAACCGGTGGCTAAAGCATTACCGTATTTGTAAACATTTTTGCCGGATGAAAAGCTGATTCCGCCTTCTACACCGTAAAAACCCTGAAGCCTTGTTTTGCCCCTGCGTTTTTCAATACCAAATGATACCCCCACATTTGTATACGATTGTTTCCACGAATTTTCTATTTTAAACGGAACCGCAGGGTATACAGGAGCCGCTGTAATGGAGCGGTCAGTTACCTGATTTTTTGTAGTGGTATTATTAAACCCTAATCTTACGGTAGCCCTGTAAGCCGTTTTAGCGGTAACAAATTTTTTGCCTGTAATGCTGAAGTTATTTGCTAAAAAGTTCCAGGTTGGTGCCCGATTTGTATAATGTGAAGCTGTTTGTACACTGCCTGTGGTTACGGTAGTTGCGCCACCTTTACCAAAAAAATTTCCCGCGTAATTAAAGAAAGGCGTAGCATCTAACCCTATGCCCCAATCACCGGCTTCAGGCAATATCGGGCTTCCTTTTTTAGAGGTGAGATCCTGAGCGATTACAACATTTATTATTAATAATAAACACGCGGCGGCTATTAATTTTATCTTCATATTAGATGGTTATTCTTTATGTATGTATTAACGTGTAATGCTAAAGTATATTGTTTAAAAAATAAGACCCTAGTTTTTATTCTGCAGCATCGGTACAAATTTAAACTTCCCAAACGTTTTTTTATCAAATTCAGTATCCGATTTTTTAACGATCACATTCATAACCTGCTCCTCGCCTTCTCCCAAAGGGATAACTAAAATACCTCCAACGCTTAACTGGGCTAACAGATCCTGCGGAATGTAAGGCGCTGCCGCCGTTACAATAATTTTATGAAAGGGCGCGTATTGCGGCATCCCTTTATAACCGTCGCCGTAAACCAGTTTTGCGCTTTTATAGCCTAAGGCAGGTAAAAACACTTTTGTTTTATCAAATAGTTCTTTTTGCCGTTCTACTGAAAACACTTTTGCTCCCATTTCCAACAACACTGCGGTTTGATAGCCGCAGCCTGTTCCTATTTCCAATACTTTTTCGCCCCTTAAAATGTCAAGCTTCTCGGTTTGAAAAGCCACTGTAAAAGGATGTGAAATGGTTTGCCCCGCTCCTATTTTTAGCGCCTTATCTGAATACGCATGATCCAATAAGGCAGGCCTTTCAGTTGACTGATCAAAAAATAAATGCCTTGGTATTTTTAAAATAGCATTTAAAACCGGTTGGCTCGAAATTCCTTTTTCTTTAAGCTGTTCCACCAATCGCTTTCTTTTTCCTTGGTATAAGTACTCATCCTCTTTATTAACCTTCAATAGCATGTTTTAAAAATATTAATAATAAACAATCCTTTCTTAATATTATCAAATCATTTTTAACAATGTAATTTTAATAGAAGCTTATATTTGAAAAAAAATAAAAAATGGAGATTGGTATTGTTGGATTGGGCCACCTGGGGAAAGTTCATTTAAAATTACTTGCAGAAATTCCCGGTTTTAAAATCACCGCAATATACGATCTCAACAAAGAGCTCACCACCGAACTGGCAGCCCTATACCAAACTAAAGCCTGCACGAGTTATGACGAGCTGTTGAACTGTTGCGATGCCGTAAGTATTGTAACATCTACCCCTACACATTATGGGCTGGCTGAAAAAGCCATAAAAAAAGGAAAGCATATTTTTTTAGAAAAACCGGCAACAGACAGTTTTGAAACAACGCATCGCCTGATTCGCTTATCGGCGGAGGCAGGTGTTTTTATACAGGTTGGGCACGTGGAAAGGTTTAACCCGGGCTTTATAGGCGTAAAGCCCTTTATTGGCATACCCATTGTATTTGAAGCTAACCGGTTGGCAAAGTACAATGTAAGGGGAACAGACGTATCGGTGGTATTAGACCTTATGATACATGATATTGATCTTTTACTGAATATAACTCAAAGCAGCATTAAAAAAATATCAGCCAACGGCTCAAAGGTTGTGAGCCAAACCGTTGATATTGCCAATGCCAGGATAGAATTTGATAACGGGCTGGTAGCCAATTTAACCGCTAACAGGGTATCTCCCGAAAATGTAAGATCTGTAAAAATCTTTCAAAAAAATACTTATATAACTATTAATTTACTTGATAAAACCGCTTTGGTACAAAAGGTAATGACTGAAAAAAGCGCTTCGAACGAACCTGAGATCATTGAAAAATTTATTAACGGAAATCCTATAAATGCCATTAAAACAGAACTGGAGTCTTTTTACCAAAGTATTATAACAAACAGCCCTGTTGCAGTAAGTTTAAAAGATGCGGAAGCTGCCCTAAAAGTGGTGCATGAAATAGAGCTTCAAATTAATTCAAAATAACTCTAAAAGCTTCATTTTCAATAAAAAACGGTATTACTTATTTTTTGGCTTTATTTTTAAAGCATCAATGCAATAACAAGGTTATATTTACGTTTTTAAGTTTAATATGCGTCAATTTTTACTAGTTTGTTATATCTTATTTTTCTGCATTACGTTTTCATGTAAAAAAGGAAAATTAAAAGCATCAACCGCTTCCTATATAGTCGTAAATAACACCCTTGTAACTTCAAGCATTATCGGTTTAGCTGACAGTCACAAGGTTACCGATATATGGCTTTATGTTAACGATCAGTTTCAGGGTGTATACCCCATAGGCAGCGTGATGCCGATTTTAACGACGGGTCCCGCCAATATTAGAATGTATGGCGGCATTATGAACAATGGGATCTCTTCGACCAGGCTCCCTTATACATTTTATAACCCTTATACGTTTACAACCGGTTTTGAAGAAAATAAAACTTATACTATCACTCCAACGTTTCGGTATAAAGAGGGCTTAATAATTCAACCGGATAATTTTGATTCAGGGGGATCTTATTATTCTTCAACAGGCGATTCGAACACTATTGTGGTTACCGATCCCGCTAAGGTTTGGAGCGGTTCAGGCGGCTCACTGTTTTTGTCGATGAGCGATTTAAAACCAACAGCGGAAATACGCTCGAGCACCGCACAAGCCTTACCGTTGGGAGGAGTGGATGTTTATTTAGAAATGGATTATAAATGCAACCAGGAAGTTTCCATAGGCTTAATATGCGGCGGCGGTATAGAAATACGGCCTGCCATTATATTAAGGCCAAGCGCTGTATGGAATAAAATATACATCAGTCTTACAAGCGTAGTAAGTAAACAACCCACCTACGCCTACTACAATGTATATATTAATGCCTTTAAACAAAGCGGATTAGCCCACCCGGAAATTTATTTAGATAATATTAGACTGATTAAGCCTTAGTGAATAAAAACTTACAGACATTTAAATATATTTTTGCCGATTACCTGGCCGCCGCATTGGCGTGGACCTTATTTTATGTGTATCGCAAATTTTATATTGAACCCGCTAAATTTGGCACGCTTCCCGAAAAAATATTCGACAGCCAATATATTATTGCTGTAGCTGTACTGCCGCTTTGCTGGATTTTAGCCTACTACCTTACAGGGATCTATAAAAACATTTTCAGAAAATCACGGATCAATGAGCTTGCCCACACCTTTACCACTTCGTTTATTGGTGTAACCTTTATTTTCTTTTCTATTTTATTGGATGATTTTGTATCGAGTTATAAGGCCTATTACAAAGTTTTTGTGGTTTTATTTTTACTGCATTTTTTAATTACGGCCATTCTACGGTTTATTTTATCGTCCATCACCATCCGTAAAATAAATAAAGGCGTTATAGGTTTTAATACTGTTATTATAGGAAGCAACCAAAGAGCTTTAAAACTATATGAAGAAATAACAGGCGGCAAAAAATCGACGGGGAATAAATTTTTAGGGTTTATACATTTAGATGAAAAAAATGGATTTTCGATACAATTAAAGGATAAGGTTGCTCATTTGGGCGAATACAAAGACCTTAAACAGATCATTAAAACAAATAAGGTAGAAGAAATTATTATTGCCATTGAATCTTGGGAACACGAATACCTTGAAAAAATATTAAACGACCTCAATGATTTTGGCGTTATAATTAAAGTTATCCCGGATATGTATGACATATTATCGGGACAAGTAAAAATGAATTCAATTTCTGAAACCGCTTTAATTACTATTAATCAACAGGTAATGCCCGACTGGCAGCAGGCCGTGAAACGATTTATGGATGTAAGTGTTTCTGTATTTGTACTTATTATGTTTAGCTGGGTTTATGTTATTTTAATGATCATGGTAAAATCCGGGTCTAAAGGACCCGTGTTCTTTAAACAGGAAAGGATAGGTAAAGACGGTGAGGCATTCAACATTATTAAATTCAGAACGATGGATGTGGATGCCGAAAAAGGCGGGCCATTATTATCAAGCAAAAATGACCCGCGTATTACTAAAATAGGACGCTTTTTAAGAAGGGTACGATTAGATGAGATCCCGCAATTTTACAATGTGGTTATAGGTGATATGAGCATTGTTGGCCCAAGGCCCGAACGCAAATTTTATATTGACCAAATTATAGTACACGCGCCTCATTTTGTGCATTTACATAAAGTAAGGCCCGGCATTACCGGCTACGGACAGGTAAAATACGGGTATGCCGAAAATATTGACCAAATGGTATCGCGTATAAAATTTGATTTGCTGTATATAGAAAATATGAGCCTGGGCATTGACTTTAAAATCCTGATCCATACTATTCTTATTGTTATACAGGGAAGAGGGAAATAGAGAATTGAGCTGTGAGAATTGATATGAGCAGAAAAGAGCCAAGTATTAAGATCAAAGATCGTTTTTCAGAAACACGATCTTTATACGTTGATCTTATGTCTTTGGTACTTAAACAAGAGAGAATTAAACTACATTAATAAATTAGAGACAGATTCGTATATTCGTAATCGATTTTAATATCACAAAAATGAAATTATTAATTACAGGCGGTGCAGGCTTTATTGGTTCACATGTAGTGAGGTTATTTGTAAATAAATACCCCGGTTACACAATTTATAATTTAGATAAACTTACTTACGCGGGTAACCTGGCTAACCTTACCGACATTGAAAATAAAGCGAATTATAAATTTATTAAAGGTGATATAGTAGACGCGGGCTTTATTAATAAATTATTTAATGAACATCAATTTAACGCGGTGATTCATTTAGCAGCCGAAAGTCATGTAGACAGAAGTATTACAAACCCTTTGGAATTTGTTTATACGAATGTGATCGGTACGGTTAACTTATTGAATGCCGCTAACGAATTGCATAAAGCGGATCCGGCTAAATTCACCAAATTTTACCATGTAAGTACCGACGAGGTTTATGGTTCGCTTGGCGAAACAGGCTTGTTTACGGAAACAACCGCTTACGACCCGCACAGCCCCTACTCTGCTTCTAAAGCAAGTTCCGATCATTTTGTAAGGGCTTATTATGATACCTATAAATTACCTTGCGTTATTTCGAACTGTTCTAATAATTACGGGCCTTATCATTTTCCTGAAAAATTAATTCCGTTGTGCATTAATAATATTAAACACAACAGGCTCCTACCTATTTACGGGAAAGGCGAAAACATACGCGATTGGTTATTTGTAGAAGACCATGCCCGTGCCATTGATGTTATTTTCCATAAAGCGGCGCTTGGAACTACCTATAATATTGGCGGCCATAACGAATGGACCAATATTGACGTAATTCGTTTATTGTGCGATATGATGGATGAAAAATTAGGAAGAGAAAAAGGATGCAATCAAAAATTAATCACTTTTGTGACCGATCGTGCAGGGCATGATTTACGTTACGCCATCGACTCAACAAAACTTCAAAATGAACTGGGTTGGAAACCATCGTTACAATTTAAAGAAGGCTTATCAAAAACGGTTGACTGGTATCTGCAAAATGAAGAATGGCTGACAAATGTTACCACAGGAGCTTACGCTAATTACTATGAAAAGCAATACCAATAATAAGTTATGGATTATAAGTTAATTAATTTCAACTATGTTTCTCTAATTCAAAACTTATTATTTAAAACTTATAAGTAATTGAAATGGTTTTTAGCAGCATCACCTTTTTAGTTTATTTTTTACCGGTGTTTTTATTGGCGTATCACCTCACGCCCAATGCATACAAAAATGCCTGCATCCTTATTTTCAGTATTGTATTTTATGCCTGGGGCGGCCCTAAATTTATCTTCGTTATATTAGGTACAACCTTTTTAGATTTTATACTCGTTAAGAATATGCATGAGGCAAAATCGACCAAAACAAAAAAACAAATCCTGGTTATTTCGCTGCTAATGAACTTAGGATTGTTATTCTATTTTAAATATTCTAACTTCTTTATTGATAACATTAATACAGGCCTTGGTAATATGGGCATTAAACAAATTACTTGGCTAAAAATAGTACTGCCGATAGGTATTTCATTTTACACGTTTGAAAGTGTAACGTATGTGGTGGATGTTTACAGGGGAATTCACAAACCGCTGAAAAACTTTTGGAATTACCAAACCTATATTTTATTATTCCCTAAATTAATTGCGGGCCCCATTGTTCGGTATCATGACATCGCTGACCAAATAACAGACCGTGAAAAAAACTACACACCTGATGTAAAATTAAGCGGTTTTTATACCTTTTGTATCGGCCTTGCTAAAAAAGTAATTATTGCAAACACCATTGGCGCGCAAGCCGACGATGTATTTAAGCTTGGGATCAATCAACTGGATTCTGCCGCGGCATGGACGGGGGCTTTAGCGTATACATTTCAAATTTATTTCGATTTTAGCGGTTACAGTGATATGGCAATAGGCTTATGTAAAATTATGGGAATTCGCTTGCCTGAAAACTTTAATAATCCTTATCTATCATCAAGCATTACCGAATTTTGGAGACGATGGCATATAACCTTAGGGGCATGGATGAAAAACTATTTATACATTCCGCTGGGTGGTAACAGGGTAAACTCTCCCGTTAAATTATACCGTAATTTATTTATTGTTTTTTTATTATCGGGCTTGTGGCATGGGGCAAGTTGGAATTTCATTATCTGGGGCGCTTTCCACGGCTTCTTTTTACTTATGGAACGATTATTTCTTTTAAAAGTATATGCTAAAACCGGAAAAGTAATATCAACCCTCCTTACTTTTTTAATTGTAGTTGTAGGTTGGGTGTATTTCAGAATTGAAGACCTCAACTATGCTAACCATGTAGTAAAAGAACTGTTTAGTTTTAATTTCTTCGACGGCAAATTTGCCCTGCATAATGATTTCTATTTTTCGTTATCTCTTGCCGCTTTCTTTTCTTTTTTCGCATGTATGCCTTTTACAAAAAACATACAAGCCAAAGTATATGGCGAAAATCATACTACGGTTTCAAATACAGTTCTATTAACGGTTTCAGTCCTTTTATTTTATATTTCTTTAAGTTATATAGCCGCCTTGGATTTTAATCCTTTTATTTATTTTAGGTTCTAGCCCATGCAAAAGAAAAAATCCTATAACCTGTTTGTCCTCATTGCTTTTGCGGCACTGGCATTCCCTATGTTAATAGGTTTTACCGACAAAGATAAAAACCCGAAACTTGTAGGCATCGTCATTAATAATGTCAATCCTGATTCCCTATTTACTTCGCAGCAATGGTTTAGCGGCGAATACCAAAGCCTTAAAGATGATTATAATAATGACCATTGGGCTTTTAAAGAATCATTTGTTCGCCTTAATAATCAGTTATACTACGATGTCTTTAATCAGCTCAGGGTAAATCAATTTGTATCGGGAAAGGAGAATTATGTATTCAGTGAAAACTATATTTTCTCCGCTTACGGTGATGATTATGTAGGCAAACACACTATTAAAGCAAAGCTTGAAAAAGCAAAAGTGATTCAGGATTCTCTTAAGAAAAAAGGCATTGACCTGTTATTGGTATTTGCACCGGGCAAAGGCGAGTATTGTACCGACAAGGTTGCCGATAAATACAAGCATCCTATTCTTCATACCAATTACCGGGATTATATAACCATCAGTAAACAATTAGGCATTAATGTATTGGATTTAAAAGAGTGGTTTGATAACCTAAAACCGAACACGCCTTACCCCTTGTTCCCCAAATTTGGCCACCATTGGAGTTATTATGCCGAATGCCTTACAGTTGATACCATTATAGGCCACATTGAAAACCTGCACCAATGTGACCTGCCGGATATTTTATGGAACAAAATTGATGTAGTTGACACCGCAAGAAGCAGGGACGCGGATGTATTAAAGAGTATGAACCTATACAGCAACCCTGCTCAAAATATGAAACTTGCCTACCCGCAAATTTTATTTGAACAGGATACTATGAAGAATCGTACACGGGTATTAACCATATCCGACAGTTACTGGTATGGGCCTGTTTATATGGGTGTTGGCCAAAATTGCTTTGCCGGCGGACAGTTTTGGTACTATTATAATAAAATTATTCCTAATCCAAATCCTGAAGAAAGAGTTGAAGTATGGCAGCTTGATCTGAAGCAAAGTATAGAAAGTAATAGGGTAATTATGCTATTATATTCTGACGGGAATTTGCCGAGCTTTGGCAATACGTTTATTGAAGATGCTTATGAACTATATACAAGTCCGGCAACTTATTATGCCCGCGTTGAAAAAACAAGAAATCTGAAACAGTTTGAAAAACAGATCCGTGAAAAACCGGTGTTGCTTAAAAAAGCCACCAAAAAATCGTTTGACCTGCATATACCGCTCGATTCGGCTATTAAGCTCGATGCCATGAAACTGGCCGGTATTAAATGATACACGTGTTTTAATGGTTGGTTTGTACAATTTATTTTTTGTATCTTGTGTTTGCTAAATCATTGTTCTATGAAAAAATTCTTAATACTTCTCATATCCTGTTTAAGCTTATTTTATAAGGTAAAGGGACAAACGTATCCAAGCCTTAATGTTACCCTGCTTTCACATATTGACCCTGAAACTGATCTTACCGGCAATGACAACAGGAAATATTCGGGTTGCTGGGGCTGGTACCAGGCATCAACCAACAGGGAATATGCCATTGTAGGAACAAGCAGTAAAACTTATTTTATGGATGTTACAAATCCGCACAGTCCCGTGTTGGCAGATTCTGTTATGGCTGTTCGCAAAGGCTGCACCTGGCGCGAAATAAAAACGTATCAAAATTATTGCTATATCGTAAGTGATGACGCAGCTCCAAATACTTTTCAAATTGTTGATATGCAATACCTGCCCGATTCCGTTCATGTAGTATATAACGATAGCACTTTATTTGAACGTTCCCACACTATTTTTGTAGACAACGGGCATTTATATTGCGGAGGCCCCACCTCTACAGGAGTTGGTTCTACAGACAATATGAGAATTTACAGCCTCGCCAATCCCGAATTACCGGTATTGCTGCGTAAACTTTCGCAAGATGTGCCAAGCATTACGTATGTGCATGATATGTTTGTAAGAAACGATACCGTATATGCTTCTTGCGGCGGACAAGGCTTATATATAATTAAATACAATTCAGCACTCAATACATTTTCGTTAATGCAGTCCTACAGTAATTATCCTTTCAACGGTTATAACCACAGCTCTTGGCAAACCGATAACCGCAAAACAATGGTATTTGCCGATGAAGTGCCGGCAGGCCTGCCCGCTAAAGTGATTGATGTATCTGATTTTAATAATATCACATTAGTGGATACAATTATTTCTCATACAGGTGCAACCCCGCACAATCCTTATATTGTAAATAATAACTGGTGTTGGGTTAGCAGCTACCAAGACGGTATTTATTTATATAATATTTCAAATCCTTCAAACACTACTATTCACGGTTATTTTGATACTCAGCCCCAACACGGCGTTAATGATAATTTCAGCACAAATGCCTACAGGGGCAACTGGGGGGCTTATCCTTTTTTACCGAGTAAAATTATTATAGCTTGCGACATGCAAAACGGAATTTTTATTTTAGACGGTGATTATGATTATAAAATTACGGTGGGTATTAAAGACTTAACATCAAAACAGGCCTCTTCTTTTTCGGTGTATCCCAACCCTGCAAGTAATGAGCTTAACCTGGTTATTGCAAATCAAAACAATGCAACAGTTAATTATATGTTAACAGATATAACCGGGAAAACTATCCTGGAAAATAAATTAAAAATTACGGACTTTTTATTTAAAACAACCGTCAGTATAACGGATTTAAAACCCGGCTGTTATTTTATTACCCTTAAAGGAAACGCCTTAAGCGAAACTAAAAAAATACTTATTCAAAACTAATTATGTTCACTAAAGATTCTTTGATCGGCGTAATTGGCTCGGGCGCTATGGGCAGTGGTATTGCACAGGTAGCGGCAACCGCAGGCCATAAAATAATTGTTTACGATACAAATGCCGCGGCATTGGACCGGGCAAAGACAAGTCTTTCTGCCTCGCTGCATAAATTAGTTGAAAAACAAAAAATTACCCGCGAAAAAGCGGATACGATTCTCCGGTTAATTTCATTTACAGGTTCTATACAGGATTTTAAACCTTGTAAATTAATTATTGAAGCCATTATAGAAAACATAGATGTAAAACAATCTGTATTTAAAGAATTGGAAAATAATGTGGAAGATACATGTGTGTTGGCTTCCAACACCTCTTCACTCTCTATTACTTCAATTGCTTCGGCGTGTAGAATACCGGGCCGTGTTCTGGGAATTCATTTCTTTAACCCGGCAACGCTAATGCCTTTGGTTGAAATTATTCCGGGTATTGCAACAGATCCGGTCATTGCCAATCATTGCCGTGCGTTAATTAATACCTTTGGCAAAGTAACCGTTATGGCAAAAGATACACCCGGCTTTATTGTAAACCGCGTAGCAAGGCCATTTTACAGCGAAGCCTTACGGATTTATGACGAACAGTTAGCTGACCCGGCAACCATTGATTGGGCTATGCGCGAATTGGGCGGATTTAAAATGGGCCCATTTGAATTAATGGACCTGATAGGACATGATGTTAATTATGTAGTGACGGAAACGGTTTGGAAACAATTTTATTATGACCCCAGGTTTAAGCCTTCATTAAGCCAGAAAAGATTATTGGAAGCAGGTTTTTTGGGTAAAAAAACAGGAAGA
>JANYGK010000050.1 GCA_025362395.1 Bacteroidota bacterium
AAACAATTTTTCTCTAAGGCAACTGTCAACGATGTAGTAATGGTTTTTTTTGCAGGACACGGGTTTTTAGATACAGATCTGAGCTATTACTTTCCTACGTATTATACCGACTTTACGGATCCAAAAATAAATTCGGTAAGTTATAACAGCTTCGAAAAATTATTTAAAGAAATGAAGCCGATCCGGAAGCTGATGTTTATTGATGCTTGCTTTAGCGGTGAAGTGGATGAAGATGTAAATATTGAAATGAACGCCCCTAAGAATATAAAAAAAGACAGTACGCGGAGCGTTAAAATGACGGGCAGTACCTTCTCACAAAATACGGTTATGGAAATGTCAAAATCTATTTTCTCGGATCTTCGTCAAAACTCAGGCGTAACGGTAATTTCCTCTGCAGGCGGCACAGAGGAAGCATTTGAAGGGGAAAAATGGAATAACGGTTTATTTACTCACTGCTTAATGGAAGGCATGGCAAACTTTGCGGCAGATGAAAATCATGACAAAAAAATTACCTTAAGTGAGCTGCAAAAATTTGTATCTGAAGAAGTAAACCGTTTATCTGACGGAAAACAAACCCCTACTTATCGTGTAGAAAATTCGTTATTGGATTATGAACTTTGGTAATTAATTACAACCAATTCATTAGTTCACTCATTTTAAGTAATTACGGCGCGTAGCAATATCAAATTTATTTTGTTCAACTAAATATACAGGCAAAATAATCTTCAAAAAAACGATTAAATTAATTTACTGATTCTTAGGTGCAGCATCCTGTTTTGCTTTTTTGTCAGCATCTTGTTTCGCTTTTTTGTCAGCCTTCTTCTTAGCTTCTTCATCCGCTTCCTTATTATCGGCAGCTTTTTTCTCTACAAGCTTATCAGAATCTTTTTTCTTTTCTTTCTTTTCTTCAAGGTTGCGCTCTGCCTTTCTCAAATCTTCAGCTTTCCCGTCAGTTTTATCTTGAGATTTACTCAAATCTTTTGCTCTACTATCAGCCTTATCTTGTGCTTTTAAAACATCTTTTTGATTGTTATCCGATTTTTGTTCCGCTTTTTGGAGCCCCTCTTCGCGTTTTTCCGATTTACGTTGCTCTTTTTCAAGCGTTTTTTGATTAGAAGTAGCGTTTTTTAACGAATCTGTATTTTGAGCTATTGCTGCATTATAATTTATAGAAATATAAAAAGCAGCTGTTAAAACATAATATTTTTTTTCCATTTTAGTGTCAATTAGTTCGATTTAAATAAAATTTCTGATGTCTCATGTGGTTATTCAAATATCGTAAACTACTGCGGTGTTCCTTTATCTCATTAACAAGCTTTGGCTTAATTTTAGTTAATATTAAAAAAGTTTAAGGGTTTCTGGCTAGCACTATTGCTCTCGCTACGCCGCCTATCAATTCAGAACCCAAAACGATGGGCGAATCATGAATCTCTATTCCTACTACTATAACAGAGAGCTTTGTGATACGCTAATGCGCTTACAATAAAATGCGTTAAATAACCCGGATAATTTCTCAAGCATTAATATGCTGATTTGTTTTATAATGAAAAGTGTGTGTGTTTATTTATTTCCTACATTCGCAGCACAACACGTATTTCATGAAAAAAATTATTTCCTTTTTATCACTTGTGATGTTAGTTTCCTGTAACACGGTTTCAAATATTGAAGAGTCAAGGCATGATCAAAACACGCATTTCGATGCCTTTAAAGAACAATTTGTAAATAACCTCTGGGCACTTTACCCGGGTTGGGCTTCAGGCCAGGGCTATCATAAATACGACAGTGTATTGGTTATTCCTAATAAAGTGCAACGTACTAAAGAATTAGCGTTTTGTAAAGCAAATACAGACTCCTTAAAGCAGTTTGAATTAAGTGCATTATCTGATAATAATAAAACAGATTATTATATGATCGAAAACCAATTGAAGGCTAATGAATGGTATACAAACGAATTCAGATCTTATGAGTGGAACCCTTCAGACTATAATGTGAGCGGAGGCTTTGCGGAAATGTTGGCAAACAATTATGATTCGTTGGATGTACGTTTACATAATTTTTATGTACGGATGAAAAACATCCCGGTGTATTATGAAACAGCGATACAACAAATTAAAAACCCGACAGTAGAGCATACGCAGTTAGCCATTGATCAAAACCTTGGCGGCCTTTCTACATTTGATGCAGATTTAAAAGAAGCTTTAACCGGATCACATTTGGGTGCATCTGAAAAAGAACAAATAATAGCAAGAGCAAAGGAAGCAACCAACGCAATTAACGGCTTTGTAAAACACTTAAAGAAATTGAAAAATACAACGCCCCGCAGCTTTCGTTTGGGAAAAGAATTATATGCTAAAAAGTTTGAGCATGATATTCAATCGGGTTATACAGCAGATGAGATCTATAAAAAAGCCTCAGAACATAAAAAAGAATTACATGCCAAAATGTTTAAACTGGCTGATAAATTATGGAATAAATATATTACTGAAAAAGAAAAATTGAGTGTAGGTAATAAGGGATTTACGCCTAAACCAAAAGACTCATTATTACTGATTAAAAAAGTAATCGATGCTATTTCTGTTAAACATGTATCGGCCGATTCGTTTCAATTAGAAATAGAGAGAGAAATTCCTTTGCTCGTTAAATTTATTAAAGACAAGAACCTGATCTACATTGATCCTTCAAAGCCATTGGTGGTGCGTAAAGAACCGGCTTATATGGCAGGCGTAGCGGGAGCCTCAATTTCATCGCCCGGTCCGTACGACAAAAACGGTAACACCTATTATAACGTAGGCAGCTTTTCCGGTTGGGATAAAGAACGTATTGAAAGTTATTTGAGAGAATACAATTATTATATTCTTCAAATTTTAAATATTCACGAAGCCATTCCGGGGCATTACACACAATTAGTGTATTCTAATCAATCGCCGAGTATTATTAAATCTATTTTCGGGAACGGCGCCATGGTGGAAGGTTGGGCAGTTTATACAGAGCGTATGATGCTGGAAAACGGGTATGGAAATAATGCGGATGAAATGTGGCTGATGTATTATAAATGGAATTTAAGAAGCACCTGCAACACTATTTTAGACTATGGCGTACACGTCAATAATTTAAGTAAAGAGGATGCTATGAACTTATTGGTGAACGAAGCTTTTCAGCAAAAAGCGGAAGCGGAAGGAAAATGGAAACGTGTGTCTGTAACCCAGGTTCAGCTCTGCTCCTACTTTACAGGCTTTAAAGAAATTTATGATTTCAGAGAAGAAGTTAAACAAAAACAGGGCGGTAAATTTAACCTTAAACAGTTTCACGAAAAGTTTTTGAGTTACGGAAGCGCACCGGTTAAGTATATTAAGGAATTAATGGAGCAGGAAATTTTAAATTCAAAAAAATAACTTTCAATTCTATTTTGCAATACCGTCACCCTTAACTTGTTTCAGGGCCTCATGACTATTGAAATAAATTTAGCAATACAATTCCATTAACGGAGAAGCTTTCAAAATTGATGATCTCATTCGTATATTCGCAAGAAATTTGATTTCTTAGATCTTTTATCTTACTTCTTAAATCTTTAAATAAATGTTCACCATAGATACCCACACGCACATCATTCCCAAACACATTCCGGACTTCACTAAAAAATTCGGTTACGGAAACTTCATTCAACTCGATCACCATCAAACCGGGAGGGCATGGATGATGCAGGGCGATAAACGCTTTCGCGAGATTGTAGAGAACTGTTGGGATGCCGAAGTGCGCATTAAAGACATGAAAGAGCATCAGGCTGATATGCAGGTCATTTGTACCATCCCCGTTATGTTCAGCTATGATGCAAAACCAAAAGATTGTCTGGAGATCTCACAATTTTTAAACGATGATATAGCGCAAACCGTTAGTAAGTACCCCGATAAATTTATTGGCCTGGCAACAGTTCCAATGCAGGATACAGCATTGGCCGTGCAGGAGCTGGAACGCTGTATGAAGCTTGGCTTTAAAGGAGTTCAGATAGGAAGTAATATTAATAATATTAACTTAGGCGAGTCTCAGTTCCATGAATTTTGGGCAGCCTGCGAAAAATTAAATGCCGCTATTTTAGTGCATCCATGGCAAATGATGGGGCAGGAGCACATGACCAAATATTGGCTACCATGGCTGGTAGGGATGCCCGCGGAAATTAGCCGCGCCATTTGCAGTATGATTTTTGGCGGCATCTTCGAAAAATACCCGAACCTTAAAGTGTGCTTCGCTCATGGCGGAGGCTCTTTTTTGCCCACTATTAGCCGCATTGAGCACGGTTGGGATTGCCGCCCAGACTTGGTAGCGATTGATAATGAATTTAATCCTAAAAAATACCTTGGCAAATTTTGGGTTGACTCACATGTATGCGATCATAAAATGCTGCAATATATTATTGACCTTGTAGGAGCTGATAAAGTAGTTCAGGGTTCCGATTATCCATTCCCTTTAGGAGAGGCAGTACCGGGAACGTTAGTGCGTGAAGCACCGCTCTCCGACAATGAAAAAACCATTATTATGAGTGCCGCCGCTAAAGCGTGGCTGTCTTTATAGTAAAATAGTTTTTTAGGAAGCAGTTGGCAGTAAGTGTAAAGCCACTGCCAACTGCTTCGTGCTAACTTTATTAACTTTCAAAACTTTTTAACTTTTAACTAATATGCATTTCAACGACCACCAACTCAAGCTCCTTACTTCCTGCGAAGGCAAAATACTTAAAAAAGTACTTATTTATTTTTGGGTAAACCGGTTTAATCCCGATGCACAGGTTGATTTGATTGATAATGTTGAATTAGTGTTTGGCGACGACACCTCGCTTGTTATTACCTGCAACGACGATAGCACAGGCATTAATTTACTGGACGATTTTAAGTTTGAAGACGAGAAAGCCGCTCTGAAAGGGGAGTTCGGCGATAAGATCAAAATTATTCCGATTGATGCATCTACTACTAAAATGTGGGTAGATGTGATTGGAGGAACGATAGAGGCATTTGAATTAAGTAAAGAAGATGAACAATTTTTAAACGACGCGTTAATAATAAGCTTTGGATTAGAGAAGCGCTCTATTGGAATTAGCCCGGCAGACGGGTTAATTATTGATTATTGGGAAGAATAGATTAAGCGCTTTTATCGATGAAACAACGCTTTTAGTTTATGGAATTAAAACATTCATCTAACCGGCACAAAATTTTAATGCACTTCGGCCCCCTGTCTAAATTTGGCAAGTTATTTAGAATCGTTATAAATTAGCGTATATGTTAAGAAAAACTAAAAATTACGCCACAGTTATACAACATTCTGTTATTTTTGTGCGGAAATTTTTGTCATTATAGTGTCATTAAACTGCCATAAAACATCCAAAATCAGATATAATTTTATGCATAACCATATGTCTCATTTCTCTTTAAAATCCTTATTTGGCGCAGTTTTCCTGTTTTTCGCTTTCTCCTTTGGATTGAAAGCTCAAGACGGAGCCAAAATATTTAAGCAAAACTGTGCGGTATGTCACTCATCACATACCGATCAAAAATTAACAGGTCCCGGATTAGCCGGTGTATTTGATCGTGCTCCGAAAGGAACATGGCTGCATGACTGGATTTTAAATAACGAAAAAGTTATTAAATCGGGCAACGCTTACGCTAACAAAATTTACAATGAAAACGGCAAAGCTGCCATGACCGTGTTTGAAGGCCAGCTAACTGATAAGGATGTGGATGCTGTTTTAGCGTTTATTCAAGGTCCGCCTCCCGCAGGACCTACTGTAGCTTCAGGCTCAACAGGTACCTCTGATAATGGAGCTGTCGAGGAAAAAGGCGGTATCGATCCTTTATACTTGTTATTGGGCGGTATCGTTATCATTGCAATCATTATCGGTGCCTTACGCAGCGTTCGTCAGTCTTTACAAAACACATACAACCGTAAAGAAGGCAAAGCAGAAAATCCTGATATGACCTTCTCTCAGGAAGTAAAACAATGGATGGGTGGCCACCGCCGTTTAGTAGGTGTATTTGTGATCATCATTTGTTTCGTTGGTATGAAATCATGTTGGAACGCTTGTTTTGATATTGGTGTATATTATGATTGGGAAACTAAAACAGGTTACAAGCCGGAACAGCCGATTAAATTTTCTCATAAAATTCACGCGGGTGAGAATGAAATTGCGTGTCAGTACTGTCATAACACGGTTGAAAAATCTCGTCACGCGGGTATCCCTTCTGTAAATGTTTGTATGAACTGTCACAAAGGGATCAGCAAAACTGCTAATGAGGGATCGGAAGCACAAATTGCTAAAATCTATTACGCAGCAGGCTTCAATCCAAAAACAGCAATGTATGATATGCCGCAAAATCCTTTAAAATGGATCAAAGTTCATAACCTTCCCGATCACGTTTATTTTAACCACAAACAACACGTAGTAGTTGGTAAACAAGAATGTGCTACCTGTCACGGTGATCTTAAAAAAATGACGGTTGCCGAACAGCAGGCTCCGTTAACGATGAAATGGTGTATTGAATGCCACCGTAAAACGGAAGTAGCGATGGAAGGAAATCCTTACTACGACAGGTTACACAAAGCTTTAAAAGAAAAATATAAAGGACAGTATGACGTTAAGTTCACGGTTGATAAGATTGGCGGGCTTGAATGTGCAAAATGTCACTATTAATTTAAAAAACCGGTAATTAGAAATATAATTAGATGACTATGTCAAAAAAATACTGGAAGGGATTGCCTGAATTAACAGAAAGTCCTGAATTTACACAAAGCAAAAAAAATGAATTTGCTGAAGCGTTACCGATAGGAGAATTTCTTGAAGGTAAAGCAGACGGAGAGAACGATAAAGGCACAAGCCGTCGCGACTTTCTTAAAGTTATGGGCTTTTCGACAGCTGCAGTTGCTTTAGCTGCCTGTGAAACACCTGTAAACAAAGCAATTCCTTACGTTGTAAAACCGGAAGAAATTACTCCGGGTGTTGCTAACTGGTACGCTTCTACGTTTTATGACGGGCATGATTATGCTTCCATATTAGTTAAAACACGCGAAGGCCGCCCTATTATGGTGAAAGGAAACGAGATGTCGAAAGTGACCCACGGTTCTTCCACAGCACGTGCACAGGCATCGGTATTAAGCTTATATGACGGTGCCCGTTTAAACGGCCCTTTATTAAAGAAAAATCCTACAACTTGGAAAAACGCAGATGATATAATAGCAAAAGGCGTTGCTTCGGGTAATACCGCTATTTTAAGCTCAACGATCATCAGCCCTTCTACACAGGCTGTTATTACAGAGTTCTTATCAAAACACGCGGGTTCAAAACACGTTACTTATGATGCCATTTCTTACGCGGCATTACTAAAAGCAAATAAAAACGTATTCGGTAAATCGGTTATCTCTTCTTACGATTTCAGTAAAGCCAAAACCATTGTTAGTGTTGGTTGCGACTTTTTAGGAACCTGGTTAAACCCGGTTGAATTTGCCGGGCAGTATGCAAAAGGACGTAAAGTATCGCGTGAAAACGCCGGTATGAGCCGTCACTTCCAATTTGAAGCTAACTTAACGTTAACGGGCGCTAATGCGGATTACCGTTACATGGTTAAGCCATCGGAATTTGGTAAAGTATTAACCACTATTTTTAATGAAGTAGCTTCCGGTACAGGTAATGCAACGGTTACAGCCGACAGCAAATTATCGATCGCTGAAGCAACGGCAGGCCTTAAAAAAGCGGTAAAAGAATTACTTGCCGATAAAGGAAACTCTTTAGTAGTATGCGGTTCAAATGATGAGCATTGCCAAACTATTGTTGCGGGCATTAATAAAATGTTGGGTAACTACGGCACTACTGTAGATAACGACAATTATTTTAAATTAAAACAAGCCGACGATAAAGAATTTATTGACTTAGTAGCCGATATGGCTGCAGGAAAAGTAAATACGTTGATTACTTATAACTGTAACCCGGTTTATACGGCACCTGCTTCACTTAAGTTTGATGCTGCTTATGCTAAAGTTGGTTTAAAAGTTTCTTTTGCTCAGCAATTGGATGAAACAGCTTCTATGGCAGATGTAGTTTGTCCGGATCATAATTATTTAGAATCATGGGGTGATGCAGAGCCGAAACGCGGTCATTTCTCATTACAACAACCTGCCATTAATCCTATATTTTCCGCACCTCGTCACGAAGGAACACGCCAGGCACAGGATTCATTATTAAAATGGTCAGGAATTAAATCTGATTATTTAGCTTACTTACAAGGATACTGGAATAACCACATATTCCCTCAACAAGGTAAATATTTAGACTTTGCTACTTTTTGGGCACACACGTTGCATGACGGTGTTTTAAAAGTATCGGTGTATAAAGATATGCCGGTTGCGCCATTAGCAATTGATTCAACAGGAAAACCAATTATGGCCGGTGTGGCTGCAATGGGTGTTGAAGGAATTGCAAGCGATTCGATACCGAAACAAGAAGCTCCAAAAACTATGGCATCTGCGAAAGCAATGCCTGCCGTTGAAACAGCTTACCCTACTGCCGATTACAGCAAAGCAGCCTCTATGGCTACTTCAGCTAAAGGCAGCAATTTTGAATTAGTTATTTACGAAAAAATAAGTTTAGGAAACGGTAACCAAAGCAATAACCCTTGGTTACAGGAATTACCTGACCCTATCTCTAAAGTAACTTGGGATAATTACATTACCATGTCTCCTATAGATGTGGCAGCACAAGGCTTAAGCCAGATGTTACGCCAGGATATTGACGGCTCTCTTGTTGAATTATCGGTAAACGGTACATCCATTAAAGTTCCTGTTTACCCTCAGCCGGGCCAAACACCGGGAACTATTGGTTTAGCATTAGGTTACGGCCGTGCCGCGGAAGCTTTAAAAGTAGCTGTCGGAGTTGGTGTAAATGCTTTTCCTTTCATCTCTGTTATTAACGAAACTTTACAAAACGTAGTGTATTCAGTTTCTTTCGGGAAATCAGTAGGAACTCACCGTTTTGCTGCTACGCAAATTCAACACACCATTATGGGCCGTGAAGAACAGATTTTGCGTGAAGTTTCTTTAAAAGAATATAAAGACAAACCAAAAGAAGTATGGAACCCTGCGGCAATGATTGCCATGCACGGCGGCGAAAAGAAGCCGGTTGGTGAAGTTGATCTTTGGGATTCTTTTCCTCGCATGAACCACAAGTGGGGCTTAACTATTGACATGACTGTTTGTATAGGTTGTGCAGCTTGTGTAGTAGCCTGTCAGGTAGAAAACAATATTGCCGTTGTAGGTAAAGTAGAAGTATCGAAAACACGTAGTATGGAATGGTTGCGTATTGACCGCTACTATAGCTCAGACGTAACAAAAGAAAACACACAGGCGGAAGGATTACTGGCTACTAAAAAAATGTACATCGAGATGGAAAACCCTTCGGCTAACCCGAAAGTAACTTTCCAACCGATGTTATGTCAGCACTGTAACCATGCGCCGTGTGAAACAGTTTGCCCGGTATTGGCAACCTCTCACAGTACGGAAGGTTTAAACATGATGACGTATAACCGTTGTATCGGTACCCGTTATTGCGCGAATAACTGTCCGTTTAAAGTACGTCGTTTCAACTGGTTCAATTATAACGGAAACCCTGATTTTGCTACTATTAACCCTGCTCAGCAAGATTTAGGCCGTATGGTATTAAATCCGGATGTTGTGGTTCGCAGCCGCGGGGTTATGGAAAAATGTACCATGTGTGTACACCGTATCCAAGCAGGTAAATTAGTGGCAAAAGCTAACAAAACACCACTCGTTGACGGGTTAATTAAAATGGCTTGCCAGGATGCATGCCCTACAAACGCTATTATATTTGGTGATTTAAATGACAATGAATCACAGGTAACTAAATGGCGCGAGGACGATAAAAACTTCTTGTTATTAGAAGAGATCGGTGTGAAACCTACAGTATCTTACTTATTAAAAGTAAGGAATCAGGATGAAGACATTCATGTATTAGAAGAAGAAACAGCACCGACGGGAACAAGCCATGATGAAACAGTGAAACATACTGAAGAACACCATTCATAGTCAAAAAACAAAACACTTAATTATAAATTCTGAATTAAAATAATATGCACGCAGAATCACAGATAAGGGAACCTTTGATAATCGGTAAAAAAACTTACCGGGATATTTCAAACGACATCATTGCACCCATAGAAGGTAAAGCAAACAGGTTGTGGTATATTTTATTTACTATAGCCTCAATTACGTTTATGTGGGGTATTTGCTGTTTATCCTACACAATCGGTGTTGGTATTGGGGCTTGGGGCTCTAACAATGGTGTGGATTGGGCCTGGGATATTACTAACTTTGTATGGTGGATCGGGATCGGTCACGCCGGTACATTAATTTCTGCCGTATTATTATTGTTTCGCCAAAAATGGCGGATGGCTATTAACCGGTCTGCTGAAGCCATGACCATTTTTGCGGTATTTTGCGCGGCCATTTTCGTATTACTGCATACCGGCCGTCCTTGGTTAGATTATATGTTATTTCCTTTACCGAATCAATTCGGTTCGTTATGGCCAAACTTTAACTCACCGTTATTATGGGATGTGTTCGCGGTTTCTACGTATGCTACAGTATCTATTGTTTTTTGGTACATCGGTTTAATTCCTGATTTTGCTATGATCCGCGACCGCGTTATTAAACCGCGCATGAAAAAAACGTATTCTATATTAAGCTTTGGCTGGGGTGGAAGCGCCCGTCACTGGAGCCGTTTCGAAGAAGTATCTTTAGTATTGGCAGGTTTGGCAACACCCCTTGTATTCTCTGTTCACTCTATTGTATCTATGGACTTTGCCACTTCAGTAGTTCCGGGATGGCATACTACCATCTTCCCTCCATACTTTGTGTCCGGTGCCGTATTTTCAGGATTTGCCATGGTATTAACCTTAATGATCATTGTACGTAAAGTGTATAAGTTAGAAGCTTACTTAACCATTAAGCATATTGAATATATGAACATTGTAATTATCGTTACAGGGTCTATTGTTGGGGTAGCTTACTTAACTGAGTTATTTGTAGCATGGTATTCGGGAGTAGAATGGGAACAATACGCTTTCTTAAACAGAGCTACAGGGCCTATGGCTTGGGCATACTGGATTATGATGAGCTGTAACGTATTGTCTCCGCAGTTTTTCTGGTTCAAAAAATTACGTACCAGCATCGCCTTTACCTTTGTGCTCTCTATCGTGATCAACATCGGTATGTGGTTCGAGCGTTTTGTAATTATCGTACCAACGTTATGTCGTACTTACTTACCGTCTACATGGAACTCCTATACACCGTCGTTTATTGACGTAGGTATTTTTGTTGGAACAATTGGCATGTTCTTTACATTATTCCTATTGTATTCACGCACATTCCCTGTAATCGCACAGGCCGAATTAAAATCGATATTAAAAGCATCGGGCGAAAGTTATAAAAAAGAGGCAGTGGAACACGCCCATCATTAGAATAGAATAAATAACAAAGATTAAAAAATACAAGGTTTAAAAGTTAGACGATTAAGAACTAAAAACTTAAAACTCAACACTAGCAACTTAAATAATATGGCAACTAAACAAATTATACACGGCATTTACTCTGACGAAGTCCCTTTGTTGGAAGGATGTAAAACATTACGTGCTTCCGGTATTCGTATCAACGAAGTATATACTCCGTTCCCAATCCACGGAATAGACCCCATAGTAGGAGTTCCGCGAACACGTTTGGCAATATGCGCTTTCATTTACGGCATGACGGGTTTAGCATTAGCTACGTTAATGATGTGGTATATGATGATTAGTGACTGGCCTAACGATATTGGTGGTAAACCAAACTGGGCTTATTATTTCAATATCCCGGCATTTATACCTATTACATTTGAAGGAACTATTTTTTGTGCCGCCCACGGTATGGCATTAACCTACTTATTACGTTGCATGTTGGTACCGGGCGCTCGTCCAAAAAATCCTGACCCGCGCACAACCGACGATAAATTTATGATCTATTTAGAGCTGAATGATGAACAATCTAAAAAAGCGGATGAGATCTTACGTGCTACAGGTGCTGAAGAAGTAAACTATAAAGGAACTATTTACATTGAACCGGCTTATTAATTTGACACAACACATTGCTTGATATGAAACGAAATTATAAAAACATAACATCAGCATTATTCAGCGTAACAGCTTTGGCTATTATGGCGGGGTTTTCTTCTTGCGGTAAAAAAGACGCTAACAGCCCCGGGGTTGAATTTATGCCTGATATGTATATCTCACCTTCTGTTGAGGTATACGGTACACGTGTTATTGATGGAGACACCGTGTGCTCTACAAAATTTTTACCCGTAAAAGGTACTATTGCCCGTGGTTACATT
>JANYGK010000059.1 GCA_025362395.1 Bacteroidota bacterium
AACGCGTGGAGGATTTTTTCACCGCATTGAACGCGGTACCTGGATGGGGCATGTGATTGAACACATAGCCTTGGAAACACAAAGTCTGGCAGGCATGGAAACAGGCTACGGAAGAACCCGTGAAACAAAAACACCGGGAACTTATAACGTTGTATTTAGTTATGTAGAAGAAAAAGTAGGCATGTTTGCTGCGGAAAGCGCCGTAAATATTGCACAGGCTTTAATTAATGGTGAACCTTATGATTTAAGCGCCGATCTTAAAATGATGCGCGAGATCAGGGAAAAAGTACGCTTAGGGCCAAGCACAGGCAGCATAGTGGATGAAGCCGTAACGCGCGATATTCCATGGATCCGCTTAGGAACAAACTCCTTAGTGCAATTAGGATATGGTATCAACCAAATGCGTTTTCAGGCAACCATTACCTGCAAAACCAGTAATATTGCGGTTGACCTTGCTTGTAATAAAGAACAAACAAAAAAGATTTTAAGTGATGCGGCCATACCTGTCGCTAACGGAGATATTTGCGTTGATGACGAAGACCTGAAAGCAACTATTGACAAAATAGGTTACCCGATAGTGCTTAAACCGTTAGACGGTAACCATGGCAAAGGCGCTTCCATTAATGTAAACACCTGGGAAGATGCCCTTGCAGGAATGGAGTTCGCGAAAAAATACGGTAAAAGAGTAATCGTTGAAAAATTTATTACAGGTCATGATTTCAGAATTTTAGTAATTGATAATAAAATGGTAGCCGCTGCACAGCGCGTACCCGCAAACGTTGTAGGTAACGGTAAGCATACTGTGACTGAATTGATCGACGAAACCAATAAAGATTCTCGCCGAGGTTACGGTCATGAAAACGTATTAACTGAAATAACAGTTGACAGAGATACGACCGATCTGTTGGCAAAGAGAGGATATACCTTAGAAACCATTCCGCGGAAAGACGAAGTAGTGTATTTAAAATCAACCGCTAATTTAAGCACCGGCGGTACATCTATCGACATTACGGATATGATACACCCGGAGAATGTATTTTTAGCGGAACGTATTGCAAGAGTGATCGGGTTGGATGTTTGCGGTATTGATATTATGGCAAAAAATTTAACACAGCCTTTAAAAGAAACAGGCGGTGTTATATTGGAAGTAAACGCGGCACCGGGCTTCCGGATGCATTTGGCGCCAAGCGAAGGATTGGCACGTAATGTGGCTTCTCCGGTAATTGATATGTTATATCCCCCGGGGAAACCGTCGCGTATTCCCATTATTGCCGTAACAGGAACTAATGGTAAAACTACCACTACCCGCTTGTTGGCTCACATTGTAAAAAACAACGGTTTTAAAGTAGGCTTCACAACCAGTGATGGGATCTATGTGCAAAACCACATGCTCGAAAAGGGTGATACTACAGGACCTCTAAGTGCGGAATTTATTTTAAAAGATCCTACTGTTGAGTTTGCCGTTCTGGAAACAGCCCGTGGCGGGATCCTTAGATCAGGCTTAGGCTTTAGCCGTTGCGACATCGGTATTATTACAAACATACAAGAAGATCATTTAGGAATAAGTGACATACATGACCTGCACGACTTAGCCAAAGTAAAAAGCGTGGTGGTAAGAAGCGTTAAAAAAGACGGTTGGGCTGTATTAAATGCGGAAGATAAGCACTGCGTGGATATTTCAAAAAATTTAAATTGTAACGTGGCTTTTTTCAGCATGAATGAGCATTGTGATGTTATTGTGAATCATTGCCGCAAAGGTGGAGTGGCAGCCATTTATGAAAGCGGTTTTATTACCATCAAAAAAGGCGATTGGAAAATGAGGGTTGAAAAAGCAGCCTTAATTCCTTTAACAATGGGCGGTAAAGCTAAATTTATGATCGCCAATGTACTGGCTGCTACTTTAGCAAGTTACCTGTGGGGTTTTAAAACGGAAGACATTAAATCTCCCTTAGGAACATTTATACCAAGTGCCGCACAAACACCGGGGCGCATGAACATTTTTAACTTTAAGAACTTTAAAGTGATGATTGATTTTGCACATAACCCTTCCGGTTACCTTGGTATTGAAGACTTTTTACAAAGCATTAACTCTAATCATAAAATAGGAATTATTGCGGGTGTAGGCGACAGGAGAGATAACGATATTGTAGAGTGTGCGGCCATTGCAGCCCGTATGTTCAATCACATTATTATAAGACAGGAAAAACACTTACGCGGCCGTACAGAAGAAGAAATTATTAACCTGATCTTACAGGGGATAAAATCGCAGCGAAAAGAAGTGACTTACGAGATCATCAGTAAAGAGACAGATGCCATAAAACACGCGATCAGCATAGCAAAAGAAGGCACTTTTATTACTGCCCTGAGCGATGTAATTACAAATGCTATTGAGGTGGTGCAGCAACATTTAGATAAAGAGATCGATGCTTAATTCAATGTATGTTTTAAAATCTAAATCATTACTTTTGTAGCATGGAAAGTGTAAGGCAAAGTAAGGTTGCAAAATTATTACAAAAAGAACTGGCGGAGATCTTCCGGTCTCATTCAAAAACAATGTTCGACGGAGCATTTATTACCGTAACGGTTGTTCGTGTAAGTTCAGATTTAGGTACTGCAAAGGCTTACATCAGCATTATGGCGAATAAAGATGTGGAAGCGATCTATCAATCTATTCTTGATCAAAAAGTGCATATCCGTAAGATCCTGGGTAACCTGATTGGCAAGCAGGTACGCGTAGTGCCGGAGCTTTCTTTCTTTATTGACGATTCTTATGATTATGCCGAAAAAATAAATAAACTGTTTGACAAACCTATTTAATAGCATCACTGCATTTATAACACTCCTGCATACGTTGGTAATAGTGCGGCTGATTTGACGAAACGGCGCAAACTGCAATTTTTTCGGCGGTATTGCGCAGATTTTTAGAGTGAGAAAAAGATTGAAGTTGGCATTTAGTCTTGAATTTTTGTTTCTTTTTGTTCAAGCAAAAAAAAAGGATAAACAAATAAATAGTTACATTGGATTTTTTAAATAACTAAATAATTGAATCTTTCCTTCTTCATAGCGAAGCGTTATTTAATTTCTAAAAAATCGAATAATGCCATTAATGTTATTTCATGGATCAGCATTATAGCTATTGCCATTACAACAGCTGCTTTAGTAATTATATTGTCAGCCATGAATGGTTTAACATCAGTGGTAGCAGACCTTTACCATGCTATTGAGCCCGATTTGAAAATAACGGCCGTCCATTCAAAATACATCAGCAATAAAGAAGGGCTTACCGAAAAAATAAGATCCGTAAAAGGCATCGATAAAATTTCTTATTCGGTGGAAGAAAATGCTTTAGTTAAATTGGATGATAAACAAACCGTGGTTACCGTAAAAGGAGTAGATGCAAACTTTAAAGACCTTACCCATTTTGATACTGTTGTGATTGACGGGGTGTATCGTTTTAATTACAAAGGACAATATTACGGCGTATTCGGCAAAGGCATTGCTAATAAATTAGGAATTAACGTGAACGACTTTATTTCTCCTATCTCTATATATGCCCCGCGCCGCGGGAAAGTGGAAAGCATTGATCCCGAAGATGCTTTCAATAAACTATCCGTTAGTCCTGGGGGCATATTTACATTGAATGATGATTTCGATTATAAGTATGTATTGATTGACCTGAAAGCCGCACAGGAACTGTTTGAATGTAAAAATGATATTTCGATTATTGAATTAAGCATCAAAAACAAAAAAGACATTCTATCTGTTCAGGAAGCTCTGCAAGCTGCTTTAGGATCCGGCTACCTGATCAAAAACCGTTACCAGTTAAACGATGTCTTATTTAAAACACTTGAAACAGAAAAGCTATGGGTGTTCTTGATACTTGCTTTTATCTTGGTAATCGCTACCTTCAACATTATTGGCGCCTTAACCATGTTGATCATTGAAAAGAAAAAAGACATTAAAACACTTTACAACTTAGGTGCGGATCAAAAATTTATCCGGAATATTTTTATGCAGGAAGGCTTTTTAATTACCGGTGTCGGGGCTGTCAGCGGTTTATTGATCGGGCTGATAGTGTGCGTATTACAACAGCAATTTCATTTTGTAGCGTTCGATGAGGGTTATGTTATTCCTTATTACCCGATAAAAATGGAGCTTAAAGATTTTATATGGATTCTTGGAGTAGTAATGGGAATAGGCTTTTTAGCGGCTACTTACCCGGTAAGAGTATTTACCAAGAATGATCTGCTGCACGCAGATAAGTAATTTTAATTGGCAGTGTATTAAAATAATGTATGATTTTGTATGACGCCATTCCTACGGAGCTAATAACATTGGTATGGATGAGTGTTACAAACAGGACACCTCGACTAGGTTAAGAAAAATAATTTAGTTTGGCGCTTCATAGAAGCAGCTTGTGAAAATGTCATCATCCTGAACGCGTTCAGAGCCTCATGAAATGGTGACACAGATAAGGTCACAATACGATGACATTGAAAAAATTAATTACACTTTATTTTCGCTTGCCTCATCAGTCGCTTCAATCAACCTTACGCCATCATCATGCAACGTTACTTTACGCTGACGATACAAGATACCGATCGATTTTTTAAACGTGGCCTTACTCATATTAAATTTGCGCTCGATAATATCAGGCGATGTTTTATCCGTTAAATTCATAAAGCCGCTATTAGCTTTTAAATATTCTAAAATCTGATCGGTAGAAGAAAGCACATGCTTGAATCCTAAATTTTGAAGGCTCAGGTCAATTAGATTAGTATCCCTTATTAATTTGATATATCCTTTTACACTATCCCCCACTTCAAGGTCGGTAAACAAATCATTATGGTAAATTAATCCTTTATGAATACTGTTAATAATGCACGTAAACCCAAGGTCTGTTTTATTATATACCAAAAGGTCTACTTCCTCACCCTGTTCTACCTGCAACACCTCATTGCTTATAAATTTATTGACCTTACCGGATGCTACAATCCTTTGTGAAAGCTCATCTAAATACACATACACTACGTAGGAATGGCCTTCCAACATTTTAAGTTTTTGCTCTTTAAAAGGCACAAATAAGTCCTTTTCCAAACCCCAATCTAAAAAAGCGCCTACCTGGTTAACGGCTGAAACATTTAAAAAAGCAAATTCATTTATTTCAACATAAGGCTTGTAGCGCGTGGCTATAAGCCTGTCTTCCGAATCCTTATATATAAACACGTCTATTTGATCGTTCACTTTAAATTCGGGTTCAATAAACTTTGCCGGCAATAATACCACTTCATCTCCTCCATCACTCAAATACATACCCGGGGGCGTATCTCTCAAAATTGTAAGTGTATTTGTTTTTCCTAATTGTATCATTCTTCGAATTTTGGCCTCAAAGGTACATTTTTACTTGTAATACGTATTCTTAAATTGAATTAGATCTTATTCAATAAATAGATGATGTCATTTAAAAGATAGGTGATTAAATTATTTGTATTAATTAACATAAATAATTATATTAGCCAGTCATAGACAGTATTGTTAACGAAAATTTAGCGTTACCGCCATACAACGTATTAAAAACATATTCATTTAAAATATAATTTACTTCGTATGAAAAAACTTTTACCTGTTAGTATAGCTTTACTTTCTTTATTAAATACAGGTTATAGCCAAATTACTACGTCTATTAATCCAACAATTGCTCAGATGCAGGCTGCATTACAAGGTAATGGGGTTGTAGTTACAGGATTAACCATTACCTGCCCGAATAATGCGTATGCCATGTTTGGCAATGCGGCACCAGTATTGGGTGCAGGCTTAAATACGGGAATCTTGCTCACTACAGGGTCTGCAACAAATATTGCCGCACCAAGTTCAATTAATGAAAGTACCGATAATTTTGCGGCGGGGTCTACCTTAGGAGATAATCTTTCGGGAGGGACGACACAGGATGGTTGCTATATAAATTTTTTAATTACGCCAAGCTGTAATACCCTAAGTATAAAATATGTTTTTGCTTCAGAAGAATACCCTACTTTTGTAGGGACTTCATTTAATGATGTTTTTGGATTTGTTATCAGCGGGCCTAATCCTGCCGGAGGGTCTTATAATCAACAAAATATAGCGATCGTTCCGGGCACTGCTTCAACCCCTGTTACCATCAACAACGTTAACTCAGGTTCTAATAGTGCCAGCTATCAAACTTTTACCAACATGGTATATAATGCCGGCACAACCGTACTAACAGCCTCCACATCCGTAACCCCTTGTCAAACCTATACTATGACAATTGGAGTATGGGATGTGGCTGATGGAAGCCTTGATTCAGGCGTATTTTTAGATGTGAACGGATTATCCTGTATAGGCGGCCCTACAATTACTGCAGTTGCAACCCCTTCAACACTTTGCAGTACTCAAACAATTACATTAACCGCCGGCGGCGGTATCGCCTCAGGAACATATACTTGGTCTGCCCCCCCCTCCGGCGGGCTTGTTACAACTATCGGTCAAACTGTTACTGCAAATCCAATTGCCACGACTACTTATACTCTTTTTTATTCAGACATTAATACCTGTCCGGGTATTCCTTTAACTAAAACAACCACGCTCACTTTTTCTGCTTCCCCTGCTTTTTCAGTAAGCAGTTCACCGGCTACAAGCATTTGCGCGGGCCAATCGGTAACCTTAACAGCTATGGGCGGTGCCGGAACGTATACATGGACTCCCGGTACTACATTAAGCGCAACCACGGGGTCGGTGGTAGTAGCAAGCCCTTCAACAACCACTACTTATACCGTTACTAAAACAGCGGGGGGTTGTGTTAATACAACCGTTGTAACGGTTTCTTTAACAACGGCGGCCGGTTTAACGGTTACACCAGGCGGCTCCTCTATTTGCCCTGGTCAGTCAACTACTTTAACAGCCACTGGCGGTAGCAGCTATACTTGGACAGCGAGCAGCGGGCCTAATCCCCCAAGTTTAAATACGGTAACGGTGTCTCCTGCAACCACTACTACTTACACGGTATTAACCGGCTCGGGAACCTGTTCCGCT
>JANYGK010000087.1 GCA_025362395.1 Bacteroidota bacterium
CAACCGTTACAGGGGGCAGCGCCCCGTATGTTTACGACTGGCTGCCGGGTGGCTCCACTAATCCATCCTTAGTTGTATCACCTGCCGCTACAACAACCTATACGCTTTACGTAAAAGATACTAAAAATTGTACAACTACGCCGGTAGTAAGTTCTGTAACAGTTTCATCACCGGTAACAGTACAGGTAAACGGCCCTTATACGTTATGCAGCGGTGTTACCGCAACGCTAACAGCCATTGCGGCAGGCGGCAGTGGAACCTATACTTATAACTGGTTACCCGGCAATTTACCGGCGGCACAAATTAATCCTGCTGTTACAACAAGTATTCAGTATACGGTTACGGCAACAGACGGTTGCACTTCGGCACAAGCTACCTCTCAAATAAATATACTGGCTAACCCAATCATACACATTCAGGCGTCTGCTATCAGTGGCTGTCCAAAACTATGTTCGTATTTTTATGATTCTACGCTAATTGCCGGCGGCAACATTGCTGCATGGCATTGGGTATTTAGCAACGGACAAATAAGTAACATTGCAAACCCGTATGTATGCTTTAGTAAGTCGGGCAATTATACGGCTACCTTAACAGTAGCAACCAATAACGGCTGTCTGGCTGTTCCCGGCATTATTTCTAACATACATGTGTATAACGTCCCTACAGCCGACTTTACGTGTTCAACGTTTGACGGAGACCTTACAGATGCGCCTTTTGTTTTAACCAATTCTTCTTTAAATTATTCAGGCATCCAATGGGTAACTACCCTTGGCACATATACCGATAATCCACATAATTTAAATTACGAAACGGAAGGCCTTTATCCTGTTAAGCTTATTGCTGTTAATAGTTTCGGGTGTAAAGATTCTGTGATAAAAAACATAAAAGTAGAGCCGCTGTTTACTTTTTATGCACCCAATACATTTACACCGAACAACGATAAATTAAACGAAAAATTTATACCTGTTGGCGAAGGTTGGAATATTAATACCTATAAATTAGAGGTGTTTGACCGGTGGGGAGAATTAATCTATCATTCGACCGACGTGACCAAAGGGTGGGACGGAAATGCAAAGGGAGGCTCCGTTTTAGCACAACAGGATGTATATGTGTGGAGAGTAGAACTGGATGATGTGTTCAGGAAACACCATAGCTATATAGGCCACATTACCGTTTTAAGATAATTTTTTCATGCTGCAAGCTAAAGCGCAGTGAGATAAAATTACAACCTGCACTTTTATTAGTTCACTTGTTTAATTACCTTAGCACCCTAACAGATGTATCTCCGCTTCCTGTATGGTGTGGTAATTAAACGACTATTCAATGAAACCCTTTGTTTTTATATTACTTTTTAGTTTCATAGCTAAGCTATCCATGGCTTGCCAATGCCCTTTAACATCCTTAACCGATAAAGAGCTGGCTAAATACGACATTATTTTTAGAGGACACATAAAATCACTGAAATTAAATAAGGATAGAAGCGAGGCACTGTTCACCGTAACAGAATTATATAAAGGATTAGTGTCGCAGGAATTTACCTTACTGTTTAATAATGAAGATGCCTGCAAGCTTGAGCTGCGGCAAGGGGATGAATGGATCATTTATGCGAATTATTACCAGATCGATAATGCCAAGCTCGACTTTTGCAGCCGCAGCCGTAAGTTTATTAAAAACGTAAAAGAAGATTTTTTTGAGGTCACCACAGGGGTATCTTACGATGCAGAAATAGTATTTTTACAAACCAAGTTGGGCCTGCATAAGCCATTAAAGGAAAATCCCAATAAAGTAGAGAACCGTAATATATTACCGAATACCAATCAAATGATTTTGGGTTTTGTGTGTTCTTTATTAGGAATGCTTCTTTTTTATTGGCTCTTTAACCGGTTTTTTAAATAATGACACAGTAACACATGAAAGTACAAATGCACAAAGCCCATCCATGGCACGGAATCTCTTACGGAGAAAAAGCCCCTGAAATAGTTACCTCTTTTATTGAAATGGTTCCGAATGACCTGATCAAATATGAAATTGATAAAGTATCGGGTTACCGTAAAGTTGACCGGCCTCAAAAGTTTTCGAATATTGTACCGGCATTATATGGTTTTATACCGCAAACCTATTGCGGTGAACTGGTTGCAGAACGTGCTAACACAAAAACAAACCGCACTACTATTGTAGGCGATAAGGATCCCTTAGATATTTGTGTATTATGCGAGCGTAATATTACCAGTGGTGATATACTTGTAGAAGCAATTCCCATAGGGGGTTTCAGGATGATCGATAAAAATGAAGCCGATGATAAGATCATTGCCGTAATGGCAAAAGATGAAATTTACAATCAGTGGAAAGATGTATCGGATGTGCCTGAACAAATAATTAACCGCTTACGGCATTACTTTTTAACCTACAAAAATATTCCCGGCGAAAGTAAAGCCATTGTAGAAATTACTGAAACCTACGGCAGGGAAGAAGCCCATGAAGTGATCAGGAGAAGCATGAAAGATTACCATAAGATCTTCAGGTCATTTATGGACCTGGGAATGTGAGGGGTTCCATGCTATCATAAAAGCGTATTTTTTAGAACATCCCGGGAATAAATTCATGAAAATATATCTTAACTGACCGGCATTACTTTTTGAAGCTGATCTTAATACCCGTAAATTTATGTTGCTTACTACCGTGTAATACTTATTCATCAACGTGAAATTCCTTGTCATCCTATATACACTTTGCTGCTTTACCTCATTTAGCCAGAAAATAAATGTGTATGTGGGATTTTATGACCTTGAAGAATGCAAAACCAAGATCAAAAAAGAATTTGCTTTAAAGGATACCTGCATTTACAAAAACACCACTGATACCTTATTGGCTTATTTTACTAAAGGAAATCAGTCCGGTGATATAACATTTTATTTTGCAGGAACCGACGGTGTCACGGTTTCAAACTATTGCACAGTACAAAAAATGACCTTCGACTGCCCGCAATGTTCAGAACAGGCTTTCATAAACCTGCTTCATTCTAAAGTTTACAGTTGGAGAAAAATAGAAGAAAATAAATATGTTTCTAATTATAAGATGCATGCCTTATTGGATGTTATATTTGATAATGAACATACGTGTATGACGTTGCTTTTTACTTACATTGATAAGCCCACAAGAGAGTTTAAAGAGTGGTACAATACATTGAGCAAGCCGGATTAAATAAATGAGTTGTTTTCTTTAAAATGATAATTTGAATTGGAAAGTAGTTACCCCTCGTCGCCTATCCGTTATAAAATATTTTAGAGAACTTTTTTACAACCAAAATCCAATTTGTAAAATTTGAATAATGAATGGCAATGACATAAAACGACTTTCACGACTGACCGCAATTTTAACCCAATTGCAAACCAAACGACTTTTGACAGCGGCGGAACTGGCAAACAAATTTTCGGTTAGCAACCGGACGATTTACCGTGATATTAGAGCATTGGAACAATCGGGAGTTCCAATTTTGACAGAGGAGGGAAAAGGGTATACCTTAATGGAAGGTTACAGAATTCCGCCGGTACTTTTTACCGAAAGTGAAGCAAATGCGTTGATCCTTGCGGAACAATTAGTCTTAAAAAATAAAGACGCTTCTTTTATCAAAGATTATTCGGAAGCTATCGACAAAATTAAAGCTGTATTAGGGCATACCGTAAAAGATAAAGTTAACCTGCTTGCCGAACGAACCCGGTTTAGTCAAAATACTAACAGGGAAAGAAGCAGTAATAATTTGTCTGATTTACAATTTGCCCTTACTAATTTTTGCACGGTACACATTGAATATACAAATGAATCAAACAAAAACACAAACAGGTTGATTGAGCCTTTTGCCTTATTAAGTACAAAGGAAAATTGGCTATTGGTAGCGTGGTGTCGTTCCCGAAACGAGTTTCGCTATTTTCGTTTAGATCGGATTAAAAAACTGGAAATTCTTACCGAAAAATTTACCCCTCACAAAATGACCCTGCAAGAGTATTTCGATACGTATTATTAATTTTTTTTACCCTTGACATAGGGTTGTCACAACACCTTTTCATCTTTGCAGCTCACAAATAAACAATCAGCAAAATGCAAAAGAAAACATTCGACCCTTGGGCCTGGGGCAAAGGCACAAATTCAGTGCAAGCCGTTGAAGTTAAACAACCGGAAGGAACACTTTATTGTTCAGGACAAGTAGCATTGGATGCTGCCGGAATTCCGAGCAGCGCGGACATGCGTTCTCAGTTAATTCAAACCATTCAAAACCTTGAACAGCTTATCAGCGAATCAGGTTATAAATGTAGCGGAATTGTGCGACTAACTATTTACACCACTTCTACACAAGAGTTTTTTACTACTTGCATGGATGTGTATGTTCCATTTATTCAAAAGCACGCCATTCAGCAAGCAACTACTTTGCTGGAAGTAAAAGGACTTTTTGCAACACTAACTGTAGAATTGGAAGCTACTGTAGTAAAGTAAAAATCAAAAACATTAAAACAGGAGTTTAAAAAAACTCCTGTTTTTTGTATTTCAAAAAGAACGATCCATTCACAACAAAAATTTAAAAATAATAACATGATCAGTCAATTAACACACTTAAATTGGATTAGCATTTTACTCGCCTTTGTTGCATACGTTATGCTCGGCGCTTTATGGTTCACCTTGTTTTTCAGCAAGCAGTACAAAATTTCTTTGGGCCGTGATAATGAAACATTGCAAAACAAACCCATTTTTATAGTTGGGCCTGCACTTTGCTCCCTCGTCATTACAGTAGCAAGCGCGGTTTTAATCTATGCCCTGAATATTCAGTCTTTTGCCGGCGCGTTTAAATTTTCAATGCTCGTTGGTATCGGGTACTTGTTTTCCAATACTGTTAATATTGCAATTAACCCCAATATTCCCCGGCCCGGCCTTTATGGAATTATAAGTGGAACCTACCATGTAGTGGGTATTATGATGGTAAGCTTTATTTTAACAGCTATGAAATGAGTAGCATAGAAACACTAACCTTAGAAAGCAATCCATTAGGCAATTTTTTTGTGAATATTAAAAACAAACTACACACATAAAATAGTGAAGATGAATACGGAAAAGGAAATAGAACTGTTTTACCCGGCAAGCCCGCATGAGTGGAGGCACTGGTTAAAAGAAAATCACATATCAAAACAATCTGTTTGGCTTGTTTACTATAAAAAGAAATCGGGCATGCCAACAATTTCTTGGAGTGAAGCGGTTGACGAAGCGCTTTGTTTTGGTTGGATTGATAGCAAAGCAAAGCCTGTTGACGAAGAAAAATACATACAGTTTTTCAGTAAACGAAAAGCCGGTAGTACTTGGTCAAAAGTGAATAAAGAAAAAGTAAAGAAACTCATTGCCGCGGAATTGATGACACAGGCAGGTTCTGAAAGTATTGAAAGGGCTAAACAAATAGGTTCTTGGACAATTTTAGACGATGTAGAAGAGTTAATCATACCAAAAGATTTAGAAAAGGAATTTAAAACCAAGCCGGGCTCAAAAAACTTTTTTTTAAGTTTAAGCAAATCTGTAAAAAAAGCCATGCTTCAATGGCTGGTACTTGCCAAACAGCAAGAAACAAGGCAAAAAAGAATAAGTGAACTGGCGGAACTTGCAAGTCAAAAACTGAAACCCAAACAGTTTAGATAAAACGATAAAATAGTTTCACTGCTCATTAAAAGAACGTTTTTTAGTAAAGGAGTTCATAGTTTGGAAATAGCAGTAAGACAAGAAACTACTGCTAACAAAAGGTAAGCATGATACAAATGAGTATTTAAATAATCCTCCCGCTGCGAATTAAATCTATGGTCATTAGAATGAGAAACGGTGAAGAAATCAATTAATTTTTTCGCAGTTTTTCTCTTGAAAGTAAAACTAACAGACTTTCGTAACGTCTGTAACATTTACCAGACGTTGTTTAATAGCAATTATAGTTTATAGTATATCTGAACGAGTTTCCCAAAAAAAAAGGTATGATAATTACGACCCTCTCTACCTAATTATTGTAATCTTATTTCTGGTGATGATTTGATGATCATTGTACAGTATATAAAAATAAGTGCCTTCATTAAGAGAAGATAAATCCAGTTGATTTATTTCATTATTCTCCAATTCTTTACTATATAATTTTTCTCCCATGTAATCATAAATATCAACTGTTGGATGATTATATTGTTTAAATATTGTTTTGATTGTAAAATTCCTGTTACCGGGATTAGGGAAAATTAATTGACTGTTGAAGCCTGAATCGTAATTATTTTCCTTAATACCACTAATTGTACAAAGATTTGGATGAGCGAATACATTTTCCTTATTTAAAAGTTTCGAGAAAATATTTAAAGTGATTGTTCTGATCTTTGAACTATCAGGTCCGCAAATTCCACCTGATCCGTAAGAGGGTGTTTTACCTGTAAACGTATTAAAAGCGGTGTTTACAATAATGCCGGAAGAGGGCGTTTTCTTAAAGACAACAAAAGTGCCGAATCCTTTCGGTGTATATGCTGTAGTTGTGGTTGAATTTCCATAGTCATACCCCAGCAGTTCTATTTTACAAAACCCTAATGTAGTGGAGTCTAAAATAAGATCTCCAAGATGATCAAATCCGGTAAACAAAGTGGCATCATATTCGTATGATTGACATGACAATAATGAGTGAAATCCGAGGCCTGTACCTTGTAGTAAAGGAGAGTTAGGTAATAAAACAGTATAACCATAATTACCATGATATGCATGCATACCGTAAGCTCCGCGCGGCCAATCACAACCTATACTTTTAAGAACAGGATAATTTAAAGTAGGTTCCGTCCATAGAACAGATTTTAAAAGTGGATCCATTTCCGGATCAACAGTTATGTTTTTATGGCAGATTAAACCTGATTTATCAGTGTTGTAGCGAACCTGCCAGCACATTGTATTTCCCGATAGTACAGCTGCATCATTTCCCAAATCAACAAATTTATCAAAATTAAATCGGGCTTTCCGAGACCAATATTCACTGTGGCCTATTACTATTAATAATTTAGAGTTCATTATTTCATGGTAATTGTCTAAATCCACATCCTGAATATATTGTATAGAATAGCCATTCAACCCTTTCAACCATTTCATAAAAGGATAACTATGTTGTTGAATTTCATTTAAAATAAAATTACTGAGTGGGCGTTGGAACGTAACAAGTGATGCTTTGACATTATTTGAGGAGTTAAAGTCATATAAACTTTTCCCTCCGGAATTATTATAAGCTCCTTCAGTATTTGAAGGATAAACAATAGTTATGTCAGCATTTTTTGAAGCGCTTTTAACAATAAAAAAAATGGTGTTCCCAAAATTATATATGCCACTTTGTAAGTTGAGTGGAATAATATATTTAAACGTCAAACTATACCCGTAATTCTCCCACGGAGTGGCACCGGAACTATTTTGTGGAAATACATTGACTCTTAATGAGTCCTGTTTATCTCCTAAAACATTAAATAGAAAGAGTTTTATATTGGGAATAGTTCCATTGGCATTTAGGTATATTTTCACTGTATCACCCGGATTGTATGAAATCTTATCTGTGTAGCCATTTATAATGTTATTTAAGAGTAATCTTTTACAGGTTTTACTGTATGGATCATCTACATAATTATACTCGTTTTTCTCATAATCACTCATCAGCTTTAATGGCTCTTCTTTCCTTTTTTTTAAAGTGTCTTCAGGTTTTGTATTTGAAAAACAGAAATGCTTTAACTGCAAATCAAAATAGGTTGTTTCAAAAGCGTTTAGAGTTAAGCTTAAAATAATTAAGCTTATACTATATATAAACTTAATTTTTGCAGATAATAAAATCATACTTTGTAATGGGTTTATGATTTAGAAAATGTGTATTTCACAAAATTACACTTTAAATGCAATTTCTTATATAAAGTAGATTAATTTCTACCTATAAGAGTATGAGCAGATACATCACCCGAGTGCCTCTGCCGGCTATTCGGCAAGTTGAAAACATTCCTATACAATAGGGTTTGCAGTAGCTAAATTCATTAATAGTTTTGCAAGACCCGATATGGTAGAAGGGTATCGTAATAATTTTAAGTCTTCTTCGCAATTCGACAAGCCCAAAGAGCTACTTGCTATTTCGGTATTATGTACCGATACAGAAGAGAAAGCAAGACAGATGCGTCATTTCCTGGATTATATTTTAATTATGTTTGAGAAAGGAAGGTTTGATAAATTCGGAAGCTGTGATCAAAGACTATAAATTTTTTTTACATAAACTTGAACGTATTGAGTTAAACAGCGGAAAGATTATATCCGGAACAAAAGACGACGTGAAAGAACAAATTACAAAGCTTGCAACCGAATTTGATCTTAATGAGATCATGACATCGTGCACGGCTGACAGTGCGGCAGACAGGAAACGTTCGTTCCGGTTACCGGCGGAAGCTTTTGAGTTGAATTAAATTTTAATACCTTTAAACTATAAATCCCAAATTATGGAAGAACAACCAAGTAAAGAAACCTTAGAGCAATGGCATAACGATCCGGATAACTGGATATTAGGTATATTTTATTTTAATAAAAAAGACAAACGTATTTTTCCTCCGAAGCGTATCTCCATGCTTGGCTGGACCATTAACTTCGGCAATTCTTATTCCATTTTGTGTTTAACTGCTGTTATTGCTGTATGTATACTTTTAAGTAATTTAAAAAAATAGATACTATTTAATACGGCAGCTAAAGCTTTCCGACTGATGTTTTCATTTGCGTTCATCTCATTTCTCCTTTTCTATTTTACCGGTTCTCGATACGCTCCTTTGTCGCACTCAAGCTGACAGTCACTCCAAAATCATTTTATTACGCATCTGTGTTCCATCTTTTATTTATTTAAATCATTTTCCCCTTACATTAGTCCGGCAGTACTCACAATCCTTACTCACCACGCATGCTTCATGCTTAGGATCCTTAGGTCTGCAGGTTTCTCTTCCTAAAAAAGAAATGGCCATTCCAATGTCTCCCCATGTTTTTTGCGGCATTACTTCCATTAAGTCGGCTTCTATTTTTTTAGGATCGGTGCTTGTTGTAATCCCTAAACGCGGTGCTACCCTCACTACATGAAGATCTACAATAATACCTTCGGCTTTTACACCGGCTTCCCGCATGATAACGTTTGCCGACTTGCGCCCGATGCCTTTCATAGCAGTTAATTCTTCCATCATTAACGGAATATTTTTATCCTGCTTAAGTGTTTGGGCCATCTCCAGCAACCAGCTTATTTTATTACGGTGGTTTCTTACTTTACCTACAAAAGGAATTAGTAATTCTTCATCTGCTTTTGCCAATGCTTTCATATCAGGAAATGCTTTAAACAGGGCAGGAGCAAGGCTGTTAATGTGCTTGTCCGAATCCTGCGCGGATAGCACAACCATAATAATCAGCTGGTATATAGAGTTGTATTCCAACGGATGCTTTTTGTTCTTATATTTTTTAAGTAAAGGCTTTAAGGCTTCGGGCCAGTTAGTTGCTTTCATGGAATTATTTTATACGTGAATAATAATAAGGATTAAAAACACATAGTTTATAAATCGAATTTACAAAAATCAACATATAATCTAAAATTTATTACCGGTTTTTATACTGTAGTTTAATTTCAAATTTAACACCCCCGGCCTTATTTGCTACAATTTGTAGCACAAAGCCGCTATTTTTCCGCTTAATTTTGCAGGTAAAATCAGTAACATGGAACGTTCGATAGTACACATGGATCTCGACAGTTTTTTTGTGTCTGTGGAAAGAAAAATTGACAGTTCGCTACACGGTAAGCCCGTTATTATTGGCGGCACGTCGGATAGAGGAGTTGTAGCATCCTGTAGTTACGAAGCCCGGCAGTTTGGGGTGCATTCAGCTATGCCTTCACGAATGGCGCGCCAGCTATGTCCGCAGGCTATTTTTGTGCGGGGCGATATGGACCTGTATTCTAAATACTCTAACGAGGTTACCGAAATTATTGAGGAAAACGCGCCCGCCTTCGAAAAAGCAAGCATTGATGAGCATTACCTTGACATTAGCGGAATGGATAAATATGTAAAGAATGAAATGCTTTGGACAAAAGAGCTGCGTCAAACCATTATCAATCAAACGGGTTTGCCTATTTCCTTCGGCCTGTCTCAAAATAAAACAGTTTCAAAAGTAGCAACCGGTGAATCAAAACCCAATGGCGAAAAATTTGTGGTTCATGGAGGCGAAAAATTATTTTTAGCGCCGTTATCTATTAAAAAAATCCCGGGTATCGGCGGCAAAACGTATCCGGTGTTGCGTAATATGGGAATTGAAAAAATTGAAACCATTCAATCGATGCCCCTGTTATTAATGCAAAAAGTATTAGGGGAGAATGGAGCAAGCATTTGGAGAAAAGCCAACGGTATTGATAATAACCCGATTGAGCCTTATACCGAACAAAAAAGCATGAGCACCGAAACTACTTTTGATAAAGACACAACAGATGTAGTAATGCTTGAACGTACCTTAATAGGCATGGTTGATTCATTGGCGTTCGATCTGAGAAAACTAAAAAAAGTAGCAGGCTGCATTACCCTTAAATTAAAATATTCCGATTTTCAAACACATACCTTTCAGGCAAGTATTCCCTATACAGCATCTGACCACGTTATTTTACGAAAAGTAAAAGAGCTGTTTGCCAAAAATTATTCGCGCAGGGTGCTCATTCGTTTAATAGGCGTAAAATTCAGTAACATGGTTTCGGGTTTTAACCAGATCAATTTATTTGAGGATACGGAAGAAAAAATAAACCTGTACACTGCACTCGATAAGATCCGGATGCGTTTTGGTAATGACTTAATCATGCCTGCCTGCGGTGAATTAAGAAGTGAAAAGTTGGCGAAAGAAGAGATCAAAAAACTGGACAAGAAAAATGCCGCTGAAAATAGAACATGATTCTGAACGCACATACCAATTACAGCTTAAGGTACGGCACGCTTTCTCCCGCTGAAGTAGTAAACAGCGCCATTGAAAAAGGCCATCATTGCGTTGCCATAACTGATATTAATAACACGAGCTGCGTATTACAGTTTGTAAAACTGTGTATTGATAAAGGCATTAAGCCTATTGCCGGGGCCGAATTCAGGAACGGTAATGAGCTTAGGTTCGTTGCTTTGGCTATGAATAACGAAGGCTTTAAGGAGATTAACGAATTATTAACCAAACACAATATATCTGGGGAGCCATATCCCTTAAAACCAAACTTTTTTAATTGTTATGTTATTTATCCTTATGGTAAAATAACCTCTGCACTATGTGATGAGCATGAATACATTGGAGTGCGTTTAACTGACCTGAATAAAATTTTATTCGAAAAAAAAGACACTCAAAAAAAATATATAATCCTTCAAAGCTCTTCTTATAAAGACAAAAAGAGCTACGAGGTTCATAAAAAATTAAGGGCTATTGATTGTAATTTATTGCTGTCACAATTACAGCCTAATCAAATAGCAGGTATTGACGAATATATGTTGCCCAAACAAAAGTTGTTGAATTATTTTGAAAGCTATCCTCACATTATTGAAAATACAAACCGAATTTGCGATAGCAGTGATTTTAAATTTGACTTTAAAACGATCAAAAATAAAAAGCACTATACAACAAGCGCTTCAGGGGATAAAGAACTTTTAGAAACCTTGGCATTAAAACATTTCCCGGATCGTTATGGTAAAAAGAATAAAGTAGCTCTTGAGCGGTTAATGAAAGAACTGGAGATCATTGATACCCTTGGATTCTCCTCTTATTTTTTAATAACATGGGATATGATTACCTTTTCCATGAACCATAAATATTATCATTATGGCCGTGGAAGCGGCGCTAACAGCGTTGTGGCGTATTGCTTAAAAATTACGGATGTGTGCCCGATAGAGCTCGACCTGTATTTTGAACGTTTTTTAAATCCTAACCGTTTAGTGCCTCCCGATTTTGATATTGATTATTCGTGGAAAGACCGTGACCATATTTATAATTATATGTTTAAGACATACGGTAAGGAGCGAACGGCTTTGTTAGGCGCTATGGTTACGTTCCAAGACCGTTCCGTGATCCGTGAAATGGGTAAAGTATATGGCTTGCCCAAAGAAGAAATTGACAGGTTAATAAAATATCCGAACTCACCGTTAAACGATACGGAATTATGCAGGGAAATAGCACTGCATTATAAGGCCATTGCAAATTATCCCAGTATCAGGAGCATACATGCCGGCGGTATTTTAATATCGGAAGAACCTTTAGCGTATTATACAGCCTTAGATATGCCGCCGAAAGGTTATCTGACATCTCAATTTGATATGCACATTGCCGAAGATATTGGCTTGGAAAAGCTTGATATATTGAGCCAACGGGGTTTAGGGCATATTAAAGAAGCGGGGGAACTGATCTTAAAAAATAGAGGAATAGACTTTGACACACACCAAATCAATACCTTTAAAACCGATAAAATAACAAATCAACTTTTAGAAACAGGAAATACCATTGGTTGTTTTTATGTGGAAAGTCCTGCCATGCGCGGCTTGATAAGAAAATTAAAATGCCGCGATTATTTAACGCTGGTTGCTACAAGTTCTATCATACGGCCCGGCGTTGCTAAAAGCGGCATGATGAAGGCTTATATACATCGCACGCATAACCGCGATTTTAAATATTTGCACCCGCTTTTGGAAGAGCTGTTAAAAGAAACCTACGGAGTAATGGTGTACCAGGAGGATGTATTAAAAGTAGCGCATCATTTTGGAGGGCTTGATTTGGCAGACGCGGATATATTAAGGCGGATGATGAGCGGAAAGGGAAAAGATTATGCAAAAGTGGCTGAGATCAAAAAAAAGTATATTGCTTATTGCGAACAACAAAAGTACCCGGAAGGAATAGCGGAAGAAGTATGGCGGCAAATAGATTCGTTTGCCGGATTCAGCTTTGCCAAAGGACATTCGGCAAGCTACGCGGCAGAAAGTTACCAAAGCCTTTATTTAAAAGCACATTATCCTTTAGAATTTATTGTGGGGGTTATTAATAATTTCGGCGGCTTTTATAAAACAAAAGTATATGTATATGAAGCACGAAAACTTGGCGGTATCATTCATTTACCCTGCGTTAATAAAAGTAATTATAATACAACATTATACGATAAAGATATTTACCTGGGCTTTATACATATTAAAACATTGCAACAGGAGTTGGCAGTTCGTATTGAAACGGAACGAACCTTTAACGGAGAATACGGCTCATTGGATAATTTTAAATTAAGAACAGATATTTCATTAGAACAATTAATTATTTTAATTCGTATTGACGCATTAAGATTTACAGGCCGTGACAAACGCGAATTACTTTGGGAGGCGCACATGCTTTATAACCAATCTGATTTAAAACGAAAAGACAGGTCGCTTGCCATGTTTACAGAGCCGGTAGTCAAATGGGAATTACCCAAGCTGCATAAAAGTAAAATTGAAGATGCTTATGATGAGCTTGAATTGCTCGAATTTCCTGTGTCTTTAAACGAATTTGACCTCATAAAAACAAAATTCAGAGGTGATAGTACAGCCGGTGACCTTATTAATTACGTAGGGCAAACTATAAAAATGGTTGGTAATTATATTACCCATAAAACCTTACGAACTTCGGCAGGAGATACGATGGCCTTCGGAACATTTATAGATGCTGACGGAGATTTTTTTGATACCGTTAATTTCCCGCCATGTTTAAAAAAATACCCTTTTAAGGGCTGGGGAATTTATTTAATACTTGGTACGGTAACCGAAGATTTTGGCGTTCCGGGAATTGATGTAATCAAAATGGCACGGTTGGATGTTATACTTGATGACAGGCATAATTAAAGCCAGGAATATCATAAACTACTCGGTTCTGCCGGTAGCAACAGTATGCCTGGGTTTAGTGCCTACAGTATTTTTAACCGGCCGCGTTTTATGTTTGCTTATGGAATCAGGCTTTACTGCACGATTTCCACTTATGTAAATAGTATTTCCCCTTTTTACGGAGTCAGCTTTATAATCATTTGCATTCATCGAATCGTCTCTTTTAGTGGTTTGAGCTTTTGTAGCGTAAACAGACCCAAGCATCAGGATTGAAATAATCATTTTTTTCATAATATAAATGTGTATATATAACTATATACAAAACCGGGTGCCAAAAAAATCCAAACTTTTATTCAGTTCATAAAGGCGACCTGTTTATACTATTAATGTAAGAAATGTAAAATTTTACCGTATTCTTTTATGAATTTATATTTATTAATAGGTTAAATACTATAGATCAATGTTATTTTAAAATATGCTTAAATGCTTTACCTACCTGTTCAATTACATCCGTTATCAGCATGCTTTCCATACTTTGCTTTTTTAACGTAAAGTCTGCGGCGAGTCCGTGAATATATACACCAAGCTTTGCGGCATTAAACGGGTTATAACCTTGCGCTAAAAACGAAGTAATAATTCCGGTTAATGCATCGCCTGAACCAGCCTTGGCAAGGCCGGCATTACCTGTAGTATTAATGAAAGTTTCGCCATTAAAAGCAATACATGTATCATGTCCTTTTAAAACAATAACAATAGCATATTCTTTCGCTTTTTTAACGGCCGTTTCTCTCCTGGCATCATCATTTTTATGCGTACCAAACAACCTGTCAAACTCTTTTGGGTGCGGTGTTATAATTGTTCCTTCAGTAATTTTTTTAAACAGAGTTGTATGGGTGCTGATAATAGTTAATGCATCCGCATCGAGTACAATAGGTTTAGGATATGTTTTAATAAGGTCTGAAAGTATTTTTACTGAATGCCTTGTTATTCCTATTCCGGGTCCAATTCCTATGGCAGCATATTTTTCAAAGTCATTGTTGTTTGTTTCCCTCATCTGTAACATCGCTTCCGGTATGGATGTTTGTAATATAATTCTTTCATGTTCAGGTACATTTACAGTTAGTAAACCGCTGCCTGTTCTTAAACAGGCTTTTGCGGCAATAACAGCCGAACCCATTTTCCCTTTATTTCCCGCAATTAGTAAAGCATGCCCGTAATTTCCTTTATGCGACGATGCTTCTCTGGGTTTTATAATAGATCTTATAATTTTTAGTGTAAGTAGTTTCATAAACAAAGCTATGCAGTTGTATGCCGGCAGGGATAGAGGTTAAATATAAAAACCGCTGTTTACCTCAATTAACTGTTCTTATCGCAATTTTTTGAAGAGTGGGTTTAGATTATGAAATTTAGTTAAAATTGAAACGCAGTAGTATAATTTATGGTTTAATTTCAAAAAAAGCGGAATGTGGTATTCCGCTTTTTTAGTTTATAACCGTTATTACTGTTTAGCATACATAACAAGTGATGCTTTAGCCAACATGTTTTGATTTAAATAAAATCCTACAATAGCGGGATTCGCATTTTTATCCAATTCAATTTTACCTTTTAAAGCATATACCGTAATTAAATACTGGTGCGGGTCTCCCGCAGGAGGACAAGGCCCGCCATAGCCGGGCTTACCGAAATCGGTCATGCTTTGTACGGCTTCCTTAGGCGCAATTCCTTTAATCAGATCACCTGCATTTGTTTTTAATTCAGTTACACCGTTTGGTATATTAAAAATAACCCAATGCCAAAAGCCGCTTCCCGTAGGCGCATCCTTATCATATATCGTAACAGCATAAAATTGTGTTCCGGCAGGCGCGTTTTCCCACGACAATTCAGGCGAAGTGTTTTGGCCGGTACAACCCATGCCATTAAAAAATTCTTTCTGAGTAGCTTGTCCGCCAATGTCTTTACTTTTAAGGGTAAAGGTTTGTGAAAAACCGATGTGTGCCGCGAGCAAAGCTCCAACGAGTGTTAATTTTTTTAGGGTCATACTGGTAAGGTTTGGTTGTTAAAAATAAAGAACAAATGCAATACAAACAACTATTCAAATACCGTCATTGTAGGTGATCGGTAATAATATGTACTTTTATACCGGTTAAAGCTAATTCCCTTTTTAATAACAAAAAAATAAATTTATATGTACGTAGGAAAAAATATACGTTTTAAAATAGTTCTCCAATTTTCCTTAAAATTCATTATAGTATTCGCTTGCTATTCATCACTCATCACCTATGTGTTGTATGATCTGCTTCCCAAATTTAACGGGTTGCCTTTTGCCATTATATCTGTTACCGGTATTGCGGTGGCTTTTTACGTAGGGTTTAAAAATAATTCTTCTTATGAAAGGCTGTGGGAAGCACGGAAAATATGGGGCGCATACGTTAATTCCAGCAGAATATTTGCCATGTATGTTCTTGATTTTATAAATCCGAGCGAAGAAATAAATAATGCGGCCCTTTTAAAAATTAAGCAAAAGCTGATTAAGCGCCACATCGCTTATATTACAGCCGTAAGATCGCAATTAAGGAAACAAACCGTTTGGAAATTGGAAGAAGTAGGCAACAGGATCGTATCGGCCGATACTAATTTTACAAACGCAGAATTGGATAAAGAATTAAGTGATTATATGCCTGACGAAGAAGTAGACTATGTTATTTTACAAAATAATCCGGCGGTTCATATTATAAAAATGCAAAGTGAAGATTTGCAATCACTCTATTTTAAAAAATGCATGAGTAGTTTTCACCACATTGAAATTTCAAAAATGCTGGCAGATTTTTATAATCAGCAAGGCGCCTGCGAACGTATTAAAGGGTTTCCTTTTCCGAGGCAATATGCTTATTACAGCAAATTGTTTGTGTATATACTTATAGGCATACTTCCATTTTCTATTTACAGTGAGCTCTCAAAATTAAATGAAACCATAGTATGGCTTACCATACCCATTTCTATTATCATAAGCTGGATATTTTATACAATGGAAGTAGTAGGTGATACAAGCGAAAATCCATTTGAAAATGCCATTAACGACGTTCCTATGACTGCTATTTGCAGAAATATTGAAATTGACCTGCTGCAAATGCTAAAAGAAACGAATGTTCCCGAAAAAATTAAAGCGGAGAATAATATTTTGATGTAGTTTGACATACATTTAAAGATTCTTTTTAGTCATACAACCATTGTTTTGATGAATACATCGTAAAGTGGTGTTATTCAATATCTTTAATATATATTTATACGTATTAATTTTTGCTTTTGTAAAGCAAATTTTAAATCCGTAGCTCAGCTTACATCGTATTTAAATAAATGAAAACTGTAAAAGAATATATAGAATCAGGAATATTGGAAGAATATGTTTTAGGACTTACTTCGGATAGTGAGAATACAGAGATCGCCGCGATACTATTATCTCATCCCGAAATTAAAGATGAAATTAATTCCATCACCGACGCGTTAGTTTCTTATGCCGATAAAAATGCACCTGAACTTGATCCTACTATTAAACCAATGGTTTTAGCTACTATTGATTATATGGAGCGTATTAAAGGCGGAGAAGCACCTTCCTTTCCTCCCGAATTAAATGAACATTCTAAAATTTCTGATTTTACTGAATGGTTAAACAGAAAAGATATTGTTTTACCGGATGATTTTGAAGATGTCCATGCTAAAATAATCGGGTTTGAACCTACTAAAATAACTGCGGTTACCTGGTTAAAATATGGCTCTCCTGAAGAATTACATCATAACCAATACGAAAAATTTCTGATTCTGGAAGGAACCTGCGACCTTACCATTGAAGGTAAAGTATATTCTTTGGTAGCGGGCAACTATTTATCAATTCCTCTTCATGTTAAACATGATGTACGTGTAACATCGACCATGCCCTGTAAAGTAATTTTACAGCGTATTGCTGCATAAATTATTGAGTGTTATGCTGAACTTGGTTCAGTTATTCTATTTAAACAATTTTAGAGTAATCATTATAATCAACCGGCACTTATATTGATGCAGTTTGTGATATAATACACAACATTAGCAATGAGAAATAATTTCACCGTTAAGGTCAATGGCGCCACTGTTCATTATAATGACGAAGGAATAAGTACTGTGCCTTTGGTTTTTATTCATGGCTTCCCGTTCGACAAAACCTTATGGCTACCTCAATACCATTTTTTTAAAACACATTACAGGGTAATTGTTTATGATATCAGGGGTTTTGGCTTTTCCACAAACGATTCCGATACTGACTTCAGCATAGAGGTACTTGCAAAAGACCTGCTATTATTTTTACATGCGTTAAAGATCGAAAAAGCCATTGTGTGCGGGCTTTCCATGGGTGGTTATGTATTAATGAATGCTTTGAGATTGGATCCCGATAAATTTTCGGGAATTATAGTATGCGATACACAATGCAATGCCGATTCAGAAGAAGCCAAACAAAAAAGATATAGAACTATTGAACACATTCGGGCTAAAGGAATAACAGGCTTTGCGGAAGAGTTTGTTAAAGATGCGTTTTATATTGATTCGTTCAATACAAAAAAAGAGGAAATAGAAGCCGTAACGCGAGTAATTTTAAATACGAAACAGCAGACTATTATTTCCGCTTTAAAAGCAATGGCGGAAAGAAAGGAGTCGTGTAGCACTTTAGAGTCTTTAAAAATACCTACCCTGATTATATGCGGAAAACAAGACAAGCTTACACCGCCTGAAAAAGCACAGGCAATGCATACTCTTGTTAAAAATTCTGTAATTGCTATTATTAATAATGCAGGACATTTATCTAATATCGATCAGCCCGAGGAGTTTAACGCGCATGTAAAAAAATTTATAGAAAGTTTGTAGTCAACACCTTCAGAGCTTTTAAAACCTTAAATGTTTTAATTACTTAAAATGCCGGTAAGTCCTTCCAAAACTTTATAGTGTTGAAGCAATGCTTACTTAATATCTAAAATTAATAAAGGTATATTTGCGATTTAATACCAATTATACATGAACTACGATCAAATCCTTTCCAAGCTCAATATTACAGAATTAAACACCATGCAGAAAGAAGCCGGCGAAGCTATTTCTAAACAGGATAACATTGTATTGATCTCTCCCACAGGTACCGGTAAAACACTTGCGTTCCTGTTGCCGTGCTTATCTTTTTTAAATGCGGCTGATATCCATATTCAGTTGCTTATTATAGTTCCCACAAGAGAATTAGCGATACAAATTGAACAGGTATTTAAAAAAATGTCGACGGCGTTTAAAATTAATTCCTGTTACGGAGGCCATGCAGTAGGCATTGAAGAAAATAATTTAGCCCAACCTCCTGCCGTGTTAATAGGTACACCGGGAAGAATTACGCATCACCTGCGGCGTAAAAATATTTTATTGGATAAAACACATACTTTAATTTTAGATGAATTTGATAAATCCTTAGAGGCAGGCTTTGATGAAGAGATGTCTTTTATTATTACACAATGTAAGGGCCTTAAAAAACGCATCTTAACATCAGCCACTACTTTAAACGAAGTTCCGTTATTTGTTGGAATGAAAAAATATTCCGAATTAAATTATACCGCAAATACCAAAACACCTAACCCGGCCTTAAAATTAAAATCGGTAAGGGTTAAAGGAGATGATAAGTTAGAAGCGCTCATGCTGTTACTAGGGAAAACAAGCGCCGGATCGGCTATTGTGTTTTGTAATCACCGCGAAGCCGTGAATAGGATTTCAGAACAATTAACGCATTATAAAATACACCATGGGTTTTATCATGGCGGACTGGATCAAATAGATCGGGAGAAAACATTAATTAAATTAAGAAATCAAAGCATTAAAATTTTAGTGACTACCGATTTGGCCGCGAGAGGCTTGGATGTTCCTGAAATTGAAACAGTGATCCATTACCAAATGCCGGCAACGGAAGACGTTATGATACACCGCAACGGCCGAACTGCCCGCATGAATGCGGAAGGAACGGTGTATTTTTTACTGGATATAGACGACCATTTACCTAAATTTTTAACGGATGTTCCGGAAGAAGACTCTCTGCCGGATAAAATGAGTATGCCTCAGCCAAGCGATTGGTCAACCATATATATATCAGCCGGAAAAAAAGATAAAGTAAATAAAATGGATATTGTTGGAATGCTGATCCAAAAAGGCGGGCTGCAAAAAGAAGAGATCGGGAGGATAGAAGTGTTGGATCATTCGGCCTATGTGGCAATAAAATCAAGTAAAATACATAAAACCCTGCAATTGATAAAGGAAGAGAAAATTAAAAACAAAAAGGTAAAGACCGACCTTTCTACCTAATAAAGAAAATAGCTGTTACCTTAAATATATCTGTAAGTCGTTTTATAATATTACCCGAAAAAGTTATATTTGATTACGCTGATGATGCTAAAGTATAAAATTATATTTTTTGTAATGTTTTATGCCGTTTCATGGCGGGCACAAAAGGCTACAAAATTTGATAATCTTTTTGATTCAGCAAGTAAATATGAATTTATAGATTGGAACCTGTCTTATTCATACGCTAAAATGGCTTTACAAAATAAGGACGCTGATTTTTCTTATAAAGATGTGATAAGCCTCAATACGATCTTTGATACCTATTATCAAAAACGAAACATGTTGGATTCTGCTTTCAGTATCAACAAACAGTCTTTAAATTTAGCTACCCGACATAAAGACAAAGAACTTACTGCTTACAGTTTAAATAATATGGCAGGTATATATGACCTTTCCGGAAATTATCAAGCCTCTATTGACTTATACCGTAAAGCATTGCACATGTTGGAAGATATAGGGGGAACAAAACAAATAGCAAACACCTGCTATAACATGCATATTCCTTTTACATCCTTAAACCAACCGGATTCCGCTAAATATTATACGGATAAGGCATTTAAAAATTATAAAAAAATAAATGATTATTCAGGTTTGGCAAGTTGTTATGATTCCTATGCTACTGATAGGGACAGAGCAGGGAATTATGCAAGCGCCATAAAATTATATGAGCTCGAAATAGCAAATTTCAGATTAGCGGCTGAACCCGCAAGCCTTATAATCCCTTTTCAGAATATGGCGGATACGTATTTAAAATATAAAAAATTTAAAGAATGTAAGCTGTATCTTGATTCTGCGATGAATCTCTCTATTGCTATGAGTTCAAGAACCGATGTGTATGATGTTTCGGGCACTTATGCTAAATATTATGAAGCGATAGGTGACTACAAAAATGCCAATCAGTACATGCGAAAATATTATGAAGGAAAAGATACCATGGTCAATGTTCAGCTCAAAACAGAATTGTCAGATCAAAAAAGTCTATTTGACCGTGAGAACTCTGAAAGCAGGTTTATTATTCAAAAGTTGGAAGCAGAAAAAAACCTTAAGTCAAGAGAAATGATTAAGTGGGTTTTAATTAGTTCATCGCTATTCTTTATTATCGTCATTGTGCTGTATATTAACCGGTATCGCATTAAGCAACAATCCTATTTAAAACTGAATGAATATAAAAATCAATTGATCCGACAGAAAGAAAAAATAGAAGAAAACCAAAAAGAAATAATAGACAGTATTAATTACGCCAAACGCATTCAGTCGGCCATTATGGCTTTGGAGGAGGATGTATTAAAATATTTTCCTGAAAGTTTTTTAATATACAAGCCAAAGAATATTGTTGCAGGCGATTTTTATTTTTTTGAAGTTACAGGTAAACATGTGTTTTATGCGGCTGCTGATTGCACAGGACATGGTGTGCCGGGAGCTTTGGTAAGTGTAGTATGTGCAAATGCATTGACACGTTGCGTAAAAGAATTCGCACTAACAGACCCCGGGAAAATATTAGATAAAACAAGAGAGTTAGTTTTAGAAACATTTAATAAAAGTGGAAAAGAAGTAAAGGATGGAATGGACATCAGCCTTTGCCGGTTTGAAATAGCAAACCTGAAAGACGGCGCGAACCCGGTAACTATTAAATGGGCGGGTGCAAATAATTCGTTATGGTACATAAGCAACAGCGAACTGTTTGAAATAAAAGCAGACAAACAGCCCATAGGCTATATTGAGGAATCAAAACCGTTTACAACACACAACTTAAGTTTAGAAAGAGGAACAGGCCTTTATTTTTTAACGGATGGATATGTTGATCAGTTTGGCGGTGAAAAAGGAAAAAAACTAAAGTTCAGGCAACTCAAAGAAAGAATGCTCTCTATTTATACACTACCTATGGCTGAACAAAAAAATAATTTAGAGAAGTACTTTAACGATTGGAAAGGTGATTTGGAGCAGGTAGATGACGTATTAGTGCTTGGCATTAAGTTATAAAATAAAAAACCGTATATTTGCACACTCTTATGAATATTCGTTTTACAATTCCGGGTAAGTACCAATTGCCATTTGATATACTTTATAATTTCTGTAAAGTATAAACTACTAATAACATTTAATGACATTTAAAGAATTAAAACTAATTGAACCGCTTATAAAAGCGCTTGATAAAAAAGGATATGAAACTCCTTCACCCATTCAACAAAAAGCAATCCCCTATATTTTAGAAGGCCATGATATGTTTGGCTGTGCACAAACAGGAACCGGGAAAACCGCGGCTTTTGCTTTACCTATATTACAATTGCTTGAGGCAAACAAAAAACCTAATTCCCGCAGGGAAATTAAGGCCTTAATACTGGCGCCAACGCGTGAGCTTGCCTCACAAATCAGCGAAAACTTTACAGCCTACGGTGCAAACCTCGGCTTTTCGCACGCGGTTATTTTTGGCGGTGTATCGCAATTTCACCAAGTTAACACGCTTAAAAAAGGAATAGATATTTTAATAGCAACCCCGGGCAGGCTGTTAGACCTTATGCAACAAGGGTTTATTAAACTTGGCGGTGTAAACTATTTTGTATTGGATGAGGCGGATCGTATGTTGGATATGGGCTTTATACACGATATTAAAAAAGTGCTGACCAAACTGCCTGCAAAAAAACAAACCCTGTTTTTTTCTGCTACGGCAACACCAACTATTATGAAGCTTGCTAACGGTATTTTACACAACCCCGTAAGCGTTGCCGTAAATCCTGTATCATCAACCGCTGCGTTAATTAAGCAACAGGTGTATTATGTAAAGCAGGATAAAAAAGTAGGTTTATTAAAACATATTATTGAATCTCAAAAAATAGGACACGCTTTAATTTTTACGCGTACTAAACGCGGTGCCGATAAAGTTGCCAAACAATTAAACGGATATGGCATTAAAGCGGAAGCCATTCACGGAAACAAATCACAGGGTTCACGCGAACGCGCTTTGAAAGCGTTTAAAGACAGGACCCTTCGTATTTTAGTAGCTACGGATATTGCATCACGCGGTATAGATGTAGATAAGCTTTCACACGTTATTAATTTTGAAATCCCTGAAGTGCCCGAAACGTATGTACACCGTATTGGCAGAACGGGTAGGGCAGGGGAAGACGGTATTGCCATTTCATTATGCGCACATGCTGAATTGCCTGATTTTAAAGGAATAGAAAAATTTTTAAAGAAAGAGATTGAAGTTGTAAAAAAGCATCCTTTCATCTAAACTGAATACTATTAGTATTGTTAAAGCCTGTAACATTAACCATCCATACGGAAATGTTACAGGCTTTAATATTATATGTGCTGTTGTAGAATAATGCGGAGCAGCTATTCATACAGTACTGTCATGCTCAACTTGTTTCAGCATCTCACACAGTTCGCCCCCTTCTTACTAATGTATGAGAGACGTATCCGGTTTAACGGTGTACCGTATCGATAATCGTTCTCGATACATTTTTTGCAAAAGGCAGGCAAAAAATACTCGAACTGACATGCTAAGTTTCTTTTTAGTATTCGATGAAATTAAAGTTGAAATCGTAAATTTCAGCAAATTCTTTCCCTGCATCCAACATATCATCATCCCGTTTATCATAATGCCATTCAATGTCAATTTTATAATCATTGGATGAAAACTTTTTTATGATCGAAATAATATCCGCAATATATTTAGCGGAAGTAGAATTAAAGTAATCCAACTTAAATACAAATGTAACTTTTGCATGATTAGTCGACTCATTTTTACGCCAATATAATATAGACTCAAAATCAGTGATCCATTTAATAACGGGGCCATAAAATTTACCGGCATTTTCAGGTCTGGATTCTCCTGAAATCTCAAAACGGTTAGTAGTAGTATCAAAAGTTATTTGAGGGGAATCTTCTGTTTTATTAATAATTAGCGAGTCCATAATTGTTTAATTTGTGATATTAATTTCTGCCTGAAAAATGTATAATGAGCTTGATGGAGTTAAAGATTTGAAATCATATTTTATTTTATTGTCTGATTTAATGGCAATATCGATCATACCTAAGCCCGCGCTGTTTTCATCGGTACGTTCCGAAAGGAGCTGTTCGCGATAGAGTTTTTTAAGATCCGCAAGTTCAAGATTTGAGATCAATTCCAGTTTTTTTGTCAGTTCCGAAATCTTACTGTTAAGTATAGGGTTTGCGGTAATGATCTTGTAATGCGAATCTGATTTGGTTAACAGCAGCATGGATGTTTTTTTGGTTTCAGGGGAAGAATGCTTACTCACATTTTCAATACTTTCAACCAAAATGGTGTATATTTTTTTATTAACCCCCAACTCTGCGCCGGAATTATCTATTTTACTCCTGCTTAATTTTAAAAGGGCAGACGCCATAGAATGATTAAAGTGGCCTGTAAAAGCAACAAGAATGTTTTTCTCATTCATTAAGTTATATAAATTATAAGCTTGTGTACTATAATTCATTTAATTTTTGCTTTATATTCAGCGTTATATTTAAAAGTAAATATAATGTCTTTAGATCGTAATTTATAATAGTTATTATTTTATTAAATTAAATACGTATTCCTAAAACTAAAATATCATCTATCTGGCTCCTGTTTCCTTTCCAGTTAATAATCCTGTCTTCCAGTATGGTTGACTGTTCCGAGGGAGTCAGTTCACAAATGGATAATAATAATTCTTTGAAAGGTTGATAAAAGAATTTTTTATTTTCCGGCCCGCCGAACTGATCAGCATAGCCGTCAGAAAACATATAAATCATATCATTCGGTTTTAAGTTTACCGAATGATTTTGAAAGTCCGGTTGGTTAAGGGTTTTTAAGCTGCCAATAGAGCGGCCGGTTGCTTTAATTTGAATGAACTCTTTATTCCTGAAAATAAACAAAGGGTTATGAGCCCCGGCGTATTCTAATTTAGTCATGCGCTTATCTACAGAAATAAGGCATATATCCATTCCGTATTTTGCCGTAGTGGTTTGATTGTTTTGCTTTAAGCTTTGCAGAATCTTAGTATTCAATTCATTTAAAATTTCAGCAGGTGTGTAGCCGGTATTTTCATTAATAGTGTCATTTAACAGGTTATTACACATTAGCGACATAAAGGCACCGGGCACCCCATGGCCTGTGCAGTCCGCTACCGCAAGCAATACTCGGTCATTACCTTCGTGAAACCAATAAAAATCACCGCTTACAATATCTTTTGGCCTGTATAGTATAAAATGGTCTTTAAAATGCCTGCTGATGTCTTCCCCGGCAGGTAAGATAGATTGCTGTATATTCTTTGCATATTCAATACTGTCGGTAATAAGGTTATTCTTTTTTTCAATTTCCAACTTTTGTTTATTGATTGCGTCATTTTTTAATTCTAATAATTCGTTGGCTGCTTTTTTCTGATTATAGCTTCGCAGCATAAACAAGGTAATTAATAATACTAAACCTAATACAATAAATAAACCGTTTCGTTGCAGCTGCCTTTTATCAGCCTCTAATTGCTGCTTGCTTATCTCATCATCTTTTTTTACTAATTGCTGATCTTTTTTTGCAGTTTCATATTTTACACTTAGCTCTGTTAGTTGCTTATTATATTCTGTACTGATAAGCGTATCTTTTAACCGTGTATATAAAATCTGGAATTCATACGCTTTTTTATAATTACCTAATTTTGAATAAATGCTGGCAAAGCTAAAATACAGATCGCGGATATAGAACCTGTTATTAACTGCTAAAGCACCTGCATAGCATGTATCAAGATAAATAAGAGCAGTTTCATAGTCTCCTTTCGCGTAATATACATCTCCTATTGTACCGTAAATAGAAGCTTCCATGTCAGAATTTTTATTTTTTTTTGCCAAGGCTAATCCTTCAAAAGCTTCGTTTAAGCTTTTATCAAACTCTTTTCTGCCGGCATAGATGTAAGCTAATTTATTTTCAGTATCAATAACGCCGTTTACAATATTGTTTTTTTCGTAGAGTTGTTTTGCTTTTAAAATATAATCCAGAGCTTTGGTATGCATTCCTTTAAATACAAATGTTTGCGACTGGTCATTATTTGTTTTATTATAATAAGTATCTCCAATCCTGAATAAAACGCCTGCCATATCTACCTCCGAATGAATGCTTGTAAATATGTCGAACGATTTATTGTAGAACCGTAATGCTTCATCAAAATTATTTTTGTTTTGATATACAATGCCGATAGTCAACAATAGCTTTGCTTCTTGGTTTTTATCTCCAATCTCTTCCGATAATTTTAAGGCACGTAAATAAAATTCCATTCCCTTATCGTAATTCTTCAGCACATTGTAAAGTTCGGCAATCACATTAAGCGTTCGGATTATTTTAGTTTTATTGCCTATTTCGTATTGTACTTTTAAGGCTAAAAGCGTGTATTCAAGGGCTTTTTCAGGATTATTATTTACCCTGTATACAAACCCGGCATTCAATAAGCTTTTTGCGATACCTCTTTTAAAAGACAAGTTTTGCGCTAAATTTAAGGCATCCTTTGCATACTGAATAGAAGAATCAAGCGATGTTACCCGGCTTTCTATACATAATGCATTTAAAAGATTCACCTTACTAGTATCGTCCTTTGATGCTTTTAACAGAAGATTTAAGGAATCGATTTTTTGAGTTTGGGCTTTGCCTGTATTAATAAAAAGGCCAAAAAAAAGTATACTATAATAAACACGAAATGTTTTCAAGAGCAGCTATTATTTAAAAACGGTGAATTTATCAAAATACATATTCCCTTGTTCATCTGTACACTTTAGTGTATACAAGCCCATGGATATAGTTTCAATATTAAGGTTGAGTGCTGTATTTAAAGGAACGCCCTGAAATAAAATAATTTTTCCGTTTACGTCTATTATTTCAACCTGCTTGATTATTAAAGCCGTTTTTATAGTTATAAAAGTAGATGCGGGGTTTGGAAAAAGTTTTATTCGATCAAAATAATTCTCAGTAACCTTACTTATACCTACAGGTTTGCTGCAATCATTACGGAATGAGTTAAAAAAGGTTCTGGCATTAGTCAATGCAGGCGTAAAGCAAGTAAAATGATCACCTGTCTGTAAAACATTTACTAAAGATACATTCGTTGCTCCTTTTGCCACCATGCTGTCGCGTGCCATGATGCTGTTACCGGGAAGTACTAACGGGTCACTTCCGCAATAGCAGATTCTTAAGGGCATTAAAGGCTTCCACGAATAATTATCGTTTAACATCAGGTCACGTTTTAGCGGATGTTTATGTAGAATGGTATCCGCCAATAAATTGGTAAGAACGCTGTCCTGCATAAAGGCGAAAGCGTTAACCGGTAAAATAGCGTTTAACGAATTAAAAGTGCTGTTGCCGGAAAGGTAAGGTGGTATATTTGTATTATAGGGCGAATCATAATAGTTATTAATGCTTGAATATAAATTACCGTATACAGTTTGGTAGCTGTTAATAACATAAGGAGTAAAAGCATTATAGCTGTAAACGGAATCGTCATATACTTTTAACTGGGCTCTTGAAAGTGAGTAAGGTCCTGACAAAGTAGCGCCTGCTGTTATATTAAATTCAGTAGTTAAATTATGATCCTGAATGTATTTTAAGGTGGCCATTGCCGAATGCCCGCCTTGAGAATACCCTGTTATAAATACCTTTCCGTTCAGTCGGTATAAGGTACTGTCCTGTAGGCATTCTCTTACAGTTCTTATCAAATCTATGGTAGCGGTAGCTTCTGTTTCTGAATGTAAAAAAGGATGATATCCTGCGTTATCGCCTAAACCCAAATAATCGGGCATAGAAACAATATAGCCTTTGGCTGCAAAAAATAAACCATCATAGTTATTGTATTGAGCTGATGGAACCTCTGTTTTTTTAAGCACAGTGCCATGTCCGTAAGAAACAAGCGGGAATGTATCGCATAATGCGGAAACAGGCACCATAAAAGCTCCCGATGCGATGGTGGCATTATGAGAAGCATCTGTTGTATTATATAAAACCTTATAAATTCTTGCGCCATAGTAAGGGCCGCCGCTTGCGCCTATAATTGTAGCAACCTGTGCGGGCGTTTTAGTGGCCAATAACGTAATACTTACAAGACGTTGAGCCATACCACTGCTTATAATAAAGCCTGAAAGTAATAAGAGCAGATTTTTTTTCATGATCCGTTTTTTTAAATATAGAATATTCCGAAGTATAATTTATGCAGAATGCTTCGGGAGCATTTAACGTTATGAATGTAATCTAAAAAAATTATACAATACTCGCCTGATTATTATCTTTTGTTTAAATTTATGCGGTTAATGAACATATTATGCAGTATAATTTTATACAGTAATGTGTTCAAAAAACTGAAGGCGTAAAGAATAATTTCCCTAACTATCCTTTTTTATACGTTGGCCTGTTAAAGCTTCCTCCCAATGATTTACCGTAACCGGGGCTTGTATTAAAACGTAAGCTGAATTCCATACCCCCTTTTAACTTCGAGGTAGCGGTTAACTGTGAAATGTTCAGATCATAGCTCATCCCTAAAGCAAATTTATCATACTGAAACAGTAAAGTGGGAATAATGGCATCACCTACACGGTAATAAGCACCTAATGAAATAGCGCTTGCCTTTTTAATGCCGGTGTAAACAGACTGATCCTGAATAATGTATTTAAACATAAAACCGGCGTCAATTTCCTGTGCCGGCCCCTGCCTCATATACACAAGGCTTGGCACTAAAGCTACGCCGGCGCTTTTTATCCCAATGTCAAAATTGGCATGTACAATTACTTTAGCAAATTGTTTATCGCCGGTTCCGGCAAACGAATACTTAGGGGCGTTAAAGTGAAATCCCGAAATACCGACATCAAATTTAGTTCCGTCCTGCGAGCTGATGTAGCGTTCACTTTTTGCATAATGGTAATCTACACCTGCTACAAAATCAGCCTGCATAATAGTACTGTTAGGCAAAGCCTCACCCGACGGGGTAGTTGCATTGTATTTATAACCGTCGTACTGGCTTTCCCATTTAAGTTTGGTAGGATCAATGGTTTTATAATTGAAGCCGCCGCCTAAACCCGCCGATAATTTTCCGTAATCCGATACCTTTACCACTACGTTAAACCCAAGGTTTGCTGCCAGTGTGCCTAAAGCGGCATCGCCCGCTTGGTCCTTATAAATACTGAAAGAGGAGCCTACATAAGCTTTTTTAAGCTTAAGATGCTTCAATGCTTTTTCAATGCTTATGCCAAAAGTTTGGTATGGTGTAGCTACACTGGCCCATTGATTTTTGTAATTAGCTATGATCCTTGTATCATAAGCCGTGCAGCTTAAGGCCGGGTTAAGGATCACAGGGGTTTCATTAAACTGAGAAAAATGGATGTCCTGTGCATTACCTAAAAAAGGTATGGCGATAACCCCGGTGAGTAATAATTTTTTCATGGTATCTGATCTTAACGTGTTGTTCATGGTTATAAATAATTATCTGATAAGAGTTATATTTCCTTTGATATTGAAAGGTCTTCCGTCAATGGTTATGCCGTCTGCCCTGTAAACAAATACTCCGGTATCCATATTTTTACCTCTGAATGCTCCG
>JANYGK010000095.1 GCA_025362395.1 Bacteroidota bacterium
CAGCCGAGCAGGGCGCTGCGGAGGGCGGGAAGATCCATGCCGGGGAGTGTAGCGGAGGCATAAGGGGCAGGGCGGGGGAAGGGATAAAACAAGCGATGATGAACCATTTAAAAATGAATTAAGAAACCTGATCAATAAAGATTACCCTGTTATCAAGGCACGTATCTTTATTTTGTCGCAAGACTGGACTGAGGATGAGCAGGAAAAATTTAAAGCTATTGTTAGTTTTTCAGACGGTTTATTTAATGTGTATAAAACTGAAATTATGTCCGTGCTATCATCATTTGATTCTTACAAGGATGCCAATGTGTATTTTACGGCGCAGTTTTCTTACGACGATACAGAAGAAAAAATTAAAGCGCTTTACAAACAGTTAAATGAGCTGATAAAGCAAAAGGAAGATAAAGCGGAATCTACTACCGATGAAATGTTTAAATCATTTAATTTTTTAGACCGTTTTGTAAAGCTACTTGGAATAGGGTTAATTGTTGGAGGAATTTTAATTGCTTTATTTACTACCCGTTCCATTACAAAACCAATTCAGCTTCTTAAAAAAATGCTTCTTTCTATGGGCCTGGGTATTTTACCTAAGGCGCGAATTAGTTACCGTACCGATGAGATCGGCGAAATGGGAACGGCGTTGAACAGCTTGGTTGAATCGATGGAAAGTACGACCGAATTTGCGAAGCAAACCGGGAAAGGGAATTTTGAAGCCTACTATAAACCTTTAAGTAAAGACGATTCTTTAGGCCATGCACTCTTAATAATGAGGGACAGCTTATCGCAAAACGAGCGCGTACTCGAACAAAAAGTAATTGCAAGAACAGAGGAGGTTGTAAAACAAAAAGAAGAAATTGAATTAAAGACCAAAGAACTCGAAATACTTTTTAAACAGGTAACAGACAGTATCCATTATGCGAAACGAATTCAGGAAGCTATTCTTCCGCCGAATAATTTAGTAAAAACTATTTTACCGGAATCGTTCGTTTTGTATAAGCCTAAAGATATTGTAAGCGGTGATTTTTATTGGATCGATAAAAAAGGAGATTGGTGTTATTTTGCAGCGGTTGATTGTACAGGCCATGGTGTGCCGGGCGCGTTTATGAGCATCGTAGGTTACAACTTATTAAAAGATATTTTAAAAACGACCGACCGTGTTGAACCATCCGTTATTATGGATATGATGAATGACGGTGTTGCCAATACACTTCACGCCTCCACGGCAGAGCAGCAAACTAAGGATGGTATGGACATGAGCTTATGTGCCATTAATTATAAAACAATGGAGTTACAGTTTTCAGGTGCCTTTAACCCGTTATATATTGTTCGTGATAATGAATTAATTCAGTATAAAGGAGATAAATTTCCGGTAGGTATGTTTATTGGCGACAAACAAAACTTTACTAATAATAAGATAAAACTACAGAAAGGCGATAAAATTTATATTTTCTCTGACGGGTATGCTGACCAGTTTGGCGGCCCGAGGGGTAAAAAATTTATGGCGGGTAATTTCAGGAATTTATTACTACAGGCCGGCAAAATGCCTATTGAAAAACAAAAAACCATGCTTAACCAAACTATTGAAGAATGGCGCGGTAACCTTGAGCAAGTGGATGATATTTTAATTATAGGAGTTTCTGTTTAGAAAGCCTTACTGTTCTGTTCCAACTTCTATCAAAGATGAGGCTTAAACCGGTAATGGATTTTGTATGTTAATACATCAACACACCACTTTTAAGGCACCTGGCTTAATTTCAATGCTGATCTTATTTTCAGCGGTAAGAGGTTCGCCATCGTAATGTACCGGTAATTTTCCCTCAAATTCAACAGTGATTTTCTTTCCGTTTAAAGAAATAAAATGGGTTGACGTATGAATTTTTTTGCTGAATAATTTTATGCCTATCAACATAATACTCGCCATAGAAAACGGTTTTAGGATGCTTACATGTAAAATGCCGTCATTTAAAGAAGCCTCGGGAGAAATATAAACATCGTTCCCCCATTGTCCGGCGTTTGCTATCGTAATTAAAAAAGCTTTTGTTTCTAACACAATTCCGTCAACCGTAATTTTATAAGCGTTTGGTTTATAGGCGAAAAATTCCTGTACGCTGGTTTTAAAATAGGTTGCAAACCCGCGTTTGGTGCTTGTTGCAAACTTCCCAGCAATTAAAGCATCGAAACCTACACCGGCAGTGCAGAAGAACGGAATTCCGTTAATGAGCGCACCGTCAATCATTTTGGTATTTCCTAAGATAATAACTTTTAATGCTTCTTTTAAATTTAAAGAAATGTTGTTACTTCTTGCTAATCCGTTTCCTGAGCCTAAAGGTAAAATGCCTAAAGCCATGGATGTATGTGCCACTACCGATGACACCAAGTTAACTGTTCCATCGCCCCCGCATGCCACTACAATGTTATAATTTCCTGAAATGATCTGTTGCTTTACCGATTCAAAATCATCTTTATTTTTCCACACGATCAGGTCGTAATTAAGTGTTGAAAGACAATTGGTTTTGATAAATTCAATGATATTGATCTTTTTTTTAACCCCCGCATTCGGGTTAATTACAAACGCTATTTTCCTGGTTTCCGTTGCCATTATTAAATTGTAAAGCTTATTTTTTTGAAGTTGTAAAGAAAAATTCTTTTAAATAAAACGGTTCCGCATAAGCCGTATCAGCAAAATCTTTATTTAAAAATTGCTTATAAGCAAGGCCTATCATAGCTCCTGCACCGGGGAATATGTTTTCTGTAAAGTGAGCGTTAGGTAATGCCTGAAGTAACGCTTTTGCCTTGGGCATGCCGTCCCCAAAAAAGTAAACCGGTGTATTACCGGTAAACTGTGTTATGCTTTCATCACTTAATACTAAAGCGTTGGGCGCTCTTATTTCTTGGAGTCCGTTTGTATATAAGGCCGTGTATACTTCCATTCTGCGGGCATCCATCATCGGGCAGTACAATGCCGGCTTAGTATTTTTATGTATTGCCACACTCGTTATTGCTTTCAGTGTATTTACTACTATTAAAGGAATTTGTAAAGCATAGGCTAATCCCTTAGCGGCCGAAAAACCAATGCGTAAGCCCGTATACGAGCCGGGGCCTGAGCTTACAGAAACTGCCTGTAATTGTGCAAAAGTGATCCCTGCCTTTGTCAGTACTTCTTTAATAAACACATGCAGGTTTTCAGCATGCGTATAGCCGTTATTCAATTCTTTAACGGCTGTTAATTCCGCATCATCCGATACTGCAACAGAACACACAGTGGAAGTAGATTCGATATGTAAAATATAGGCCAATTATAATATGCTAAAATAATTTACCGCTGATTTCACAAATTGCGGAGATTGAAATACTACATTCATTCTCTTTTCATTATACAAATAAAAATCTGCAAACGTTAGCAAGATCTGCGGGACACATTTGTAATTATAATGCAATTGAACCATTTACTTTTTATCGGAAAATAATTGGTCTTTAGTTACTACTTTAATCCGGGAATTATTTTTTAATGTTTTAGAAACCGCACCATAAGGGCCCGAAATCACTTCATCGCCAATCTTAATACCCGACTTGATCTCTATATAATCATTATCCTGAATGCCGGTTGTAACATACACCATTTTAGCAACTCCGTTCACATTTAAAAAAATGCATTCTTTAAT
>JANYGK010000041.1 GCA_025362395.1 Bacteroidota bacterium
TGTGGCTATTACCCGTGCTGAGAAAAAAGCAACGATCAGTTTTGCAACAACCCGTTACCGTTTCGGAAATATTATTTATTGTGAGCCGAGCAGGTTTATTGATGAGTTGGATGTTACGTGTGTGGATTATCCCGATGAACCTGTTGCAAATAAGTTCAGCGATAACGCCTTTAACAGGATCAATAATAATAATTCGTTTGGAGGCAGCTTAAATAAATCATTCGACTTTAAAGGAAAATCAAATGATGATGAAAAATCTGTTCCTAAACCTATTAATTTTTCGCCGCCTAAAAAACTCATCCCCTTAACCCAACGTATGGCAGCTACCAACACACCTGTAGATAACAGTGCCAATGCTAATTTAAGAGTAGGGAGTGTAGTGGAGCATGAAAAGTTCGGCATCGGGGAAATTACCGCTATTGAAGGCGTTTATCCGGAAGCAAAAGCGTCTATTCAATTTAAAAACAGCGGAGAAAAAAATCTGTTATTGAAATATGCCAAGCTTAAAATAGTATTATAAATTTTTACGCAGCTTTACTTTTATCGTTTGATTGCTTGATGATGCGTTTACGATGCAATGAACCCCATTTTGACATTTCATGAATAACGGCTTGTAATGTTTTACCGTATGGTGTGAGCGCATACTCAACGGTAACAGGCTTGGTGTCATAAACTGTTCGTATCACCAGCTCATTTATTTCCAACTCCTTCAACTCTTTCGATAACATTTTGGCGCCTATTCCTTCTACCTCCCTTTGTAATTCCATAAAGCGCCTCTTACCGCTAAAGCTTAATGAGCTGATAATAGAGATCTTCCATTTGCCGCTTAACAGGTCAAGCGTATCGTGTACAGAACGAAGTTGTCCTTTACACATATCAGATTTTTCATGTACAATTACTTTTTTAGACATTTAGTTTAAGGTAGTTTCTCGTAGGAAACCGCTTTCTTTTTGGAAACTACTTTCAAAAGTAAACTATATTATAGACATTTGCCATTATTAATTAAACTTTTTTTTCTTTATACTGTTGTATGTACAAATATATAGTCGTTAAAGAAATTATAACTAACAAAATAAAAAAGTAACCTATGGAATTATTAAATGCATTAAAATGGCGTTATGCCACCAAAAAAATGAACGGTAAAGCCGTATCAGAATCAAACGTTAATCAAATTATAGAAGCAGCCCACCTGGCGCCAACCTCGTCAGGTTTACAGCCTTTTGAAGTGATGGTGATTACCAATAAAGAACTGAAAGAAAAAATACTACCCATTGCCCATAATCAGCAACAAATTATAGACGGGTCACATGTATTGGTATTTGCAGCCTGGGATAATTATACAAAAGAACGAATAGAAGATATGTTTACCAGAACAACTACCGAACGTGGTATACCGGCAAATGCTATGGATGATTACAAAAACATGTTATTAAACAGCTATACAACACGTGCTGCAGAAATAAATTATGCACATGCCGCACGCCAGGCATATATTGGCTTTGGAATGGCTATTGCCGCTGCCGCTGAATTAAAAGTAGATGCTACACCAATGGAAGGATTTAACAGTACTGAATTAGATAAGCTGTTAGGTCTTGATAAAAAAGGATTAAAGAGTGTAACGCTTTTACCATTAGGATACAGAGATGCCGAAAAAGACTGGTTGGTAAATCTTAAAAAAGTACGTACGCCGTTAGCACAATTTGTAACTGAATTTAAATAATTACTACTCCCATCAAACACAATGAATTACCGTAAAAAGCTGCTTTAATATAAAGCAGCTTTTTTATGATTCAGCGTTTCAACTAATTAGTATCTCCGCCAAAATAAGTTTGTTCAATAATGTCTGCGTTCGTTGCTATATCCCAGATCACCTCATTTAAAATTGTTTCTGAGGTTAATTCAATAGGCTGAACAGCATGTACAACAACAGTTTCACATGGTGTCCCGTCAGTTCTTTTATCAGTGGTAATAATAACGGAGCAATACGTGCAGTAACTGCTTTCTTTAAATAATTGGTACAGATTTAAGTTTAAATTATATTCTCCGCAACGGCTGTTAAAATAAAAAACATCTTTTCCCATATAACGTTCTTTAATGAGCCATGCATATACAAACTGGTAACGCATGGTTCCGTCTTTTTGTTTCATGGGCACATCAAGCCTGAAAATACCGGGAGTCGTTTCATCCAGTTTATATTTCCAACGCTCCGCAATATTGGTTAATGTTATTTTTAAATCCATATTATTTTAGTTTTAAATTAGATTAAGCTAAACTAATAAAAAATAATATAAAACTAAAGTTACTGATTTATCGCGTAGGAGTGCCTTTTACGAATAAAAGGGCTAAGCCGTCCATGCAGTATCTTAAACCGGTTGGTTTTGGCCCGTCATTAAATACATGCCCTAAGTGTGCACCGCATTTTTGACATGATATTTCATCACGTTGCATCCCTAATGAAGCATCGGATGATTTTTTAATGCTTTTACTTGCATAAGCCTGCCAAAAACTCGGCCAGCCTGTACCTGAATCAAATTTTTTTAATGAGCTGAATAAGGGATTATTACAACTGACGCAGTAATACATTCCTTTTTCGTGGTTATCATTAAAATTTCCTTTTGTAAAAGGGCTTTCGGTACCTTCTTCTCTTGTAATATGATATTGGTCGGGGGTAAGAATTTTTTTCCATTCCTCATTAGATTTGGTAATTTTTGCGGTCCAAGCTGTATCACCGGGTATAGCTGTAGAAGGTGTTTTTTTTATTACCGGTTGTTGAGCATTACTACAGGCAAACAAACCTATGGATAGAATTAAAAATAAGTGTTTCATAATAAGATAATTAATAGTTGGTTATGTTAATTTACGAAGAATTTACGGCTTTAGATTTAGCATTAATTTACGGGTAATAGCGTTAAAAACGACTGTATCTTTAAGGGGAAAGAGTTATTAAACCAATAAAGTCAATATCTTTAGGTTTTGTAATGCCGTAAAGGGCTTGAGCGTTCTATTTTTGTAATACGATATTGAATAAAGATAAAGTAATAATTGATTCACATTTAGGTTCCTTTTTTTCTTTTAAAGAAATTATAAGGTATAAAAGCTTGCTTAATAACCTGGCAAAGCGCGATTTTTTAGTGCGTTACAAACAAGCGTTTGCGGGCATTATGTGGGCATTGGTTAAACCGTTGATCAGCATTTTAATATTCGGGTATATTGCAAGTAAAATTAACAGTACTGAAACCACAGCTTTAAATTTTTTATATGTCGCTTCCGCTATATTATTATGGCAACTGTTCTCAACTATTTTTAATGAAGTCAGTAATTCTATAGTGGGTAATGCAAATTTATTTTCGAAAGTGTATTTTCCTAAAATTATTATTCCTTTAAGCACTATTTTGGTTTGCCTGGTCGATTTTTTTATTTCCCTTATTATTTTAATTATTTTATTTATTGTGGCAGGACAACCCGTGCACTGGCAAATTATATTAGCTCCGGTATTTATTTTGCTGACTGTTATAAATGGTTTTGGTATCGGCTTATATTTTGCAACCATTAACGTAAAATTTCGTGATGTAAAATTTATAGTGCCGGTTATCATTCAATTCGGAATGTACATAAGCCCGGTTATATTTTCTACAACGTATTATATGGAAAGATTACCAACATGGGTCCATTGGTTATTTTGTTTAAACCCTATGGTTGGTGCTATCGATGGCTTTAAATACAGTTTATTCGGTGGAAACGCTATTTATGATCTTAACTATTTTATTTTATCAATAGGGGTTTCGTTCCTGTTTTTATGCATCGGTATAAAATATTTTTTTAAGTTCGAACGCAGCTTTGTTGATTATATATAATGAGTAATAATCCTATTATAAAAGCAGAAGGGTTAAGTAAAAAATACATACTTAACAAAAACACTTCGGTACCAAGCGATACCTTATATGGTAATATTATTACCGGGGTAAAAGGATTACGCAGCCTTACAAGAAAAAAAGAAACAGAAGAATTTATGGCTTTGCAGGATATTTCTTTTGAAGTAAACCGCGGAGACAGGGTAGGGGTGATCGGAAGAAACGGCGCAGGAAAATCTACTTTATTAAAAATTCTTTCACGCATTACACCGCCAACATCAGGTAGGATTGAATACATTGGCCGTATGGCGTCTTTACTGGAAGTGGGGACAGGCTTTCACGGAGATCTTTCAGGGCGGGAAAATATTTATTTAAACGGTTCCATACTCGGAATGAGTAGGCATGAGATTGATAAAAAATTTGATGAAATTGTCGCGTTCAGTGAAGTAGAAAAGTTTTTAGATACTCCCGTAAAACGCTACAGCAGCGGAATGTACGTTCGCTTGGCTTTTGCTGTAGCAGCGCATTTGGAGCCCGAAATATTAATTGTAGATGAAGTGTTAGCCGTTGGCGATGCTGCTTTTCAAAAAAAGTGTTTGGGTAAAATGAATGATGTGAGCAAGAGTGAAGGAAGAACTATTTTATTTGTGAGCCATAACATGCAGGCCATTCAAAAGCTTTGTAACAAAGGATTATATTTAAATAAAGGAAAGATGCATTCTTTCGGGGAGATAAATGATATTGTCGGCCATTACCTGCAATCAGGGGAAGCCGGCCAATCAGAATTTAAATTACCGATTCCGGAAGAAATAACTCACGGGTATGCGCACACTGTTTTTATTGAAGATATGGCCGGTAACTCTTTAGTGGAGATTCCTGTTGGTGACAATTGGAGAGCAAAAGTTTTATTTAAACTCAACAAACCTACCAACCATTTTATTATGGGCTTTGGACTGGTCTCTTCTTTTGAACAACCGATTCGTACATCATGGAGTGCGCCTGAAGACCTTACGGCGGGTGACTATGAGATGATTTTTAATAATGATGACCTCATGTTGACTACGGGAGTTTATACGGTTGTAGTGGGATTATCGTCCGAACAAAGAGCATTTCAGTATGTTGATAATGTCGTAAGTATTTCCATTTCAGATGCAGGTGATACCTCTCAAAATAAAAGGATCGTTAATACACAGAGCGGATTAATTTTAAATCCAATGTCTGTTAACTTAAAAAAAATAAATTAATATGTTTTTTCCTGAAAAAATAATCAATGTAAAGCCCGGTGACAGGATCCTTGAAATAGGCCCCGGATCTACACCTTATCATCTTTCGGACGTATTGTTGGAAATGGATTTTGAGGATAAGGCGGAATATGAAAAACAGTTTGGACATGCGGAAAAACTGGTAACGGATAAACAACTGGTTTTTTATAAAGGAGATATTTTTCCCTTTAAAGATAATGAATTCGATTATGTGATCTGTTCACATGTATTAGAACATGTGCCGGATGTGCCTAAATTTTTATCAGAAGTATTTAGGGTAGCACCTAAAGGCTATTTTGAATTTCCATTAATGTATTATGAATATTTATATAATATCGACGCGCATATCAGCTTGTTAAGATTTGATGGTAAGATACTGCATTATATGCCGAAAAAAAATACTGCTATTGATTCTTTTAAACCTATACAGGAATTTTTATTGGAAACTTTAAGAAAAGGCCATAGTAAAATGATGATCGATATTCCCGAATGCTATATACAGGGCTTTGAATGGAACACTCCTTTTAAAGCTGTTGAAACAAATGACCTTAAACAATTGGCGCATGAAACCCTTAATATACCGGGGCCTAAGATACCGGAAGTATATATGGAAGAAGAAACTGTTATTAAGTTAACGAAAAAATTAGTGAAAAAAATAATTGGAAGAGCGTGATTTTAAAACAAAATTTGCTCTAATGCTTATAATAAATTCATTTGCAAAGTAAAGAATCAATATCCGTTGTGATCCCTACTTATAATCGTGCAAACGATTTAATAGCGGCTATTAAAAGTGTATTGGCACAAACATATCCTGTTACTGAAATAGTGGTGTGTGATGACGGTTCTTACGATAATTCTAAAGAGTTGGTTGCTGCAATAAATAGTCCTGTCATAAAATGGATTGATTGCGGAACGAACGGCAGGCCTGCAATACCAAGGAATACCGGGATACAGCAAAGTAAAGGAAATTGGGTTGCTTTTTTGGACAGTGATGACAGTTGGGCGCCACAAAAAATAGAACAACAAATAAATGCCATTCATAAATTTAATTTAAAAGCCGCATGTACAAATGCCGTTAGAATACGAAACGGAGAAGAGAAGGGTGCTTATGTTAATTACGGAAAAGAAATTGTAAAGCTGCCTGATCTGATGATCCAAAATTCCATTATCTGTAGTTCAGTCATAATTAATAAAGATTTACTTTTAAATACATCTTTATTCCCTACAGAAAGAAGGTTGGTTGCAGAAGATTATGCTTTGTGGCTTCGCATTGCTACGCAAACAGATTTTGTATTTGTAAATGAGAACTTAGTAAACTATTCTGACAATTTTGAAACATCTGTTCGCTCACAATACAAAGGCGATAATTGGGACATGTTTAAAATTATATTTTCTGACTTTAAAGACTGGATGAAAAGTAAGAACATTGTTTTAAGTAAGTTTGAAAGGCAAGCGTTAAAAAAACAGGTAAGAAAAATAGAACATAAAGGAATACCAACCGCTTGGGAAGAGTTTGAAAGAAAATTTCGTGATAAATTCGGATTAAAAAGAAAATAATTAATGGATACAGAGCCTCTAGTAAGTGTTGTTTTACCGGTTTATAATGCTGAAGATTATTTAAAAGAATCCATTGACAGTATATTAAATCAATCATATACAAACTTTGAATTGATCATTTTAAATGACGGTTCAACTGATCGGTCTGAAGAAATTTGTTTTACGTATCATGATTCACGTATCAAATACCATTTTCATAAAAATATAGGTTTAGCCGGAACGTTAAATAAAGGTTTGGATTTATGCACGGGAAAATATATTGCAAGGCAGGATCAGGATGACATTGCTCATACAGAACGATTTAAAAAGCAGGTTGAGTATTTAGAAAAGAACTTATCAATCAATTTGCTTGGTACAAGGGCTAAAGTGTTTTCAGATTCTTCTGCGCATATTAAAATTCATGATCATGCCACCCATCCCGCTATTTTAAAATTTGACCTGATGTTTGATAATCCTTTTGTTCACAGTACGGTTATGTTCAGGAAAAAGGATATACAAAAGATAGGATATTATAATGTAGACCGTTCTTTTTTTGAAGATTATGAGTTATGGTCACGATTTTCTCAATACGGCGATATAGCAAATTTACCGAATGTATTGTTAGATTACAGGCATCATGATAAAGGCCTTTCAAAAAGTACGTCTTATTTTAAAGAAGATGCCGTATATAGCCAAAGCATTCATAACATTGAGCTGCTCATGGGGCAGAAAAAAGAAGTCTACTATGAGCTTTCAGCCTTGTATCATTGGAAAACAGACAAATGTAAAGGCTTATCAAAAAAGGAATTATTTTTAGGTTTAAGAGAAATTGCGATTAAGATCGCTCAGTTATACCCTAATGATAAAGTGCTTATATTTAATAGATTAAAACAGTATGAAAAAATTATTTTGTACCGTTTAAATATTAATCAAAGAAGAAAATACCCGGATGATGCTCTTAAACTATTTTTCCTGAAAGTGGACAATAAATTAAGAGGGTTACATCCAAATGTAATTAATGAATAAAATGAAAATAGTTCATTGTGTTGAATCATATTATCCTAACGTAGGAGGCATGCAGGAAGTAGTTAAACAACTTTCTGAACGATTAGTAAAATTAGGCCATGATGTTACTGTGGCAACACGCTATAATACTGAAAGAAATTTTACAGAGTTAAACGGTGTAAAAATTGTTGCCTTTAAAATTATTGGTAATCCAAGAAAAATTGAAAGTGAAGAAGATCAGAAATATGTTGATTTTCTTTTAAACTTAAACGTGGATGTTATTACATTTTTCGCCGCTCAACAATGGGCCACTAATTTAGCGTTACCTATTCTTAAAGATATAAAAGCGAAGAAAGTGTCTGTGCCTACAGGCTATTCAGGACTTTACTGGCCTGAGTTTAAAACATATTTTGAAGATATGAAAACGCAGATTCATGATTATGATATGAATGTGTATTTGAGTTATGATTACCGAGACATCAATTTCGCGAAAGAAAATAATGTAAAATATATGGTTGTAATACCTAATGCTGCTGCGGAGGATGAGTTTTTACCGGACACAACCATTAATGTCAGAAAAGAATTGAACATACCGGAGAATGATTTTTTAGTATTGCTGGTAGGCTCATATACAGGATGGAAAGGGCATAAGGAAGCGATAGAATTATTTTTAAGATCAAAGCTGAAGCATTCAACATTGCTGATGATCGGCAATAATTATGAATATTTTAAAAGACAATATATTAAACATCCGACATTATTTTTACTCCTATTGATGAATAAGTTATTTGGAAGCAAGAGAATCATTTTTAACTATTACCCGCGCAATTTTACGGTTGCCGCTTACAAACAAGCTAACCTCTTCTTATTCCCTTCAAATGTAGAATGCTCACCTATTGTATTATTTGAATGTGCTGCCGCTAAATTGCCTTTTATATCAACAGATGTTGGCAATACGCCTGAAATTGCGCAATGGACCAAAGGTGGAGAAATTATGCCGACTACAAAAGATGAAGGCGGCTTTAGCCATGTAAAGATGGAAGAAGGTGTGAAAATGTTAAACGGACTTTATAATGACGAGCAAAAACGGAAAAAAATGGCTGAAGAGTCGTTTGCTGTTTGGAAACAAAAGTACAGTTGGGAAGTGATTACAAAAGAATATGAGAAATTGTATTTAAGTCTTTTAAATTCATGATCGTTACAAAACTCATAGGAGGTTTAGGAAATCAAATGTTTCAGTATGCTGCCGGGAAAGCCTTGGCATGTAAGCATAATACAGAATTAAAAGTTGATGTATCTGAATTGAATAAAAGTTCCGAAGACAGATATACGCAGCGTCATTATGAGTTGGATATTTTTGCTACGGATATTGAGATTGCAAAAAATACAGATATTTTACCTTTTTTAAATAAAGATAACGGCAAAATAAAACGTGAATTTCAAAGACGATTTCCTTTTTTATTTAATACACTACATGCCGTGGAAAGTGGCAGCCATTATCATCCCGAATTTAAAAAATACCCGAAGAATGCCTATTTGAGCGGCTTTTGGCAAAGTGAATTGTATTTTAAAGAATATGAAATTGAGATCAGAAAAGACTTTCAATTTAAACAAAGCGTTATAGAAGCTTGTAAACCTTTAATAAATAAAATAGCCCCTATTAATTCCGTATCATTGCATGTGCGCCGCGGCGATTATGTAAATAATCCTTCCGCAAATAAATTTCACGGCTTATGTTCACCTCAATATTATGAGCAGGCCGTAAGTTATATTTCAAAATTACAAAAGTATATAGAGGTTGTAGTGTTTTCGGATGATACAGTGTGGTGTAAAGAAAATTTGAAGTTTGATGTCCCGATTCATTTTTTAGAAACGGGAAGCGCCTATGAGGATATGTATCTTATGTCTTATTGCAAACATAATATTATTGCTAATAGCAGCTTTAGTTGGTGGGGTGCATGGTTAAATAATAACCGCAATAAAATTGTAGTTGCTCCTCAAAAATGGTTCACGGATACAAGTGTTAACACATCTGATATAATTCCGGCTTCATGGATAAAATTGTAAATAGCGATCCTTTAGTATCTGTATTGATGCCGGTATACAATACCGAAAGGCATATACGAGAAGCCATAGATAGTATTTTAAATCAAACTTATATAAATTTCGAATTTGTAATTATTAACGACGGCTCTAAAGATGAAAGTGCATCTGTGATTAATTCTTATAAGGATAGCAGGATAAAATTAATTACAAATTCAGATAATAAGGGCTTAATCTATTCTTTAAATTACGGCATCTCGCAATGTACAGGGAAATACATTGTACGAATGGATGCGGATGATATAAGCTTACCGGAAAGAATATTTGAACAGGTAAAGTTTATGGAAGATAATCCTGAAGTGGGAGTTTGCGGTTGTGATTACATTCAGTTCAGTAAAACTTCAGAAAAGAGATATAATGCATTGAATGATCATGACGAGATTTTAAGTTTCATGATCTTTAATTCATCTGTGATCCATCCGTCGCTTATTATTCGCGGATCTATACTACAATTATTGAACCCTGTGTTTAATGCAGGATACAATCACTCCGAAGATTATGAATTATGGAGTAAACTGATCTTTAAATGTAAATTTTCCGCAGTTAATAAAGTACTGTTCAAATACAGGATCCATGAAGGGCAGGTAACGCATCAACATGCCGGTATACAGCTGGCATCAGCAAATAATGTGCGTAAAGAGTTGTTGGATAAATTAGGGTTTGTGTATACAGAAAAAGAATTTATGTTATTATGCCAACCTGCAGGCCATCTTTTATTTACTAATAAACAAGATATTGCGGAGTTAGAATTATTTTTCAAGAAGCTTATTTCACAAAATACAGTTTCAAAAATTATTGATACCGAAACGTTTAATAGGGTCATATCTTATAAATGGTATGCTGCCTGTGGGTATACAACACTTGGTATATGGGCATTAATAAAATATACAAATTCGTCCTTAAAACAATATGATCCTCAAAGTTATTTGAAATTATTGGCTAAATGTATGGTTCGGTATGTTAAGAAAAGCGAGTAGCTCTTTAACTATAAGTTTTTAATGTGTCGGTATGTTTTTAAAATGCCTTCTTCAATAGATGTAAACTTAAAGCCGGGATTAATGGCAATGAGCTTTGAGTTATTTAAATGAATGGTTGAGTTATCACTTTGGCGCGCCTCTTTATAAACAACTTCAAATTGCTCAGGAATTATTTTTTTTAAAATAGCTACTATCTCATTAATGTTGAGGGTAAAATCAGACGATGTATTATATAGTTCAGACGCGTTGATATCATTATATAGTGAAGTTGTTATCAATTGTGCAAGGTCTTTTACGTATAAGTAATTTCTTACATTTTTTCCATCACCAAAAATATAGATTTTTTTTTCAGAAATAATTTTTTCAATAAAAGTGTTGATCAACCCGATACCTTTGCCTGTATTTTGACCTTCTCCGTAAACGTTAGATACTCTGTAAATGTCAAAATTAAGGTTATATTTTACTTTAAAATAATTTAAAAAATGCTCAATAGTTAATTTAATAATGCCGTATGGAGAAAACGGGTTTGTAAAGGAATGTTCGTCTACCATATTTTCAGTAGCTCCGTAAACTGTACCGCCACTGGAAATGAAAATGACCTTTTTAATATTTAAATGAGCAATGCCTTCAATAAATTTAATAAATGGTAATAAATTCTTTTCAATATCCATAGCCGGGTTTTCCCAACTTGTTGAAGGGATCGTTTCAGACGCCAGGTAATAAATAAAATCTATAGTATTGAAATGAGCAACTAATTGCTGTTTATTATCAAGATCAAGTTTAGCGTAAGGAATTGAATTCCCGTAAGAACTTACATCATTTTTTCCGAATAAAAACACATTCGCTTCAGAAACACTTACCAGCTTTTCTGTCAAATGTTTTCCAATAAAGCCATTTGCACCTATAATCGCTATATTTATTTTTTTCATTTACTAAATACGTATTAATTCGGTTTCAAGATGTTTTACCCAACTATCCCAGTTTAACTCTTTATCAAATAATTCCCTCGCGGTCCCCTGTAATTTTAGGTAATGGTCTTCATCTTTCCAAATTTGTTCAATAATAGCAGCATAGCCCTCGCCCTTATCATTATAATCCATTAAAAAGCCATTAACGCCCTCTTGTACATGTCCTGCTACTCCCCCTGTATCAGCTGATAAAATAGGCAAGCCATACATACTTGCTTCACAAAAAACTATCGGTGTACAATCAAAACGTGTCGGTAAAATAAAAAAGGAACTACTTAAAAACAACTGTTCTAATTCGCGTAAACCATCTTTACTGTTTTTATTTAAAAAAGGAATAATTGTAATATTCGTATCATTAACAGGTGTTTCAGGCTCACAACCTACTATAGTTAAATGTGCTCGAATATTTTTTTTCAATACTAAGTGTAATGCATTAATAGCAATATCAACCCCTTTGTTTTTCCAGAAAGTACCGATCAATAATAATTTACATACGTCGGTTTTAATTTTGTGATCAAATACATATTCGGCACTTGGTGTTTTATCCATATTGGCGCCAAAAGGCAGTACAATGGTGTTTTTTTTGGTTAACTTATAATAATCAATAGCATAATCCGCCGCCCAATGTGATGATAAAATATTCAGGCTTGCTTTATGTAATGCGATCGACTCTGTTTTCAAACTTTGCTTCTCTGACCATTTCCATAAATTTGTAATAATAGTATGGTAATTCAATGAATTGGCAATGATCCGATCGCCGACAAATATAATGGGTATATCTGTTTTAAGATAAGCGATATAAGCAATTCCGGCAGGAGAAACAATGAGATCGTAAGATTTATGTTTTAATTTTTTACTAAAAAGTCTTCCGCAAGCTTTTGCATAAAAGGTAGAATTTCTGTAATCAAATCTTTTTTTGAAAATATAAAGAGAAACGCCATGTACTACTTTGCATAAGAATGTTACCAGTTTCGGTTCATCAGGCCCTAACATAGTAACCTCACCAAAACGTTTTTCTAACACTTTTCTTATATAATAGTTTGTTCCGCTCCAGGCATGCTTATCCCGTGGGTCAGAAACCGTTATATAGGCTATTGTTTTTGGTAAATTCACGTTTAAATCGCTACAAAATTAGCCTTTTTAGCGTAAGACCACTAACTATTTTAAAACACCTGTGTTTATAACCTTTTTCTTTTAAAACAAGAGGTATAAGCAAAGCGGTTATTTTTATACAATGCCTCAAGGTTTAAAAATTTTGTTATTGTCTGATACCTATTCAGAACACACTGAAAAGTGGGCTTTAGGATTGGCTTCAACAGGAATTGAGGTGGGGATATTTAGCTTTAATAAGGCATCGTATCCCTGGTATCAAAATAAAGAAAACGTCACACTTTTGTATGAACCTGAAGAAAGATTAAGCGTAACTTCTAACTCCGGAAAATTAGGATATTTAAAGTATGTTGGTTTGCTAAAAAAAATAATTCATACATTTAAACCACATGTTTTACATGCTCATTATGCCACAAGCTATGGATTAGTAGGTGCTTTAAGCGGTTTCCATCCATTTGTCATTTCAGCCTGGGGAACAGATGTAATGAAGTTTCCGCAAAAGAATTTTATCAATAAATTTATTTTAAAATATAATTTACGAAAGGCAGATGTTATTTGCGCGACATCTTACACCATAAAAAAGTATTTAGAACAGGTTACCGGTAAAACAGTAAATGTTATTCCGTTTGGTGTTAATATTAATGAGTTCAAAAGAAAAAAGACCAACAGTTTATTTGATAAAGATGTATTTGTGTTTGGAAGTATTAAACCTTTGGAAACGGTTTATAATACAGACATTTTAATTAAATCTTTTGCCGCATTAAAGATAAAATATCCTACCTTAAAAACTAAACTACTAATCATCGGAGAAGGTTCTCAGGCCAATACATTAAAGCAATCGGCGGCAGAGTTAAAAATTGAAAAGGAAGTTATATTCACAGGCAGAGTCCCTTTTTCGAAAATATCCGATTATTATAACATGTTGGATGTATTGGTAAACATCAGTGATTATGAAAGTTTTGGTGTTTCTGTTATTGAGGCCATGGCTTGTGAAAAGCCTGTTATTGTTACCAATACGGGAGGATTAAAAGAAATTGTAGAAAATAGTAACTTTGGTTCCTTGGTTGAAGTGGGAAATATAGATCAAACTACTTTTGAAATGGAGAAATATGCATTGGATAAAGAGCTAACACAACGCATAGGTAAACAGGCAAGAGAAAAAATAGTATTAAAATATAATTGGAACGATAACATTCGGCAGATGACGGATGTGTATTACCGGTTGACTAAAAAGTAAAATTTTGATCTTAAAACAGATAAAAGACAGTACTGTATTTGCTAAAAAGGCTGAGCCGCTGATTGGCGTATTTGGCAGTAAGCAATGGCTTTCTATATACAGTGAAAGCCTTATCATGATCGGTATTTATAAAGATGAACATCAGATGATCGGTGGCTTTTACTATTTAAAAACAAAAAAACTGGGCTTTGATTTTATTAAATTGCCTCCATATACACCGCACTGTGGATTATTCTTTATTTCGGAAAGTAAAAACAGATCTTCAGGCAATAGTTTTTCGAAAGAAATTATGCAGGAAGTTTGCAATTATTTTTCATCGCTAAAAAGTGCATTAACCATTCTCGCATTTCCATCAAACATAATTGACATGCAGGCGTTTATTTGGGAAAAATATAAAGTGGTTCCCAATTATACATATAAAATAAATTTAAAAAATTCAATGGAAGATATTAAGTCTAACTTTGATCCAAAGAACCGCAATGCCATTAATAAAGCTATAAAGGAAGAGGTAGAAACATCAATTAATAATTTACCTCAAAAAGAAGTCTTTCATTTTTTTAAAGAAAATTTAGGAGCTACCGGAGCTAATATTTATGAACCGGTTCTTCAAAAAATAATGTTAGAATTTTCAGATACCACGAATTCATTTCATTTTACGGCAACAAAAAATAACGAACTGTTAGGGATAGTGTTCTGTATATTTGATAAAAATGTATGCTACTATTTATTGGGAGGTATCAATAAAAAGTCAGGAATTCAGGGTGTTAATAATTTGTTGGTTCAAAGAAGTATTGAAAAAGCAAAAGAATTAAATTGTGAGATCTTTGATTTTGAAGGGTCTATGCTCAAAGGCGTTGAAAGGTTCTTCAGGAGTTTTGGACCTGAACTGTTTCCTTATTTCACAGTTAATAAAGCAATATTGCCATTAGAACTATTATTGAAATTTAAAAAACGAGAAGTGTTTTAATAAACATGATGCGAAAAATACTGCTAAACATATTGCCTAAAGTGCTTATTAATCTTTATAAGAAAAATAAGAAACGATTACGATTAAAGCAACGCGGGTCCCTTTTAAATAATAAGCAAATTGTTACAGAAACGGATATAATTAATGTATTTCATAAAACAGGAATCATACAAGGTGATACGGTTATGTTACATTCTAGTTTAAGTAAAATAGGATATGTTGAAAACGGCGCTGATACATTAATTAATGCTATAATAAAAATTATTAGTGATGAAGGAACCTTAATGATGCCGGCATTTCCGGCCGTTGGTTTTAATTATGATTATTTAAAAGCAAACCCAGTTTTTGATATAAAAAATACACCTTCAAAAATGGGAGCTGTAACAGAACTATTCAGAAAACGAAAAGGTGTTTTAAGAAGTTTGCACCCAACTGATTCCGTTTCAGCTTTCGGTAAAAACGCGGCCTATTTAGTGAAAGATCATTTCAATCAATTGACACCATATAACGTATACAGCCCGTTTTACAAGCTTTGTGAATTAAAAGGAAAGATTCTTATGATAGGAGTTGATTTGAATAGCCTGACCAATTTGCATACCTTAGAAGATGCAGTGGAGAATTTTAAATTTCCGGTATATCATGATGTTATTTTTACAGCAGCATTGATTGATGAAACGAAAAAAAAATTAAGTATGAAAACAAAAGTGCATGACCCGGCCTATTCAAAAAGGCGTAAGTGTAATGCTCTCATGCCGTATTTTGAAACGGCAGGATTTTTAAAACATTTTAAATTAGGATCAGCAGATTGTATGATCATACAAGCGGATTCTATGCACAAATGGATGCTGGAAAATTATAGAACAAAAGGAATAACCATGTATACGCCAAACGGCAATTAATTAAAATGCAGATACATATTAGTTTTGATTATGAATTGTTTTTTGGAAATGCCTCAGGCAGTGTGGAGAAATGCATGTTAGAGCCTACTCAACAACTAATAGATATTGCCTGTAAACATAACGTTCCTTTCATTTTTTTTGTAGATGCAGGCTATTTATTTCAGTTAAAAAAATATATACATATTGAAACGTGTAAACAGGATTATGATAAAATTACTCTGCAATTAAACCGGTTAGCTTCTCTCGGCCATGAAATTGCATTACATATCCACCCTCATTGGGAAGATTGCAGATTTGAAAATAACCAATGGATCATTGATACAACGCGTTATAAATTAGCAGATTTTACAGAGAAGGAAGTCGGAGAGATTGTTTCAAAATACCATCATGCCATTAAAGAAATTACCGGTAAACCTTGTAAATCTTATAGGGCAGGCGGTTGGTGCATTCAGCCGTTTGAGTCAATAAGGAAAGCACTTATTGAAAATGCTATTTTTGTTGACAGTACAGTTTATTATAAGGGGTTCCATGATTCGAAAGCTCATTTTTATGATTTCACAAAAGCACCTGACCTTTGTGAATGGAATTTTGAAAATGATCCCTGTATAGAAAATAAAACCGGTATGTTTAAAGAAATACCGGTTACGGCTGATCAAATTCCTCCCTTATTTTACTGGAAATTATATTTAAAAATGAGATTAAATCCATTGGTGTATAAGCCCGTGGGTGATGGTAATTGGTTGGTTGACAAAAAACGAATTTATAAACATTTTCATACAAGTACCAATCATTTTGCCTGTTGTGATGGGTTTTTCGCATCACGATTACAGTTTGTTTTAAAAGATGCGGAAAAGCAAAAAAAATCAAAAATGATGGTATTAAGCCATCCAAAATCAATGGCACCTTATTCGTTTAATACGTTAAATAAATTTATTATGTCGGCTAAATCTAAAGGCCATACGTTTAATACGATAACAAACGAATGAGTACTCTACAATACATAAAGCATAAGGATATTGATTTTAGAAAATGGGATCAAACAATCTTGTCATCCCAATATCCTTTAGTATTTGCACAATCTTTTTATTTAAATGCTACTTTTCCAAATTGGGATGCTTTAGTGATGGGGAATTATGAATCTGTTTTTCCTTTAACGCAAAAAGAAAAATTCGGTATTTCTTATTTGCATCAGCCTTCCTTTACGCCGCAACTGGGTGTTTACGGTAAAATAAATGAGGCGATTGAAAAACAATTCTACGATTACATTACAGCAAAATATAAATTAATTGAAATAGAATTAAATGCGTCTAATGTATTACAAACGAAAGATCATTTTTCAAAACAGACTTATATTATAGACTATAAAACCGGGTACAAACAAAATCAAAACACAAAACGGAATGTTTCTAAGGCTTTTGAAAACAAACTCATATTCCAACAAATTCCCTCTGTTGAAATACTCGCTCAATCTCAAAAATATTTGAATCCTTTTTTAAAATCAGGTTTAAAACTTTCTCCCGTTACAATTAATACATTTGATAAATTATTGAAATCATGTATTAAAACCAATTCACTTTATTCATTCAGGGTAATAGATTCAAATAAAACAGTACAGGCAATTGCTCATTTTATCAGTAACGGCAAGCATACCGTTTATTTAAAAGGAATTAATTTTGATAAAGTAGAAAGCTTGGGAAGTATGCATTTATTAAACAGTTCCGCCATTCAATTCTTTGAGACGAAAACAGATATTTTTGATTTTGGGGGTGGTACAAAAGAAAGTCTGGCAAATTTTTATAAGGGCTTTGGTGCATTACCGTTACAATACAGCTCTCTTAAATTTAACCGTTTACCGTGGTTAATTAAAGTTTTAAAAAATATATCATAAATACAAACCGGCTTATTCTAAAATAGTAGATTTATAGTTGTAATTATTAATGATTAAAAAAACCATAAATAAAAGTAAGACTAAGCCCGTTAAAAAATTAACGGTGAAAGTTTCCGTCATTAAAAAAAATACTACAAAAGTTTCTTTATTTAAATCGGTAAAATTTGTCTTACAACAGGCTAAAAGTAGTGCGTACCGAACCGTAAATTACACTATGGTTATGGCTTATTGGAATATAGGGAAGCTAATAGTGGAAAACGAACAGAAAGGTAGCATTAAAGCCAAATACGGAGAGGCCACTTTACAATATTTATCTGCTAAATTAACCAATGATTATGGTGCCGGTTATAGTTTTCAATCGTTATCAAATATGCGACAATTTTTCACGGTATTTCCAATTCTCTCCACAGTGTGGAGAGAATTCAATTCATTCGATACGTCTTTTTTTCCAACTGATTCACTAGATAAAAATAATAACTTAACTACGTCAGTAAGTACTACTAACGAAATTAAAATTCTCTCTGCAGCGTGGAGAGAATTAACTTGGTCGCATTATAAAGCTTTAATGAGGGTTGAACACTCTGATGCCAGACTATATTATATAAAAGAATGTGTAGAACAAAACTGGAGTGTGAGAGCCTTAGAAAGACAGATTAATACGTTTTATTATGAAAGAATTTTAAGCAGTAAAAAAAGAAATTCAGTAAAGAAGGAAAGTAAACAAAAAACAAATGAATTATTACCTTCTGTTATTGATTTTATTAAAGATCCTTACGTTTTAGAATTTCTTCAAATAAAACCAAGCATTCATTTATATGAAAATGATTTAGAAAAAGCATTGTTATCAAATATTCAACAGTTTATTTTGGAATTAGGTAAGGGCTTTGCATTTGTTGGAAGACAGCTGCATATTGATGCCGAAACGGAGCATTATTATATAGACTTAGTATTTTATAATTATATACTTAAGTGTTTTGTATTATTAGATTTGAAAGTAGGTAAATTAACACATCAGGATGTTGGCCAAATGGATATGTATGTAAGGATGTATGAGGATAAATACAAACAGGAGGGCGATAACCCAACAATAGGAATTATTTTATGTTCTGAACAAAATGAATCAGTAATTAAATATTCAGTTTTAAAAGAAAGTAAACAGTTATTTTCTTCGCGCTACAAATTATTTTTACCATCGGAACAAGAACTTAAAAATGAATTAGAAAGAGAGCGTACATTGATCGAACAACAAATAGAAAAAAGTAAAACTAAAGTAAAAAAGTAAAATTTCGAATAATCTCCACAGCGTGGAGATTATTCGAATCCGGTAAAATGAAATCAATTATTTCGCACGATATAGACCATTTAACCCTTTCAGAGCATTATTTGAATGATCTGATAGTTCCCAAAGTTTTTGTAAGAAGTCGGATCGAATTATTGTCAGGAAAAATTTCTTTAAAAGAATTTTTTAGCCGAGTAGGTGATGTCTTTAAAAACAAATGGCAACACCTGGAAGAACTTCATCAATTTAATAACAAAAAACATGTTCCTGCTACTTATTTTATAGGAGTGAGTAAAGGCCAAGGCTTATCTTACTCTAAAACACAATCTGCTTATTGGATTCATAAGTTATTGGAATTGGGCTGTGATGTTGGTCCGCACAGCATCGAATTTGAAACTTTTGAGAAGATTAAGTCAGAATACAATGTGTTTGCGGAACTTTCTAAACAAACTGTATTTGGAACACGCATGCATTATATAAGAACCAATGAAAACACTTTTACCAATATGGCAAAAGCCGGGTATGCCTTTGATAGCAGTGAAATGGATTATAAAGCACCATATAAAATCGGTTCCATGTGGGAATTTCCTTTTCAAGTAATGGACGCATACATTATAGAGAAACCGAAACAGTGGCAGAGTAAAAATTTCTCCCAAAGCTGTGAAGCGACAAAACGTATCATTGATAAAGCAAACGATCTGGATTTGCCCTATTTAGGAATTGATTTCCACGATCGTTATTTTTCTAACAGTCATAAAACCTGGAAAGACTGGTATATGTGGCTTATAGAATATTTGATAACTAATGGAATTGAATTCGTGAATTTTGAAACTGCAATAAAAGAGTTAGAAAAATAAATTGAAGACAGTTTCTATAATCATTCCTTGCTTAAATGAAAAAGATTACATTATAAAGTGTCTGTCTTCAATTGCTTTTCAATCTTACCCGGCTCAGTATATAACAACCTTTGTGTGTGACGGCATGAGTAATGATGGAACACAAGAGCTCATTACCGGCTTTACAAGAAAACATAATCAATTTAAATTACTGATCAATACTCACAAAACAACTCCTTTCGCGCTTAACTTAGGGATTAAAAATTCAGTCGCAGATATTATTATTATACTCGGCGCGCATTCTGAATTAGATAAAGAGTTTGTTTTAAAAAACGTGGAATCATTTGATATTGATCCTGCCATTATGTGTACAGGCGGTGTTTTAACAAATGTATATGAAACTAAAGTATCACAAACCATAGGTGCTGCCATGTCGTCTTCCTTTGGCGTTGGCAACGCACATTTTAGAACAGGGAATAAAAATGGTTATGTAGATACAGTTGCGTTTGGAGCGTATAAAAAAGAAATATTTGATAAAGTAGGATTATTTGATGAAGAACTGATTCGTAACCAAGACGATGAATTTAATTTTAGAGTTACCCAAGCGGGCTATAAGATTTATTTGAATCAGGATATAAAATGTGATTATTTTGTAAGGGCTTCTTTTAAAAAATTATATAAACAGTATTATCAGTATGGTTACTGGAAGGTATGTGTCAATAAAAAGCATAAAACAATTACAACAATCAGGCAGCTGATTCCTATGTTTTTTGTTTTGTATTTATTTTTTTGGATACTTAGTATAATAGCTCCGGTTATTGTTTTTAAAGCAATGAGTGGATTTGCAATACTCTATGTTTTATTGGCTTTTACATTTGCCGTAAAAAGTAGAAACGTCTCCTTTAAAAATATTTTAGGTATTGCTTCCACATTTTTTATTTTGCATTTTAGTTACGGCTTAGGCTATTTAAAAGGTATATTTGACTTTTTTATATTAAAACGATCTATTAAAAAACAAGAATTACTATCACGTTAACATGTTAGCAAAAGTCAGAACAGTATATTCCAATTTAGGCTACAGTTTCCCTTTACTTATTGCATTTCTATTACCCTTTGGCATTAATTACGCGCCTATCATTATTGTATGGACAGTTTTTTATCTTTTTTTCGGAGATCCGAAAACCGGGTTTAAAAAGGTATTTAAAAATACCCGGAGTTATATTTTATTAATATTCTTTTTTATTCATGTGGCCGGTTATTGGTTTTCAATAAATAATTATGAAGCCGGAATAAGTATTGAAGGAAAGATGAGTTTTTTTGCCTTTCCTTTACTTTTATTTTGTGTAAATTATGAACCTGTTAAAGTCAAAAAAATAATTATATCATTTGTCTCAGGATGTCTTATAGCAACGGCATTTTGTTTATTTAGAGCTTTTCAATTATATTTTTTCAATCATGTTAATTCTTTCTTCTATTCTGATTTTTCGTTTTTTCTTCATCCGAGTTATTTTGCCATGTATTTAATATTAGCGCAACTTATTGTTATGCTCTTCTACAAAGACTGGCTATTTCATATCAAAAATTTAAATTATAAAATAGGATTTATAACAACAATTTTCATTACGGGTATTTTTTTATGCTCTTCCAAAATGGGGCTTATCTCTGCGTTTGCCCTATTACCCGCTACGTTTGTTGTGATTTTATTTAAACGCGGGTATAAAAAAATGATTGCGGGATTGATCATTTCTTTAATAGTGGGAATTATAATTGCGTATAAATTATTTCCTTCCCCGTTTGAAAGAATTAAAGTTGCTTTTACAGTAACCGCTTCGGCTGATAAAATAGATAAAACTGCCGGTGAAAGTACGGCCGTTCGAATTTTGATATGGGAGCAAGCAGTAAAAATAATAAAGGATCATATTGTTTTTGGTATTTCACCCGGCGATACAAATGACAGGCTATACAAAGCTTATGAAGATAATGGCATGACGGGCGCGCTTGTTAAAAAACTTAACGCGCATAATCAATACCTGCAAACCTTTATTGGCACAGGTATTATAGGATTTATTCTTTTATGTGTGATGACTGTTTACTATATAGTATTAGGATTTATAAAACGTAATTATATATTGGCATTATTCAGTATTTTGATTACACTTAATTTTTTAGTGGAATCAATGTTGCAAACACAGGCCGGTACAGTGTTTTTTGTGTTTTTTCTTTGCCTTTTTTCACAATATGATCTTGCGGGGATGAAAGAACCGGATGAATCGGCCGGGCTTTCAAATGCCGGTTAACTTTCTTAAATTCAGCATTAATTTGTACTTTCAAAACTTTACAAAATGATTCCTTTTTCTCCACCCCATATTGATGATAAAATAATAGCGGAAGTAACAGCTGCGTTAAAATCAGGTTGGATCACAACAGGCCCTCGTACCAAAGAGTTCGAAAAAAAATTAACGGCTTATTGTGGAAATAAAAATACAATTTGCCTTAATTCAGCTACGGCAGGTTTGGAAATTATGCTGCGTTGGTTTGGGGTAGGTGAGGGCGACGAAGTTATTTTACCCGCATATACCTATTCTGCTACGGCAAATGTAGTGATTCATGTTGGAGCAAAGCCTGTTTTTGTAGATGTAAATGCGGATGATTTTAATATTAATGTTTCTGAAATTGAAAAAGCAATAACAGAAAACACCAAAATAATTATGCCGGTTGATTTTGCAGGTTTCCCCTGTGATTATGATGAGATCAACAGCTTAGTTAAAAAAAAGGCGTCGACCTTTAAACCTAAAAACGACACTCAAAAAAAATTGGGACGTATCCTCATATTGTCTGATTCGGCTCATTCTTTCGGGGCAACGTACAAATCAAAAAAATGCGGTTCATTAACAGACGTATCCGTATTTTCTTTTCACGCGGTTAAAAATTTAACAACAGCAGAAGGAGGTTCTGTAGCGCTTAATTTACCTGCCCCGTTTGATAATGAAGAGATCTATAACTATTTATGCATACTAACATTGCATGGTCAAAATAAAGATGCTTTGGCTAAAACACAAAAAGGAAATTGGAAGTATGATATTGTAGAAGCAGGCTTTAAATGCAATATGACAGACCTTTCCGCTGCTATTGGTTTAGTGGAATTAGAGCGTTACGATAGCGATACTCAAATAAAGCGGAAACACATTTTTGAAGCATATAATGAAGCCTTTAAAAATAATACGCGCTTCCAAATTCCAATGCATATTACAGAAACAAAAAACGGCTGCTATCATTTATATCCCTTAAGAATTAATGATATTACAGAAGAGCAACGCGACGCTATTATAAAAGAAATATTTGACCGTGATGTATCTGTAAACGTTCATTTTATTCCTGTTCCCGCCATGTCTTTCTATAAGAATTTAGGGTATGATATTAAAAATTATCCTGTAACCTATCATAATTACAGTAGGGAAATATCATTACCGGTGTATTACGATTTAAGCCCACAGCAGGTTCAAACCGTTATTAAAGCAGTAATAGATTCAACTGATAAAGTGCTTTGCTAAAACGGTTTTTTGATATTTTTTGTTCTCTAACAGGAATCATTGTGCTTATGCCTTTCTTCGGCATCATTGGTGTATTAATCATTTTTAATAGTGGTTTTCCCGTATTTTATTTACAAATGCGGGTCGGTAGAAATAACCGGGATTTTAAATTATTTAAATTCAGAACGATGTATACAAATTCTGATAAAAGAGGATTGTTGACAGTAGGAGGCAGAGACCTCAGAATTACCGGGATAGGATATTATTTAAGGAAATATAAAATAGATGAATTGCCACAATTGTTTAATGTGTTAATCGGCAACATGAGTTTAGTGGGGCCTCGCCCCGAAGTAAGAAAATATGTGAATTTATATAATCCAGAGCAATTATTAGTATTGTCTGTAAAGCCCGGTATCACTGATTTTGCTTCTCTTGAATTTATTAACGAAAACGAGTTGCTTTATCAATCAGTCGATCCCGAACAAACTTATATTTATAAAATAATGCCCGAAAAACTGGCTTTAAATAAAAAATATATTGAACAAAAAAGTTTTTTAACGGATTTAAAGATCATTTTTTCTACCCTTAAAAAAATTATGTCTTAACGCTGTGCGCTTTATTGTTAGAGTATTTTTGTTTATAACAAATCAATTAAATAAAATAAACCCTTTTTATATTTACCAATTAAAATCAATAATAAACGTATGAAAAACCTTTCTTTAATTATAAATGGAGTATTAGCTGTTGCAGTGGCGATTTTATTTTATCAGGTACATTCTTTAAAAACATCGGGTGTAACTGTTCAGGAACTTGATACACCGATCAACGATTCTAATAAAAATAAAATTTCAATTAACGAGGTTGGTCCAACTAATCTTGCAGATGCTAAAATGGCATTTTTAAATGTAGATTCTATTAATTCAAAGTATTTACTTATTACTGATTATTCAAAAAAAATGAAAGGACAGGTTCAATCCTTAGAAGGCCAGATAGAAAGTATGACAGGTACTTTTCAGACAGAATATGAAGCTTACCAACAGTCTGCACAAGCGGGCGTTGCTCCTCAAAGCGAAATGTTAAAAATGGAAGAGAACTTAAAACGTAAACAAGATGAAATTAAAAATAAACAACTTCAGTTACAAAATCTCCAATATGATCAACAAGATAAAATAGTGGAGCTTAATAAAAAACTACAGGAGGTGGTAGACAAATACAATAATGGAAAATTTGATTACGTATTTTCTTATTCTGAAACGGTTCCAATTTTAGTTTTCAAAAACAGGAAATTAGATATCAGTAATGATATAATAAACATTTTGAATGAAGAATATAAAAAATCGAAAGTAAAAAGTAAATAATGGAAGACAAAAAAGCATTACTAAGCAAAATTATGCATGTGCACCAATTTCATGAAACCTTTAAAATTGGTAATGCAAACGCCCCGACTTTAATTGATGAAAGAGATTATACCCTGCGTTATAATTTAATTAAGGAAGAGAATGACGAATACCTTGATGCTTGCAAAGCGGGTGACCTTGTTGAGATAGCCGATGCTTTAGGTGACCAGTTGTATATATTATTCGGCACTGTATTAAAGCACGGTTTACAACATAAAATTGAAGAAGTGTTTGACGAGATCCAAAGAAGCAATATGAGTAAATTGGATGAACACGGAAACCCTATTTACAGGGAAGACGGAAAAATTTTGAAAAGTAATTTATATTTCAGACCTGATATTAAAAAAATACTGGATAAATAATTTTCATCACTTTGTGAGTTCCCGGCGGAACTTAAAATAATAATAACAATACTTATGATTATTGAACTTCTTTAATTCATTCCAAACGATAAATGATTCCTTCTAAATACCGTTTATTTTTTTTGGTATAAAATACTTTAAAATCATTGCGTTCAAATACCTCTTTATATTTTGGGTTCAGGTAAATGCAATACACCTTCCTGGGATAAAGGCTGACACTTATTTTAATATTATCCACTACTTTTTGTAAAATAGCAGCTCCAAAAGGATTAAAAAAATAAAATACGGCGGTATCTGCCGGGATCTCATAAACGATGGCATCCGAAAAGGCAAAGTGAATAAGGCTTCCAGGGTTTTGTTTTTTATAGACCAGCTTATTTTCATTGGCGTCTTTAATTAATTCAAGCGCTATATCAATACCTATTAAATTTGTAAAACCGCATTGTTCCGCTACAAACAAGGCCCTCCCTTTGCCGCAGCCGTAATCAATAAACGGTAAAACTTTCGTTTCAATCGGGATATGGTTAAATATAGAAAATAGTATATAATAGCTGGCGCCCTGGTAATGGTGGTTTTGATCAGAATCTTTTCCTGCCAAAGTTAAGTTATTAAGGTTAACAATGCGGTGGGTATTGATCCCCAGCTGTTTTTCGTACTTCCCTTCATGGGTCAGCATCCTGAATGTATTTACAAAACCGCGGTAAAAAAGCGACCTCAAAAAATAATAAATATATTGGAATACCTTCATCGCCTCAAATGTACTATCTTGTCTAATACTATTGATAATTTTAATAAAAAAAATTACCTTCATACCAACAAACAGCTCGTATGGAAATTGATTTAGAAGCAGAAAAAAAGGAAATATTAAACCGTTACAAAAATTTAATAAAAGCCTGTAAACGACGCTTAGAGAAAGGTGATAAGGAAATTATACGCAAAGCATTTGAAGTAGCTGTTGAAGCTCACAAAGAAATGCGCCGTAAATCCGGCGAGCCTTATATTTACCATCCCATTGCCGTTGCCCAAATTTGTGCCGAAGAAATTGGCTTGGGAACCACTTCTATTGTATGCGCGTTATTGCACGATACCGTGGAAGATACTGAAATGACGGTTGAGGACGTTAAAGGAATGTTCGGGGAAAAAGTGTCCCAAATTATTGACGGGCTAACAAAAATATCAGGAGTATTTGATCAAACTTCTTCTATACAGGCAGAAAATTTCAGAAAAATGTTGCTCACACTTTCGGAAGATGTGCGGGTAATTTTAATAAAACTGGCAGACCGTTTACACAACATGCGTACACTTGATCACATGAAGCGTGACAAGCAAATGAAAATTGCGGGCGAAACACTTTACCTGTATGCCCCATTGGCGCATCGTTTGGGTTTAAACGCTATTAAATCGGAGCTTGAAGATCTTGGCTTGAAATATACAAATGAAGATTGGTATAATGATATTGTAAGGCGTTTAGCGGAAACGGATGCTGCCAGGAAAAAATTCATTAAAAATTTTATTGATCCTTTAAATGATATTTTAAAAGAACAGGGCTTTAATTTTAAAATTTACGGCAGGCCAAAATCTATTTACTCTATTTATAATAAAATTAAAAATAAAGGCGTGCCTTTTGATGAGATCTATGATCTGTTCGCCATTCGTATTATTATTGATACTGCAATAGATAAAGAAAAAGCGGACTGTTGGAAAATTTATTCAATTATAACAGATTTCTATCATCCAAATCCTGACAGGTTAAGAGATTGGATCTCTACGCCTAAAAGTAATGGTTACGAAAGCTTACATACCACGGTAATGGGCCCGGAAGGTAAGTGGGTGGAAGTTCAGATCAGGACCGTGCGCATGGATGAACTTGCGGAAATGGGCTACGCCGCACATTGGAAATATAAAGATGCCGCTGCGGAAAAAGAAAGTAATTTAGAGAACTGGTTACGCCGTATCCGCGAATTACTTGATAATCCTGATCCTAACGCGCTTGAATTTATTGATGATTTTAAACTGAATTTATTTGCTGACGAAATTTTTGTGTTTACTCCTAAAGGAGAAATGAAAACGCTCCCTGTAACAGCGACAGCGCTCGATTTCGCTTTCGAAATTCATACCAAAGTTGGAGAGCATTGCATTGGCGCTAAAGTAAATCATAAGTTAGTACCTTTAAGCTACCGGCTAAAAAGCGGCGACCAGGTAGAAATTTTAACCTCCGGCAAACAGGTGCCTAAAGAGGACTGGATCAATTATGTAGTAACGGCAAGGGCAAAATCTAAAATAAAAAGCGCGCTTAAAGAAAGCCGCCGTAAAATTGGAGAAGAAGGAAAAGAATTACTGGAGAAAAAGTTTTATAAATGTAAATTGGATTATACTTTGCAGAACGTGAATGAATTTGTATCGTTTTTAAAATTGCCCTCTTCCGGTGAATTATTTTACAGGACAGCTTTGGGGAATATTGATATAAATGAAATTAAAGAGTTTGTAGAGTTCAAACATCATCCTGAAAAATTTAAACCTAAAAAGAAGGAAAATAGAATAGAGGAGCTGGTAACTACTGTTCGCGGAAGCTCAGATATGTTAGTGATCGGTGATGATATGCAGAAACTGGATTACGGCCTGTCACCTTGCTGCAGCCCCATTCCGGGAGATGATGTATTTGGCTTTGTAACCGTAAACGAAGGTATTAAAATACACAGGGTTAATTGTCCCAATGCCGTAAAATTGCTTTCTAATTATGCTTACAGGGTTGTAAAAGCAAAGTGGAATAACGACCATTTAATCTCTTTTTTAGCAGGTATAAAAATTAAGGGAACAGATGAAATAGGCTTGGTGAATAATGTGACCAAAGTTATTTCGAGCCAGTTAAATATTAATATGCGCTCTATCAGATTTGATACGGAAGATGGTATTTTTGACGGAACTATCATGGTATTTGTGCATGATGCAAAACATTTAAATCATTTAATTGATAATTTATTGAAAGTAAAAGGTGTAACAAATGTTACCCGTATCGACAGTAATTAAAAGGAGGAAAAGAAACATGACACAGGAAACAAAAGAAGCGGTTGAAAAAATACTGACCGATTACCTTGAAAGAAATAAACACCGTAAAACCTCTGAAAGGTTTGCTATCCTGAATGAAATTTATTCTCACGACGGGCATTTTGATATTGAAGGCCTGTATGTAATGATGAAAAATAAAAAGTACCGTGTGAGCCGTGCAACACTTTATAATAATATTGAATTACTGTTAGAAGCAGGCTTAGTGATCAAACACCAGTTTGGTAAGAACCTTGCACAATTTGAAAAAGCCTATAAATTTAAACAGCACGATCATTTAATTTGCAGCGATTGCGAAAAAGTGTTCGAATTTTGTGACCCGCGCATCATGCAAATTCAAAAAATGGCTGAGGACATGCTGAAATTCGACGTGTCTCATCATTCTTTAAATTTCTTTGCCAAGTGCCGGATATTAAAGGAAAACGGCACTTGTGAGCATAAACCGGCTAAAATAAATATACTGTAATACCAATAGGTTTTTAATTCAATAATCATTAACTTAGCAATTCAATATTAAGTGTTATGGTGTTCAATTATAATATTTCAGAAGAAGTTAACTGCCAAATACTAAAATTAAGCGGCGAATTAATTGATAAACATCAGGCTATTGAATTAATTAAATCAATAGATGAATTACTGGATACGGATCATAACAAGTGGGCTATCGATCTGTCAGATTTAAAGTATATGAACAGCAGCGGGTTAAATGTACTTATTCAAATATTGACCAAAACACGCAATAAAGGAGGCGAAAGCGTTATTTTTAACGTAAGTAAAAAAGTAAATGAATTATTGGTGATTACTAAATTAAATACGCTTTTTAAAGTTTCTGAAACTAAGGAAGAAGCGTTGACTAAGCTAGCTAAATAGATTGCTTTAAGGCAATTACGGCGCACGCTTTATACACCATTCCAAACGCATCTTCAAAGCCTTGCTCACCGCCAAAATAAGGATCAGGAACTTCCAAATTTTTTCCGGGATGTAATGAATTCAAAAGCAGATCAACTTTTTCTTTATTCGCATTATTTTTAGCAAGAGCTAGCACGTTTTTCAAATTACTTTTATCCATTACAAATATCCTGTCAAACGCATCAAAATCTTTTTCATTGAACTGTCTCGCTCTTAAATTTGAAAGATCAATGGCGTGTTTCCGGGCATTCTCAACAGTCCGTTTATCGGGAGCTTCACCAATATGGTAGTTGGACGTACCTGCTGAATCTACTGTTATTTTAAGATCATGGTCTTTAATTAATTTAAGCATAATACCCTCCGCCAATGGCGAACGGCAAATGTTACCCAAGCAAACCATTAATATTTTTTCCATTTTTCAGCTAATAGTTAAGCACATAAATTATTCCGACTATGTATATTTATAATTCAAATACCTTTAGATTTTTCTTTACTCAGTGGTGAATTTTAATGCTTTATTCCGTTGGAACAAATTCGCTTTTCTCCGCATAAAATGCCGTCTTGGTTAGCAACATCACAATATGGTCTGCGGTTAAAGTATTGACCTCTGTGGTATGTTTTAAAAAAACAGACTCTTCCATTACAGCATAAGCCAAAGAACTCAAACCATAATTCCGTTGAAGAAGGTATAATAAAAAATCTTCTTTATTTTCTTTAGGAATTCCGCATAAAGGACAAACAATCTGCAACAAAAATTGATTTTCCTGCTCCCATACATCAACCATAATATCAAAACGACCTTTCTTTAAGTTCCATTGCCCGGGCTGCTCTCCGCGAATATCTTCAACCTTTAATCCTAAAGCAACAATGGCTTCGTCCACTAATTTATAACAATCTTCTAATTTCATGCTTGAGCTGATTCATTTAATTTTTCCGTAAAAAATACGGCTGTACGATTTGTGTAAAATTTGTTTTTAAACTGCCCCACCCATTGTATACCTTTTACAGCGTTAGTTAAAAATAATTCATCCCCGTTAGTTAATGTATGTACCGTAAGCGGTTGTTCAAACACAAGGATTTTGTGTTGTTTAGCAAATTCAATAATTTGCTTTCTCATTACGCCGTCTACACAACCCTCTGTAATTGGAGAAGTATAGAGTACGCCGTTTTTAACGATAAAAATATTAGAACTGATCGATTCCACAATATTACCGGTATCATTTATCAATAAACATTCATCTAACCGTAAAGATGTTTTAGTTAAACCAGCCATTACATATAATAGCGAACTGCCTGTTTTAATATTCGAAATTTTATTAATCGGTTTTCTTATTTCAGCATACACATCTACCCACAAGCCTTTCTGATTAAGCGTATATCCTTTATCTTCAATAGATTCACTTTCAATTAAAAAAGAAATATCGTTGGTTACCGGAGTGTAATGTCCACCCTCATTTCTGAAAATAGTTAAACGCAGACGGGCATCAGAAGCTAAATTATTTTTTTTAACAAGCTCTATTATTAAATGTTCAATGTTGGCTGACGTAAATTCAGCGGGAACATTCATGCGAAGCGTGGTCATACCAAGTTTAACACGCTTTACGTGATCAGCCAAAAACATAACTTTACCGTTACTTAAACGAATGCTTTCAAACAGGGAGTCACCGTACCTAAATGCCCTATTGTTAAAGCTTAGGGCGGGCTCATATAAGCTTATGAGGTGTCCGTTATATATACAGTAAGTATCAAGCATTTCAGGCAGTAAAGGTATGAATTTTACAATAGATCTTAAAAGTAAATAGGGCAGCGGGCGCGGTAGGAATTATTTACCGCAAATACTCAGTAATTCATCCACCCACGTATCAGGAGAAATTGTTTTTGAAAGTCCGTGCGATACTTCACTCATATTTTGTAATTCGATGCCGGTGAGAGAAATTATTTTTTTCATGCTTTCTTTTATCCCTGTTACGCTTCCTGAAATAAAAGTAAAGCCATTTATAGTTTCTCTCAAAAACGCATCCTTAGCGCCCACCTTATCGCTTAACAAAAGCGGGAACCCTGAAGCCGCAAACTCATGTACCACTACACCCCAGGGCTCAAAGCGGCTGGGTAAAATAAATACGCCGGTTTGCATAGTATAATGTGCCAAATCTTTTGGCTGTACAAAACCAAAGTGTTTTATTTTAGGATGCACAACAGGTTCAACATCTCCTATTCCAAGGCACCATAACTCCCAGTCATTAGGATACTCATCTTGTAATTCAATAAACGCCTGCCATAATTCTTTAATACCCTTAAACTCGTAATACCGGCCAACATATAAAAAGCGTTTCGGGAAAAATGTTTTCTTTTGCTCTTTCTGTGCTTCATATACCGAGTTAAAATAAGCCAAATCACAACTGTAAAACCCTGTGTGTATAGTATCCTGTTTAAAGCCAAGTTTCGATACATATTTTTTTTGTGATTCACCGGGCACCCAAGCGTGCGAAAATATAGTTAATAAGGTGAACGGGCTGATAATGGTTGCCAAGCGTTGTTTTAATGAGCCCGTCCAATGCGTATCGCAGGTCATAACCGTAGGAATTTTTTTGAAATAAGATTTGCTTATTTTCAGATACTCCTTATCTATCCAGCCGCTGCATACAATTACATCGGGGTGTATGGAATTAACTAATTGCGTAAGTTGTTGTAAAGTATAATCCGATTTTGAGTAGAGTTTTAATGTTGGATTTATATTAAACTTAAAAGGCGCTTCTTTATTTACCGGCCATCTTATAATATGCACTTCTCCATGCTCTGCCAGTTTATTGCAGCACGCTAAAAAGTATTCTGCAATTTCGGTATATAAAAAAACAAACTTCATGGACGCTAAAAATACAAATAAAAAAATCCATCAACTTTAAAAGAAGATGGATCTTAAGACTATCACTATAAATATTAAGCTTTTTTAGAGTAACGTGATTTAAATTTATCAATACGTCCTGCCGTATCTACCAACATTTGTTTTCCTGTATAAAAAGGATGAGACGTCATAGAGATATCTAATTTTACTAATGGGTATTCAACACCATCTTCATATACAATCGTATCTTTAGTATCTGAACACGATTTAGTTAAAAAAGAGTAACCGTTAGACATATCTTTAAATACAACTAATCTGTAATTTTCAGGGTGAATTTCTGCTTTCATGTTATAATCAATTATTTATTTCAAAAAAATTTGGAACGCAAAGATAGTAAAATTTTATATACTACAAGTATTAATTACGATAAAACAATATAATTTCTTTTAATTCGTTATTAAAAGTATAAATTTGTAATTCATGCGAATTAAAGGCCTTTTTTTACTGATTATATGCGTATCAGCCGGTTTTATATCTTGTAAAAAGGATAAAACATTAACTGATGCCTCTTCAAGAATAGCCTTTTCTCAGGATTCTGTATTATTTGATACTGTTTTTACAACAATAGGTTCAACGACCCGCAATATACGGATCGTTAATAAAAACAGCGGAAAAATAAACATTTCTGCTGTAAGGCTTGAACAGGGTACTAATTCTAATTTTATTTTAAATGTTGACGGTGTAAAAGGCAAAGAGGTGCATAATGTTGAAATTTTAGCGCACGACAGCATTTATGTATTTGTGCAAGTAAATGTAAACCCTACAAATCAGAATTCGCCTTTGGTGATACAGGATAAAATTATTTTTGAAGTTAACGGCAACCGGCAAAC
>JANYGK010000066.1 GCA_025362395.1 Bacteroidota bacterium
TGTCAATCAAATGGGGCGAAGGAAGTGTATTGGGAAACTTTATTAATAGAAAGTTGAAATATTATAGAACACATGCAGCATATATTGAGCGGATAACAAGGATCAGTTCGTTATAGTGAGGAACGAAGCTATCTCATTCACAGTTTTCATTGCATATATTAAAAAAACATTTCATAGGAGATTGCTTCTTCTCCTGCGTCGCATCGCAATGACGGGTGTTATGTCAATCAAATGGGGCGAAGGAAGTGTATTGGGAAACTTTATTAATAGAAAATTGAAATATTATAGAACACATGCAGCATATATTGAGCGGATAACAAGGATCGGTTCGTCATAGCGAGGAACGAAGCTATCTCACTCACAGTTTTCATTGCGTATATTAAAAAAACATTTAAGAGATTGCTTCTTCTTCGCATCACAATAACGGGATGTTATGTCAATCAAGTACAGGCGAAGAAAGTGTATCGGGAAGCTTTATTCTAAGCCTACTCAAAGGCTTCTTTAATTTTAGCTTTTAAAAAATTAATAGCTTCTGTAGCGTTAATTGCCGGAGGCATGGTTAATTCCTCGGGGTTAATAAATACATTAATAATACAGGCATTTGATGAACTTAAAGCTTTAGGTAAAACAATTTTTAATTCATCCGGTGTTTTTACGGTATATCCTTCACCTCCGCAGCCAACGGCAAAAGAAGCAAAGTCAGGGTTATTTAATCCTGTTTCATATTCGGGATTCCCGCTTTTGGCTTCTTCCTCCATTTGTATCAGGCCTAATTTTGAATTATTAAAGACAATCACTTTTATATTCAGCTTATATTTTACGGCTGTTGCAAAATCGCACATCAGCATCGCAAATCCTCCGTCGCCGCATAATGCTATAACCTGCTTATCAGGATATAATAATTTTGCACCGATAGAAGCGGGCAAGGCAAAAGCCATACTGGCTAATCCGCCAGATAACGTAAAACGCTGTGTGCCTTTTATCCTGAAATTTCTGGCGCCCCAAACAGTAACGGCGCCTGTGTCGCAGCAAATAATAGCGTTGTCGCTCGCATACTCGCTAATAGTGCGTGCCAGCATTTGCGGATGTATTGGCACAGCTTCTGACAATTCTTTATGATCCTGTTTTTTTAACCAGGCAGCTTTGTGGCTTTGACATTCTTTTAAAAACTGATCATTCTCTTTTTTCAAAATAAGCTTCATCAGTTCAATAAGTGTTAATTTCGAATCGCCCGATAAGGCAACATCCACAGGGTGTCTTTTTCCGATTTGCAGCGCATCATTATCTAATTGAATGGTAGGCACCTTATCTTCCGGATAAAAATCGGTATAAGGCATATCTGTGCCGATCATTATTAAAAGGTCACATTGCTTCATCGCTTTGTAAGAAGCAGCTGTGCCGAGTAGGCCTATCCCGCCTGTTGTTAAAGGATGCATATCCGGTAAAAGATCTTTTCCGCGCAATGCTTTTATAATAGGAGCATGTATAAAATCGGCAAATTGCACTAATTCATTAACCGCACCTCTTGCACCGATACCGGCAAGGATACAAATTTTATTAGAGTTGTTAATTAATTTTGCGGCTTCCTGCAAGTCGGCAATATGGGGTATTATGTTAAAGTTATTAGAGTCATGTACTTTTCCTGAATGAACTGTTTTTACTTTAAGTGATGCAATGTTTGCCGGTAAATTAATGTGTGCTACTCCGTTTAATAAAACAGCGGCCCGGCAGGCCGAAATAATCATTCCCGGCATTTGCTCGGGATCAATGAACATTTGGTTATATACGCTCACATCGGCAAAGAGAGCATTTAAATTTACTTCCTGATGAAAGTTACTTCCTAAATTCATCGTTTCGGTTTGACCTGTAATGGCCAGTACCGGTGCATGATCTTTTTTTGCATCATATAAGCCGTTCAATAAATGAATGGCTCCCGGCCCTGCAGTACCGGTGCATACAGCCAATGTACCGGTAAGCTTGGCTTGTGCGGAAGCTGCAAAAGCACCGGCTTCTTCATGCATCACATGAATAAATTTTATTTTATCCTGTTTGCGTATGGCCTCTATCAGATCATTGATGGCATCACCCGGGATACCGAAAATAAATTTTACACCATATTTAGCAAGAGTTTCAAGAAGAGCTTCACACACATTCATAAGTAAGGATTTTAAGCTATACTTCAATAGTTATGCCCGGTAGACACTGATCTTTTCAAATTTACGGTAAACGGTTTCTGTTAGGTAAAATAGATGAATAGTAATGTAAATATGTTAGTATTGATTTGGATAATACAAACATGCATAGAGAATTTAAGATAATAATATGTAAAAGCGATCACTTAAGAACTATTGCGAATCCTATTTAGGAGCTATAAGCGATCCTCCGATAATAACAGCTTTATGTACTTCTATTTTCGGGTTTTTTATTTGTGTAAAAGATAACTTTGGCAGTATTGTAAAATAATTTCATTAAAAAGTGAAAAAATTCACCTTATTTTTCAATAAGAGAGAGTTGAAAAAAGTGGTTTTTAGTGCCATTTTTTTTTACTACATTTAAATATCTTTCAAATTAACCCCCGGTGATAAAAAAACAGTATCAGGCTTTACTTACCGTTGTAATTTTTTTCTGTTTCGGTAAACCCGTTATTTCACAGGTAATTTACAATGCTTACGCTAAAGTAACATCAATAACAGCTTCTACGTTGTTAGCGGTAAGTAATGTAAACCAAGTAAATCATACATTTAACACAGGTGAGTTTGTTATTGTTATGCAGATGCAGGACGATGTAATAGGGGCCAATACAACTAATGCCGCTACGTTTGGCGATTTAAGCACTATAGCGAACACCGGTAAATTTGAGGTAGCAAAAATAACAGCGGTAAATTTAAGTGCGGGTACGCCTACAAGCATCACGCTTGGGTCGGCGCTTGTAAATACCTATAATACCGGCGCTAATTCGGCTGTACAAATTATTACATTCAGGCGGTTAAGTGCCGCGGCATTTACTTCCACTAATTCCATTACCGGTTTAACGTGGGACGGGAATGTGGGAGGTATTATTGCCATTGAGGTTGGAACTGTTTTTACATTAGCTGATAATATAACTGCTGACGGCTTGGGCTTTGCAGGGGGCTTAAAAAATACCCCTCAATTTGCGTCTACATCCTGCGACCCCAATTATATAATGGCTATAGGTAATAAATGGGCAGGAAAAGGGGAAGGCATTTACAAAAATACAAACGCGGCTTTTACGGGAGCAAGGGGCAAAATTTTAACCGGTGGCGGCGGTGGTAACGATGAAAATTCAGGCGGCGGCGGCGGCGGCAACTATACTTCCGGCGGAATGGGGGGGCCCGGTTACAATGGTAGTGCAAGTGGTTGCTCGCCAACTGTTGGCGGCTTGGGAGGCATTTCCCTAAGCTCTTATATAGGGCCATCGCAGGTTTATATGGGCGGTGGAGGCGGTGGAGGCCATGAAAACAATAGTGTAGGCACTGTTGGCGGAAATGGAGGTGGAATTATTTTAATTAAAACAGGTACTTTAGTTACCACCGGTTCCTGTGGCGCTATATCCATAACCGCTACCGGCATTACAACCGCTAACGCGGGCAACGATGCCTCCGGTGGGGGCGGAGCAGGAGGCTCTATTATTTTCCAGGTTAATACATACAGTATCAGCAGTACATGCCCGCTTACTGTGAGCTCAAACGGGGGAACGGGAGGAGATGTAGGTTATAGTGTAGCACATGGAGCGGGTGGTGGCGGCGGACAAGGGGCCGTTATTTATTCAGGGTCGCAACCTACCGTTAACGTTACAAGTTCCACTGTTTCCGGTAATGGCGGAAGCAGCTGTACAGGTTGTACAGGGACCATAAACGGACAACCGGGTTCGGGGTCACCAAACTCAGGCATTATAACTATTAGCACCGGCGTGTTACCAATTGAACTTATTTATTTTAACGCAGAAAACAGGAAAAATGATGTAGCACTTAGTTGGGCAACGGCTACACAACAACGTACCGCTTTATTTTCGGTGGAACGTACTACTGATTTTAAAATATGGTCAGTAGTGTGTACACAGAAGGCTGCGGGTAATTGTAATGTCACATTGTATTATGAAGATGTGGATGCTAAACCCTTGGACGGTATATCTTATTACCGTTTAAAAACAACAGATATGGACGGCGCTGTACATTACAGTAATTCCGTGGATGTGAGCCGTAACGAAGGCCCCAACGCTATTCTTATTTATCCGAACCCGGCATCGCAGATTCTTAATATAATTTCATTGCATGAAGAACCTTTGTATTATAATTTATTTGATATTACCGGTAAAGAGGTAATTGTTAATGCAGAGGTAATAGGTTCCTCTAAAACAGTATTAGAAACAGCTTTGCTGCCGCATGGTATGTACTTTTTGAAAATTAATACAGGTTCGGAGCCCGCGTTGATGTATAAAATTATTATTCAATAATAGATTAAAAATTCCCTGTATTATATTACTATTACGATGGCAAACGTTTTGTAGTCAACTTTAATCCTGTTGAAATAATAGTGAGATCGTACTTTCCTGTTTCATGGTTCAACGTAAAAATGTAACCGTCTTTAGAATGCGGGTCATCAAAAAAGGTTGTTTCCGTATCAGGGTTTAGTTCTGTTTTTTCTTCGTTGTTCTCAGCCGCATATAACTTACCGTTTTCTAATCGGATTGTAAACACTTTTGTGTAATCAGCATCTAAGGCGTATTTCCCTATATACCGTTTCAATACCTCTTCCGGTAAAGTTACATTAATTCTATTTATAGCGTGCGGAATTTCATACGGCTTATGATCCATAATACTGATTATATCTGTCGTAGCTTCCTTTATAATAGCGCTTGTCGTTATTGTGTTGAAGGTTTACAAACCTACCTAAAGCCAGGCAGCCCCGTAAGGCTGCTTAATGCATTCACTAAAACCTAAATCAATGGCAACAAAAAAACCCACAGCAAAACAATTGGCCGCGCGCGCAAAGTTCACGGCAGCAGTTAAGGCGGGAAAATTCCGTAAGAAGAAAAAAGCAGCACCAAAGAAAAAAAGAGCAGTAAAGAAAAAAGTAACTCGTAAAAAGAAGTAAGCTTTATCTGATCATAAAAAGCCCGGTACATGTACCGGTCTTTTTTTGCTTATAGTGATTTTTTTTTAAATTGATACATGTAAAATTACGTGCTTTCGCAAAATAAAAAAAATAAAGTTTTGTACAGCCATACTAAAATTAATAGTTTTGACGTTATAACCAAAAAACATAACATGAAAAAACTAATTTCCGCCTCACTATTAATCGGCCTTTCTTTAGCTTCCTGTAATAAAAATAAGGAAACTAAAACGTGTCCGGCAAACAATCCGAATAATCAATTTGAATATTCGACAGTAAATAACAGTAATAAAAGGACAGACGGTATACAACCTGTAGACCTATACAGTAACGATTATACCACAAGGTTATTAGTTGCGAAAGGTTTATCGTTAGATCATGCCGCAAGCCTTACAGTAAACAATTCGCAGCAACCTTTATTTTTATATTCTACAAATTTAATTAAGGTAAACCCCGCTCCGAATACAATATATACCCTTTTCATGTTTACTAGTAATGATAACGTTACCACTACGCCTCTGTTATCAGAAACGCTTACAAACGCTGATAACTCTAAGACTATTAAATGCACTTCCTTAATAAATGATGCTGTGATTGGTACTGTTACATTAGATTCAAAAAACCACATTACTTCCATTAACGGAAATCCGCCCGCAATACAAACAGATCCGGGCACCACTCCGCCGTCGTGTCCCGACAAAACCTCAAACTTTAAAGAATGTTTTGTATGTTCCTGGAATGAGTTAAATAATGATATGTTGGGCATTATTGCTTGTGTCGCAAACCCTCAATCCTGTATTATTGCTTGCGGGATTGCCTGCGCTGCTTTCCATACTGTGCCGCATACTGTTGGATCGGACAGATATACCGAATTAGCCAATAGCGTTGACGGCTTAATTGCTGTAGGCAAATATACCGGCAAGTCAACTTTTGTATATAATACAAATAAATTCATATTTTTATACTAAATATTGAATATTATGAGACTACTTCAAATAAGATACTCACCTATATACTTTTTCGTGATATCATCGATTTTCATTTTTCTTTATGCATTTTTTAGTGCTGCTTATTCGAGCAAAGTACCATCACTTGCTTACATTGGTATAGGAAATTTTATTTTAGCTCTTATCTCATTTTTTGTGAGGTATAAGAAAACAGTTAAATAACCTTTATAATTATGATTAAAAAAAGCCCCGCTGATCAGCGGGGCTTTTTTGTTGGAAATATTTTATAGTACAGAATTAATCTTTTAAATTAAATGTTTTTTTTACGGCAGCATAATTATTATAATCAACTTGCGGATTAGCTAGCCTTTGTGAACTCTTTATAAGAACAGCCTTAAACGCTAAAGTAGTTGTAGTAGTCCAGGGGCTTCCCGCTGATCCGTTTGCCTTTAGGGTGTTTATAAAAAGAGCGCCCATTGCTTCTGAAAATTCAGGAATAATATTAACGGTATTCGATAATATTAGCGGCAAAGCCGTCCAGAAATCAGTACCCCCGACATTTTCATATTTTACATAGGTCATTACTACATCATCCGCATCATACCCTATTATACCGGAGTAAGATTTAAAAGTGTCGCTTGTAGTAAAAGTTAAAGAAAAATTAAAAGTTTTAGCTTGCGGGCCTGATTGACCTTGTGCTCCTGTTGCGCCCGTTACCCCTTGTGGTCCGGTGTCTGCTTTTTTACAAGACGTTAATGTTAAACCTAAAGTTAAATCTAATCCTGCAATAACTGTTACTGTTGTTTTAATTGTTTTTTTTATA
>JANYGK010000085.1 GCA_025362395.1 Bacteroidota bacterium
ATCTTGTCAGAAGCCCGTCAGAAATAAAACTTTTAAAAATCGAACCTTCATCTATTTCTTATTTAATTTACAAATAATGATCATAGGGCTTACAGGCGGCATAGGGAGCGGAAAAACAACAGTTGCCAAATTGTTTGAAACCATGGGCTGCCTGCTTTACAATTCGGACGAAAAAGCCAAAGACGTCTATTTTGATAATGCAATAAGAAAACAAGTCATCGGGTTGTTGGGAGAAGAAGCCTACTTAGATCTAAACACATTACATAAAAAATATATTTCAGAAAGAGTATTTTCAAGCAATGAATTGTTACAGCAGCTGAACGCCATTATTCATCCTGCCGTAAAAAGAGATTTTAATAATTTCACACAACAATTTACAAATAAAATTATTATTAAAGAAAGCGCTATTTTATTTGAAACAGGGATTTATAAAGATTTGGATGCAACTATTTTAGTGACCGCGCCATTAAATGAAAAGATCGAACGTGTGATGAAACGAAATTCTATTTCACATGCGGAAGTAGAAAAACGCATGCGGTTACAATGGCCTGATGAGAAAAAAATTCCCTTAGCGAATTATGTAATTAATAATACAACTCATGAAGCCCTTATTCCACAAGCTTTAGCAGTCCTTAAAAAAATAACCGACCATGCTTAAGCGTGATTATTTAGTAAAACAGTTTGAAGAATTTGGTAAGGTAATGGCTATTTTATTGGGTTTAAAAAGCAATGGAAATTATCCTGACCTGTTAGACGAAATTAATAAAGCCGCACAAAAATACACTTCCACTGAAATTAGTTTTGTCGAGTTATTACCTGATGAACATCTTATAAATGAATTAACCCGAGAGAAAAAATTAAACGATGATCAGCTAAAAATGCTGGGTGACTTGGTATTTGAAAAGGCTAAGTATTATCTCAAAACAGGTTTCCCGGAAATACAAGCTCCTAATTGCTATAAAAAAGCGTATTTAATTTATTCTTTTTTAAAAGAGCACGCAACCGGCAACTATTCATTGGACATGCATTATAAGCTTGAATTACTGTCTAAAATGAACCTGTAAATTATTTCCTAAAAAAATAATTCATTTTTTAAAATAGTTTGTATATTCGTTTACACCCCAAATGCACAAACTTCTAATCATACTGTTTTTTTCTTCTTTTTACTGTAAGGCTCAAAATGAGTTTGACAAGTATGGTCCTTTCGGTTCGCAGGTATTTACGGATTTGAAATTGGCGCTCGACGTAGAAAAGAACGTTTATAAAATGGATCTCAGTTATAAAAAACTGGAACCGAAATTATATGCCAAGATTGGAAAATTAAAAGACCTGCAAGCCTTAAAGCTTAGCGGTAATGAAGTAAATACATTTCCTGCCGGTTTTAATGATCTTTATAACCTTACTTATTTCGCTACTTATAATAATGAATTTTCAAAATTCCCTGACTTTAAAAAATTAAGTAATTTAAATTACCTTGAATTTTTTGGAAGTAAGATTGATAGTATTCCTTGCGAAATTGCCTACCTAAGCAAATTAAAAACCTTCAAATTTTCTTCTACCAACGATACGCTAAAGCTGCCGCCTACATTGCATTTCCTTAAAAATTTAAAAGAATTAACCATTGAAAACTGTGTATTGGACAGTTTCCCGAAAGAGCTGTTTAAAATTCCTAATCTTAATTATTTAAATTTAACAAACGCCAATGTATTTTACATTACAAAACATTTTGAGCGTTTTACAAATTTAGAAGTACTGGTGTTAGACGGAAATAAACTGGCCTCACTACCTGTAGAAATTTACCTTGCAAAAAAATTACGATTACTGTCTGTTAAAAATAATTTTTTAGAAAAATTACCGGATTCTATCTCACAGTTGGAGAACCTGACGTTGCTTGACGTGAGGGGAAATAATTTCTCGAAACAATATATTGAAGAGCTTAAAGCCTTATTGCCGGGTTGCGAAATACGATTTTAATTTAATCTCAAGAATACAAATTTGTATCGCATCTTAAATCTCTCAAGTCAAAAAGTCTTTTAAATCTCTTTCCCGAATCTTTTCTCAAAGCCTTCTAAAAACCAGTCAGGAGGTATGCAAGGTTTATTTCTTGTTTTATCAATAAATACTAAAGTCGTTGAACCTGTATTCAATAATTCATTTTCCTGATTAAAGCATTCATAGTCAAATATTATTCTTACCGAAGGCATATGTTTTACGGTAGTTACAATACGTACTTCATCATCATATAACGCCGGCTTTTTATAATTGATCACCAGGCTTATAACAGGCATTAAAATACCGTTCGCTTCCATTTCTTTATAACTGAACCCTAAGCTGCGCATGGCTTCAACCCTGCCCACTTCATAATATTGAGCATAATTTCCGTAATAAACATAACCCATTTGATCTGTTTCTCCGTAACGTACTCTTAACGTTGTTTCTGTTTTAATCATTAATATTTACCTTATATTTAAAGCATCTAATTTAAGTTCTTATTTGTATTATTTTAAAAAATTAAAAAATAATTACACCAATGAAATCCCTCACAAAATTCATATTTTTTTCCTTACTAACTGCGGGTTCGTCATGCGTACACAAAACCATTGTATCCAATGTAAGCGAAACCCATTATATCATTAATAAAAATGAAATAGACAGTGCAACTTACAAAACAATTTTACCGTATAAAACAACACATGATATGCTTATGAGTAAGGTTATAGCAAAAAGTGAAGACGCTTTTTTAAAAGCGGAAGCCGAAAGCACCTTAGGTAATCTTTTTTGTGATGCGGTTATTTATGAAACAAAAAAACAATTAGGTAAGGACTCTGCAATGCTTGATGTTGCTGTATTTAATAAAGGCGGGTTGCGTAATGCTTTACCAAAGGGAAATATTACAATAGGCAATGTTTTTGAGTTAATGCCTTTTGATAACCAGGTTGTATTGCTCAAATTAAGCGGAGAACGGTTTAAAGATATGTGCGATAAAATTGTTGAAAAAGGAGGAATTCCCGTTGGTGGTATACGTTTAAAAATGGCAGGAAAATCGGCAACGGATATTACAATTAACGGAAAACCGTTTGACCAAACAAAAGACTATTGGGTAGTTACATCCGATTACCTTGCAAACGGCGGCGATAATTATGTGTTTTTTAAAAATGCAAAAGAACGGAGACCAATGGATGTATTATTGCGTGACGTTATTATTACCTATTGCACAGACATTACCGAACAGGGAAAAACATTAAAACCTTATTTAGATGGAAGAATTCAGGTATCAAAATAGAAGAAACTTTTTAAAATATTTTGTTGGTACAACCGCTGTATTAGCCGGTTTTCCCGCATTATCAAAAGAAGTATTAAAAAGCAAAGGTATTTCCCGGTTAACCATCTTGTATACAAATGATGTGCACAGCCGAATTGAACCGTTTTCAGCAAACGACCCTAAGTTTGCAGGCATGGGTGGTTTTGCAAGACGCGCTGCCGTTATTGAAGAACTAAAAAAAGAGAACAGTAATATTTTATTGTTGGACGCGGGAGATATTTTTCAGGGAACGCCTTATTTTAATTTATTTCAAGGCAAGTTGGAATATACGTTAATGAGCACCATGCAATATGATGCAACTACTATCGGCAACCATGATTTTGATTTGGGTATTGATAACCTTGTAAAGCAAATGCCGCATGCCAATTTTTCATTCATTAATTGTAATTACGATTTTTCGAATACTAACCTGCACGATAAAATTTTGCCATATAAACTATTTATAAAAAACGGAATTAAAATAGGAGTGCTTGGGTACGGTATTGAACTGGAAGGATTGGTTGATAAAAAAATGTATGGAGAAACCGGTTATAAAGACCCGGTATCAATTGCAAATGAAACAGCTAAATTATTAAAACACGATTTAGGTTGTGATTATGTGATTGCGCTTTCACATTTAGGATTTAAATTTGATGATAAAAAGATCAGCGATACAAGCATGGCTCCCCTTACAGAAAACATTGATTTAATTATTGGCGGACACACACACACATTCCTTGAACACCCTGTAAAAATAGCCAACCGCGTAGGTAAGGAAGTATTTGTAACACAGGTTGGATGGGCAGGAATATGGCTCGGAAAATTAGATGTTTATTTCTCTTATGATAAGAAAAAAATCTCACATAATTCAAATAATAGAAAAATCTGAAAAAACAATAGCCAAACGAAAATTTTTTGAAATTATTTATTCATTTTTTTGTTGCGAGATTAAATAATCGGTATATATTTACAAACTCGGACTTGTTCATAACACTTAACACTATATACTTTAAAACTATTTTTTAATATGAAGGAAAAAACTGCGGAAACCGTGTGGAAGAATTGCCTAAGAGTAATTCAGGATAATGTAAGCCCTCAAAACTTTACCACTTGGTTTGATCCAATTAAAGCTATTAAGATCCAAGATAACGTATTGAATATTCAAGTACCTTCTCAGTTTTTTTATGAATGGTTGGAAGAACATTATATTACAATTATTAAAAAAGTTATTCGTAAAGAATTAGGCGCTGAAGGAAGAATTGAATACAGCATCGTCATGGATAATGGAACAGGTAAATCTGAAAAAGCAGTGATGCTTAAAGTTCCAAATATAAATACCAATTTAAAAAATAACCCGGTTTCTATGCCTATCGATATTAGCACCGGCGCTATTAGAAATCCGTTCATTATACCGGGCCTTAAAAAAGTATCCGTTGAATCTCAATTAAATCCTAACTATTGCTTTGATAATTTTGTTGAAGGAGATTGCAATCGTTTAGCACGTTCCGCGGGCTATGCTGTTTCTCAAAAACCGGGCGGCACAGCATTTAACCCTCTATTGTTATACGGGGGCGTTGGCTTAGGAAAAACTCACTTAGCGCAAGCTATCGGTATTGAAATTAAAAAGAATTTTCCTAACAAAACAGTACTTTACGTTCAGTCAGAAAAATTTATCGCTCAATTTATTGACGCGATTAAAAATCATAACCAAAATGATTTTGTACATTTCTATCAAATGATAGACACCTTAATCATTGATGATATTCAATACTTAGCGGGTAAGGAAAAAACGCAGGATGTATTCTTCCATATCTTCAACCACCTTCACCAGTTGGGCAAACAAATTGTTTTAACGGCCGACAGGGCTCCTGTTGAAATGCAGGGAATTGAGCAACGGTTATTATCCCGTTTTAAATGGGGATTAAGCGCAGACCTGCAAACTCCGGGTTTAGAAACACGTATTGCTATTTTAGAGAAAAAAGTTTATAACGAAGGAATTCAGTTACCTAAGGAAGTATGCGAATACTTAGCATACAGCATCACATCCAACGTACGTGAATTAGAAGGCGCATTAATTTCATTATTGGCCCAGTCTTCTTTAAACAAAAAAACAATTACGTTAGAGCTTGCCAAGCAAATGATTGACAAGTTTGTTAAGTCAACGGCACGCGAAGTTTCTATTGATTATATTCAAAAAGTGGTTTGTGATTATTTCGATCTTAACATTGACCTGATGAAATCTAAAACACGTAAACGTGAGGTAGTTCAGGCACGCCAGATCGCTATGTATTTTGCGAAGAGCATGACTAAATCATCGTTGGCAACTATCGGTATGCATTGCGGCGGAAAAGACCATGCAACCGTATTACACGCCTGCAGAACAGTTAATAACCTGATGGATACGGACAAACGTTTTAAAGCATATATTGAAGAGTTAGATAAGAAAATAAGTATCAATAACTAATCAAAATTCTTAACAGACTAAAAACCTCCGACACCCGGAGGTTTTTTTATGCCTATGTTAAATTCATACCAGGTCTATCTCATATTTCCGATCTTAGGCGCTATTGCAGGTGCCATGCTATGGTTATCGTATTTTAAGCGTTTGGATATATTACAGCATGAACGCATTATTGATTTGTGCGTAGCCTTTATTATAGGCTATTTAACGCCTTCTTTAGCACTTTGGATATATAAATACCATGAGTCGATTGGCTTTAACTTTAACGGGCATTTAATAAATGATTTCCTCTATTCTATTTTTGGTGTAGGCTTAACGGAAGAGCTGGTTAAACTATCAGGTGTTTTTATTGCAATAGCGGTATTAAGAAAACGGGTAGATGAACCCATTGATTATTTGATATTTGCAGGAGTTGTAGCACTCGGTTTTTCGGTAAGAGAAAATTTTATTTACTATAATAATTACGGCTCACAAATTATTACGGGACGCACCCTTATTTCATGTCTTACACATATTATCAATACAAGCATTTGCGTATACGGCATATACCGTTTTAAAATTTTCAGAAAAGGAAATGTATATCTGAATTCAATCGTTGCTTTTACAATAGCGGTTTCATCACACGGGCTTTTCGATTTCTTTTTAACGCAACCGATCATAGGAAAAATAACACCATTCTTATCGACTTTGGTTTATTTGGTAGGGATAAATTTTTGGATACAAATGATCAATAATTGTATTAACTATTCTCCGTTTTTTAATTATCAAAAAATAAGTACACTTACTAAATTATACGTCAGTGTTTTATGTTGGTACGTTATATTATTGGCTATAGAATTTAGTTACGGCCTTTATTATAAAGGATATATATTTGCTTTAAAAGATATTGTAAAAAATGTTTTAAAGGAAGGTGTATTGATCAGCATTGTATTATTACGTATCGATCGCTTAAAGATCAACAAAAGAAAATACTTTCCCATTAAAATTCAGATCCCTGTTTATATTACGGGCAATGATGATGAAGATTTCAAACTGCTTGGAATCCCAATTAAAATAAGAGGAGAAAACAGGCGTGAGTTTCGTTTTTTGGAATACATGGGAAAAGAAATTTACATCTACCCTGTATCTTCCGAAAATAAAATTATTACGGAAGCACACAGGGCGAGGCTTTTAAAAAAATATTTTTTAAAAAATGATGTGGTTACTTACCTTATTGAAATAGCAAGCGAATTTGACGATCATAAGGAAATTTATTTACTAAAGCCTTTATCACATTCTATTACATCAATTGATGACTCCTACCCCGTTGGCACACTTATGGAATACGAGAATCCTTCCGCTTTTCATAAAGAGCATGAAACACTTCCTTATAAAAAGCTGAAAAGTATTGAGCAAATTTATTTAATCCACAAATAGATCATACCGTAATAAGTTTTCAGAAACCTAAGCAATTATAAATACAATACTTTACTGTAAACACGTTTCATCTGGTTTAAATTATTAAACCAGTTATAGTTTTTACGAACTCTTTCTGCAGCATTTATGCCTATAGTGTTACGCAAATTTTCATTTAGCATCAGCCTTTCTAGAGCCCCCACTACTTGCCCTATATTATTATAAGTAACAATGCTTCCGTTTTTCTGATCATCCACCACTTCTTTTAAACCCTCCGCTTCACTTACAATTACAGGTACGTGGCAGGCCATCGCCTCTATAACACTTACGCCAAAGCTTTCGTATTCCGACAAATTAACCAACACATCCAATTCATTTATTTTGTCGGCAACTAGATGATGTGGAAGCTTACCTTCAAATACAACATGTTCATTTAAATTTAATTCAAAAACTGATCTTTCTAAGGCAGCACGCTCGCTTCCTTCACCAACAATAATTAATTTAAGTTTTTTGTCGGGATATTTAATTTTAAGCTGTGAGAAAGAAACAATCAATGTATTGATATTGTAGTTTTTTTCTAACGATTTCACACAGCCTATTGTAAAAACAGAAGTATCTTTTTTGGAAGATTTTTTATTGACGAATTCACTAAGATCAACACCAAACGGTATAACTTCCACTTTTTTATTAATGAGTTGATGTATGTGTTTTTCAAGTGTATGAGAGGTCGCGCAAACAGCATTTGCACTTCTTAAATTGAATTTTATAATTTGCCTTGTAAATAAATTTTTATGCGGAAATTTCATAATATCAGTGCCCCAAACGGATATTATATAAGGATGAAATCCGCTCAGAGCTCCCAACAGGCCATAACTGCTGGCATAATGGGCGTGCAGTATATCAGGCTTAAATTCTTTGATAATTGTTTTTAATTTGGGGAGAAATGTAATGTAAGCCAATTTAGCTAAAAGTTTATTTGAGTTTGTTACATTTGAATGCTTATGTAAACATTCAATAGAATAATTTTTAAACCAATTGGTTTTGGGTGCGCTGAAACTGAAGATCCCTATTTTATATCCGCTATTTGATAGACCTATAGCCCATTTTTGAGTATGTTCTGAATTAATATCAGCAAGTAGTATTAGTTTGCGAGCGGTCATGCTTAACTATTTTGGTCAGGCATTTGACATCCACTTTTGTAAAAGGTTTAATCCGGGTTATCATAAATAAAAACTCCGGGCAAATACCCGGAGTTTTTATTGTTTAACACATAGTTAATCTTACATCACTAATTTCTAAATACGATTTGGTTATCAAACATGTCAACAACAATTTCTTTATCCTTATTTACTGTATTTGCTAAAAGTTGTTTCGATAGTTCATTAAGTATTTGTTTTTGTAAGGTCCGCTTTACGGGTCTTGCCCCATACTGCGGATCATAGCCCAACTGTGCCAGCCATTCAATAGCTTCGTCTGTAGCCGCTATTTTAATATGCTGATCTGCTAAACGATCCGTAATATGTTTAAATTGTATCTTAACGATATTGGTAACGTCTTCCCTGTTAAGAGGTTCAAACATGATTACCTCATCTATCCTGTTTAAAAATTCCGGACGAATTGTTTTCTTCAATAGTTCAAACACTTCTGATTTTGTTTTTGCTAATACTTCCTCTTTATTAGTATCGGTAAGCTTATCAAAATTTTCCTGTATAATATGCGACCCGATGTTAGAGGTCATGATAATAATGGTATTTTTAAAATTAACCGTTCTGCCTTTGTTATCCGTTAAGCGCCCGTCATCCAAAACCTGCAGTAAAATATTAAATACATCCGGGTGCGCTTTTTCAATTTCATCCAGCAATACAACACTGTATGGTCTTCTTCTCACCGCTTCCGTTAACTGCCCGCCTTCATCAAACCCAACATACCCCGGGGGTGCGCCAATTAAGCGGCTCACAGCATGGCGTTCTTGGTATTCGCTCATATCAATACGCGTCATGGCATTTTCATTATTAAATAAATAATCTGCCAACGCTTTTGCCAGTTCTGTTTTACCAACACCGGTAGTTCCTAAAAATATAAAAGAGCCTATCGGTTTCTTTGCATCCTGTAACCCTGCCCTGCTGCGTCTTACAGCGTCAGCAATTGATTCAATAGCCTGGTGTTGCCCTACAACTCTTTTATGCAATTCATCTTCCAGCATTAATAGTTTTTCACGGTCACTTTGCAGCATTTTAGAAACCGGGATTCCTGTCCAAGCTGAAATAACATCCGCTATATCCTCACTGTCTACTTCCTCTTTTAATAATTGAGAACCATTTGCTTTTGCTTCACTTAATTTTTCTTCCAACTGAAATAATAAGGCTTCCGATTCCTGGATTTTTCCGTAACGGATCTCAGCAACCTTACCAAAATCACCCTGTTTTTCATAATGTAAGGCTTCCTGCTTATAATCTTCAATTTGTGCTTTTACTTTTTGTACACCTTCAATAGCTTCTTTTTCGCTTTGCCATTTTGCTTTTAACGACATTCTTTTTTCACTTAATTCTGCGAGGTCTTTATTTAAGGCTTCCACTTTTTGGTCTTCATCTTCACGTTTCATCGCCTCACGCTCAATTTCCAATTGCATTATTTTGCGCTCCATCTCGTCTAACTCAATAGGCATAGAATTGATCTGCATACGCAATTTGGAAGCAGCCTCATCCATTAAATCAATGGCCTTATCAGGTAAAAAACGATCGCTGATATAGCGTTGAGATAATTCAACCGCTGCAATAATAGCCTCATCTTTTATCCGCACTTTATGATGTGCTTCATATTTTTCTTTAATCCCGCGTAAAATAGAAATCGCATCTTCCTCGGAAGGCTCTTCTACCATTACCTTTTGGAAACGCCTTTCAAGTGCTTTATCCTTTTCAAAATATTTCTGATATTCATTTAACGTTGTAGCACCGATAGCCCGTAATTCTCCTCTCGCCAAAGCGGGTTTTAAAATATTGGCTGCATCCATTGCTCCTTCTCCGCCACCACCTGCACCCACCAGCGTATGGATCTCATCAATAAATAATACCACATCGCCGTTACTACCAATCACTTCTTTTACTACCGATTTTAAACGCTCTTCGAATTCTCCTTTATATTTTGCACCGGCAATTAAAGCGCCCATATCAAGTGAATAAACTTGTTTTGATTTTAAATTTTCGGGAACATCTCCTGCAATGATCCGATGCGCTAAGCCTTCGGCAATGGCTGTTTTACCTACACCGGGTTCACCAACTAAAATAGGATTATTTTTTGTACGACGGGATAAGATTTGCAATACCCGTCTGATTTCTTCATCTCTCCCTATAACAGGATCAAGCTTGCCATTGCGCGCCTGCGAATTTAAATTAACAGCATATTTGTTTAATGCATTATAGTTCTCATCGGCAGACTGACTCGTAACATTGGATCCTTTTCTTAATTCGGTAATAGCCGCCTTTAAATCTTTTTCTTTAATGCCGTTATCTTTCAGTAATTGAGAAATTGAATCACCGCTCGCCAATATGCCTAATAATAAATGTTCAATGGATACGTATTCGTCTTTAAATTCTTTAAGGGAGTTTGTAGCTTTTGTAATTGTTTGGTTAGCGCTGTTTGACAAATAAGATTGTCCACCGCTTACCTTTGGATACGAGCTGACAATGGCATCCACTGTTTTAGAAAAAACAGATTGGTTTACACCCAGCTTCTTAAGTATAAAGGGGGTAACATTTTCATCAATTTCCAAAATAGCTTTTAAAATATGGCCGTTCTCAATAGCTTGTTGTCCGTTACCTGTTGCAATTTGCGCAGCCTGCTGAATCGCTTCCTGAGATTTTATTGTAAAATAATTTAAATTCATAACTATAGTTTTGCTTTTAACATTCAAAAGATATTCCAAAATGAAACTAACTGAAAATTAGTCTTACATTTTTCATCAAAGAAGACGAATTGTCTTGACTAACTGATATTTACTGACTTTTAGGCTTAACAATTTTTTGTAATTAGGTTAATCGAATCCTTGATTTTATGGCTAAATTCACTAAAAAATTATGATGAATAAAATACTACTCCCTCTATTGTTGTTTTTCACAATAACGGTTTCTTCTCAAACTCAATTAACACCTGTTACGTGGACAGCCACTTATTTGGATAAGCCTAACAATGAAGGAGAAATTATATTTAAGGCTAAAATAGATCCTAAATGGCATATCTATTCACAACGTCCTACCGATGCAGGCCCTATCCCTACATCCTTTTCAATAACGCCAAACGCTAACTTTGAATTAATTGGTAAAGTAGAAGAAACTAACGCACATGAAGAATTTGTAGCCGCCTTTGACGCTAAGGTATTTGTATTTGAAACAGAAGCAGTTTTTAAGCAAAAAATAAAACGTAAAAATAAAACCGGATTTGTAGTAAAGCTATCCTTAGAATATATGACCTGTAACGACAAGCAATGCCTGCCTCCCAAAACTATTGAATTAACCGTTACAGTACCGGCTAAAAAGTAGGAATCTCATAATTTCATCAAATAGCTTAAAACGATCCCGTATTAAACACATAATCATTTTTATATTTATTCCCCCAACCCATTTTTATGATAAAAAAAATATCGCTTTTAGTTTTAGTGTTCATAAACAGTTTTGTGTTTTTAAACGCGCAGGAACAGCATGTCAAATTTAAATTTACCACTCAAAAAGTTTCTGAATGTGAATACGATTTAAAATTCAATGCTGCCATTGATGAAGGCTGGCACATGTATTCATTAAAAAAAGTGGGTGAAGACGGCCCTAACCCTACAAGCTTTGTATTTACAAAATCAAAAGATTATGAGTTGGTAGGTAACCCAACGGAAAGCAAAACTATAAAGGAACATGATAAAGTATTTGACATGACGGTTGAGTATTTTAAACGTATAGCTGTTTTTACACAACGTATTAAATTAAAGACCGATAAAAAAATTATTATTAAAGGTAAATCCGAATACCAGGCGTGTACAGAAGAACAATGTGTATTTCCTCCCGCTGATGATTTTGAGTTTACCGTTCAGGGAACAGCGCTTTGTTTAAATAACAAAACTGCCGCAACAGAAACCATTAGCACACATAGTACAGATACGCCTTGCGCTTGTGATACAGCGGCTATTTTAGCTAATGCAAAAACAAAAGACGTTCATCCTACTTCTGCAAAAGCTGAATTACACCAAGGAACATCTATAGCTGAAAATACGAGTGCTATTAACACGGGTGGGGAAAAAAGATCGTGGTGGGGAATTTTTATTGCAGGGTTCATTGGTGGCTTAGCCGCTTTATTAACCCCATGCGTGTTCCCTATGATCCCGATGAACGTAAGTTTTTTCACCAAACAAAGTAAAACCAAAGCGCAAGGCATCCGAAACGCTTTAATTTATTCCATTTCCATTATTGTTTTATATGTAGGCCTTGGGCTTGGCGTAACTTTAATTTTTGGTGCAGGCGCCTTACATTCTTTGTCTACCAACATCTGGTTTAACCTTGCCTTTTTTGTATTGTTATTAGTATTTGCCATGTCCTTTTTAGGCGCTTTTGAAATCACACTACCCAGCTCTTTCGTTAATAAAATGGATGCCAAATCAGATAAAGGCGGTTATGTAGGAATTTTTTTTATGGCGTTTACCCTAGCCCTGGTTTCTTTTTCATGTACTGGGCCTATTATCGGCACTTTACTGGTAGAGGCATCTTCCACCGGAAACATCACAGGCCCGTTCTTTGGTATGTTTGGTTTTTCGTTAGCGCTTGCATTGCCGTTCGGCTTATTTGCTGCCTTCCCCGGCTGGTTAAATTCCTTACCGCAATCGGGTGGTTGGTTAAATTCAGTAAAGGTTACCTTAGGTTTTTTAGAACTGGCTTTGGCTTTAAAATTTGCTTCTAATGCCGATTTGGTTGTTCAGGCAGGTATTTTAACCCGTGAGGTATTTGTAGGTTTATGGATTGTAATTTTTGCCCTGTTAACCATGTACTTATTAGGCTTATTTAAAACACCGCACGACAGCGAGGTCAAACATATTTCCGTAACGCGTTTATTTATTGCAATTACTTCTTTTTTTGTCACTATTTATTTAATTCCCGGAATGTGGGGAGCGCCTTTAAAATTATTCAGCGGCATATTGCCTCCATTAGACTATTCTGAATCGCCACATGGTTTTGGAACTAACACCAATAATGCATCAGCAAATATTACTACACCGCAGGATGCAGAATTTGGTCAATTTATGGAAGTAAATAAAAATGGCATTGTTCATTTTAAAAATCATTATGAAAAAGCATTAGCTTATGCTAAAAAAGTTGGCAAGCCTTTATTGATAGACTTTACAGGGCATGCCTGTGCTAACTGCAGAAAAACAGAAGACTATGTTTGGCCTGATACAGAAGTGATAAAGCGCCTGAATAATGATATTGTATTGGTTTCTTTATACGTGGATGATAAACGTGAGCTTGATCCTAAAGAGTACATGAAAGTGCAGTGGTACGGTAAAGAAAGAGAGATTACCGACATTGGCGATAAATATAAATACATGGAAGAGTCTGTTTATAAACAAAGCACTCAACCCTTATATGTGCTGATAGACGGGGACGAAAAACCTTTAAATGCCATTAGAGGTTACAACCCGAGCATTGAGGAATACATAAACTGGTTAGACGAAGGCATTAAAAATTACAAAAAATAATGTATGCGGTTTGTTATTCAACGTGTAACCAAAGCAAGTGTAACCATTGATGATTCTGTTTACTCGAGTATTAAAAAAGGGGTGTTGGTATTGGTTGGTGTTGAAGAAGCCGATACTAAGGAAGACGCTGATTGGCTTTGTAATAAGGTAACCGGTTTACGAATTTTTTCGGATGCCGACGGTAAAATGAATGTATCGTTACAGGATATTTCCGGCGACATTTTAGTGGTTTCTCAATTCACCTTATTTGCTTCCACTAAAAAAGGAAACCGTCCTTCTTTTATACGCTCCGCTAAACCGGCTATGGCTATTTCTTTATACGACTATTGCATTGAACAATTAACATTGTTACTCAAAAAACCTGTTATGACAGGTAAATTTGGCGCAGACATGAAAATTAGTTTAGTGAACGACGGACCTGTAACTATTTTAATGGATAGTAAAGAAAGAGAGTAAAAGTTAATATCCTGGAGTATCGATAGCTATTTGTATCACAGATGTTGCCCGTTATTCAAATACATAAATAATAGTAATTACTATTTAGAAATGAGTTACCATATCTTCCATTCAGCTTTGCCGGTTTCCCAATACTCATTTAAGTCTTGCTTATCTTTGAGCGTATCCATTGGTTTCCAAAATCCTTTGTGTTTGTAGGCTGCCAGTTGGTTATCTTTGGCAAAATTTTCTAACGGCGCTTGTTCCCAACTAGTAGAATCTCCGTCGATGTATTTAAAAATGCCCG
>JANYGK010000016.1 GCA_025362395.1 Bacteroidota bacterium
CAACAGGCGATGGCCATACGATTAAATTTTGTGTAGCTGAGTCGCTACAACCCAATGCAGTATTGTAACACTTCGGCAAAGCCCTAAAGTTTCTTTCACAACTTTACCGGGGTTTCCTACCATTACTTTCCTGTCTTCCACAATAGTGCCTGCGGCCACAAAACAAAGCGCTCCAATAATGCAATTATCACCTATTACACTGTTGTCCATTACTACGGCGTTCATCCCTATCAATACATTTCTGCCTATGGTGCCACCGTGTATAATAGCGCCATGACCTATGTGCGCCGACTCTTTTAGCAAAACGGTTGTACCGGGGAACATGTGTATAGTACAGTTTTCCTGAACATTACAGCCGTCTTCAATAATAATTTGTCCCCAATCGCCTCGAATAGCAGCTCCCGGGCCTATGTATACATTTTTACCGATAATAACATTGCCCGTTACTGTAGCATTGGGATGTATAAAAGATGTTTTGTCGATGACCGGTATATAGCCGTTGAATTCAAAAATATTTGCCATAGTATTTGTGGTTAATATTAATTTCTGTTTGTAGCCGCTATTGTTCTTAAGCTGTTAATCCAAGCCATTGCAGTTTCTTCATCAGTGAACATTTTAGTTGGGACAGTAGGCTTATTAAACGAAATATAAAAATTAACCAGCAGTCTCATTGCTAAAGAATCCACAATAAAAGCATCAGCATACCTATATTTACCATATTCGCTTTCAGCGTAAAAATCTCTTACATCAGAAGAAGAATTAGAATTAGCTCTTGTATCAACAACTGCAAAATACTTTTTGAAATCTGCCAGTTCTACCGCCTGTTTTAAAAGCTCTTCCATTTGCTGTATATCCATTAAAATTCCTTCTTTGAGTTTAACCCTCAATACATTTCGTTGATAGGATAAATAAGCAACTTCGGTTTCTAATTCAGAAACAAGCAAGTTATTAAGCGTATTATTTTCCGGAAGAGTCATCAAATCCATATTAATTAAAATTCACTTTTTAAATGAAAAGTAATACCGGGAAATTTTTCCTGAGCCATTTGCAATAGCCACGCCGACTCTGCTAAAAACACCAAACGGTTTTCTTTGTCGTAAGCTATGTGATTCGCTTTATCTACTAAAAACTCATCCAACTTTTTTTTATCGTTACACTCTATCCATAACGCTTTATATAAATTTATAGAATCATAACCGCATGAGGCGTTGTACTCGCTTTTTAAACGGTGCTGTATTACCTCAAACTGTAGAGCTCCCACAGTGCCAACCACTTTACGGCCATCCGTTTTTTTAGTAAATAATTGCGCTACTCCTTCATCCGTTAATTGCTCCAACCCTTTTTGCAATTGCTTGGTTTTCATTGGATCCAAATTAGTAACGTATTTAAATAATTCGGGCGAGAAACTTGGAATGCCTTTAAAATTAAATTTTGCTCCTTCCGTTAATGTATCGCCTATTTTAAAATTACCGGCATCGTATAACCCGATCACATCCCCGGGATACGATTCGTCGATCACCGATTTTTGCTGCGCCATAAACGCAGTTGGATTACTAAACCGCATATCCTTTGCTTCGCGCACATTATAATAATATTTATTACGCTCAAACTTACCCGATACAATTCTTAAAAAGGCAATTCGGTCGCGGTGTTTCGGGTCTAAATTAGCGTGGATCTTAAATACAAACCCGCTGAATTTTGCAGCGTCCGGTTTAATTTCTCCTGCACTGTCCGTATCTCGACCCTGAGGTGTTGGCGCTATTTCTACAAAGCAATCCAGTAATTCTTTGATCCCAAAATTATTAACGGCGCTTCCAAAAAATACCGGGCTTAAATTGGCATCCAAATATTTTTGTTTTTCAAAATCATCGTATACACCATCTAATAATTCTACATCGGCCCTCAGCTGATCGGCAAAATCTTTACTGATGTATTTTTCAACTTCACCATCGGTTAAATTGCTTAACTCAACACTTTCTTCAACCGTTGTTTTACTGTCGCCCTGAAATAACGATAATTTTTTTTCATATAAATTATAAACCCCTTTAAATGATTTACCGATACCGATAGGCCAGGTTAAAGGGCGTACTTTTATTTTCAATTCTTTTTCAATTTCGTCCAACAGGTCAAATGGATTTTGTCCTTCCCTATCCATTTTATTAACGAATACAATTACGGGTGTGTTACGCATACGACACACCTCTAAGAGCTTTCGTGTTTGCGGTTCTACGCCTTTTACACAGTCAATTACCATTATTACACTATCCACCGCGGATAAAGTACGGTACGTGTCTTCCGCAAAATCTTCGTGGCCGGGAGTATCTAAAATATTTACTTTAAAATGGCGGTAATCAAACGCCATTACGGAAGTTGATACCGAGATACCACGCTGCTTTTCAATTTCCATGAAATCGGAGGTGGTCGATTTTTTTATTTTATTGGATTTTACGGCGCCTGCTGTTTGAATAGCGCCTCCGAATAATAACAATTTTTCGGTAAGCGTTGTTTTACCGGCATCGGGGTGGGCGATAATAGCAAAGGTTTTACGTTTATTTAATTCTTCTAAAAAGCTCATTCGTATTGAAATTAAGGGTATAAAGATACTAAAAAACAATTAAGCGTTTAATTAAGAATACCCGGCAATACGGATACCGAATACCTGCGAGAAGGTAGACCCCGAGGAGGGTTGTCGCTTATTTTTGTAATTATAAACTTTTCGAACACTAATTAAATATCCCAAACCATGAAAAAAATCATTAAAACTTTAACTGCCTTATTAATTGCGGGAACCTTTATAATTACTGCCTGCTCAAAAAAAGAGACTGCTACACCTGAGCCCGCTACAACAACTACGGGCAGCACCACAGGATCAACAACCGGAGGGTCGGCACCTACAGCGATAACCCGAACGCCAAGCGATGCTGACGGTGTGTTTATTGCTTCAGAATTAAATGTTACCACTTCCATTCCCTCCACCACTATTACAGTAACTTCTGTTTTGGGAAGTGCTGTTGCTTCCTTATATACTGCAACCGGAGGAACTGTGTTAACAGACGGAGGAACCATTAAAGCAAATGATTCAACATTAACTAAACAAAGCAATAACATTTATATTTTTACACCAAAATCGGCAGACGGCATCGGATACAATTCAAATTCTACTTGGCTGGTTACAGGTAACGGTTCGGTACCTGCCATTAATTACACGGCCAATGGTTTTCCGGGCACTCCAACCGTTAATAATATAACCTCTGTTAGTAAAGGTGCAAGCTTTACAATGAACACTTCGAGCATTCCAGGCGCAGACTCTGTATGTTTTCAAATTACGGCCGGTAGTAAAAGTATTTACAAAATAACTTCGGCAAGCCAAACCTCACATACATTTACGGCCGCTGAAATGGCTACGTTAGACATTACGACTTACGGCTATTTAACGGTAACGGGTTATAAATTTAATAACACCACCGTATCAGGCAAAAAATATTATTTTATTAATTTAAATACAAAGAATCAGTCTGTAAGTATTATTAATTAATGCGCTGAGTTAATACAGATTATATAGGAGAGGTAGAAAGCCTCTCCTCTTTATTAGAACGGATAGCCTATACCAAAGTTGAGAATCGTTGATTTTATCGGCATCTTATCAAAGGTCCAACGGTTATTTTCATCGTATTTAGGGTCACGGATTTTAACAGCCGCATCTAATCGCAACACAAAAAAGCTGAAATCATAACGTATGCCAAACCCTGATCCTATAGCGATTTCTTTATAAAAGTTTTGCAGTTCAAACTTACCGCCGGGCTTCCCCGGATCATCATAGGTAAGCCAAATATTTCCTGCATCCACAAACCATGCACCGTAAAAAGATTTGAAAATATGAAAACGGTATTCAATATTACTTTCTAATTGCACGTTGCCTATCTTATCGTACCGCGCAGTTACATCATCGGGTTGACGATAGCTTCCCGGCCCTAATGTCCTTGCTCGCCATGCCCTTATACCATTTGGCCCGCCTCCAAAAAAACTTTGTTCATACGGTAACACAGATAGGTTATCTAAAGGTTTGCCAATACCCCCCGCAACTCTATACACCAGTTTACTCGAGCTTCTTACTTTAAAATAAAAACGGTAATCAGCATCAAACTTTACAAATTGAGAGAAAGGTGTATTTAAAATTAAATACCTTCCTTGCGCATCTTTAGGCTGATCCGTGGCATTGTACAGGCCCCTCAAAATATTACCGGAAGAACTTAAGCTCATTCTTAAATACATGAAATTTCGTTTTTTAGGGACATTTTGGTTGTTATAGGTTCCTGATACTTTAGAGAGCGTAGTAATGTGATCCTGAAAAGAATTTAAAAGAAAAAAATCATTCAATGCGATTAAGCTCTCTCTGAAATTGCCGAACAGCTTAGCTTTTACGCTATATACTTCTAAAGGAATAACATTGTAAGTAAATAAACCGCTTGAGTTTGTAAATTTAAATCCATACGATATATTAGCGATCGTTCTGCTATATTCAGGCCTTGACTGGTAATTTAATGATAAATTAAGGATGGTTTTTGGTTGAGTAAAATAACGTTTTTCATTCGCATTCTTTTTATAATAAAACAAGGTAAATGGAAATAATGCCCGCGGAAAATAAATATTTAGCTCAGGTCCAAATTGTACTGTGTTAAAGGTGTTTTGAACATTGTTGATAGTTGTAGTTTGGTTTGTATTGAATTGTTTTTGAGCGGCAATAGACCCTTTTAAACGAAGCTCTACAAGTTCTGCCCCTTTAAATGTGTTTTTGTTTTGGAATACAATGCTGCCCGCTATACCAAGGTTACCGGAAGTGTTGGTGCCTTCCGTTTCCACGGTAACTGCCTGTTTTACCAGTGGCTGACAAACTATATAACAATCAAGCTTATCGGGATGTAAAGGATTAACGAGGTATTGTATAAATACACTTTTAAACACCCGTAATGATGACATGCCCTTATACGTTTCTTCAGCTTTATCCTGTTGGTAAAGCCGGCCCGGCGCAACAGTCACATCCCTCAACAGATCCTTTTTCCTGAATTTCAATTTATTGTTATGGAGTATTTTAATGCCATGATAATCGATTGTATCCTTCATATATACTTCATTTGATTTACCCCTGAACTCCTTAATGGATTCGGGAATAACATATACATTCTGAATATAAAATCGGGGATGATTCTTATATACTAAAGAGTCTATAGATGAGCTGTAGGCCTCCGAAAACATTTTAACACCAATAGTAATATTTACATTGGGGCCTGCAAGATTAGTGTCCGCCAAAAAATAAATATATTCAGGTGCAAAATAAAAGTAACCGTTATTCAACTGATTTTCAGTAATCCGATCTCTTTCTTTCTGCATCACATCTTCATTATAAATGTGATGTTGCTTAATTAAACAAGATGATGTATCGTTGTAAATAAAATATTCGATTAACGGATCTTCAATTTTATATTTAATGCTTTGTATCCTGTAAGGTGCTGATTTTGAGACAAAATAAAATGCTTTAGCCCTTTTTGCTTTTTCATCAATCACCAAACTGTCTTTCACAACTGAATTAAAATAACCCCTCGAAAAAACGAATTTCTGCAATTGGTTAACGGTTACATTCGTTAAAAAGGTATCTAATATAACGGGCGGTTCGCCTGCTTCCAAAAGGCTTTCCCGAAAAGTCAGTTTATCTTTATTTTTTAATTTCGGTGACTTTTGAGATTTGCCTTTAGCAACCCGTTTTTCATTTCGTTCATTATTTTTGTCAATACGTTTAGCGTTGATCCTGTCATATTTCAAGTTTCGTTCCTCCTTATACCTGATCATTTTTTCCTGATTGATCTGGTTATATAACCATAAATTAAAACGAACTAATTTCAGGATTTTACGATTTGGCTTTTGCCTGATAAATGCTTCAAGTTCACCGTTGTCAATACCGGAGCCGTTTTCCTTAATAACACTTTTTTGAACGAGGTACTCGTCGGGCTTTAAATGTTTATTTACATTACAGGAATTTAATAAAACAGCCAAAAATAGTATACCTGCGTAAGCGTAATACCCGGTAGGTTTGTTTTGCAAAATACTTTTAATATTAGTCCTAAAGCTCAACTAGTTTGGTTACATTTATAGCCTACTAATTTAGCTTTAAAAAATGATTAGTAAAAACCGTATAAAATATATTCAATCCCTTCATCTGAAAAAAAACAGGGATAGCCAAGGCCTTTTTATCGTAGAAGGCGTAAAATCCGTTTCTGAATTTATACAAGATAGTTCTGTTACCGTTAAAGATATTTATGCCACACCCGATTATCTTAGTCAACATAAGGATATTTTAGAAAAAAAAAGCATTGAATTTACGGAGGTTTCTTTTGAAGACTTAAAAAAAATAAGCTTGCAAAGCTCACCGAATCAAGTGCTGGCGGTTATTTTAAAGAAAGAAGAATTTCTCACAAAAGAATTATTAAGTACAGAAACTACGTTATTTTTAGATGATATAAGAGATCCCGGAAATTTGGGAACTATTATACGCATAGCGGATTGGTTTGGCATTAAACAAATTATTTGTTCAAAAAATACTACTGAATTGTATAATCCAAAAACATTGCAGGCTAGTATGGGCGCAGTACTAAGAGTAAATGTGGTGTATCTCGATTTTGAAGAGTTATTGCCGGCTTTAACTAATGTGCCCATTTACGGTGCTGTTTTAACCGGTGAAACTATTTATACTTCCAAACTGCAAAAAGGTGTTATTGTTATTGGCAATGAAGCCAACGGCATTTCCGAAAGGATTATTGATAAGCTTACCTACCCTGTTACAATTCCTGCGGCACAACATAACGGCAGCGAATCTTTAAATGCCGCTAACGCGTGCGCTATTATATGCAGCGAGTTTCACCGACAATTAAATTATTAATGGATTAAAAATCCGGCTTTAATTGTTGCGGTATTTAATCTACTGAATGTAAGATCTTCTTGATATTAGTTAGACACCGGTAAATCTTTTAAAATATAGGATGAATACTAAAATATTAAGGCGGTAAATAATTTTCGAAAGAAACATTTAACCCGGGTAAATAAAGAAATTAGTTTAGCTTTGTAACCGCAATGTCTTCGGAAATACATACTAACCAAACGTCTTTCGGGAAATTATCGGATGAAGCGGATAGCTTGGTAATTGAACTGTCCGGGCTGGCTATTAATTTTTGCGAACTGAATCATGCCCTTAATAAACCTTTATATACCGCACATTACGAAATAGATAAAACCTCTCCCGGTTTACTAAAAGAACATTTTATCAATGCCGTTAAGCATTTTCAATTTTCAAAAAAAAATTATCGTTTTGTATCCGTCAATTTTTTTACGGAGTTTTTCACGCTGTGCCCATCCCCTTTTTATGATCCGGACGACTCACGTGTTTTACTTGACTTTAATGCCGGTAAAACCGGTGATGCAATTGTTTTAACCGATGATATTACGCATGATATTAAACTGATCTATGCTATTGATGAGCAATTGAAATCGACACTTGATCTTGTGTTTCCTCATCATCAGGTAAAACACAGCCTGTCTGTTTTATCACAACTGGCCATGCACGCGGAAGATCTTGCAAAAGACAATGTAATTTTAACTATTTACAACGGCTATATAGAACTGATCATAAAAGAGGAATCAAAACTAGTATTGGTAAACCAATTTAGGGTACAAACACAGGAAGATGTATTATATTATGTATTATTTGCATTAGAGCAATATCACTTAAATCCTACCTCTGTTTCGCTGTGTATTATTGGAAATATTGATAGCAACTCGCCTTTAATAGTTACTTTAAAAAAATACATTAAAAATATCCGCTTGGGCATTGGCCACAAAAGTATTGATTGGAAAGGTGTTGAAGGGATGCCCCAGCATTTTAATTATTCATTAATAAACAGGGCATTTTGCGAATAATAGGCGGCATACATAACGGCAAGCAAATTATAGCGCCTAAAAATTTACCCGTTAGGCCAACAACCGATTTTGCAAAAGAAGGCTTATTTAATGTTTTAAATAATAAAATAGATTTTGAAGGTCTAACGGTTCTCGACCTGTTTTCGGGTACCGGTAATATTACCTTTGAATTTGCTTCGCGCGGCGCAACTAAGGTGTACTCTATTGACAAACACACACCCTGTATTAATTTTATAAGAGATACGGCAAAAACGCTGAAATTAACTATGATCTCTACGGAAAGAGCAGACGTTTTTAAATACCTTGAAAAAGCGTATACCCCGGTTGATCTGATATTTGCAGACCCTCCCTATGAACTGGCAAATATTCCGCAAATACATGAATTAGTATTTGCAAACAGTTGGCTTAAACCGGAAGGCCTGCTGATTATAGAGCACGGCAGGGAAACAAAATTAGAAGACAAACCGTTTTATTTGGAAACACGTAAATACGGTAACGTGAATTTTAGCTTTTTTAAAAATCCGGCTTAACAAAACTTAATACCTTCACCTTAATTTATCGTGTAACTAATAGTATATTTGGTATTATAGATTGATATGAAGTATTGGTATTTAATTGTAGGTATAATTTTAATTGCACCGGGCGTTAAGGCCCAAAATATTACCATTAAAGGAAAAGCAGATCTTTCACACGTTGGTAAGGAAGTAGTTTTAAATGATTTTTCAGACTATATTACTTACACTAAAGTAAAGGAAAGTATTGATACCATTGATAAAGACGGTTACTTTGAATTGAAGATACAATCGGCTGTTACAAAACCTGTTTTAATAAGCATTGATAATTTAACCGGTAAGTTATACGTGCAGCCTAATTTTGTATACGGGATTTATTTCCCCGGTAAAAATTCCTTAAACAATAACCAGGAAGGCACAGAAACCCTTGTAAACATATCCATTTATGGAAAAGACAGCACTGAATTAAATGCTCTTATAATTGATTTCAATACGCAATACAATAATTTATTTACCAAATCTACCGCAACGTATATATCACCGGCAAAATTAAACACGTTATTAGATACTTTTTTCGTGAGCTCTAAAAAAAGATATGCTCACATTAAAAATTTTTATTTTAAAAAATATGTTGACTATAGCTTTGCAGGATTTTACTCTAACCTGTCACGCAGTAAAACTATTTTATATAAACAGTTCATCGAGCACAGGCCCATTCTATATGGTAATTACGAGTATATGGATTTTTTTAATTCACATTTTAAAGGGTACTTAAAAGCCTATGCGTCCACAAAAACAGGTGGTAACATATATAACAGCATTAATATGTTCGGGGATTATAAGGATCTTAAAAATCAATTTAAAGCAGATAAAACCATCACCAATGATACCTTACGGGAGTTATTGATACTAAAAGGCTTGATCGATTTTTACTACAGTCCTGATTTTGATAAAAAACAAGTACAAAGTGTTATTGAACAGTTATACAGAGAAAGCAACTATTCCGAAAATAAAAAAATTGCTTTTAACATGCTTCAAACCACTTACCAATTGCAAACCGGAGCAGATGCGCCTGATTTTACGGCGTACGATAAAGAAGGTATGAATGTAAATTTATCTTCCTATAAAGGAAAATACATTTACCTGAATTTCTTTTCTACTCAAAGCGATAACAGCTTAAAAGAAATGCAAAAACTTTTAGACATTAAAAAGAAATTTAATGATAAGGTAACGATTATAAGTGTATGCTTAGACGACAGTGTTAAAGCTTACAAAGCTTATGTAAAGGCAAACCCAAAACAGGATTGGATCATTTTATATCAAGGAAAAGGCAATGCAAAACAAAACTATGCCATTAAAACACTCTCGGGTTATTTCTTTATCAATCAACAAATGGTACTGGCACAATCACCGGCAGTATCACCAAGCGAAGGACTGGAATATAAGCTGAAAGGCTTGTTCAGACCCAAAAAGAAAAATACGATTACGGGGGTGAGGTAATAATTCATCGCTTGAAATATACAAAGACATATAAATTCTTAAAATACAGAAACCAAGTTCTTGTTGATTCTCTAAATACTGTTGTGAGAAAAACAATTACAAATGGAGGCGACGATGTTTTAGAATATCTTGTAACTGCAAAATAGAACGTCTGTTTAAATTATATGCCACAAAATAATAAAAATACAATTATTTTATTGAATATCATGATGTAGAACCTGATCTTATGAATAAGCTAATTAATTGAGCAATCATTAGCATCAGGCTATTTGGGTTTACCCGTTGGCCTCTGCCTTTCTAAAAACCGAAAACAGCAAATAAATACAGCTTGCAAACAAAAAGAAAGCACCTGTTTGATGCAGTACACCCAATACTACAGGCACATGGTACACTAAAGTAAGAACGCCTAACATAAACTGCACCGTAATGCCATAAACCAAAAAAGTTACTGCCCTGTACTGCGGCTTAGTTAACGTTAATTTATTTGACCTATACCATATCACACAAAAGAACGCAACCAGCAAAACTGCCAGTATGCGATGAACGAATTGTATGCCGCTTGCATTTTCAAAAAAGTTTTGATAAAAATTATCTTTCATCGTTACTTGTTCCGGCATCCATTCATTCCCCATCTTGGGCCAGGTATTAAATATTTGCCCGGGGCGAATCTTTGCGGCATCGCCTTCTACATACCCCGCTGTAAAGGCCCCATAGATGATCTGGATAATTAATAACATAAAAAACGCAATAGATAATCCTTTGAGTTTAAAACCATTGTTTGGTGTAACAGACTCTTTAGGATAAATTAGTTTTAAAGCGAACCAAAATGTAAATGCAAACAATGTAAAAGCGCTCATTAAATGTGTTGCCAACCTGAAATGGCTTACCGCGGGCTTATCCTGCAATCCGCTGTAAACCATCCACCAACCGATCACGGCCTGCATAGCTCCCATAAAAAATAATAAGATCAAGGAAGGCAACATGTCTCTTTTAATTTTTTTTCGAATTAATAATATTACAAGTCCTATAGAAAACACGTACATCATAGCTCTGCCGATCAACCTGTGGAAATATTCCCAAAAGAAAATGTGTTTAAATTCTTTCATCGTCATTGTATAATTAATCTTAATAAACTCAGGGCTTTCTTGGTATTTAGTAAAACGCTCCTGCCATGCATGCTCTGATAATGGCGGCATTGAGCCCATAAAACTCCAGTCTGTAATAGATAGTCCCGAATGCGTTAATCGTGTAATGCAACCAACTACTACCATAATATACACTAATGTACAGCCTGTAAGCAGCCAATAAATAACTGATTTATGAGGGTTTTGAGAAATCATGAGAAATAATTTGGGTTCGAAATTACTAAGCATTCGGCAATTATTTACTAATTGAAATAGATTTCTTACTCAAACCCGTTTTTTTTATTAAATTTGTTAAGCATCCCCGCCGATTTTATAATCCTATTCTTATGAAGAAAATTTTTTACCTTTTTTTACTGTTTGTATCATGTATTAACATTATTCAGGCAAAACCAATTAACCAAGCTAAAGCAAAAAATATTGCTATACGTTTTTTGAGCCAAAACTTAAATCCTATGGAACTCGTATTTACTTACGCGGAAAAGCTCGGCAACGGGAACACCGGTTTTTATGTGTTTAACATGGGCGCTGATCAAGGCTTTATAATTATTTCCGGAGACGATGAGTTACATCCCGTCATTGGGTATTCTACAGAAAGAGCATTTGCTGTTCCTTCAAAAAAATCGAATTTCGGAAGTTGGTTGCAAAAACGAATTACAGAAGTAAATTTTGTACAATCGTCGAACTATAAAAATACCGACAGCAAAATAAAAGAGGAGTGGACCGGCGTTTTTAATCCGGGAGAATTAAAAAGAACTTCAGGTCTCAATTCAGTGGTTGTTCCTCCGCTTGTACACACTGCCTGGAACCAATCGCCTTATTATAATGACCTTTGCCCAAGCAGCTCGGTAACAGGCTGCGTAGCAACAGCCATGGCGCAAATAATGAGATACTGGAGCTACCCCTCGTCAGGCACAGGCTCAAGCTCTTATTGCGATTGTTTATCTAATGGTAAATCAAATAACTTCGGCACATTATCTTGTAATTATGCTTCAACCACATACAATTGGACTAATATGCCTTTAGCTATAAATTCAACTAATACAGATATAGCAACCCTTATGTACCAATGCGGGGTAAGCGTAGAAATGGATTATGATCCCAACGCCAGCGGAGCATGGGTTATTACAGCAGATAATCCTATTTCTGCTCAAACATCCTATATAAATTATTTCGGGTACGACCCTAACACCATTAAAGGTTTAAGCCGTGCTTATTACAACGATGCTGATTGGCTGTTGTTATTAAAACAGGACCTAAATAAAAATATGCCTATACAATATGTGGGGTATGATGCCACACAAGGCGGACATACATGGGTATGCGACGGTTATGACCAAAACAGTTTTTTTCACATGAACTGGGGTTGGGGAGGATACGGAAACGGCTTTTTTAGTGTGGATTATTTAAATGTAGGCGGATTTAACCCTGCGCAAAATGAAGAGGCTTTAATTGGGATTAAGCCGCCAACGATAGGAACAGATGCGGGGATTTCATCCATTAATTCGCCTAATGGCACGTCCTGCAACCTTTCGGTGAGTCCTGTTATTAAATTACAGAATTTTGGCAGCGCTACACTCACGTCATGTACCATTAATTATAAACTGGATAATGGCACCACCCAAATTCAAAACTGGACAGGCTCTTTACCAATGTTTCAATCCGTAAACGTTACACTGCCTCAATTACCTGTAGTGGCAGGCACACATTCATTAACCTGTTTTACCGGAAACCCTAATAACGGAACTGATGCTTTGGCATCAAATGATCAATCATTAACTGTTTTTGAGATTTCTCTAACAGGAGCTGCAACCCCCGTTACAGAGGGCTTTGAGAACAGCGGCACTATTCCCTCGGCTTGGGGCTTGAACAACCCGGACAATGATTTATCTTGGCAAATTATTACAACGGTATCCCGTACAGGCAGTAATTGCATAGGCTTTAATAACTGCACCGGAAACGGAGATAATGTAGATATTACAGGACGAACAGACCGATTTTTGACCAAAGCCTATAATTTTACATCAGCTGCCGCGCCAATGATGAGTTTTGATGTAGCCTATGCCTCCTATAATGACGGTAGTTCTTTAACAAACGATATGCTCTCGGTTTATTATTCTTTAGATTGTGGAACTACTTGGAATATAGTTTATACTAAAAGTGATCAGCTTCCAACGGCGCCCTCTTTTATGCATACATCTTCTCAATATTGTTGGATCCCTTCGTCTAATGCAGACTGGAGAAAAGATACAATCAACCTGTCTGTATTAGCGGGCTTGCAAAATGTTATGTTTGCTTTCGAAAATACTTCGGCAAAAGCTGAAAACCTTTATATTGATAACATAAATATTAACGGCAACGGTTTAACGGGTATTCAAGCAAATTATTTAGATCAAAGCTTTGCACTATACCCTAATCCCGCAAAAGAATCGTTTATTGTTGAAGGGGTAAGTAACTCCGCGGAATTAAGTTACACGCTTTACAATATGTCGGGACAGGAAATTAAAATAGGCACTATTCAATCCTCAAACAACAGCTTTAAAAAACTGATCTCTGTAAATGAACTTTCGGGCGGCCTGTACCTTATTAAAGTAAGCGACCAAAACCATAATTATATTAAAAAATTCAACGTTCAGTAATTCTTTTGAGCACCTATAGCTGCCTGCATCAACTCCTTAATCGGAATTATGCGGGCAGTTATATTTCAGGTCGATGCTATAGACTAATACCTCATTAAAAATAGCCTGTCTTTTATAAACTTTTTAGAAATAAAAAAAATTTGACTGATACTTTGCTGCGGGATCATTAATACCGCTTTACATGGATCGGTGTAACGTAGCAGGGAAATAAGTTATAAGGGATGCATCTATTATTTAATAAAAAAAACGTGCTACAGAAAACAAATTAAAGAATTATAGTGCCTCATTTATAAAGAAAAAATTAATAAATTTATAAAAAATTACGCGTTAATTAAACTACACATATGAAAGGAATAATTTTAGCAGGAGGCTCAGGAACACGTTTACATCCCTTAACACTTGCTATGAGTAAGCAGATGATGCCTATTTATGACAAGCCTATGATCTATTATCCGTTATCGGTATTAATGATGGCCGGCATTCATGAAATATTAATTATTTCAACGCCCCATGACCTTCCAAATTTTGAAAGACTTTTAGGAACAGGCGAGCAATTAGGCTGTAAATTTTCGTACGTTGTGCAGGAGGTGCCTAACGGCTTGGCGCAGGCCTTTGTATTGGGAGAAAAATTTATAGGAAAAGATAAAGTAGCATTAGTGCTGGGAGATAATATTTTTTACGGCGCAGGCTTGGGGCGAATGCTTCAAAAAATAAATAATCCGGATGGGGGTGTTGTGTTTGCGTACCATGTAAGCGACCCTGAACGCTATGGTGTGGTTGATTTTGATGAGAACCATAATGTACTTTCCATTGAAGAGAAACCCGAAAAACCAAAATCGAATTATGCGGTACCGGGATTATATTTTTATGACAACTCGGTAGTGGAGATTTCTAAAAACCTTAAGCCTTCGCCCCGAGGTGAATACGAAATTACAGACATTAATAAAGAATATTTAAAACGCAAGCAATTAAAAGTATCTATATTAGACAGAGGCACTGCGTGGCTTGATACCGGAACGTTTGCTTCATTAATGCAGGCCGGGCAATTTGTACAGGTAATAGAAGAACGCCAAGGTTTAAAAATTGGCTGTATTGAAGAAATTGCTTATAAAATGGGATTCATTACTAAAGAACAATTAATAGCCATCGCCACGCCCTTAACAAAAAGCGGTTATGGAACTTATTTATTAAAAATGGCTGAAACCAAATAACTAAACACCGTGCAGGCTTACGCAAATTTATTTCGGTTATTAACCAATGCTCTGGTTGAGCAACAGGCTGTGTTAAACACCTCCACTCCAAAACAAATGTATGAACCAATGGCTTATACCATTGGCTTAGGAGGAAAAAGAGTAAGGCCTTTGCTGACATTGATAGCTTGCGATCTTTTTAATGCAAACCCTCAGAGTGCTGTTAAAGCGGCATTAGCGGTAGAGTTATTTCATAATTTTTCATTGATCCATGATGATATTTTAGACAACGCGCCTTTAAGAAGAGGCAGTGCTACAGTACATGAAAAATGGAACCGCAATATTGCCTTGCTAAGCGGCGATGGTATGATGGTAAAAGCATTTGATGTATTAAGCGAATGTGATACAACCCATTTAAAAGCAATGCTTAAGTTATTTTCAAAAACAGGCATTGAGGTGTGTGAGGGCCAGCAATTCGATATGAATTATGAAACCCTGGAACACGTAAGCGTTGAAGAGTATCTTAATATGATCACTTTTAAAACAGCGGTTTTATTGGGCTGTAGCTTACAGATGGGCGCGATTTGCGCGAATGCTTCTCTTCAAGATCAAATTCATTTATACGAATTTGGAAAACATGTGGGCATCGCTTTTCAAATTTTAGATGATGTATTGGATGTGTATGCAACTAACGATAAATTTGGTAAGCAGGTTGGCGGAGATATCATTTCCAATAAAAAAACATTTTTATTATTAAAAGCCTTTGAATTAGCCGTCCCTTCCCAAAAAGAAACCCTTAATTGTTTATTAAATAATAAAAACATTTCTAACCCTGACAAGGTATTACAAGTTACGGCTTTTTACGACAGCCTTGATATTAAAGAGCTTGCAAACCGCGAGGCAAATATTCATACAGAAACTGCTTTAAAACATTTAATGGAAGTTGAAGCGGATCAAACTAAAAAAGAAAATTTAAAACAATTTGCATTTGACCTGCTAAAAAGGCATACTTAACATGAACGTAGAACAATTACTTCAGGGATATAAATTTAAAACTGCTATACAGGTACGCTTTAAAGATGTCGATAAACAAGGGCATGTGAACAATGCCAACCATTTAACGTATTTCGAAATTTCGAGAACGGATTATTTTAAAGACATCTTTCGTAAAACAAATGATTGGGATACAACAGGCATGATACTGGCACATACTGAAATTACTTACAAAGCGCCCATTACTTTAGAGGATACTATTTATTGCTTTACCAAAGTAAGCCGTTTCGGTACTAAGAGCTTTGATATGGAAAATGTATTAGCGGCTAAAACTTCTGAAGGCTATGAATTGCGGGCATCAGGCAAAAGTATTTTAGTATGCATGAATTACAAAGAAAAGAAAACAGTTGATTTACCGAAAGACTGGATAGAATCGTCGAACCGGTTTGAACACGGCATTTTTAAAGATAATTAACTCAACGTGTTTTCATTTTTTTGCTTACTTTTACTTTATTGCTATTTTTTTTATGAGAACATTAGTAGAAGGTTTTACAAAACAACTGAAAGAAGCGTTAGATATTGCCAATGCGGCAACGCTGACCAAAAAACAAAACATACAAAATATTGTGGTAACAGGGCTTGGAGGCTCGGGTATTGGGGGCACTATTTTATCTGAATTAATACAAAACGAATGCCCGGTTCCTGTTATTGTAAATAAAGATTATTTTCTTCCTGAATTTATAGATTCCCGGTCTTTAGTTATTGTTTCGTCTTACAGCGGCAATACGGAAGAAACGCTTTCTGCCATGCAACAGGCAATTTCAAAAAAGGCACAAATTATTTGTGTAACAAGCGGCGGGCAAATAAAAGAACTGGCAGCAAAAAACCATTACGATAGTATTATTATTCCGGGTGGCCATCCGCCCCGCTCTTGCATCGGCTATTCGTTAATTCAGCTTTTCAAAATAATGCAGTTTAACGGTTTTGTAAAAACTGATCTGTTAGCTCAGGTAAAAGAAAGCATTACATTGTTGGATTCAGAGAGAGAAGTGATCAAAATTGAATCTAAAAAAATAGCCGCATCACTACATAAAAAAATACCGATTATTTACTCATTGGGTTCTTGCGAAGGCGCAGCGGTAAGGTTTAGGCAACAAATTAATGAAAACAGTAAAATGCTTTGTTGGCACCACACTTTCCCGGAGATGAACCATAACGAACTGGTGGGCTGGACAGAAAAAAATAATGATCTTGCAGTTGTTACACTTCACACTTCTTATGATTATGAAAGAACGGTTAAGCGTTATGAAATTTGCAAACCTTTATTTTCAAAATACAGCGCTTCTGTGACTGATATTTTCGCAAAAGGAAAATCAAAACTTGAACAATACCTTTACCTGATCCATATCGGTGATTGGATCTCTGTAGATATTGCTGATCTGAAAAATATTGATGCCGTTGAAGTAAATGTTATTACCAACCTTAAAAACGAGTTGGCAAACCTAAAATAAATTTCGCGTGAATAAGCAGGTTCTCTTTCAAGACCTTGGCCTGATAGATTATAAAGAATGTTGGGATTACCAGGAAAGCCTGTTTAATGAAACCATTGCACAAAAAATTGCCAATAGAAATTCTGCGCAGGGTAAGCAAATTAAAACCGGGAATCATTTATTATTTGTTGAACATCCGCATGTATACACTTTAGGTAAAAGTGGCGATGCTTCACATTTATTGATCAATGAGCATCAGCTTGAAGAAAAAAACGCGACGTATTATAAAATAAATCGCGGCGGAGACATTACCTATCATGGCCCCGGCCAATTGGTAGGTTATCCTATTTTAGACCTCGATCATTTTTTTACGGACATTCATAAATACTTACGCCTATTAGAAGAAACCATTATTTTAACGTTAGATGAATACGGCATTAAAGCCGGGCGCAGCAAAGGGGAAACAGGGGTATGGCTTGACGAAGACACTATTTTTAAAGCGCGTAAAATTTGCGCTATGGGTGTGCGCTGCAGTCGTTGGGTTACCATGCACGGTTGGGGCTTTAATGTAAATTCAGACTTAAATTATTTTTCAAACATTATTCCATGCGGCATACAGGATAAAGCTGTAACCAGCTTAAATAAAGAGTTAGGGCAAGAGGTTAATATGAGTGAGATAAAAGAAAAATTAAAAAAACATTTCTCCTCACTTTTTGAATGTGAGCTGATCACTTTACCCGAAAAAAGTTTAATTAAAACAGAATGAAAAAAGTTTTAAAATTTTTATTGAAATCTACTTTAGTAATTATATTACTTTTAAATCTCATTATTTTATTTTCAGGGCGTTTGTATTTATATAAGGCCATTTATAATACATATTTAAAAGGTCAATCGGGCCCGAGCTCCATTGAATATCAAATTTTTAATAACAGACCCATACAGGCTTTGGAGCCAAAAAAATGGCTAATCTCTAAACAATATAATTCAAAAACGGTTACTCCCGAATTTGAAAGACTGATGAATGTGGTAGAAGCGCATGCATTGGTTATTATAAAGAACGACAGCTTAATTCATGAACAATATTGGGATGGTTTCAGCGATACATCACATACCAATTCTTTCAGTATGGCTAAATCCTATACAAGTGCTCTGCTTGGTTGTGCCATAAAAGACGGATATATTAAAAGTATTGATGAGCCTGTAAGCACCTACATTCCTGAATTTAAAACCGGGTGGCGTTCCGAAATAACTCTGAAACACTTGGTAACAATGACCTCCGGTATTGCTTTTGACGAAAGTTATGGCAATCCTTTTTCATTTCCGGCGGAAGGGTATTACGGATCCGATCTATTAAAAGCATGCATTTCTTACAAAAACATGAAAACCAAACCGGGGACAGTTTATAATTATTTAAGCGGCAACACGGCATTATTAGGATATTGCCTTACAAAGGCCATCCGCAAACCGTTATCCGATTATTTAAGTGAAAAACTCTGGGCGCCGATGAGATGTGAAAACACAGCGTATTGGAGCCTTGATAAAAAAGACGGATTAGAAAAAGCATTTTGTTGTATTAACAGCAACGCAAGAGACTTTGCCCGTATGGGTAAACTATATATGCATTATGGAAACTGGGAAGGTAAACAACTTGTTGATAGTAGTTATGTAGCACAATCAACCGTTCCGTTTGACTGTAAAGAAACAAGCGGTATACAAAATATAACTTACGGTTATGCCTGGTGGCTCACAGAATATAAAGGAATGCGAATTTTTTATATGCAGGGAATGCTTGGACAATATGTAATTTGTGTGCCATCAAAAAACCTTGTTATCTGCCGGCTGGCAAGGAAAAGAAGAATTAAAGGAAAAGATCATACACCTTTGGATGTAGGGTATTGCGTGGATGAAGCTTTGAAAATGTACGGTGATAAATAATTTTCTCTTTTCATAAACTATATTAATAACTACATTAATAACTATATTTTATTAATGCGAAACCTCATTCATTTGAGGTATTTTAATTTTCTCGCCTTTTTTAATTCCGTCCAATATCTCTATATTTATTCCGTCAGATAACCCTGTTTTAATGGTTCGTTTTTCAAATTTTTGGGGAGCTGTTTCTATTTCAACAAAAGGTTTTTCTTTTTCAAACTGTAATACGCTTTCGGGTATTGACATCACTTTTTCTTTTTTGTCTAAAATAATATCAGCGTTTGCGCTGTAACCCGCACGCAAAAAAGCGCTGTTATCCTTACTGATAGAGGCGCGGATCAAAAACTGAATTGCTCCGTTTTCCGTTACTCCTTTTGGAGCAATGTATTCTAATTTAGCGTTAAAGCTTTCTTTATCAATAGCGCCTATCGTTAACACAATATCCATTCCTTCATGCACCTTCCCTACTTCACTTTCATCCAGTTTTCCTTCAAAGATCATTTCTCCCATGTTGGCTACCGAACAAATTGTTGTTCCTTCATTAAACGTATTGCTTTCAATAACCTGTCCGCCTTCCTTAACCGGAACATCCAATACCATCCCTGTAATGGTTGATTTTACTAATGTATTAGAGGTAGAGCCGCTTGATTTGGAAACACCTTCTTTAATAATTTGTAATTGATTTTGAGAGGCATTCAACTCTTCGCTTACTGCTTTTATTTTTAATTCGTAATTCTGAAATTCAGCTTTTGAAATAACGCTTTGATCAAATAATTGTTTGTTCCTGTCATACTCAATCTTCGAATTATCATAATTTATTTGAGCTGTATTAACACGCGTTTCCGCATTTGCCATGTTAAGCATATTAGGAATGATCTTAATTTTAGCGATTACATCTCCCTGTTTTACCTGCTGACCTGCTACAATGTAAAGCTTTTCAATAATACCGCTCACCTGCGATTTCATATTTACTTCTTTGCGAGGTGTAACTGATCCTGTTGCCACTGTCTTTTTAACGATCATGGTATCAAACGGCATAACGGTTTGAAAAGTGACCGGCGGGGTTTGTGATTTTTGATAAAAGAAATAAAATGTCCAAATTACCATTCCAAAAAGAAGTAATAATAGTATTACTCGTATTATTTGCTTAGTTAAAGATTCCTTTTTCATATTCTGTTTAATCTATTCGTTTATTTACAACATCAAATTAATTACTCTGTTCTCAATGCTTCTACGGGCTTTATGGAAACAGCTTTTGAAGCAGGGATAAATCCTGCCAGGCCGCCGCTCACAATTAAAACAGTTAAAGCTTTTAAGGCCACGCTTAAATCGACTGTAGGATTCGTAAACATTTCGCCGGAATTTCCTATAGCTGAATTTAATGCCTCCAATAAACCCATACCAGCGAGCAATCCAAAATATCCCGAAATAGAAGTAAGAAACACCGTTTCAATTAAAATCTGGGAAATAATTTGTGCCGGAACAGCGCCCAAGGCACGTTTAACGCCAATTTCTTTTGTCCGTTCTTTCACTACAATAAGCATAATATTGCTAATGCCGATCACGCCGGCTAATAACGTTCCGGTGCCTACTATCCATATTAAAATTTCAATACCCGTAAATAATCCGTTCAGTTTATTATACTCAACTGCCATATTCCAATGGCCTATGGCAGACAGGTCGTCCGGGGAAATTTTATGGCGCTCTTTTAAGATACGTATTACTTTCTCTTCCGATACTTCTGCCGGAATCCCGTCTTTTGATTTAACTGCAAACCAGCCTACAATATCTCCATAGTTAAAAGCATTTTGAAAAGTTGTAAAAGGAATATTAATTCGTTGCGCTTGCTGTCGGCCTTCCTGCCCGCCCGCAGTAGGATTTGTAACACCTACCACTTTAAAATAAACACCGTTCACACGGATGTACTGCCCTACAGGCTGCTCTTCTTTTTTAAATAAAAGCTCAACCACACGTGGGCCGATAATGCACACCTTACGTTTTTCCTTAATATCAAACTCATTTACAAAACGTCCGCTACCCATATTAACAGCGGCAATTTTAATAGTATTAGGATAACAAGCCTGTATTTCGCAAGCAGCCGTTTTTAATCCTCTTACCACATTATTAGCGCCTTCGTACCCGCCTAATTGATTCAAGGGCGATACCACATCTAACTCAGGAATTTGCTTCAGTGCTTCCGCATCTGCCAGGTTAAAATTATAATTACGTCCTGGCTT
>JANYGK010000019.1 GCA_025362395.1 Bacteroidota bacterium
CAATTGGTTCTGCCACACAAAACATAAGGATCAGAAACACCTATAGCCAAAAACTTAAAATATCATCCATTCAACTTGTTGGGGGAAGCAGTTCTCAATTCATTATTAATGTGGATGGTGCAAAAGGCACAACTTTTACAGATTTAGAAATTGCTGCACATGACAGCATGTATATTTTTATACAGGTGAATGTAAATCCTACAAATAAAAATTCACCGCTCATTATTTCAGATGAAATTAAATTTGTTGTAAACGGGAACGAACAAAAAGTTATTTTGGAAGCCTGGGGGCAAGATGCTTATTATCATTTCCCGAATAAGGCCATTCAATATAAAACCGGTTATTTACCATACTCTACCGTATCACCTGCAACCACTAATACCACGGTTACTTGGAACAATGATAAGCCGCATGTAATATATGGCTGGCTGGTAGTAGACTCTGCACAAAAACTAATAATTAATGCGGGCGTAAAAGTGTATTTTCATCAAAATGCGGGCTTGTGGGTTTATAGGTTTGGTACCTTGCAGGTTAACGGTACATACGGGAATGAGGTTCTGTTTCAGGGAGACAGGAGGGAGGCTGATTATTCAGATGAGCCCGGGCAGTGGGATAGGATCTGGATCAATGAAGGGCACATGGATAATTATATTAATTATGCCATTATTAAAAACGGGTATATAGGCATTCAGGCAGAAGTTATAGCAGATATAAACCAACCGGGCCGGTTAAAGCTAACCAATACTTCCATTAAAAATTTCTCTAAATGGGGTTTATATGGGGTGGCTTATAACATTTGGGGAGCCAATAATGTAATTAGTAATTGTAAGGAATATTGTGCGGCTTTAACCCTTGGAGGAAATTATACATTTATACACACCACATTTGCTAATTACTTTGATAAGCCGGGAGGGCGAGGTACCCAACCCTGTGTTCACATTGATAACAACGATGGTACCACTGCTTTCCCTGACAGTTTTTATTTCGCTAATTCTATTATTGACGGTAGCTTGCCAAATGAAATGGAATTGGATCTTAAACCCGGAAGTACATTAATTTATAAATTTAACAGTTGTCTGCTAAAAACATCTACCATCACAGGAACTGTTTCCATTAATAATACGTTCAACCAAACCGCTGATTTTAAAAGCGTATCTAATTATGATTTCAGATTAAATACAGGCTCTAAAGCCCGCGGAATAGGGGATCCGGCTATATTGGTAAGTTACCCCTCTATATTTAATGATCTTAAAGGTGCTCCAAGAACCGGTACAATTGATGCAGGAGCAAACCAATATCCTTAGATTTATTAAAGTTATTTTACTAAATTTGTTTTAAACTAATTAATACAACATTATGAAAAACATTATCGCTTTTATAGTATTTGCTTCACCGTTTATTATCAATGCCCAAGAGCCTGTTAAAGAAACTAAAGGCACTAAAACACCTCCTTCAAGCGAAAAATCAATTTCAGAAAAAGGAGTTTCTTCTACTAAAAGCCGCGGAATAACTGCAAAGAAAGCACAAAGCGAAACTGTACCTGCGGTAAATAATTCGGATGCTAAAAAGTCGGAGGAAACCCAAAATACCAAACAAAAATCGCAAACAACTAATCCATAGTTAAAATAACACCGGGTTTAACCGGTGTTATTGATTTTGTGTAAAATCCTGTGAGCGTTTTATTTTACGTTCCTTAATATTAAAGAGTTCTACCAGAACGGCAAACGCTAATGCCAGATAAGCATAATTTTTGTTTATTTCCAAGTGTCTTTCTTCCGGCAGCGTTGTATTATAGCAATCTACAATAGCTTCAGCAACCAATATGCCGCCTATTACTAACAGAAATGCCAGCGCTATCATTTTTATCCCCGGGTTCTTATTAATAAAATCGGCCACTTTTCCTGAAAACAAGATCATTAAAACCATTGAGATAACCACTGCCGAAACCATCACCAATATAATTCCTGAAAGGCCTACAGCCGCTAAAATGCTGTCAAACGAAAAAACGAAATCAATAATAATAATCTGTAAAATAACAGCATTAAAACTGTTCTTTTTAGTATTTGCCATAGTGCCTATCTCATCTTCATCATCATACATTTTCTCTTTTATTTCCTGCCATGTTTTTATAAGTAAAAACAGTCCGCCACCCAGTAAAATAATAGCTTTACCGGATACGCCGTAGGCTCCAAGATAAAAGAACGGATGCTTTAATCCTGCAATAAATCCTATACAAAATAATAAAACCGTACGTACAAATAAGGCTAGCAATAAGCCTATGGTTCTTGCGCGCTTTTGTTTTGATCTGGGAAGCTTGTTTACAGCCAGTGAAATGAAAATAATATTATCAATTCCCAATACAATTTCTAAAACGGTAAGAGTAAATAAAGAAATTAACCCGTTTATGGATACTAAATTTGAAAAATCACCGGCCCAGCTATGCATATTTTATAAGAAAATACAAATATACCGGCTTTTTAAATAGTTACCTAAAATTTATTTATGTTGATTTTCAGTAAGTTAATAAATATTTAGTACTATGTGTTACATGGTACTAAATAAATAACATATCTTTGCTTCACATAATAATAACTTAAACATAGTACCGGTAATTTAATTGTTATAAACACTGCAGGTAAGTAACACTAAGCTGAATAGGATTTTTTGACATCGCGACCCAAAAAAACATTCAACTTAGTAAATAACCCGGGGAATGAAAAAATTAATAATATTAAAAATTATAAACCCATGAAACACATTCAACATAAAAGCGTAATAGTAAATTTTTTTTCTAAAAAATCAGTATTGATATTAGCATCAGGATTGCTTATCTGCATGTCATCAGTTGCCAAAGGAGAAACCCCGGTAATAACCGATGCCGGTAACGCTTCCAAAATAATTGAAGAGCACATTAAGTTTCCGAACTTTAAGATGTATCAGCCCCGCGAAGAAAAAGTAAATGTAATATTTACGGTAAATGAAACAGGCTGTGTTAACCTGGTAATCGCCAATACAACCAACGCCGTTTTAAAACGATCGATAGAGGAACAGTTTTTAAAACTCACGTTAAAACAATTAAAAGCAAATAACGCTTACAGCATTCAATTTAACTTTAAAACAATTTAATATAATGGTAAATTCAGAGAACACAAAAGCACAGATGCGCAAGGGTGTTCTGGAACTCTGCATACTTTCTATTCTTTCTCAGGGCGATGCTTATCCGACCGAAATTATTGAGACACTAAAAGAAACAAGGTTAGTAGTAGTTGAAGGAACGCTTTACCCGCTTTTGACCAGGTTAAAAAATACCGGTTTATTAACGTACCGTTGGGAGGAAAGCACTTCCGGGCCACCGCGCAAATATTATATGCTTACCGAAATAGGCGCAACCTATTTAAAAGAGTTGCAGGTATCGTGGATAGAACTGGTAGACGCGGTTAATAAAACGATACAACAAAAAAGTTAAACCAATTATTAAATAAAATAATAAAGATATTATGAATAAAACAGTAACCATAAATATAAGCGGCATCATTTTTCATATTGAAGAAGATGCTTATGATAAGCTGAGTAAATACTTACTTACCATTAAAGGGTATTTTAGCAATGCCGACGGCGGTAATGAAATTATGAGCGACATTGAAGCGCGTATTGCAGAAATGCTGCAAAGCAAGACCAGTGCGGTAAAGCAAGTAGTGTTAATGAGCGATGTGGATTATGTAATGGACAGCATGGGCAAGCCGGAAGAGTTTGCGGGCGATTCACAAGACACGCATTCCAACGAAAGTAAAGATGCAGAGTTTGAATACAATTACAGTGAACCTATAAAAAGAAGATTATACCGTGACGGAGACAGTAAAGTAGTAGGCGGTGTATGTTCGGGAATAGGACATTATTTTGGATTTGATGCAGTGTGGTTACGTATTGCATTATTGCTGTTGTTCTTTTTTGCGGGTACCGGGTTTTTACTGTACCTTATTTTATGGATCGCAATTCCGGAAGCTAAAACTACCGCTGAAAAGCTTGCTATGAAAGGCGAAAAAGCAGATATCAATAATATTTCAAAAGCCGTAAAAGAAGAAACGGAACACTTAAAAAAACGGATGGAAAAATATGGGAAAGAGTTCAGGGACATGGCTTCCAATAACCGTGAAATTCCCCGTAATGTTGCGGAAAAAACAGTGGATTTTATTACGGATGTTTTAATGAATATCGGCAGAGTGTTGTTGAAAATGCTGGGTGTGTTTATGGTGATTTTCGGTGTGCTGTTTTTCTTAGGCTTATCGGGTTCTGTATTTGGTTTATCATTTTTAACCGATAGTAATAACGGCGGTGAGTGGATAGACCTTTTATTGTTGGATGGAAAAGATTTTTATTTAGGATTAATAGGTATTACCATCTTTATAGGAACGCCTTTAATTATGATGATTTATGGAGGTATTAAAATAGTATTTAAAATAAAATACACCAACCGTTGGGTTAATTTAAGCGCGGGAGTTATTTGGTTAGTAGGCTTTTTAATGTTGTTGTATGTAGGAATAAGAACCGGTGGCGATTTTAATAAAACGGCCAAAGTAAGAGAAAATGTATTGGTTAAGCCTTACGAAACCTTATACCTAAAAATGCACACAACCCCTGTTAATTACGAAGAGTTGAATGTAAGTGATAAAGAAGAAGAAGGCGAAAAAGATTTCAGGATCAACCACCGTGATAACGATTACATGATAGGTAATAACAAAGGTGTGAAATATTTACTGGGACACGCGCAGTTGAACATCATTAAATCGCAAACCAATAAAATAGAATTGGTAATTGTAAAAGAAGCTAAAGGGAATGATAAGCGTAAAGCTACTGAACGTGCCAAAAACATTGCGTATACTGTAGTACAAACCGACAGCTTAATTGATTTTGATAATTTATTCAAAGTCATGAATGCCGATAAATTCAGGTGCCAGGATATAACGGTGATCTTAAAACTTCCTGTAGGTAAAATAGTATACTTGGATAAATCATTGGAAAATTTAATGTATGATATTGAAAACGTTACTAATACTTACGACACAGATATGGTTAGCCGCCGTTGGTTAATGACGGATAACGGATTAAAATGTGTGGATTGCGATGGATTGGTTATAACAGAAGAAATAGAGATCGATTCTAACGATGGTTCGGACGAACACATTAAGATCAATGTAAACGGTATGAATATTAATGCTAAAGACACCCGGATCAAGGTAGACAGTAACGGGGTAAATATCAATTCAAAGGATTCGAAATTTACTATTGACGGCAACGGCATTCATGTTGATTCTAAAAAGAAAAAAAATAAATGATATTAATTGAACAACGGCTTTAATTTCATTTTGGCATCCCGAACAGTATTGTTCGGGATGTTTTTTTAATACGGTTTCGGTTGTTTTTTGTACTTTTGATCAACTAATCCCTCGTTATGAATTTTTTTTTAACTACTCTATTTTTATGTACAAGCGTATTTGGATTCTCGCAATTACAAATAGCGAATGCCGGTTTCGAAAACTGGGATAATACCGGAACTTCAACGGAAGAACCGACCGGTTTTAATTCAAATAAAACAGGAACAGGTCTTGCTTCATCAGGTCCTCAAACCTGCAGCCGTGCCACAACTCCGCATTCAGGCACTTATTGCGCCATGGTGCAAACCAAATACTATATTATAGCAGTAGTTAACGGCAATGTAACCTCCGGCGCAGTTAATGCTCCTTCTACAAATAAATCAGAAGGCTATTTAAGTGCAACGGGTACTAATAAAATTGCTTTTACAGGACGTCCGGACAGCTTAGTGGGTTGGTATAAATATACACAAGCTACAAGTGGAACAGGAGCTACTGCTGAGCAAGCTAAAGTAAGGGCTATTTTACACTCAGGTGATTATTATGATCCTGAAACACCCGTTGCAAGTAATCACCCTGATATGTCTGCCAATAAAATTGCGGATGCTTTATTTATATCGCCTGCTGCAAACCGGGCAGCATGGACGCGCTTTTCGATTCCGTTTCTTTATACAAGCACAGTTACTCCTTCATTTATTATGGTTAATGTAACCTCATCCAATAACCAATTAACGGTTGCCCCGGGATCAAGCGGTACCGGAAGCAGTATGTATTTAGATGATCTTGAAGCTATCTATAACTCTACTGTTACTATGCCAAATGGGATTAAAGAAACTGCAAAAAGTAATTTCAATGTTTTTTATTATGACAGAACTTTAAATGTTGATTTTTCGAAAATTGAAGACGAGAGCACAACTTTGACCATTTTTGATTTAACCGGTAAAAATATACTTAGCTATGTTATTGAAAAAAATAAAATGAACTCTTTTCATTTGCAGGCAGAGCTAAGCTCAGGCGTGTATTTATATAGCATTACAGGATTTAACATCCAAAAAAGAGGTAAGTTTATAATTGAATAATTTATTCACTTAAGATAAGATCCTTGGGTATATCCCGGGATCTTTTTATTTTTATGAAGTTAATCAGGTTATGTATCATCGGACTCCTCATTATGGCAGCCCGGTCTTTATTTTCGCAGCAAGGAAGCGGTATTTTAAAAGGTACCGTAACCGATGCAAGCACAAAAGAAACTTTACCGGGTGCAACCATTCAATTGGTTAAGGATATGTCGAAAGGCGTAGCAACCGACATTGACGGTAAATATTACTTTGAGCTTGACACGGGATACCAACAGGTAATTTGTGGATATATTGGTTTAGGAAGTGATACATTCAAAGTACACGTGACGGAGAATACAATAACTGAGAAAAATTTTAAATTAAAACCTATTGCACGATTACTGGAAACAGTGGTTGTTTCATCCGGCAAGTTCGAACAAAAGCTGGAAGAACTTACTGTATCCATGGAGGTTCTCAGGCCAAATTTGATCAATAATAAAAATACAACAAGTATTGAAACCGCGTTGGAGCAGGTGCCGGGATTAAGCATTATTGACAATGATCCGCAAATAAGAGGCGGAAGCGGGTTTACATTTGGCGTAGGGAGCCGGGTAGCTATTGTGGTTGACGGAATCCCCTTATTGAGCGGTGATGCAGGCAGGCCCGAGTGGAGCTATATACCGGTAGAAAACATTGAGCAGATAGAAATTATTAAAGGAGCATCGTCTGTACTGTACGGATCATCGGCACTTAACGGTGTTATTAATGTGCGTTCGGCTTACCCGAGAGCAAAGCCAAAGACCGTTATAAATTATTCGGTAGGAGATTACAGCTTACCCGAATCCCCGGCAGATAATTGGTATAACAAATCGATACCTGGTTTTACTAATTTAAATTTTTTGCACTCCCGCATTATTAAATCAAATCTTGATTTTACAATAGGAGGTAACTTTAATGTGGACCAAGGCTATATAGGACCTGCACCGCAAGGAGCTTATGTGCCGCCTGATATAAAAGCCGCATTAAAAATTGCGGATACTATCCCGGTATTTACAAACCCGGATATGCTTAAAAAACGGGCACGCGTTAATTTTAATTTAAGGTACCGTTCTAAAAAAGTACCCGGCTTAAGTTATGGTATAAACGGTAATGCCATGTATAATAAAACAAACATGGTGTTTGCCTGGCTCGACGATTCTATAGGGCTTTATAGGGCATACCCCGGGGCCGTGTTTTTACAGACCCAACGTTTATATAATATAGATCCGTTCATAAAATACACAACCGGTAACGGTATCAGCCATAGTTTGGTAACACGCTTATTCCATTCTGATAACCAAATTTCCAATAATTTATCGAATAACGGAACGATGTTGTATGGGGAGTACCAGTTGCAACGAAGGTTTAAAAGCATTGACCTTACCTTTACGGGAGGTATTGTTGGAAATCAGTCAACATCACATGCATCGCTGTACGCATCGAGCGGAACGCCCAATAATAAAATAAGCAATGCATCGGGGTATGTGCAGCTTGATAAAAAATTTTGGAGAGTGTTGAATCTTTCAGGAGGGTTTAGGTATGAATATTTTAAAATGAATACGCAACAAAGTGTGGTTGCCCCAATATTTAGGGCAGGCGCAAGCTTACAGGTAATGAAGGGCACTTATGTAAGAACGTCTTACGGACAAGGGTTCAGATATCCCACTATTACAGAGAGGTATATTGCTACAAAGGCCGGTATTTTCGGAGTATTTCCAAATCCTGATCTTAAGCCTGAAACAAGCAATAGCTTTGAAATAGGGTTAAAACAAGGATTTAAAATCGGGAAATTTGCCGGTTATTTGGATATAGCCGGGTTCTATCAAAAATACCATAATACCATTGAATACCTCTTTGGGGTATGGGACCCGGATGTAAGTGTTATAGGATTTAAATTTTTAAATACCGGCGACTCCCGGGTAAGAGGTATTGATGTATCGCTTGCGGGCTCTACGATTGATCCCAATAAAAAATTCGGAGTTACAACGTTGATAGGTTATACTTATATAGAGCCGGTATCTTTAACGCCTGACAGTGTATATGCCAGGGACAAATCATTAGGTGGTTTCGGGCAGAACTTAAGTTACAAATCGGCCAGTATGGATACAACCGGTAATATTTTAAAATACCGTTTTAAGCATTTGGTGAAAGGTGATATTGAATTTAAGATATATAAGTTTGGTGTAGGATTCAGCTACCGCGGTTACAGCAAAATGAATAACATTGACAGGGCCTTTCAGGATGTAGAATTATTAACGAGCGACAGTCCTTATTTTAATAAGCTTAAAGCGGTTAATTTTTGGCAAACACATACTTGGATACAAGTGTTTGATGCAAGGATAAGCTATAACTTAAATACAAAACAAAAAATATCCTTAGTGTGTAACAACCTGCTTAATACTGCCTATTCGTTAAGGCCTATGAAGATAGAAGCGCCGAGGACGACTTCTATACAATATGTATTGACGTTTTAGAGGGTTTACTATCAATATGATTACCGTTATATTGGTACACCTGTGCGCGTAGATTTTTACTTGAACCGTAAAAAAATAGCACTTTCTTTACTAAAGGGGCCTCTACCAATATTTTTGTTAATCAACGAACCTATATTGCGGGTATAGATATTCAGGATAAAAGCACAGAGCTTTCAAATTCAAGTACGGAAAGTTTTTCAAAAATAAATTTGCAGCTGCGGGTAGGGGCGGGTGTAGATATTGCTTTAAATAATTCACGTTTTAGGATCTTTCCTCTATTGCGTTTTATAGCAGACCCTAATTTAGGCGCAGCTTATAACAATTTCGCACTCACGGGAGCTCCGGTAAAAGGTAACTGTATTCTATAGGGCTTGGCATTAATTACCTGTTTAGGTAATGAGGTTTGAATGGTATTTTCTTATTTATAATCCGTATTTGGTTATTAGTGTACTTTAATTTTCTATTTTTGTTATAAACGTTTTGGTATGCAACTTTTCGGGAATAATTTTCAGGCTTTCCACGAATTCTTCAGTCACTACCTGCCTGTAAAAAATCCGGTACTCATTCTCGCCCTCACGCTTCTCATTATTTTATTTGCGCCGCTTGTTTTAAAGCGCTTTCGTATTCCCGGCATTATAGGGTTAATTATTGCCGGTGTTATCATAGGGCCTAATACCTTACACATTATTGAAAAATCGACCAGCTTTGAACTATTTAGTAAAACGGGATTGTTATACATTATGTTTTTGGCAGGTCTCGAAATTGACATGCAGGAGTATAAGCAAAACCGCGCCAAGAGCCTGGTATTTGGTGCCTTCACGTTTTTTATTCCTATCACCATCGGTTACGTGGTGTGTGTTTATGTTTTTCATTTTACCATGTGGCCTGCGCTTTTATTGGCCAGTATGTTTTCTACACATACTTTATTAAGTTATCCTATTGTAAGCAATATGGGGATTGTTAAAAACAGGGCTGTGCAGGTTTCATTTGGCGGAACTATTATTACAGACAGTGCCGTACTTATTTTACTGGGTGTTATTACCAATGTGGTAGGCGGTGAAATTAACTCCATGTTTTGGATCAGGCTCGTATTATCCTTAGGTGTATTGGGTTTTGCAGTATTGTATTTGCTGCCTAAAGTAAGCCGTTGGTTTTTTCGTAACATCGAAGGGCAAGGAAGCTCGCAATATATTTATGTATTGGCCATGGTATTTATTTCCGGCTTTTTTTCTGAGCTTGCAGGTGTAGAACCTATTATTGGTGCATTTTTAGCGGGGCTTGCTTTAAACAGGGTTATTCCGCACAGCTCTGTATTAATGAACCGTATTATTTTTATCGGCAATACCTTATTTATTCCTTTCTTTTTGATCAGTGCCGGTATGTTGGTTGACTTCAGTGTGTTTTTAAAAGGAACCAACGCGCTTATTTTTGCAGGAATTTTAAGTTTAACTGCATTAGTAACCAAGTGGCTGGCAGCCCAAGCAACAGGCTCTATTTATAAATATACCAAATACGAAAAGCGGGTTATGTTTGGCCTGAGTGCTTCGCATGCGGCGGCTACATTAGCGGTTATAAAGGTAGGGTATGATATTGGCTTGTTCGATCAAAATATTATTAATGCAACTATTATCCTTATTTTAATTACTTGCATGGTGAGCTCGTTTGTAACAGAACGCGCGGCACGTAAAATTGCCATGACTGATAAGGAAACGTCTAAAAAAATTATTGACCGTACCGAACGTATTTTAATTCCGGTAAGTAACCCTGATAATATTGCACGCCTAATTGATTTGGCATTAATGATAAAAGATCCTAAATCATCAGAACCCATCTATCCTTTATCTATTGTAGAAGAGAATGCTGACGCGGATGAAAAAATAAACATCGTTAAAAAAGTAATCGACGGTGTGGTGGAACAGATCTCCTCGGGCGATAAGAAAGTGCAGGTGCTTAAAAAGGTTGACTTAAGTATTGTAGACGGTGTAGCCCGCACAGCAAAGGCCTACAGTATTTCCGACATATTGATCAGTTGGAAGGCGCAACAAATAAATTCAAACCTTATCTTTGGTAACATTGCCGATAATTTACTGGTAAAGACAAAACAGTCGGTTATTATCTCAAAAATAATTCAACCGCTTAATACTTACGACAGAGTTATAGTTTTGCTTACACCCAACGCCGAATTGGAAAGCGGCTTTAACTTGGTAGTAAAAAAACTAAACGCGCTGCTTAAACAAACAGGTAACCAAACCCTTATTTACGGCCAACAAAAAACCATTACAGCTTATACCGCTTTGGTAGGAGATAAGAAAAAAGAGTTTTATAATTATGAAATTGTAAATAATTTTGAAGACAGTGATATTATTGAGACTGTAAAAAAAGATGACCTTTTTGTATTTTTAAGCAGTAGGAAACAAACAGTTTCTTTTGATTTTCATGTAGATAATATGCCTAAGACATTGAGCCGTAACAATGAGTTTACCAGCTTTTTGATCTTCTATCCTGAATCTTTAAAATCCTTAAGCGACTCTCAAATCACAGAAATGACGGTGCCTGCCATACAGGAGAATATTGAAAAGGTAATTCAATTAAAGGATAAAATTGCAGGAATTTTTAAGGGTAATCATAGTTAGATAATTTAAAGATCTAAAGGCGTTATGCTGAATTTGTTCAGCATATCTTATTATTAGTTCAGTCTTAATAAATCGTAGATTTTGAAATAAATTCTGAATGACTGTAACTCACTATTTACCTATTCCCCTTTTTTTATCGTAAACGTAATAGTAGTGCCTTCATTTACGGTACTTGTTACATCAATGGTTTCGTTATGCGCTTCAATAATATGTTTTACAATGGCCAGCCCAAGCCCTGTACCGCCTTGTTCACGGCTTCTGCCTTTATCAACACGGTAAAATCTTTCAAACAATCTTGCTAAATGTTTTTCGGCAATGCCAATACCATTATCTTTTATTTCTACAATTACCTGTTCATCAAACAAATTAATGGTAATTAAAGTTTTGCCCCCTTCTTTTCCATATTTAATACTATTGGTAATGAGGTTTACAATTACCTGCCTTATCCTGAATTTATCGGCCAGTACAACAATAGGTTTATCATACTTTTTTGCTGTCTGCAGTTTAATGTTTTTTCTACTCGACTGAAACTCCAATGCCTCAATGATCTCCTTAATTTGTTGAGCAACGTCGTATTTTTCAGGCTCGAGTTCCAGCGTACCAACTTCTAACTGCGATATGGTTTCTAAATCATCAATGATCTGTATCATCCTGTCTACACTTTTATCGGCACGTTTTAAATATTCTACATTTATACTTGGGTCATCAATTCCGCCATCAATTAAGGTTGATACATAGCCTTGAATATTAAAAATAGGTGTTTTTAATTCGTGTGATACGTTACCCAAAAATTCCTTACGGTAACTGTCTAAATTACGGTGTTGTTCAACCTCTTTATTTCGCTCGTCTGCCAGTTTAGTAATTTCGTCTTCCAATCTTTCTAAAGAATCTACTTCATCCAGTTGAAATTCTGTATTAGGGATTTCCTTTGGTTGCAGTGCTTTTACACGCAGGTAAAGCTTATCTATCTTTTGAAAAATAACATTGTTATATAAAATATAAATCACAAAAAAACTGACGATAAAGGATATGAAAAAGTAAAGAAGGCTTATGGCTATATCTGCATAGCCCATTATTTTATAAGAGATAAATGATACCAACGCGGTTTGTAATACTGCGGAAATTAAACTAAGTACAAGGGTTAGCGCGGGTATTTTAAGTTTATTCATTCATGAAATTAAGTGTAACGAAAGTGCGAAGAAAAAACGGGTTTTTAAAATGAAGTAAGTTATTTTTTTGTGAATTATTACGAGAAGTCTTCTTTTCTCTGTGTTAAAAATCTATATTTTCTATAGGGTTAAATTATCTATCATACACCTGCTTAATAGTAAATATAAGTTGGGCAGGTTCACTTCGCATCCAACATAATCAATTCCCTGTAAAAAAACTTTTCCTGTGTGCTCTCAAATGGCCTGTAAATATAATAAGCATAGCCATCGTGAATTTTTAATTTATCGGCGCTGTGAAACTGCAAAACGTACTTTCCCTTCTCTTTTCCGTTCTGCAATCCAATTTCCTTAATATACTTATGACCGTTTTTTTCATAAACGGCATAAATAGCGTTTTTAATATCATCTTTCAACATTACATTTTTCCATTCTTTCCAATTTTTTGGATGATTATAATTAATACGAACAGAATCGATTGTTACGCCTTCCTTATTAAGGTGAAAGAGTAAATTTTTATAATGATCGAACACATAAATAGTATCTTTAATAATATACAGCGGTGCAAATAATGGTTCGTAAAACATGCTTTTTGTAAAGCCGCTCATTAAAGCTGCAATGATGTGTTTATCGGTATGCATGTCCATGGCTGCTCGCCTGGCATCCAGCTTATCCTTTGGCTTTAGCGAATAGTATTCAAAATTATAGGCGTGCATCAGCTCTTTATCCTCAATAGAAATTAATTGCTTTCTTAAGCTGTCTTTTTCATTATAGCTGAAGTAATTAAACAGCGGATAATCTTTCCAATAATCGGTGTAAATTATTTTTCCGTTCACTGTGTCCAGTATTGGTTTTATAAAAGAGTTAACATCTTCTATAGCTAGAGGAATCAGTACAAACCGATCATGGTAAATATTAATGCGGTAAATAAAATTTTCACACACAAGGTTTGTGTAACCCATATAATCTCGGTAAAATTCTTTCGCTTCACCACCTTCTTTAGGAACGCCGAACGTTGTAGTAATAATGCCGTTAGGGCCTGTCAATTTAAGATTTGCTTCTTTTAATGATCTTTCCGCCGTTAATAAAATATACTTGTCCTCGTAAAAATCAAAATCGTATATACTGTATTTTGGAGAACCGAGTATGGTATCGGGTTTAACTTTAGCATATACAGATACACCTTCAATGGAGGTGAAACTTTGCTTAAGAGTGACAGTCACATTTATTGAATCAGGAATGTTTGAAAGTTCAATTTTTTTAATCCGCGTTGTGTAGCTTAATAATTTATATATAACGGATATGTGTTTTTTATAGGGTATCACAATTCTGTAATTGCCGGTTTTATCGGTTATGGTATTGTAGTTGGAATTTTGAACCTGTACAGAAACATATTTAATTGGTTTAGCTGTACTGTCGTCGGTTATCTTGCCGTAAATAATAACCTGTTGTTGAGCAAGCGCAGTACAATATATAGAAGCCGTTAACAGGGTAAGTAAATATGTTTTTAAAGATCTCATGACATTGGCGTTTAAGATTTTACAAGTTGAATGTGTTTAAATTTCGAAAAACCCGAACATTTCATTTAATCAAAAGACGTTGTTATCGTTTTATTCCATAAAATTTACACACTATTTTATTACTAATCCAGTAATGATTGTAAATAATAAAAGCGCTTTACGCGCCTTTGTTATTTTATAGAGTCTTCAAAAAAGGAGACACTCATCTTATCAATTTAACAAGATTGGTACGAATAAAAAAATCAGCGATAATCTGTCTTACCCGTCAAACCTGCGCCTTAACCTTTATTCCATAAAATCTAAAATATTTTGTAAGCGCTCTTTTATCTCCGGTTCATTTAGTTTGGTGTTAAGAATTTTCATTCCTAATAAAGCAAGCTCATCTTTATTGATGTTAGATGTGTATAAAAGTTTTTTAATATCTCCGACCGGTTCTTTCTTGCACGATTTCATAGTTGCAATGGCTTTTAGTACTGCCGCTTCTATATCTTCCTCTTTAGTTATTTCATCTGCAATATCCCATTCTAAAGCTTTTGCCGCAGAATATTTTTGTCCCGTCAGTACCATCTTTTTTATGCGTAACGGACTTATCCTGTTTAACAGGGAAGGCAGAATCATTCCGGGGATTAGGCCTAACAAACCTTCCGGTAAAGAAAAAAGAGCAGTTTCCACAGAAATAACATAGTCGCATGCACAAACAATGCCCATGCCGCCACCGGAGGCGCTGCCGGCTACTACAGCAATGGAAATACATTTACCGGTTTGTAGTTTTTTTAAGAACTCACCATACTCTAACATTTCTTTTATGTAGTCACCGCGTTCATTGGCAGCCACCCATTTTAAATCAAGTCCGTTGCAAAAAATATCAACATTACCTTTTAAAATTAAAAAACGTACCTCACTATATTCAGCTTCTGTAATTTGTTTTGAAAGATTGCCGATCGATTCGGGATTTAAAAGAGATGGGATCAGTATTTCTTTATATAATGTTTGACTCATGGTTGTAAAAGTAAGAAATTCCTTAAAAGAAATGTGTGGAGCTATCTATCAATAATAAACCTAATGCCGAATTCACGTCACCCTTAACGTGTTTCAGGCTCGCATTCTAACAACTATAAGTTATTATAACTCTGTGTCTTAATGGTAAAACTCTATAAATACTGAAACAAGTTCAGCATAACTCGTCTATATATTAGTACAACACTACAGTAAAAACTTTATACTTTCCGGTACTTACGCAGTTAATTTTAACTAAAATCGTAAGTACGGTAAAAGCCTTTGGAACCTTTATAAATTAAAAGTCCTTTGCCTTTGTAAGCAGCGTCATATAAGCCCGGAACCATATTATAATCAGGTTCAAAATCACCTTCTTTAATACGCTGCTCTCTGAACATTTCCATTGCTTCATAATCCTTTACCGTTATTTTATAACGTTTCTCAATAAGTTCTTTCAAGCCTGCGCGTTTGGCAACTTCTTTGGATTTATCGGTATATTTTACACAATAAAATTCGGCACAGGAACCCGAGCCGTAAGAGAAGACGCCCAATGTGTCGCCTGCCTTTAAATCATCAGCTTTGTCGATGGTAGCCAATAGCGCAATAAAAATACTTCCGCCGTAAGTGCCGCCAATATCTTTTGAATAGGCTATAGAAGGCAATACTTTCTTTTTAAAACTTTCCAGTATTTCTTCGCTGCTTGCCTCAGTAGCCATTCCCATTAATAATTTATGGGCTCTGTAACTGATACCGCTAAACGGTACATGGTAAATATTATATTTAAAATATGTGTTAAAGTCAACGCTGCCTACATGTAATTCAAAGTCTTCATAAGTGGCCGCCAATGCTTCCATGTACGAAAACAAGCTGTGCTCACTGTTACCGGTTTCTAACCAGGGTAAGGGACGAATAACATCCGCAACTTCATGAGCGTACACGCCGAATTTTTCAACATCCAATTCTAAAAACTCAGGATTATCAGAAACCAACATAGCTACTGAGCCGCCGCCGCATACATATTCCCATGGCTTGTGAATGGAGTTTAAGCTTTCGTCGGTTGTAATAACTAATGCTTTCTGACCTTTTCTTACCATGCCGGATGATAGCCAGGACACGGCCATTTTAAGAGCGGCAGTTCCGGAATAACAGGCAATTTTTATTTCGAAGTGACGAACGGCACTTGGTAAATTTAAATAATGTAATACCCATGAGCTTAACGATTTTTCATGATCTAAACCCGTTTCACTCGCTACTATCAATAAGCCTATCGAATCAATATCTTCCTGCGTAAGCATTGGCTTAGCCGCATTAACAGCCATGGTAACGGTATCTTCCCACGGTGGATTAACACCGCGTTTCTCCACCATTAATTCTTTTTTCATGTGTGCCACATCGTATCCGCGTTCGTTTGCCAATACTTCCAGATCCAACTGAAGTGCTGTTGGATACACATTTATTTTTTCTATACCGTATTTCTTCATTTCTATTATTTATTCCGTCAAATAAGTATTGAGTTTATAATGGATGTATTCACAACAGCGAAACAGTTTTATTGTTTCCGGTTGTCAACTTTCTTGTCTTAGTCTGCCCAGTCTAAGCCGCCGTTTACATCTATGGTTTGGCCGTTAACATAGCTTGCGGCATCCGAACCTATAAATAAAATAACCTCTGCAACTTCCTCTAAAAGGCCTAATCTTTTTGCGGGACAATGTTGTATCCAAAAGCCTCTTAGCTGATCACTTAAATTTTCTTTTACCATATCGGTTTCAAACATACCGGGTGCTATTACATTGCTTGTAATTCCTTTTTGCCCGTATTCTTTAGCAATGGTGCGCGATAAACCTATGAGGCCTGCTTTACTGGCGGCATAGTTTGCCTGACCCGATAAGCCGTCTTTAGCGATAGAAGAAATATTAACGAACCTTCCTTTACGATTGGCTAAAAATACCGGTAAAAACGCGCGTATCACATAAAATGTACCGCTTAAGTTGGTTCCTATCACATCGTCCCATTCCTCATCCGTCATACTAAACGCGAGGTTATTCCGGTTAATGCCGGCGTTATTAATAACCGTATCAATGGATTCGAAGTCATCCAATACCGCATCCACCACATCAATTACCTGTTGTGCATTTTTAATATTTAATTGGTAGCCTTTGCACAATTGGTTTGGTGCAATTTTTTTAGCTTCTGCAAGTATTGCATTCACATCGGTAGCAGGGTTATTGTACGTAAACGCTACATCATGACCTCTTTCTAAAGCCATCATCATGGTTTTATGACCAATACCTCTCGAACCTCCCGTAATAAAAATCTTCATATTATTTTCCTGTATACTTTTTAATTAAGCTAATGCAATTTAAACCTCCGAACCCGAATGAGTTTTTCAATAAAATATTTACATTATGTTTGGTTCTTTTATTTCTGCAAACATCTACATCCACTTCCGGATCTAAATTTTCAATATTGATAGAAGGATGTAATTCTCCTTTATTCATTTGTAAAACAGCTGCAACAGTTTCTACAGTAGCCGCAGACCAGCATGTATGACCTAACATAGATTTTGGCGCATTGATCTTTAACTTATAGGCATGGTCACCAAACACATCTTTTATAGAACGCAATTCCGTTAAATCACCTAACGGGGTAGAGGTGGCGTGAGCGCTGATATAATCCACTTCTTCCGGTTTTACATTACAGTTTTTTAATAAGCGGTTCATTAAACGTGCTTGTCCTATTCTTGAAGGTTGCGGTAAATGATTCCCGTCTGATGAAGATTCAACACCCAATATTTCCGCGTAAATTTTAGCGCCGCGTGCAATAGCATGATCCAATTCTTCTAAAATAAGCACTGCCGCCCCATGAGAGGGAACGAAACCTTCACGTTTTGTATCGTAAGGACGACTCGCTTTTTCGGGCGTATCATTAAATGATTTGTAAGAGATAGCTCCTAAAATAGCCATTCCCTGCATATCTAAAGGCGAATAATCTAAAACAGGCGCCACAACAGCGGCTACATTTACCTCGTGCATCTGAATTTCGTCAACCGCGCAACGCATTGCAACATTACCACTCGCGCAAGCAGCACCAACCGTATATGCAGGGCCGTGCAATTGTAAAATATCAGTTACCGCGCCTACGTGGTGTGTATCTAAACCATATAAGGCAAACAAGCCATCCACAAATTCAGGTTCATCATTAAATATATCGTGGTTTTCGAATGTGTATTTTTGATTTAAATTATGTCCTGCAACAATTGTTGCGATATTATTCCCGTCCTTGATCTGATCTAAATAACCCGCGTCTTTAAACGCTTCTACAGCGGTTTGTAAAGACATGGCAATTGCCCACGGCGATTTTTTTCCTAATTTTTCCAGTCTCTTAAATACATCTTCAGGAATTTGTCCTTTATAACTGTCTATTTTGCCGTTAATATCATAGTGGCCGTTATCGCCGCCCACTTTAGAGTAAATGCGGCTTGAATCTAAAGACTCCCATCTTTTAATGGCTGATTTTCCTTCTAATAAATTTTCTAAAAATGACTCTAAAGTATCACCAAGTGGGGTGTTGATCGACATTCCGGTTATTACTACGCGTTTTTTTAACATAACGTTATTAATTATTATTTTGTTTTTTATGGATAATATACTTCTAAAATACTGTGTGAATAAATGTCGTTATTTATTATGACCTGGGCAGACATTAAACCCATAAAATCGTCGTCTTCAATCGATTTAACACGCACGGTAAGCGTATCACCCGGCATTACACCTTTATTAAAGCCTGCATTGTGCACGCGAGTAAATAAGCCTTTTACCGGGGTATTGCTTTCTTTTATTTCTAAGGTATTATTTTTTACAAAATAAGACAGGCACAAACCGGCTTGCCCCATGGTTTCTATCTGCATAACGCCCGGGTAAACCGGCTGCCCGGGAAAATGACCGGCGAATATAGGGTCTGCAGGGTCAACGCGGCTTGTTACTTCAATAGTGGTTTCTTTAATGTTTATGGCGTTTATAGAGGTGATAAGTGCGAAAGGCGGCCTGTGAGGAATGATCTTATACACTTCTTCCATACTAAAATTTACTTTTACAGTGCTTTCGGCAGGCATCTGTAGTATTTCTCTTTTTAAGCTTCCTATCAAAGCTTCTTTTTCATCACAATTCACAGTACAATATTAAATTTATTTGTTCAGAATTCAGCATTTAAATGATTGAATTTTAAGTTTAAATAGTAAAAAGCACAAAGTTATATTTTTATTTTTTTAATGACATTGGTCAATACATCTCCGGCACCAATTTCAATAAAATTGCATTCACCTTGGTACATCAGGTATTCCACGCTTTGCAGCCATTTAACAGGACTATTGATCTGGTTCACCATGTTTTTAATTATACGTTCTTTTTCATCGGGATAAACGGTTGCAGAATAATTTGAAATAACAGGAATAACACATTTACTCAACGTCATGTTTTTTATAAATGCCTGAAATTGATCCTTTACGGGGGTCATGTACCTAGAATGGAACGCACCGCTTACTTTTAAGGGAATATAAACAAGGCCTTCCTCTTCAAAAAAATCGGCTGCTTTATCTAACATTTCTGTTTGGCCCGAAATAACTATTTGCGCGGAGGTATTAATATTGGCAATGTCAATATCAGGGAAACTGATTTTTAAGATCTCTTTTATTTCTTTGTAATCGGCGCCAATAACTGCAGCCATAGACGTTCCTGTAACAGAGAACATCAGCTCGCCTCTTTTTTGTACGATTTTTAGCCCGGTTTCAAAATCAAACACTCCTGCTGCATTTAACGCGTTAAATTCTCCCAAACTGTGGCCTATAAAATAATCGGGGGCGACATTAGTTTGTAAATATTTTTGATAATTAAGATAATTCACAAAGAACAACGCCGGTTGGGTGTAGTTGGTTTGATTGAGTTTATTGTCGGGATCGGTAAGGCACAGCTCAACAATATTGTAGCCTAAAGCACGGTTTGCCGCCTCTACTGCTTCCGGGAATTCTTTAAATAGATGTTCTCCCATGCCCTTAAATTGTGAGCCCTGGCCCGGAAACATAATAACTGTAATTGACATTTTATTAATTTATTTATTGAAAGTTCAGATGTTAAAGTTAAAAATGAAATTCTACTTATGCGATATATAAAAATGTTAAAGTCTATTTTCCGACTTTCCATAGTAGGGTTTACAAAATAAAAATTCAGTATATATTTTTCCGGTTAAAATAATGAATACCGGTGCCGAGATGATGCCCCCTATCACATCAACCAGGTAATGCGCTTTAATATAGACCGTTGCAAAGCAAATTCCCAACACAAACGGCAAGATGATAAAAAATAATTTTTTTACGTATTTATAAGTTATATAGGCAATAATAATGGCAATACCCACGTGTGAGCTTGGAAAAGCCCCTGTAGGCTGTTCAAAATCAGTTATCAGGGTATGCATTATTTTTCCGAAAAAATAAGGAGGGGCTATTTCTGAATTTGGGTGCGATAGATAATATTGAGGCCCGACTACCGGAAAAACAGCAAAAATAAGGTAGTATAAATAAAAAGAACAAATAATTATAAAGATGCCTTTTTGCGCGCGCGGTTCGTTTTTTAAATACAAAACAATGCATGTTATGCCAATAAGTGCGTAATAGGAGAAATAGCACATATTCATAAGCTCACTAAACCAGGCTTTATCTATAAGCTTTGAAAACTCAATACTCGGCTGACAATTCCATAAGCTTTGTTCAACGTTAAAGAAAAAAACATCAAAGTTAGTATTAAAAATAATGTTTTTCATACAACTGGTTTCCGTATAAAAAAAGCCGAGAAAAAACAACGGATATAAATTTCTTAAAAACAATATTACCCTGTTAGAACTGAATTTACGGCCTAAAACAGACAACCAAATTATTAAAATGAGTATAAGTACCCTTATCACAAAATGAGGTAAGAGAAACTTAAAAGTTGCGGTGCTAAAACAAAAATAACCCGCAGAAATAGCAATATATAAAATAGTAGCTAGGTCGAGCGGTGAAAATAAGGTCAATAATTTATAATGGGTATCCTTTTTCACAATGCAAGTTTATACACTCTATAGGTTTTATAAACATGGGCATTAATATTAATAAGCGCCTGATTCATCATTTCATTATTTTCTAAAATCAATGATGCTTCTGCCTCAAAAATATTGTTTCTTTTTGCGTTACGGATTGTTTTTGCATAAAAACAGGCTTCGATACCAAGCTTACGGTAACCCTCAATAACACCCATTACCACAACGCGCATTTTATTTATTTTACCTCTGTTAAACAGTAATTTAAAAATGCCAAAAGGCAGCAAGCGTCCTCTTTTTACGTCTTTTAATACCCGGTTAATATCCGGCAACGAAAACGACAAACCTATAAATTTACCTTCATGCTCTGCAATAAAACATAAATCGGCATTCATAACCGGCTTCATGTCGTTACATAAATGCATAAACTCATGATACGTCATCGGTACAAAGCCTGCATTTTTATCCCATGCCGAATTATAAACCAGATGTGCCTTTTCCGCCTCCTCTTTAAACTTTTTAATATTAACGGTACGGATAGTAATACCTTTTGTTTTTAAACGGTTTTCAAACGCTTCACTTACACGTAACGATTTTTCTGATACGGAGCCATCTTTCATATAATAAGCAAAATGATCGCTGTTTTTTGTAAAGCCATATTGCTCAGCAAAGCCCGGGTAATAAGGTTTATTATATCCCATGGCAATCATCGGCGGTTTATCAAAAGCATCAATATGCCAACCAAATACTTCGTTAGTAGAAAAACTTACAGGGCCTACAGCATTATTAAATCCTTCGTTTTTTAACCAGCTTATGGCTGTATCAAACAATAATTTAGCTACTTCATAATCATTAACAGATTCAAAAAAACCAAAAAAACCATCATTATTTCCTGTAAAGCTATTGTGGTTATTATTACGGATAGCAGCGATGCGACCAACAATTTTAGTATCCTTGTAAGCTAAAAATAGTTGTAATTTTGAATGCTCAAAAAAAGGATGTTTTTTTGGATTCAGCATATCCCGTTGCGCTATAAATAATTCAGGAACGTAATTTGGGTCTCCCGCATACAGATCGTGAGGAAAATCTATGAACTCCTTTAACTTATCAGGATAGTTTATTTTTTCTATTTGTATCATTCTACTGTTTTTGTGAGAATGTAAAATTAAAAACTTTTATGACAAAGCTAAAATTTATGATTGCAGGAAGCTTATTGCTTTAACACATTAAAATATTTCGCCCAGATTAATAAATAATCCTCTAGAGCCATTAATACCAAAGCCATAATCGATAGACAGGTTGGTGCCTGAAAATTTATTGAGCTTGATGCGAATTCCTGCTCCGGCAGCGGGAGAAATAGTTGTGAATTTATTTGAAGGCCAGTCGGTAAACGATTGCGCGTTGGTAAACAAAACACCACCCAACAAACCGTTATGTGTAATTTTAAAACGGTATTCTGCTTCAAGATACAACAAATTAGTACCACGAAACCTGCTTTGAATATAGCCACGGCCAATGTTTGAGTAGGAATCCCAGCCCGTACTTGGTAAATCAAGGTAAGGAGCTTTACCAAATGTAAACCAGTTATAACTCCAGAAAGCCAGTATATTTTTAGCATGTCCGAGTCTGAAATACTTTCTCATATCAACTACCAGCGACTGCCAGTCATTATCACTTCCCATTACTTTAGCATATTGATAATAAGCAATATTTGCATAAGCTCCTTTTTGAGGATTGATAGTATTGCCGCGGTTATCAAATAAAGCATGAGCCGAAATACCTGAGGAAATTGAAGATTTGGTTCTTCCATAAAGATCGAAATCGGTGACCTGACCTTCTACCGGTGGAACTTGCGTGATCTTGCTATGGTAGCTGAGATTATAACCCAGTCCCACATAAATGTCGGACTTAGAAACATGCCTCAGAACTGCTTCCCTGAAAAGAAAGTAAGAATAATCAAGTTTTGTTTTATCTTTTGGAGTTGTGTGCCCACCCAGTCCGTAAGTTTGTTCAGGGTATTTATAGTAGCGCCAGTTACCAAGAAAATTATACTTATTTTTTCGTGTCCAGATGTTGGAAATAAGCGGTGCAATAATTTGATTGTTTTGTGAATAGCTTACACTGAGACTTATAGCGGATTGATTGGTTTGTTCATCATCATCGGTATAAAAAGCGATATTGCCTGCAATAATACCGGCAACACGGGTTTGAAGCGTATATCCAACAAAAGGGACAACTGTGATGCGTGGCTTTAGAGATCTTTTTCCATCGTCTGCCAGGCGTTTTAATTTTAAAAGATCAATGATATCTTTGCTCCGGCTTTGTTCATCATAAATACTGTCTCTCCCGGAAACTTTAACAGCGGTACTATCCGTCTGTGAAAACATGTTTGTAACAAATAACAAACCATAAATGCAATTCAGAAAACGTGAAAAATTCATTTGCCAAAGATATAAAATTGTTAAATAAACAAAGGCATAAAATCAATTTACAACATAATTAAATTCAGAATAAATGTGAATTTTTCCCTTAACGGCAAAAGCTGCTTTATAACCATCCAAGGCGTTTATCTGCTTTATGGTATAAATAGAATTTGAGTCGAAAAGCAAAGGGTTAATATCCGAATAAAAAAACTCAGACAAATCAATCTGTGTCAAATTAGCATTTAATCCCACCCCAAGGGCTTTGATGGCAGCTTCTTTAAAAGTCCAAAAGGTGAAAAGTGTATCCTGAAATTTTTCAGCATTACTTTTAAAAATAATTTCCTTTTCTTTTTCTGAAAAGGTGAAGGAAGCAAATGTAGGAACGTCCTGTAAAATTTTCATTTTCTCAATATCCACGCCTACTTCGTTTGTTTTTGAAATAGCCAACAAGCAAAAAGTTGTTCTGTAAGAATAATTAAAAAAGAGATTTGAATTTTCGATAAAAGGTTTCCCCATGGAAGTCTTATTAAATTTAATTTGAGCAGGTAACAGGTTTAAGTATTTCGCCATAATCTGCCTTACAAAGCGATGGTTACAGGTGTAGCGGATTTTTTCGGGCTCCTGCACATATTCTTCGCATCTTTCCCGTTCTTCTTTCGACAGTAAAGGCTCGGTTTTTTCAGCTTGATAGTCGTTTTCATTATGCGTATATCGCCAAATATGTAATTCGCCAGCTTTGAGATCCATTTTGTTCAATAATAGTAGATTTTGAGGGTATTAAAAATATATTCTGCAAAAATAGTTAATATGAATGAAAAAACTTCATAAACAAAAATAGTTTCCTTAGTTTTGTAGATATAAAATACTTTTCTATCATTTGATCAATACATATTAAGCAAATATTTTTAAGTTTTTCAGGATCGATCTTGTAAAACGATTTATGTATCTTAACCGCCAAAATTTAAAAATTGAATATAAGAGCATGATTTAGATTTAACGGCACTAAAAAGCTTGCAAGATTGTAAAAGGTTTCAGATAAACAATAATATGAAAAAAACGATTGTATATTTTTTTTTACCGGCTGTTTGTTTACTCACCGGAACTTCTTTCTTATTGAATCCTACAGGGATTAATACTATAAAACAGGATCAAGGAAAAATTAACAGTGCGGATACATTTCCGGTGCCACCCGCCAATAAAAAGATGATTTTTTATGTACAACGAACGCATAATACCAATACCATTGTTTACGAATTAAATTATAATAAAGACAGTACTCTTAACAAAACACAGCCTGTGCATTATTACTGGATCCGTTATGCGGATGGAGGAGGGACAGAAGAACTTTCAACCATTCAACGAAAATACGCTTATGGCTTAAACGCGGTTTGCATTGATTCTGTAAAACAACTGTTTAAATTAAATTTTGTGTCCTATAAAAAACGTGATATTTTTTTGGTGAAAGCAAAGTCAGGTAACAAGTATACTGCGTGTATGATCATTAATAATAAACTGTCATACCTGCACAGGGTTTTTGCTCAAATAGACGGAGGTTCATTTTGGTTGCCTCATATTACTTACGTTGAATTGAGCGGCTATGACATCAGCAGTGGAAAATCGGTATCCGAAAAAATTATCCCCTGATAAAATTATATGATTAAAAATTACATTTTCATCTAAAATAATATGAATAAAAAATAGCCTGATCGTTACATTTACCTTGGCGTATATTAAAGGCTCTACTTTGTAATGGGCATTAAAACGGACCTGGTTTTTTTTTGAAAGAACCCTAACAAGAAGCCCTTGGTTTATGAAGTTTTTATTTAAGTATAAAACTCTGTTCGGTTAAATGGGGGTTAAATATTAAAACAAATATTTTTAGCTTTTTTTAGAATTATATATTCTATGTTTTATATAAATTTGATAAAACAAAAACTCATTTTATGAAACTATTATTTACGTTTATAATTGCATGTTCAGGATTGGTTAACAGTTACTCTCAAACGTCAATCTGGAAAAAAGAACAGCTAATGTCTACTAAAGAATTGGCTGATAAAATTCAAGCCAATACTAAGGATAAACCGCTTGTTTTTAATGTTGGCCCTATGGAAAATATTAAATCGGCTGTAGCGGTCGGTGTTGCAACTAATGTTACATTCAAGTCGCGCATGAATGAAACACTGGCTATGGAAAATAAAACAAAAGCCATTGTAGTGTATTGCGGCTGTTGCTCTTACTCAAGCTGTCCGAACATAAAACCGGCTTATGATGCGTTAATAGCGCAGGGATTTAAAAATACCAAAGTGCTGGAGTTACCGGAAGGCATTAAACCGGATTGGGTAGCTAAGGAGTATCCGATGGAGTAATTCCTAAGCGGCCCTACTTATACTATACAGACCTGTAGTTTGTGCCGTTCATCTACAACAGTCACACTTAATTATGAAAACCGTATCAAATTATCCTTTGTTATAAATGACAACTATTATGGCATAGCATTTATAACATTTTCTCATTTACTCTTTTCATTTAAAATCCGCTTTGATTCGTTTACTTCTTTGTATTCTAATTTTTATTTTTTAATATGAATCTTACATACCGCTATTTGTTTATCACCCAAATTCACTTCATTACTTCAATCATCTTTTCTGCAATGATCTTACTCATTTTGTAATTAGATTCATAAGTCCAACCCGCAATATGAGGCGTTAAAATAACATTTTCGCTTTTTAATAAATATAGCATGGGTTCGGGTAAGGCAGTTTTAATCATGTTTTCGAAAGAAACGGATTCATATTCCAATACATCCAAACAAGCGCCGAGTACTTTTCCTGATTTTATATGATGTACTAAGTCTGCTGTATTTAAACAGTTGCCGCGGGCTGTATTTATAATGTAAATATTTTTTTTAAAAGAAGAAATAAACGCATCGTTAATATAATAATCAGTTTCTTTAGTTAAAGGCAAATGAATGCTTATAATGTCTGTTTCATTATAAATTTCTATGAGCGATGCTTCTTTTACAAAATCATTACCAAAATTAGTTTTATATGTATCGTGTGCTAAAATAGTACAATCAAAGCCTTGTAGACGCTTTGCAAAAGCTGAGCCCATATTTCCGTAACCAATAATACCAATTGTTTTACCGCTTATTTCAGTACCCCTGTTTTCGGCGCGTTTCCAAACACCGTTACGTACTTCATTGTCTGCTCGCTTCAAATTATTCATCAGCATTAACAACATTCCTAATGCGTGTTCACCAACTGCATCCCTGTTGCCTTCGGGTGCACTAACACAAATAATACCTTTGCTTTGAGCATAATCAACATCAATGTTTTCCATGCCGGCGCCAACACGGCCAATGCATTTTAAATTAGGTGCTGAATCAATAATATCTTTTGTTATCTTAATTTTACTGCGTATCACAAGTCCGTCGTAGTTTGGAATTAAGTAGAGTAATTCTTCATTTGATTTATTCCAAAACAGATCGCATTCAAAACCCTGCTGCATAAGTGTTTCATGTAACACGTTGTGATTTGAGTCTATACAAAGAATTTTCTTCATTTTATTGTACTCGGTTGGAAGTTAGTGTCAGTTCAAGTAATTTTTGTTTTTACAAAAAATTGTATCGAGAACCTTTAATGATTTTATTTTAGTTTCTCCGCTTTTATTAATTCCTTATATCTTGTACAGCTTACCAAATGATCGTTTATTATCCCCGCAGCTTGCATATAAGCATAACAAATCGTGGAGCCAACAAAAGTGAAACCCAGTTTTTTTAAAGCTTTACTCATCGCATCCGATTCGGGGCTTGTGGCGCGTATTTCAGACGATTGCTTTACTTTGGTGACTAGTGTTTTATGATCTGTAAACTGCCAGATATATTTATCAAAAGACCCGTATTCCTTTTGAATTTCTATAAAAGCCTTGGCATTTTTAACGGTACCCGTAATTTTTAATTTGTTGCGGATAATGCCTGCATCCTGCATTAACTCCTGCACTTTAACTTCATCGAATTTTGCTATTTTTTTTACATCAAAATTAGAAAAAGCTTTTTTAAAGTTCTCGCGCCTGTGTAAAATGGTTTTCCAACTAAGCCCTGCCTGAAAACAATCCAACACCAAAAATTCGAAATGTTTTTTATCGTCATGTACAGGATTGCCCCACTCATTATCATGGTAATTGAGCATTTGCGGATCATTTTGCGGCCAAGTACATTGCATAATTATAAATTATAACTTTTGAATTTTGATTTATGAAGTTTATCTTTATGCTAAAATTAAACATATTATGGGAATAGAAGAAAAAATTAATGCCGATGTAAAAGCATCCATGTTGGCAAAAGACAGCAAGCGTCTTGAAGCAGTAAGGGCTATTAAAGCAGTTATATTGTTATTAAAAACATCACCTGAAGGATTAACGGAAGATAGCGCTACAAAAGCAATTCAGAAAGAATATAAAAAACGTAAGTAAACGGCCGATAT
>JANYGK010000070.1 GCA_025362395.1 Bacteroidota bacterium
CAACCATTTTACGCGCAAGCGGGCGGAAGCAAAATGGAAGGATTAAATAGCGCTATAGAAAAAGCTAAACAATTGTTTTAATAAATCGATCTTTTAAACTTAATAAATCTGAATACTTTTTAAACTTAAACACATGAGTAAAAAACCATATACACCGGCTATTATATCAAACGGAATACTTTATGTTTCCGGACAAATCGGCTTAGATCATGCTAAAGGAGAATTAGTGGGTGGTGGTGTTATTCCTGAGTTAAAACAGATCATGCAAAATCTTAAGGTGCTGTTAAACCAATATAAGTGTGAGTACGATCAATTAATTGCAGTTACTATTTACCTGAAAACAATGGATGATTATAAAGCCGTGAATGAAGAATATGTAAGTTACTTTACGAACAGGCTCCCTACACGCACTTGTATTTCGGTAGTAGGTTTGCCATTCAATGCGGCCATTGAAATTACAGCAACCGCTGAATTTAAATAATTAAAGTGCAATAATAGGATTAGTATCTTTTCGAAAGGTTTATAAGACCTTTCCGAATTATTTAAGCAAGGTAACATGCCCTATATATTCGTGATTTTTCCCTAAAACATCTTTCAACTTAACTTTCCAAATATAAACGTCCTGCTTCACTTCATCGCCTTTACCATGCATTCTTCCGTCCCAACCTTTATGAATGTCGTTCGAATAAAAAATATTTGCCCCCCATCTGTCAAAGATCCACATCTCGTATGTAGCAATACCCACACCCATTCCCGTAAAAACATCATTTATATTATCATTGTTACCCGGTGTAAATGTATTAGGAATATAAAAGGTAAACTCAGGTGTTATCTCAATATTGGCAGATGACCCGGCAACACATCCGTGAATAGAGGTTGCCACTAAGTTAACATTATAGATGCCTGAATAAGTATAGGCGTGCGTCGGGCTGGTAAGCGTGGATGTATTATTAACTGAGTTTATCGTAGAAGGATCCCCAAAATCCCAAGCATATATAACAGCCCCCTGCGACGTATTTTGGAAAGTGATATTAGGATCTAAAATACCTGCCGTCATCGGATCAGGAATAAATGAAGCAATGGGCATAGGATATACCTCGATCATCTGTGGCGCCACTGAGAAGCTTTTACATCCATGAGTTGATATAACAGTTAAGCTTATATCATAATAGCCCGGTTGATTATAACAATGTGAAGGATTTTGAACAGTGCTCGAAGTACCATCACCAAAATTCCATATCCATGATTGAATAACCTCAGGAGATGTTATAAAAGATTTATCTGTAAATATATCACAAAGCTCAGGACAGCCTTTAGGGTTATTAACAGAATAAGTAACCACAGGGTTTTCATAAAAATTGATCGCCACATTTGATGATACATTCTGACAAGGAGTTATGGCAATTGCCGTTAATGTTAAAGTAACAGCACGTGTATTGAACTCAGCTGATGTTGGTGTATAAGATCCGGTAAGTGTAGTATTATTAGGACTAAAGATCCCTGAACCACCACTCCATACGCCGCCGATTACCGAGCCGCCTATTGTGCCTGAAAGAGGAATGTTAGCAACACCTATACACCCTGAAGAAGGGGAGCCTGCGTTTACCGTAGGCAAAGGCAATACAGTAACCGTTACAATACCATTTGATTGACAGGTAGTGGATATATCCGTTGTAGTAACTGTATAATTTAGTATAACAGATGAAACTCCTGTATTAATGGCGGAAACCAACGGATTTGAAACCGTAGCGTTATTTAAATTAGTTGCGGGAAACCATACATAAGAATAGCCCCCTGTAGTTGAGCTTCCTATTGTTCCTGACTGTCCGCTGCATATAGTTACCGGGTTTCCTGCATTTGAAACAGGCAATGCATTAACAGTTACCTGTACAGCATTACTCGATTGGCACCCGCCGGAAGTAACGGTTAATGTATACTCAATAACTACAGGTGTCGTACTTGTATTGTGAACAGTAACTATAGGATTTGAAACTGAAGAGCTGCTTAATCCTGTTCCCGGAGACCAAGAATAAGAATACCCGTTTACGGAAGCTGCTCCTATGGTTCCTGATTGATTACTGCAAAATGATATGGGATTGCCGGCATTAGCAACAGGCAATGCATTAACAACTATTTGTGTTTGGCCCGCACCTGTACAACCGTTAGGGCTTGTTACCTGTACTGTATACATAGTAGTTGCAGCAGGGCTCACAACAGGATTTGCAGTGCCTGAAAAAGCCGTGGACGTAGGAGAATCCCATGAATAGATATAACCCCCACCGGAAGGGCTTACAGAAAGCGTTGCACTTGCGCCGATACAAATAGTTTGATTTGGTGATGCGTTAACCGGAAGATTATTTAATACATTGGCAGTTACCGGTGTAAAAGGGCTCACACATCCAAAAGCATTAGTTGCATTTACATAATAAGTCGTAGTTACCGTTAAACCGGGAGTAGTATATGAAGCGTTAGATGATAATAAGATTCCCGTAGGTTGGGCATCGTACCATGCATACGTTCCACCCGGCGCCGTAGCCGTTAATGTTGATGAAGAGCTCGGACAAACCGTTGTACCGGCCGCTGTTGGCGCTAAAGGCATAGGATTTACGGTAATTGTAAAGCTTTGCGAGCTACCCACACATGTATTGGCAGTAGGCGTAACAGAAATAATTCCTTGCAGAGAAGAAGATCCGGTATTTGCTGCCGTGAATGGAGAAATATTGCCTGCACCTGACCCTGCTAAGCCAATGGTTGGATCTGAATTGGTCCAGTTAAAAACTGCACCGGTTATATTGCCTGTAAAGGTTGAAGCAGGAACAGCATCACCGGCACAATAAGCAGAGCTTGGAGGAACCGTTACGGTAGGCAAAGGATTTACACTGATCGTAAAATTTGCCGGTGTCCCTATACATGCCCCGGCGGTGGGGGTAACAGTAATTATTCCCGAGGAAATTGCAATGCCTCCATTTGCGGCTGTAAATCCCGGAATGTTTCCTGTGTTTGAGGCTCCTAAGCCAATAGAAGTATTAGAGTTGTTCCAGCTGTAAATAGAAGTTGCTACGTTTCCCGTAAAATTTATTGTGGGCACCGAGGCACCGTTACAATAGGTGGTGCTTGTTACAGCATTAACAGTAGGGATAGGATTTACCGTGATTGTATAATTGACTGGTAAACCAACACAGGAGTTTGCGGAAGGCGTTACAGAAACAACGCTCGTAACAGGTGAAGTACCCGAATTTGTGCCCGTAAATGCCGGCGTATTACCGGTACCGCTTGCTGCAAGGCCGATAGAAGTATTATTATTTGTCCAGTTATAAGTAGTACTAAGTACGTTACTCGTAAAAGAAGAAGCTGCCACGCTACCGGAATTACAAACAAAGGTGTTTGCGGGCACAGACATAACGGGTAAGGGGTTAACCGTTACCCTGCTAATAGCTGTATCACTGCAACCATCAAGGTCGGTATAGGTACATATATAAGTAGAAGTACTTGCCGGAGAAACAGAAAGGGAAGAGCCGGTTGATCCTCCGGGTGCCCAAGCATAAGAGCCGCCCGCAGGAGTTACAGAAGTAGTAACGGTTGCCGATGTACCGTTACATATTGTTTGAGAAATAGCGGAAGCCGTTACAAGCGGGAATAAAGATACTGAATAGGTAAGCGAAGTATGGCAATTTGTATATGACGTTAATTCACACGAATACGTGGTAGTAACAGTAGGGGAAACAGTTATGGACTGGGTAGTGGATCCGCCCGGTGTCCATGAATAGGTAAACAAACCAACAGGCGCACTCAATACGGTTGATTTTGTAGGACATATCATATTTACTCCTGTTATAGCCAACGGAGAACAATTGGCATCCACATAAGCATACGCAAAATGTCCGCCTATGGTACAATCACCTACTGTATACCTTACCGTAACACAGGTGCCTATATAAGGTGTAAGATCAACTGCTACAGGCGACCATGTTTTATAATAGACGTTCCCTCCGGAAGGCGACAAGGTAAAGCCCGGTATGGAAGGCCCTCCTACAACAAGGTATTGTCCGCACGCTACGGCAGCACCTGTACAATCAAACACATCTGTTTTAAAAAATGGCTGATCGACCGATGTATGAGGAGTTGCCATACTATTTGCATCCTGGATAACAACTGCGTAATAGTAAACAAATAATGCATTTGATGATGTAACCGTAAATTTTTGTTCAAGGGTTGCTCCTCCCGACCCGGGAATGCCGCCGTTAAACTGTCCGGTTGTACCGAAAGTTCCAAGATCGCCAAGCCTTAATGAATTGGAACCGCCTGCGGGATTAACCACCGGGAAACCACCGAAAGGATCAACGCCTGCACCACTTGTAACAACATGTTGCTGAGGATCTATCGCATAATATAAAGGATTATAATTTGGTGTAGGAGCTCCTGCGGGTCCCGTAGTTACTTCACCTGTAGTACCAATCCAACCTGTTAAACTTCCGCTATCATACCCAATATTGGTACAGGCGGGTTGCAACGGCGCTGCGGGAGGCGTTGTATGATATCTTATAGTAATACTATAATTAAAGCAAGAGGATGCAGGGGTTGCAACAGACGGATCGTTATCTATCATTACATAAAAACAATTTCCGGCTGTAACGGTTAACGTAACTAAACTATTTATATTGCTGCCTGTAATGGATGATGCTACGTAGGTTGACCCGGAGGCATTGGGCACACCGTTATATACCAATAGCGCCGGAGCCACACCGTAAGCGTTTGTAATAAAAATATCAATTATACCCGAAGAAGGCGCGCAAAAATAATACAGCCAGTCATTACCACCCGTGCAGGTGCAAAATCCGGGAAAATTATAATTATCTATCCTTCCGCATGTAGTACCCGTAGCCGAAAAAGGCAAAGTAACAGGGCTTGCGGCAGCGGCAGCGGCATTATCTCCGCCCTGAGAAAATAAAGCGTGTGATAAAAGAAAAAAAGTAAGTAAAGAAAAAACTAAACGTAATTTTTTTTTCATGATAAAAGTTTAAATGATATTTTGAATAAAACGGGCATTTTTTTAATAAAGAACAACAATACGTAATTCAAACAAATTTAATTTGTAGTATTATTGGAGTTTTAAAAAAATAGGTTAACTCGTTTATAAGAATGCTGTTTTTATTGGTTTTTTCAAACATTTTACAGAATTCATCAATGAACTATTACCTGTAAAGAAAAATTTCTTTCAGTAAACCTTTCAGCGTATACCCGAAAAATAGTCTGGTAATTGATTGAAAGATGATAAATAAAATGTGTCGAAAAGATACCGTATGTTTCTATTACTTTGGAGTACAACTTTCAATACATCTTGTAATAACAACTGCTCTTGGCTCACAATCAAAAGATCACACAAAAAAAATCCGTTGCATTGCTGCAACGGACTCTTATTAAAATCAGCTGTATTAAATTGTTATTCTATAATCAACTTACGGGTTATTTTTTCGTTCTTGTAATTAAGATTTACAAAATAAATTCCGCTTTGTAATTTAATATCATTTACCACTACATTATTAAAACCGTTAACCACGTCTACACTTCTGTTGTAAACATTTCTGCCGGCAACATCGGTAATATACATTTCAAATTTTTCGGCTACGTTAGCTTCAATCATTAAATAAAATTCGCCCGATGTTGGGTTTGGCGCCAACACATATTCAAAGTTCGATGGGTTTGCTTCAGCAACACCCGACACTACAGTTGCTGCTACATAACAAGGTGTGCCAATGCCGGTAGTATAGGTAGGACTTGCAATGTATGTCATTTTAGAAAAATCAATATAACAGGCGTAACGCATACTATCAATAAAGGGATTACGGTTACCTTGTAAAGAATCTAAAAAGTCGTTACGTGAAATCTCCCATGCATCCGGCGGATCCTGAAAATGCCATTTTTTCAAAATGTTTTGATCTTGTCCGTAAGAAATAGTAGCACTAATAGGATTTCTTAATTTCCAGTTCATAACCGCGCTGCCTTTTAACTGACCGTTATAAGCCGTTGCCATGTACATAATAGCTCTTGCAAAATCACCTTTATGGGTTGCGCGAGGCTCAAATACATGATTTCCTGCTGCATCATTACCGCTTTTACAGGCTAAATAAGTAACACTTGGTGTTCCTGCTATATCACCTTCAGGATAATTACTACGGGCAGCATTCGCATCGTTTTGGTTTGTAGGAAATAAATGGTGCTGGTCATTATATTCAGGCCTTTCAGGACTGTCAGCCGGATTCGAAGGCATCCAGTTATGACAGTACGTATGTTCACGGCTCATATAGCCCCACGCAAACGGTTCAGTATACACGTAATTTTCGCTGCTGTAAACACAGGTCACTACTTTTTGTGCGGCTGTTGTATCGCGAGCCGTAAATAATTTGATCATCGTTTCATCATAATTTCCGTAAAATGTAGATGTATGTGGATAAACATGGGTTGTAAGGTCAGTTAAAAAGGTAGTGTTAGTTACATTAATACCTGTATACTCATTTATAGGCTGCATTGAGCCCAAAGCGGTAAAGTTACTTGTTAAAGGCGCATTTGTATTATAATTTATGTATGCTCCACCTCCGTTATAAGTGAAAATAGCAATTTGGTATTGTTTGCCGGCATAAATGTTAGATAAACCGATAGCAGTCATGGTTCCGTTATAAATTACTTTGCAGGCACCTATACTGTCGCCTCTCATGTACGCTTTTCCATCTGTCGGATGTTCGGTAATAGCGGAAGCACTTTCTTTTTTTATGATAAGATAACCTGTCGGAGAGCCTGTAGCTGCTGTAAATGCTGCTGAAGCACGGTATGATTTAATGTTTGAAAAGCTTAATGCCGAGCCTTGTGCAGCAGGTTGGGTAGCATAGCTTCCGCCAATTCCTTTTAAGTTAATCACATACGTTCCTTCGTCACTATCGTTATTAATGATTGTCAAAACAGCATCTCTGGTACCTGATGTTGAAGGCGTAAAGATAATGTTTAAAGGAACGTTTGAGCTTGGCGCCACAGATGAAGGAAACGCGGGCGCGGTAACTGAATAATCAGCAGCAGCAGGTCCTGTTAAACTCATGGACGTTAAGCTTAATGTATTCACCGTTCCTTCATTTAAAACACTTAATGTAATAGTTGTAGGAGTAAACATTGCCGAATTAAAGTATCCTGTAGCACCCCCTGAAAAAATAGTAGTTGCTCCTTGTTTTACATTAATTTCCTGCGCTGTTACAGGAGCCGCAATAATACTAATATCATCCATTGCCAAATTAAATCCGCTTACTTTATTCGAGAAATTCCATCTTAAATACCTCGAGGCAGCATTTGGCGCTACAGAAAAAGTAGTTAGTGTATTAATCACGATTTGTGTGTTAGTATACGTAACTATATTCGTCCAGGTTGACCCGTTAACGGATTCATCTATAGAAAATCCACCCTGCCAGGATGTAATGCCTGTACCTGCATATCCTTTTAATAAATAAGAAACAGCACCCATTGCATTGGCTGTATTTACAGTAAGATATTGTGATTGTAACGAAAATTTGATAGCCGCAGAACTGAGCGTTCCACCGGTTGCATAAACATTTGATGTTGGTATATTGGTAGTCCATCCTGCAGGAACTCCGCTTGCAGCAAAATTATTAAAATCATTACTGGCAGGTAATGCCACTTGCGAGAGGGCTATCGAGGAAACAGCCATACCCGAGGCAAGTAACCAATTTTTTATTTTTTTCATTCGTATTGTTTTATGTTTATGATATTATTTTCTTTCCTTGTTCAAAATAATCTATTGAACAATCAGTTTTTTAGTTTCTTTTTTATCTCCCGCCATTATTTCAACAAGGTATATTCCTTTGCTATACTCACTTCCTGAAAGAGTCACTAAGTTAGAACCTGTAACTCCCGTTGTTGTTTTAGTTTCAATTTTTTTTCCCAAATAATCGTAAATAGAAATAGTAACACTTCCCGCGTTAGCCAAAGTATAATTTAAAGTGAAATTCCCGCCGGTTGGATTTGGGTAAAGGCTTAAACCGCTTAATGAATACTGTGATTCATAAACTCCAACACCAACCGTATTTCTTTCGTTCCAACGCATTGTAAATTCCTGAAAATATTGGTTGGCAATAGTTGCATCATGAACAACAACTGTATTTTCATCATTTTTGGTTTCAGCACCTGTACTCCAATTATGGGAACCGGTTAAAACTAAAGGGTCGGAGGATGCATTTTCCTGATCAACAATTACATATTTATGATGCAGAATCCAGCTATGACTATCAACTGCAATATTGGCAGCCCCCATACCGGTTTTCATATAATTAAACTGAGCACCATAACTGGCAGTATCATCTAAAAGACCTTTACCTATTAAACTCATCGTTTGAAATTGCGTTTCTACTTTTGTTGCCAAATCTGTACGTGAAACCAACATTAAACAAAAATTTATAGATGAGTTAGCTGTGCCTAAAGTAGAAATAATAGCTGAATTGGTATTATCAGAAGGGCTGAAATATTGTTCAATACGTTTACCTCCAACCACATATTCATGTGGCGTATTGTCTGTTTTAAACTGTCCAAATTTTGATAAAGCTATGTTTGCACCGGATGTAACAACAGTATCACCCCACATTTCATCAAACTCTGCTTTATAGCCTTTGGCCATACTCTGATCCTGAAAAATAATTACATTGTTTGCATCCGTATTTAATTGCTGACCGGTCCAGTTGGTAGATCCTGTCCAAACAATTGCATTTACAGGGCTGTTCACATCAATCACTACAAATTTATTATGCATAATAGTGTAGTTTGATCCTTGCGGGCTTGCAATCCATTTACATTGGGTACTTATTGTTGTTAAACCTGATTGTGTTGTTGAACCATCATATACAATACGTACTTTAACACCTCTTGCCGCAGCTGCATTTACCGCTGTTGTAATTCCACTGGAATTATCCCAGTTATAAATTGCGATCTCTAACTCACTTTTTGCACGGTTAATGTATGCAATTAAAGTATCATCTACTAATCCGATTAATGGTGTTGCATTGTTCCCCGTTGTTGCTACTGTATTATCAACACTACGGGTAAAATACGTTTTAATAGTACCTGATGAATTTGATTTTGTACAATAAGCTCTTACAGAAGAGCTTGCCGTATCAGTTCCGTTAATCGAAAACACTTTCGCATAATAAATAGTAGCAGGAGTTAACCCGGTTACTGTGGCCGTATGACTAATTGCTGAGTTAGCAGCCAGAGTAACTACTGCTGTAGACAGTAATTGATCTTTCGCTATTTTTATATAGGAGTTTGACCCTGCAATATTAGTACTCCAATTCAAATTAAAACCTGAAGTTGAAATATTAGAAATAGTAGATTGAGCGGTAATAAAAATAGAAGAATTATTAACGATGTCGTTTGCGTCTCGTAATAACAATTGGTACCCTGTTGTACAACCGGATGCAGGTGAAGAACAAAACTGGGAAACAATTCCAATTAAATTTACGGAAGAGTTTGGAATAACAGTACCAACTAAAGGGCTTGTAGTTAAAACCCTGATTTGAGCAGTTTGAGCTGAACTTGTATAGTTATAGTTTGTATTACCGGCAAAAGAGCCTCCTCCTAAAGCAAACGTTCCATTATTAAATTTAATTAACTGACCTTCGTAAGCTTCTATCATGCCGGTAGGTGTAAGTAAAACCGGGGTCGGTAAAGCATTAGCCGTAGCAAACACAGTAAATGTTACAGGCGTAATTTCCAGTAAATTATTGTAACTGGTAAGTGTTCCGTTGGCAATAATAGAATCGCCACGGTTTACACCACTAAGGTTTGTACCGTATATTGAAATACCGGCAGTAATATCCTGTACGTACCTTATATTTCCTAATTCGGATCCGTTTAACACAATACCCTTGATAGTAACATTACTTCCTACGGCAGCGGCGCGCGCTATAGAAATTTGCTGAGCTTTAACGATGATGCTGCAAGCAGTAAGAGCAATCATCGTAATAATTTTCTTTTTCATTTTTTTTGTTTTAAATTATTTAATTTATAGCTCATAGTTTTTAGATTATTTTAAAAAGTAACTTTAATACCAACATTGTATCGTCTTCCCATACCCATATAAACATTCGTATTTAAAACATTATAATTTAATGGGGTAGTTCCAAAAGCATATGATGCATCAGTTATATAAACTGTGTTTAAAACGTTATTTACAGATGCATTTATGGTAACAGTTGTTTTAACACTTTTAATCGTATATCCTAAAAAGAAATCTAAAAGTCCATAACCAGGCATTTTCCAAGCATCAACTTTACTACTTCTATAATCCGTGCGATCAGGAGAGCGTTTTTTTTGACTAAAAACGGTCGGATCAAATTGTGCATACATCTTATTAAAAAAGGTATACTGAGGCTTAAAATAAAATCCTTTAAAAGGTTCAAACCTTAAAGATCCGCCAAGTTGCTGTTGAGGAGAATTGCCAATATGTAAATTTTTAGCATCAAATAAAATAGTATCTGCCGGAGTACCGGTATCATTAAATACATACGCTGTACCTAATGAATTCCACCTCCAATCAGCTATCATGCCAAAGCCTTCAATTTTTAACCAAGACAAAGCTTTATATGAGAAATCTAATTCTAACCCTTTTAATTTAGCATCTACACCCGGTACATTATAATACAACGTACTTGCTGAGTTTTGTGGATCAGGAATACTTAAAGGAAAGTCTAATGGTTTATTGCCCCATTTGGTTAAATACCCATTTACATTTATGGCTAAGTGCTCATATTTCAACCCATAACCTAACTCCGCAGCTAAAATAAGTTGACTTTTCACTCCTTTTAATTCGATGCCGCTTCTGTCAAATACATTATTATAACGTGGGGCTAAATTCATATAACCTAAATTTATAAACACATTATGATTATCTGTTAATTTATAATTTGCACCCCCTTTTATGGTATAACCATAATATGTTTTTACTTTAGTTGTATTTGTTCTGGCTTCTTTAGACATATTATTGAAAATCGAATAATTTTGTCCGATAGTTACATTTTTATTGGTCATATTATCTAAGAAAGTAATACTACCATCATTATTATGAGTAATCCCATTTGAACCAAGATTAGTGGATACACCGGAATTAATACCGTCAGTATACAAAGTATCTCCATAACCTACTGCATTATAAATAGTATTTTTCTTACTTAATACAATCTCTTTTTTGCCAAAATAATTGATATTTTGCATAGTAGACTGATTGGCGGTTAAAGTTAAGAACATAGCCCATTTATCTTTTTTATATTCCAGTTGAGTAAATAACCCTAACCATGTAACCTTACTCGAATAATAATAATTTATCTTATCTCCTACTTTTTTAATATAACCTTCTTTATTATTTGAATAGCTTGGGTTTAGATTTTTGTCTTTACCTTGAGTCATAAACACGTAGTCGCCTCCCAGTAAATTATTAGGTGTTTGGTAGTGAATTCCTGTATAGTAACGTGCATCAACCCCTCCTATAAAATCAATATTTTTATTAATTTTCCATTTTAATGTTGATAAGGTACCATACCATTTATGGTTATTAATGGATGTATAGATATAAGTGTTTGACCATTTTTGATTAGGATCTAAAGGCGAAAAAGAACCAATATTGGTTGAATTAGCATCAAAAGAACCTTGTAATAATAACTGACCATTTCCTGTTCTATCAAATCCGGGCGAATTGGAAATAGATGTACCTCCCCCTGTTCCAAAAGATGCATATAAAACATTAGAATACGTTAGTTTGTCATTAATGGTTAAAAAATAATTTAAATTAAACAAGGGCTTATGAAAAAAATTAACTTTTGTGTTTACAGCTTTACCATTAACGTAGCCCCAATCAGGGTTATATTGTAGCCCTCTATCACGCATAACGGCATTTGTATATTTATTTAAAGGATTAGCATAAATAGAATCGGAATTAACACCATGGTTTTTTGCATAACCTGCATCAAAATAAGCCATATTTAATTGTGTTGATTTTTGCCCGTGTTCTTGTGGAGCACCATTAACTCCAAATGTCAGTAAATTACGTTTATTAATCCGGTATGTGAATTTAGCGAAATATGACCATGTTTTTTGATACGTTCTATCAACCCAGCCATCCCCACCGGTATAACTACCGGCGAGGGTAACACCGAATTTATTTTTTAAAATACCGGAATTATATCCTACTGAAATCCTTCTGTAATTATTAGTCCCTAAATCATTCTTTATAACAAAAGCTCTTTTTTCATCAATAGACATGGTAATGATATTGATTGTTCCACCTACGGAAGGCAATGCCAAACGGGAAGCACCCAAGCCGCGTTGTACTTGCATAGTTTTGGTAACCTCTGACAAACCTGACCAATTGCTCCAATAAACCGAACCATTTTCCATGTCATTAACAGGAACACCATCAACTAATACACCAATATTATTTTGACTAAACCCGCGTATATTAACCCTTGAATCACCTGAACCCCCACCTTGTTGTGAAGCGTAAACACCCGGTGTTGAGTTTAACAGCATCGGTAAATCCCTTCCTGCTAATTCTTCCTGAATTTGTTTTGCGGAAATATTTGAAATCGCAACAGGCGTTTCCCTTATTTTTGCGATATCAGCCACCACCTCTACTTCATTTAAAACAATTTCTGACGACAGGTCCGCATTCAGTACAACTAACCCGTTTTTTATCGCAATTTTTTTAATCAAAGGCTTATAACCAATATAAGATACCGTAAATGTATAGCTCCCACTTTTTAGCTTTAACATATAGTTTCCATCCAAATCTGTTTGAACCCCTTTTCCGGATTCGTATGAAATAGTTGCGCCAATCAATGCTTCATTAGAAACATCATCTTTTATTATCCCCTTTACAGTATGTAGACTGTCTGTTTGGGCAGTACCGACAGCACTAATTAATACAAAAATAAACAGGCTTAATAAAATAGTTATTTTATTCATAGTTTTTAAATTAAATCCTTAAAGTTTTTTACAAAAAAAAGAAGAGTATATGATGTTACTCTTCTTTTTATGTTAAATGAGTGTTACTAGTTCTTAATAAAACGAGTAATGCTTGCTTGTCCGTTAACATGTTTCATTTTAACGAAATAGACACCTTTAGCCAAATAGTCAACATCTACATTGAAACTGTTTTTACCCTGAGTAAATTCTTCTTCTTTAATAACACTACCTGTTACTGAAAGTATAAAATAAGATTTTATTAATTCACTTGAAGAAACAGTGATTTTAGCATTATCTGTTGTCGGATTAGGGAAAACGGATGAAATAATTGAGTTAGATAATTCTTTAACTCCGGTTATCCTACAATTACAGGTATGAGAACCTAACAAATTATATAACGCTGCCGTATCTGCCGGCGTATGTGGTTTTGCAATGGTATCCCATTCTGCTAAAGGATTAAATAAGGAAGGATCCGTAGTTACTCCTGATTGAATTGTAGATTTTCTAACCATTAAATATCCTTTCGTAATCCATTTACCCATACCCGTTCCGCCTGTATAAGGAGCAATGCTCGACCAGGCAGTAGTTACTACATCCCCTCTTTTTCCAAATAAATCTACGATGGTTACGGTAGCACCAACCTTTTTTTCAATAGTAATAACGTCCGATCCTTTAAAATAAGTAGGGTCTCCCGTAGATGACCCATAAGTACCGTATAAATTTCCTAATTGGCCTGTTGTTCCTGAAGCTTTTGCACGAATTCGGGGATCGCAAACTGCATTGCTGTTACCCGAATTAGGCGTAACCTCAGGATTAGCAACTAAAAATGTACTATACGATGGAATTGTTCCTTTTAACCAAACTGTATCAGAAAAAGTCATAGGTACAGGAGTGCCTGCTGTTCCAGTTTTATAACGTGCCAAGTAATATTTCCCGGTTAATAGGATTGGACTTGGAGTAGGATTATAAATTTCAATAGCTTTGTTATTAGAGCCGTTTGAAAGATATTTAGAAATAAACAACTCGGAACATTGCGCGTTGGCAATAGCCGCAGTCGCAATTAAAGATAAACTTAGTAGAATTTTTTTCATTTTTTTGAGATTTAATTTGTTTATATTACGCTTTGGTGGTTTAAGGCGGATCCCGGAATCGTTCTCCTCTTATAGGTTGGTCACTTTTAAAGCATTACAAAAGTAATATAAAAAGTTTTACTACGAGCCGTTGTGAATAAAAATGATAATTAGTTAAGAAAGATTTAACAATAACTTAAGCTAAACAGATAAAGTAAGCCTATACTACGTAATTTTAACTCATTTATTCCTATTTAAATATTACATATAAATGTAGAATTCTAAATTTTCATTTTTTAACTTTCAACTCATACAATAAAAAGTATATTTGTTTGTTAAAAAATATAGTGTCATGAATAAAATCCTCCAATTCAGCCTTCTTGCCATATCGTTTTCGTCGTTGGCTCAAACCGCTTTCAATTTTTCCGTTTCAGGAACTTTAAAAAATGTAAGTGACAATGCTTATACTTATATACACCATAAATGGAATAACCAAGATATAACAGATAGTGCGAAGGTTAAATCGGGCAACTTTACCTATACCGGAAAAGGCACGGAGCCTAATATGTATTGGCTCACTAAACGCAATAATATTAATGAACAACCAAACCTCATTTTTTTTGTAGACGGTGGGAAAACGACCATAAAAGCCAACGTTGATAGTTTGCCTTATGCAAAGGTACAGGGCGGGCAAACGCAAAAGGATTATATGGATTATAATGCCATGATGCAGGGTTTTGGAGTGAAACAACAGGATATGGTAACCCGTTACAATGAGGCAAAAGCTAAAGGCGATGCTGGCATGATGAATGCTATACAAGCCGAATACCAGAACATGGATAAGGAAGTAAAAGCATCGCTTGAAAACTTTATTAAAAAACATCCAAAATCAGCGGTAAGCGGCTATGCCATTTATTTTAATTATCAAAATGCCAATGTGCCTCCCGAAGACCTTGAGCGAATAGTAGGCTTACTGGATAAATCTATTTTAACTACCAAATACGGAAAACTTGCACAGGAAAAACTGAACCAACTGCGGGGAACTACTATTGGTTATCCTGCTGCAAACTTTGCACAGGCCGATCCGAGCGGTAAATTAATAAACCTTACCGATTTAAAAGGCAAATATGTGTTGGTTGATTTTTGGGCAAGCTGGTGTGGGCCTTGCAGGGCAGAAAACCCTAACGTGGTAAGCGCGTTTAATAAATATAAAGGAAAAGGATTTACGGTATTGGGCGTATCATTTGACCAAAATAAAGATAAATGGTTACAAGCCATTGATGCCGATAAATTAGTATGGACACAGGTAAGTGATCTTAAAGGTTGGGGAAATGAAGCCGGCAAGCTATATGGCATAAGCAGTATACCCCAAAATTTATTATTGGATAAGGAAGGGAAAATCATCGCCAAGAACTTAAGAGGCCCTGAACTGGACGCTAAGCTTGAAGAAATCATTAAATAGTGTTTGTGTTAAGTTTTAGCCTACTAAAAATACTAAACACTAAAATTTAAAACTATTTAAAACTTATATTAAATTTGCTCTCCCAAAAAATAACAATTAACCATTATATGAAGAAACGTACCATAGGATTATTAACGATATCCGCCATCAGCTTGGCTTCTATTGCCCAAACAAGCGAACCTGTAATAATGACTGTAAACGGTAAAGCTGTTTATAAAAGTGAATTTGAAAATGTTTACAAAAAAAACAGCGGTAAAGAAGTAAACAAAGAACCTAAATCAGTAAAGGAATACGTGGGCCTGTTCTCAACATTTAAAATGAAAGTGTTTGAGGCAGAGGCTAACGGCTTAGATACAAACACCGCTTTTAAAACGGAGTTGGCAGGCTACCGTAAACAACTGGCATCACCTTATTTAACCGATAAAAATGTAAATGATGCCTTACTGCATGAAGCATACGAGCGTATGAAAACAGAAGTAAAAGCATCACACATTTTAATACGACTTGCGGAAGATGCTTTACCAAAAGATACGATAGAAGCCTATACCCGCATTGTAATTATTCGTGACGCCACAATGGGCAAAGCGCCAAGCGCGTCTAAAATAGCTGAATATGAAGCTATCTTGAAAAAAAGTTCTTCCGCCTTAACTAAAAGTTCTACCAAAAAAGACAGTGCTGATTATAAACTAAAGTTGGACGCGGTTAAAAATTTAGCTGTTTTAACCGGTGGTTCAGGCGACAAATTTGAGCCTATTGCCAAAAAAACATCCGAAGATCCTTCTGCTAGTGAAAACGGCGGCGACCTTGGTTATTTTACTTCTTTACAAATGGTATACCCATTCGAAAATGCTGCTTATGGCACTAACGTTGGAGAAGAGTGTATGCCGATAAGAACCCGTTTCGGTTACCATGTTTTAAAAGTATATGATAAAAGACCAAGCCAGGGAGAAATTTTAACCGCTCATATTATGGTTAAATTCCCGAAAGACATGGGCGAAAAAGAAAAAGCGAATCTTAAAGTTAAAATTGATGAGATCTATACAAAATTACAGGCAGGCGCTAAATTTGAAGATCTGGCACGCCAGTTTTCGGACGATAAGCCAAGCGCTGAACGCGGCGGACAGCTGCAATGGTTTGGCAGCAGCAGA
>JANYGK010000001.1 GCA_025362395.1 Bacteroidota bacterium
ATAGCGTTTTTAGTAGTACCCATGGCCCAAATGTGTATATGGTGCACTTTTGTGACACCCGGTACTTTTTGCATTCCCGCTTTTATGGCTTCTACATTAATAGCTTTGGGTACAGCATCCATCGAAAGCTTTAAACTTTCAGTAAGTAAGCCCCATGTACTGTATAGTACAATAGCCATAATGGCTATACTTATTAAAGGATCTATCCATTCAATACCCGTATACAAAATAATAATCCCGGCTATAACCACACCTACAGAAACGCCGGCATCGGTCATTAAATGCAAATAAGCGCCTTTTATATTGAGGTCTTTTTCTTTATCCTTAAAAAACAGTAAAGCCGACACCGCGTTAATAACGATACCAATGGCTGCAACAATGCTGATCACTTTTCCGGGTGTGGGTTCAGGGTGCATAAACCGATGAATTGCTTCCCAGCCAATGCTGCCTACTGCAATTAATAAAATAACAGCGTTGGCCAGTGAAGCCAAAATCGTGCTTTTATGAAAACCGTATGTGTAAATGGGCGTCGCTTTTCTCCTTGTCATATAAAAGGCAAATAATGACAGCCCTAACGTAGCTACATCACTTAAATTATGCCCCGCATCAGATAAAAGTGCCAATGAGTTAGTATAAAAACCGGTCACAAATTCTATCACTGCAAATACCAGGTTTAAAATAATTCCTATAATAAATATCCTGCTTACCTTAGTAAGGGTTAAGCTATGGTTATGAGGATGATTGTGCTTCATTTACTTGTTTCAGTAGCCTGTTAATGCATTAAAGTTACTGTAAAATGGAATTATTTCCTAACCGGTTTAATATTTCATAAAGGCTTTTCAAAAACAAATAATGAAAATTAATGGGACGGAATTATTATATTTAGAATGTATTCACAAATGTTGTTATAAAAAATGAATGAAGAAGGCCCGCGCTTTACAAGAAAAGAATTCAGTCAAATAAAATACCTTCTATATTTTGCCATATTTATAATCCTGTTTCAGGTTTTTCAATACATAACTACAAAAAAGGCAACGCGAAAATACCGTACCTTATTTTTGGAAGTAAGTGAAATGGTTATTCTTACAAATTCTGTTTCTTTCGAAACTTCTTCTATTCACAGGGCAGTGCTTAATTTATCGTTTTCCACAGATAGCACCGACCTTGAAAAATTTAGACAAAATGTAATAGATTCAGAAACTGAAATTGATGCAAATATTGCCACCATTGAAAAAAAGATAATTACCTATAATTTATACAGCCTTGAAAAAACCTTACTTTTTGTAAACCTTAAGCATGCAAGAGAAAAACATGAAAAAAATTATAAAGATTATTTAACCTTGCTTAATGACAGTACTAAAGCATTTTATTTTAAAAAGAAAATATTAAGGCCTGCTTTAGAATCTTTTCAAAGACATCAACTCTTGTTTATAAAAAGAATATTTGTCGATCAGAGAATCTTAATTGATGCTATTGCCGATGACGCGGATAAAACCGGATTCAGATTGCTTATAACGGGTAATGTTTTATTGGGCCTGGCAGTTATCATCATTATTTATATTCTTTTATCCGAAAGAAAAAAATTAATATAAAGGCGTTGATTGGGTTAATTCAGCGTTATTAAGTTCAACGAAAAATCCCCTTAATAATGTATTATTAAGGATAATATTACCCGGAAAATAGCTGTTATATCTTTACTAATCCTGATTTGAGGGCATATTTTACCAAGCCTACAATGCTCTTCGACTTCGTTTTTTTGTAAATGTTTTTACGGTGAAATTCTACGCCGCTGTCTGTAATGCCCAACTGATGGGCGATCTCTTTATTGGTTTTTTCCCTGAATATTAATTTCAGTACGGTTAATTCCCTTTTCGTTAAAGGCAATTTAGGTTGTTTTGGGGTCTTTGAAGCAGGCATGTTTATATGGGGTTGGTATTATAATTTCTTTATGACTAAAAAATAATGCCAAGGTTTAATCGGTTGATAAATTTAGTTCAGGTGGCATGAATTTTTAATGGATTTACACATGCTTAAACACAAATTCCCCATAAGGTTAATTCTTTCCATAGTAGCCGGACTTTTAACAGCTTCGGTGTTTTCCATTATTACTCATGAAGTGTTACATTTGGCAGGGATTTTTCCTCCACTCCGTAAACCTATGTTTGATACGCGGCTGTTAATAATGTCGCTTATCTACCATAGCCTGTTTGCCATAGCAGGCGCTTATGTTACTGCAATGATCGCACGGGAAAAGGCAAAAAAAGCGGTGTTTATACTTGGCAGCAAAGAAGCCATTATGTGGCTTTTAGGAACAATCCTTTTATGGAAACACAGCCCCGTTTGGTTTAATATAACTAAAGCCGTTATTGGAATCCCTTTAGCAATATTGGGCGGTAAAATTTATGAATGGCATAAGCTTAAAAAAGCAGAAGCCGTTAATGCTTAACCAATCCTATTTTTACCGGCATTCAAAATTCATTAAACGCTCCGTAGAGCGATGTATAACAGCGTGGCCGCCGGCCCCATAAGCATATTGAAGAACGTGTGCAGGAATAGATTTGAAACGGGTGTTAAAGCAGATCTTCACTAATGTGATGCAACACTTCATTACCTGCCTCAAACACCATTTCCTTAGTACTTACCGGGTGCCTGATAATAAGCTTTGCACCATGCAGTGCTATGGCATTAGGTTTATATACTTCTGTTGACCCGTAAAGTTCGTCGCCTAAAATCGGGCAACCGAGGCTTGCCAACTGTACTCTTATTTGATGAAATTTGCCGGTGTGCAATTGTATTTCCCATTGTGTATATTTCCCATGAGGTTTTACGGAGTATTCTAATTTTACTTTTTCAGCATGGTCTGTTCCTTCAGATACAAGTACCCCTTTCTTTTTTTCTTTGCGGTGCCAATGTTCCAACACACCTGTTTTTGCCTGAGGCGCGTTTAAGGTTACGGCGCAATAATATTTCGATACCGTGCGTTGGGCAAATTGTTCGCTTAAGTTTTTAAGGCATTCTCTTTTTTTGATAAACAGCACTACGCCACTCACGGGCCTGTCCAAGCGATGCAAGTGCTGGGCATAAGGCAGCTTTTCACCGGTACTTTCCTTCAAATAAGTTTTTACCTGCTGTAATAAATTCGGGAAATTATTGCGGTCGGGCTCAACCATTAAACCTGCGGGCTTATTGCATACAAGCAGCGTATCGTCTTCGAATATAATGAGAGGTTGAGACATTGGTTGCTTTAAAGATACCTGTTTTTTAGCATAGTTACCTTTGAAATAAATTTATCGGTAAGTTATTTTAATAAATTTTTTACCCCGGCTAGCCGTAGGTGTATATGTAATAGTAATTTCATATTTTTGAATGGTGCAATTTTTTAAAAAATTTTAATAACACTTTTTAATTAACTTAATGAACTCTGCAATGCCGGTTTTAAAAATTTTAAGTGTCGACGATGATAAAGATGATCAGTTTATGCTGAAAAAGATCTTTAAAACCCTTGTGCCGTCCGCTGAAATAGTACAGGCTTACAATGGGGTTGAATGCATAGCTTACCTGGAAGCTAATGCCGACATGCTTCCGTTGTTAATTACAATGGATCTTAACATGCCGCTGGTAAACGGTATTGAAGCTACGGCAACACTAAAACAAGACGAGCGGTTCCGTCATATCCCTATTATTATATTTACCACGAGCGATAGAGGAAATGATAAAGTGATGGCAATGAATAACGGTGCCGACGATTTTTTTACAAAGCCTGTAATTTATAATGAGCTGCAATTAACTATAAAAACAATTGTAGATAAATGGCTTGGTAAGTTGCCGCGCTGATTGCAATAGCGTTTCGTATTTAGCAGTTCGTCCGCGGCCTGCAAGCTTGCGGGATTTGTTTTTTCCATAAAAGAAAAAAAGTAAACTTCCTGCTTTAAATTAAAGCTCCGTTTATTATGATCAACAAGAAGGCAAAATCTGCTTATTTTAAAATGCTACAAAATATAGCAACAGTCTGTCGTTATATGTAGTAATTTTATTAAGAGATATTTGTTAATTAAATTATTAATGCCATGAATACTAAACACAACACCTTCGCAAGTGCTAAAGAGCCGCAACTGTCGTTATTTCCGGACCCTGTAAAAGAAACACCGGAATCGTTACCGGATACAGTACACCAGTACTTCTTTATTATTTCGCCGCCCGATGCCGTTAAAAGTAAAGTTAAGTCACTGAAGCATAAATTAAACACGGCGGTTGGTTTAAGTGATCATAATTTGCATTCTGTTCCGCACATTTCATTAATGTCATTTCATACTATGTGGCCTGTAAACGACCGTTTTATGCAAGTAGTGCAGCAATTGTTTTCAGAGATCCATTGTTTTGAAGTGAAATTGCACGGCTACGAACATTTTGTACACGGTTCATCATCTGATACTATATATGTAAAGCTTTCCGACTCAGATAAGATCAAGCTGATGTATCAAGAGTTGCATAATTTGCTGGGCTTGAGAGTGCGTTCTTTCGTTCCGCATTTAGCTATTGCCCAAACCATACCCCGCGCTAATTTCGGGAAGAGTTTTTCCATCGTTAAAAAGCATTCTTTTGATGAAGAATTTGTATGCGAAACAGTAACGCTTTTAGAAAGAAAACTGCAACATGGTGTAGCCGGTAAATACAGGGTATTAAAAGAAATTAAATTGGCGGCTTAATTAATTAATACCCGACAACATATAAAGTCGCGCGTTTAATATGTGGAGCGAATGCTCATTTACTTTATCTGCATATTCTACAAACAGGTCTTCAACCGACATGGATACCATGGGGTTAATGCGGCTTCTTTTTGCAAGCTCTGCGGGTGACATATTTTGAATAAGATCAATAATAAAAAGGTTATAGTTTTTCCAAAACAGTAATAATTTACGGCTGTTCATTTTTTCGTAATGTCCGCATTTAAGCCATGTATCCGGTTCATGAATTATTTCGGGAACAGTTTCGCATTGAGCTTTTACCATACGTTGATGCTGAAACACGGCAAGATCAACTAAATACCCTAAGGTTTCTTTTTGGTTCCATAAGTGTTTACCGGGTAGCGCAAGCTTTGTATTATAGTCGTCTTCGCTGATCTTTAATAGATCAAACATCCGGTGTTCGCAAATGTATTGCAGGTCTTTAATTTTTTCTGTAGTAGTGGTGTTCATGGTAGTAGGACATTACAATAAGCCTTATGTATAGATCTAATTATAAATCAGTCACAAAAATATCATACCCCCTACACTTAGCGGCATCAAAAAATGCTGATTATTGTATTCCAGGATGCGGAAACGGTGTAAATCAAAAAAGAAAAACCGTCGGGCTTCTCTTTTTTTATTATGAATTGCTTATTACAGGCTTCTAATAGTATTTATCACTTACTTAAATAAGTGTACAATTATTTTAATTTTTTGCTGATGAATAAAGCATACTAGTATAATTATTTGAATTTTAAAAGCACGAGTGAGGCCGGCTTGGATTTGCTGTTCGTTTTTGAATTTTTGTAACTTTTTTCATCAAAAAAATTGAGAGAAATAAAAATCAAATTAAATACGATGGATATGTTCTACAGCATTATATAACGGCATTTTTTTTAACGCCGTTCGTTTATTTGCTTTTTACATTAGACCCTAAGCGCTCCATTTCCAAAACTCTTAAGTCACCGATTAAATTCAGCCATTCGTTTGAGTTAAGCACTTTGTTATTTTCGGGTTGTAAACAAAATTTATAAATGGTTAAGATTTTCACAATGTCTTTGTAATCAATCGTTACAGGATCTTTACAGGCTTCTTTTTTTAGCTCTATGGCATTCAGCAACTGCTCTTTGCCGGCGGCGTCCGTTACATCAAAGTAAGTATAAACGCCTGTGTAATCAATACCTTCCGGACTTATTCCAATTAAAGAAATAAGCCCTTTAAGAATGCATTTATATTCATAAACAGTTACAGTTTGTGATCTGCCTTGATGATTTTCAAAAAAAGTCATTAACTCTTTTACCTGTTTTTCTAATCTGTCCTGTATCATGTTTAATGAGGATATGCCTCGTCCTTTTTTTATGGTAAGCGCTGTAAAAGTAGACAAAATAACACAATAACCCGGGTCAAATTTCAGGAAAAAATGACATGATACACATCCGTATGGTTGCGCGCTATATCTTTTATTTCAAAGCCGTTATCTTCCGGTATTATTTCTTTCAGATTAAAATGAGAGCATCTTTTACTCAGGCCTTCAAAAATTAAGGTAAATCCTTTGCCGTCGTTAAGTGTCCATTGTGGGGCAAATGAAATATTAAAGGCGGTAATTAATTTAGCCCGTTTACCGGTGTCGTGTTCAATTAAAAAAGTAGTGGGCCACACCCTAAAGGCAACATCATCGCCTGCACAGGTGCAATGCACAATAGTTTGGCGTTCTTCCAATTCAAGAATTTTAATGTCTTGTTTAACTACCGGGTTTTCTATTGTTTCAATTATCATTTAGGGTATTTTATATTCTACACATTCAGGCATCAAATTTTCATACCCTAAATAACTAATAAATTAATTACTTAAAACATAAAGTTATGAAAGACAAAAATGTAATCGGAGCGCTTTTACTGGGTTTAGCCGCAGGCGCAGCAATTGGCATATTAATGGCGCCTGACAAAGGAAGTGAAACTCGTAAAAAATTAATGGGTGCGGCTAAAGACCTTGGCGGTAAAGTAGATTTGGACGCCTGGAAAGAAAAGCTGGCAGGTTTTATGGGAAAGGATGAAAATACAGAAGACCATAAAGACTTTATGGAAAATGTACATTCTGCCTCTAATCCTGCTTAAAAACAGTAAAAAGCTTTAGTTGTCTGTGCAATTGAAGCTTTTTTTCCTCACAACGCGCAAACATGCGTATTATACGAGATAACGAGAAGATAGTTAATTATTAAGCGTATAATGGAATAGAAACTGTGCAATGAAGCATTGTCTCTTGTGTAGCAGTTATTTTTGATATTCGCTGTCATGAGAAGAACGAGGGAAATATTATATTTCGATTATTGTAGAGTTTTTTTCGGCTTTGTAAACATATAAATTGACGTCATAAAGATCTGGATATAATTTTTTAAGGTTTGCAAGAATGTCGGCGAAAGACTTCGGTGTCTTTTGACATTGTCGTTTTTGCGGATTTTGATTTTTTCAAAGAAGTTTTTGTCGCTGTTTTTAATTTCTGAAATAATATAAGAGCAGTTGTCGGAAATGTCATTTAAAAGAGTCATGAGCCATTTTTAAAAGGCTTTTAAGTGAGTCAGATATGTCTTTCAAAGGATTTCACGTTTCATGTTCGGAGTCAATATTTCGCAGTGTTTATGTCCGCGGCAATTAGCTATAACGGTTTCGGGCTTGGCGAAGGGCGATTTTCATCACAAATATTGATGTGGAGAACCAATGTTTGATTAACCACAAAACTGTCTGCGGATCACTGAACTGCCACTTTTGCCAAACCCGCGTTAGCGGTATGTGGCTTATACGTCAAGCTTCTTCTTATTTACCAATTCTGTAAAACTTTTTGCAGCGTTTGTGAAGTCTGACGGCATAAGAATTACTGTCGTTGTGTTATTGTCAATACCAATTTCAGACAGCATTTGCATACGTCTGAGTTCAAGTGCAATTGGACTGCCTTCCATTTCTTTAGCACCTTGTGTCAGTTTAATTGATGCTTCTAATTCTGCTTCTGCTTTTACAATTCTTGCTCTTTTTTCTCTAATTGCTTCGGCTTCTCTTGCCATAGCTCGTTGCATTGCTTCCGGAATTTCAACGTCTTTCATTTCTACCATTTCAATTTTAATACCCCAAGGTTCGGTTATTGTGTCAACAATTTTTTGAAGTGTTCCATTTATTTGTTCTCGTTCTCTCAACACTTCGTCAAGAGTATGTTGTCCAATAATGTTTCGTAAAGCTGTCACTGAAAATTGATAAACAGCTTTATTATAATCTGCAATTTTTATTATTGCGTCCTCCGCATTTGTTATTTTAAACCATAACACTGCGTTCACTTTAATCGTTACGCTATCCTTCGTGATTGTCTCTTGTTGTTCAAGGTCAACCGTTTTTGTTCTGATGTCAACCCTTTGTTGTCTGTCAATGAGTGGGATAATCCAATAAAGTCCGGGTCCTTTTATAGATTGAAAACGTCCGAGTCTGAATACAACTGCACGCTGATATTCTTGTGCAATACGAAGTCCTGATAAGAGTATTGCGATGATGATTCCTAAAATTGATAGTAGTGTCATTTTGTTTGTTTTTATGTTTAATTATTTATTATCGTTGTTGCGGTTCGTCCTGTCATTACCGCTAACGGTTTCGGGCTTAGCGAAGGTGGCGATTTTCATCACAAATGTTGATGCGGAGATGATTAACCACAAATGTCTCTGCGGAGCACTGAACCGCCAATTTTGCCAAACCCGTGTTAGCGGTTCGTTGTTGTTTTTCTGATGCTTCCATCTCCAAATAAAATGCTTGGTCAGTCATTATTTGATTTGTAAGTCAAAACTGTTTTGCCACCGGAGTATAACTTTGCTTGTATTGGAGTAAGTTTCTGTATTTTATTAATTGAATTAAAAATAGTCATACCGTTACTTATAGCTGTTGGATTTACAATAAAATGATACTCGTCAATAAGTCCTTCTTTTATTAGTGAGGAAACAAAACTTACACCGCCAAAAACAAGAATGTCTTTACCGTTTTGTTTTTTTAAGTTGGCAATTTCTTCTGTAAGATTTCCTTTTGTAAAAGTGGTGTTGTTCCAAGTTGATTTGTCAAGTGTTTTTGTGAAAACAATTTTTTGAATGTCAGCTATTTTTTTTGCGAATGGGTGAGTTGGATTTTCAATAGCTGTATCCTCCCAAAATTGTATAATACCTTCTGCTGTTTTTCTGCCAAGTAAAAGCGTGTCAGATGTCTCAAGGAGTGCACTCATAAACGCTGTAAGTTCGTCATCCGGATTCCAAGTCATCCAGTCTTTTTCTCCGTTTAGTCCTGAAACATAACCGTTAATTGTGGTTTGCATTTGTAATTTTAACTTTCTCATAGTTGTCTTGATTTATTATTCTATTGCCTGTCGTTTTATTGTTGTCTTGGTTGTCCGTTTACAATGACTGCTAACGATTTTCAACTAAACGAAGAAGGCTTTTGTCTAGGTATTTAGAAGATAAAAAGCCTTTTATGCTGAAGTGTTGTTAGTGGCTGTACTTTTTCATTATGCGTCATTATTCTATCAGTTGTTGTCAAACGAATATGTAAAATGTGTTGCATTTAATTCACTACTTATTGGTGTCGTTTTGTAAAAGTTAACCGCTCGAATGTCGTCTGTTTCTGCTTGAACAAATACTTCACTAAACCCATTCTGTTTACAATAATCATTTAAGGTAGCAATTATAAATTTACCAATTCCTTTTCGTTGAAAATCTGTTATTACAGCAAGGTCATAAATGTATGCAGAAGGTTTTTCTGTATCATACCTGTCTAATACATGTACAGTAATTCCACCAACTAATTTCTTGTCTGTCTCACCTATAAAAACTAAGAAGTTGGGGTTGTCCAGCAGTCTTTGTAGATGATTGCTTTTAGGAAATATAAAGTTTTCCCATTCAAAAACTTCTTCAAATACTTTGATTAAGTCGGAAAAGTCGTCTATGTCTGTTGGATTAAGTTTTCTTATTTCTATGTCCATAAAGATGTTTTGTTACTGTAATCTTACAATGACTGCTAACGGTTTGCGGCTACCAGTAGTTGGCGTTTGGAACACTCAACTGTCTATACCCACAAATGTTTATTTAAAGATACAAATGTTTGTTAGCAAAGCCAAAGAAAAATAAAGGTCTGCGAAGCACGTCCCAGTATGATGTAAAATTACCTTCTTTGTCTAGGCCTTTAATTACATTTGTAGAAATATTTTTGATACTTAATGTTGAATTGTGCATTTCCAGCGGCTTGAATATTTTCTCTTCAACGATTTCTGAAAATGGTCGACTCTCGATCTGCGACAAAACATAACTTAGTAAACCCGAACCTAAATTTGAATAGATTGCTTTTTCATTTGGTTCGCACTCCATTTTAAGTTCTTTTGTTAAATAGGCAATTAGTTCCTTCATTGTAACTGCTAAATGGATTTTCTTTAATAAATTTTTTCTGTCGTCATAGCCAGCTGGCATTCTTGGAAGTCCTGAGGTGTGCATTCCTAGTTGCTTCAAAGTTATAGTTGGATTTCCTTTCAGTTCAAAAGAGAGAAAGTTAGAAATAGGGTCATCAAGATTTACTTTGCCGTCAACCACTAGCTGCGCTATTAAATTCCCTGTAAATGATTTAGTAACATAACCTATTTCAAATGCAGATGTTTTATTATTTGGATAAGAGATTTCTTTGCTATTTTTTCTTAATCCAAAGTAAGCTGTCTCATTATTTTAAAATAGTACATCAAATATTAAGCAATTTAACTGAATACCATACTTTAATTCTATATTTTGATAAATATTTAAAGCAATTTCTTATTTTGATTTGCAATTTCGAATCAGCTTTTTTCATTATCAAATTGTTTTACCTGCATATTATTTGTGTTATTATTTTTAGAACGGATTAGAAAATGCCTTGTTTGTTATAAAAGTAGAATCGGTTAATGCTTTAAGAAAAGAAATGATTTTCTTTTTTTCATAAGAGGTTAGTTTTGATCCGCCTTGGTGAACTAAATCCATTTTAGAATCTAAATTTATTGTATTTTTCACTTCAGTATTATAAAAATTCAATACTTCTTCAAGTGTCTTAAATCTTCCATCATGCATATATGGGGCTGTTAACGCCACATTTCTTAGAGAAGGGATTTTGAATTTTCCACAATCTGCTTTAAGCATGGTTACTCCTCCGAGACCCTTATCTTTATATTTTAAATAATCTGAAACGCTATCTAATCCATTATTACTAAAACCTACAATTGTCGTTAATACATTTGCATCTGTTGTATGGCAATGCATACAGTTTCCTTTGGTCATATCATTCATCAATTCATACCCTTCCAGCTCATCTTTTGATAGCTTTGCAATACCAAGTAATGTTTTGTCAAATTTCGAATTATACGACAATAAGGTGCGTTCAAATTGCGCTATGGCTTTTGTAACAAGATTGCTGTCTATAGGTGCATTGCCAAAAGCTTTTCTAAATTTTAATAAGTAAAATCTACTTTTATTTAATTTCATGATAATTTTTTTCCATGACTGGTTCATCTCATTTTTCATCTTTATCGGATGAAAAACCTGATTTTCAAGTGTTGATGCCCTTCCGTCCCAAAATAGAGATGTATACCATGCAAGATTAAATAATGGAAGCGTATTTCTATTCATTAATTCATCATTATTATCCTTACTGAATTGGTTTGGAGAATCACTAAACGCAAAAACTTGTTTATGGCAACTACTACAAGATATTTTACCGTTGTCGCTTAATATTGGATCATAAAATAAAAACCTCCCAAGTTCAACGCCTTCGTTAGTCACACTATTTGTTGGTGATAAAGGCATTGGGGGAAAATAAACCGGTTTTGGAAATATATAAGGAGTAGGTTTTTTTTCGTTTTTAAATGAAAGAAGCATTACGGTTGCAATGATAAAAACTAAAGCAGAAACCTTTTTCATCTTTCACTAATTCTTTTCCAAAATTATTGGAAAACTCATGACATTACTATTTGTAGTTACTCTGATGATGTAGGTACCCGGTAATTGATTACTTATATCAAGAATGGTTTTTAAATTATTAGGGGCAATTCTTTCAAGTATTTTTCCATCTGAACCAATGACTTCCACATTTAGTATTGCGTTGCCTTTTGTATGTATTTGTAATTCTATATTTAAAATACCGGAGGTGTTTGTCGGATAAACAGCTATTGGCTGAGGAGCACTAATGCTTTTTACGGGATGTACTACGGTTGTTTGTGCTATAAAGTTGTCGATCATCCATCCTTCTTTATTTGTATTAATAGAGTCAGATTTAAATGTGTATCTAAAATACAATGTGTCATTTAATGAAAGTACAGTAGGAGAAAGACACAACCACATATCCCTCCAAGTGGAGTCACGCCCGCTTAACGCAAATTCACCGGTTGTTAGGGTGTCTTTATTTAGCTGATTAAACCCGTAAAATTGGTAAACATTACTATTATTCAATGTATTATTCCAACTTTGACCGCTGTTTGTGGAGAACTCAACAATTGCCCCGTCCTTTTTTTTATCCATATCTAATTTTTGTTTCCAACGCAACGCAAAAATCTGAGTAGAAAAGTATCCTGTAGTGTAGAATGAAAACCTTGATATATTTTTATTAGGATAATAATTACTGGTGTCCGTAACTATAACTTTAGGCAATGTAGAAGCCGCATGAAATATGGTTTTATGCGGCCTCCCGATCTGCCAAATATTTGTTGAGGCAGTATCAAGCTTTATAATTATAGAATTAGAAAGCGATGTGTCTGCACCATCAAAATATTGATGACGAATTGGCATTTGACCTGACATGCAACAGGTAGTTAAAAATAGTAGCAGAGATAAAAAAGGTTTCATGATTTTATTTTTTTTGTAATTAATTTAACTTTTATTTTAATCTATAGTATTGGAAACCTTTTAATTATTAATTATAACAACTTTTCCGGTTTTTAAATAGTTATTACCTGCTTTAACTCTATAAAAGTAAACACCGTCAGCAAATGCTTTTACATCAAACTTATGCGGTTCAGTACTATTAGTTAAAACTGAATGTATCATTTGGTGCCCTTGCACATCAAAAATATCTACGGTTATGGTTGAAACATTCTCTTGTTCTAACAAAAAATACAGTTCGTTGCTTGCAGGGTTGGGATATAATTTCATGCCCTGATCTTTTTGAGAGAAAGAATTAATACCCGTAATACAAGCTGTAGCGCTTTCACAGAAGAGGTTGCTGTCTACTTTTAGCAGCCAAATGTCCTGTGTGCCACCATCACCATTCATAGGGGTTACAAAGCCTGCAAAGCAATAGCCATTATCTGGTGCCTGCACCACATCCCTGAAATAATTTTGGCTGTGCGCTAGTATTCTGTATTCACGATAATGAAGACTGTCTCCACTTTGATTGATTTCATATACTGTTCCACTTAAAGTATTATCCGTAAATGCTCTTTGCCCACAAATAATAATATTACCATCATTATTTTCAATAGCTGAATAGGGATTAGATTCGCCTAAAGGAAAATATTCTTTACTCCAAATGGTATTATTATTAATATCTATTTTTTCACACTGTAATTTGTAAAAATCGTTACTTCCAACGCTGTATTTTTTAATACGACTAAATATTAATACGTTTCCATCCTTCAGGCGTTTGGCAATGCAACCTCCGTAACCTCCGTTTGTAATAACTGTTTTTTGCCAAATTGTATTACCTGCTGTATCTAAATACATCACAAACCCATTGGTGCCAGATGTATTATGAGGATACTTATTCCCGGCAATAATCAGTTTTTCATTTAAAGTATCAATGGAAAGAGCTGCTTCATCCCATCCTGTTATTCCTATTTTCTTTTTCCAAAGCTCATTGCCTGAAGTGTCTGTTTTTATTAATAAAATGTCATTGTTTGTTGTTAAACTATCAGTATAACCTACCATATAAATATATTTTCCTGATTTTACAAATGAGGTAATAACATTGGTTTTATTTAAGAAACCATATTCAAAATAAGCTACACTGTCAAGATTTGAATTAAAACGCCATAAAAAGCACAATGTGGTATCTGGTTTATATGTTCTTGTGCCACTTACTAAAAACGTATTATTATTTGCCCGAATGTATTTTCCGGAATTAGGTAAAAAATTCATATTAGGCCGTATATATGCTTTGTTTTTCCGAAGCGTTCCGTCTAAATTATATAAACCTAACAAAAAAGTGTAGTAACTACTGGTGCTGCAAGTTACCTCAGCACTTATATATCCGTTATACATGGTATCTATTCCGTTTGTACCATCACAACTTCCAAAAGTATCATAGCGGTTATTAAAATAACCTTGCGCTTTGCTTTTAGGTATAAAATAGCAAACACATAATAATAGTATGATGGTTTTATACCACATGGTTACTTCATAATAATAACTTTACCTATTTTAAAGGGTTTGGTATCCGTTAGCACTTGGTAAATGTATACCCCGTTGCTTAATTCTCCCGGTTCCAATTTTAAAGTTACGATTAATTATTAATCGCAAGTTAATTATACACATTTACATCTATATTTCATATAATAAAAATGTATCCTGCTTTATAAAAACCGGAGATTCTTCTATAGCCATTAATTCTATAAAAGTTTTAAGTTTTACAGGCCGGGGAAAAGGAATTATTATACCTGAAAATTTAATTGACAACGAACGTTAGGTACTAATAAAATAAGAATTCTTTATGATCGGTGTTAAACTATGAAACTAAAAATCCGAAGGATAAAGATATGTTCATATCCAACCCCGTTTTGAAAATGATACCATCCAATTTTCACAGGTCTTACCTGATTTACAAACTTTATACAAGGGAATAAATTATAAAGATTCAATTAGGCTAGTTATCAAACTATGTATCGGGGGCAAGTACTTTCAAATATTAACCTAAAGAACTAACATTTAAATTCTATAAGCTAAACTAGAAATGTATTTAATTTTCGATCTTTACATCTTTATCTGAGCTCCTAACTTTTCAAGTGCAATATTTGATAAGCCGGCAGCTGTTACCAAATAAAAGCAAAACACCAAGGCATTAGTGGATAAACGCAATTTATGGATTTAAAATAATCAACTTATGAAATTCTGATTAAATTATTTAACGTCCATTTATTACTTTCTCAAATCATCTGACGCTCTGAATATTGTTTTTAACATTATGGTTTCCGACATAAAAACCTTTAATGTATGTAGAGCTGTTATTTGCACCTCCATTAGCAGGCCCGGGAGCTGTTCTGCCGTATTTGATATCTATCTGCGTCTTTTTTGCGTTTGCAGAAGAATCTGTTTGCCCAAATAAATGTGAGCATAAGAAAGAAATTAGAATAGTGTCTAGTCCTGAAAAAAGCCTCTCATTCCTGAAAGGCTTTTTAAATAATTCTCCGAAATGTTTTTGGTATGTTGTACCCCAGACGGGACTTGAACCCGTACGTCCGCGAAGACACAGGATTTTAAGTCCTGCGTGTCTACCAATTCCACCACCGGGGCATATTGGAGAACTATTGAGCGAAAGACGGGTCTCGAACCCGCGACCTTAACCTTGGCAAGGTTACGCTCTACCAACTGAGCTACTTTCGCTTGTAATGTGTTTATTTAAAAAGAACAGCCCAATTTTAGGGATTGGGAGTGCAAAGATATCTATTTTTTTATTTCGGCAAAATTTTTTTTAAAAAAAAAAGAGATAGCTGCTTTACGGCTCTCTGAGAGTTTGGCCTTTAAACAGTAAGCAGTGCTAAAGCTTTGTATGGAATTTAAACGGAAAGCAATTCTATTTATTGATTATCAATACTATTGAAGTCCCGGCAGGACTGCACGCCTAATGAACCTCAATAGTTTACAATAAACAAACTATTAACAACTACTCTTTAAAATCATCAAAACAGTATATTTAAAGTTCGGAAAAACTCCTTTATGAGCAAAGAACAGGCTAAAGTTATTATAGAAAAATTAGTAAACCGTTATAACGAACAGCAAAAATCATATCATGCTGCCGATTATAACGAAACTAAAACCCGCCGTGATTTTATTGACCCTTTCTTTAAAGCGCTCGGTTGGGATATGGATAACGAGCAGGATGTTGCAGAGCCATATCGTGAAGTTATTCACGAAGACAAAATAAAAATACAGGGCAAGACTAAATCACCCGACTACGGTTTTCGTTTGCAAGGTGCCAAACAACAATTGTTTTTTGTAGAAGCAAAAAAGCCTTCGGTCAGCTTAAAAACAAATAAGGAAGCTTCTTTTCAAATTCGCCGTTACGGATGGAACTCTAAGGTATCGGTTTCTATACTCACCAACTTTGAAGAGTTTATTGTTTACGATTGTTCCAAGAAGCCAAATGTTAATGACAGTACTTCTGTAGCAAGGTTAAAAACAATTTCTTACAATCAGTTTCTTACGGAGTTTGATTTTATTTACGACACCTTTAGTCGCGAAGCAATTATTAAGGGCCGTTTTGATACCTATGTAAAAAGTGATACCGCCAAAAAAGGAACTCAGACACTGGATAAAGAGTTTGTAGCGAGCCTTGATACATGGCGACAATATATTGCCACCGATCTCGCAAAGAGTAATTCTAAAATAACGGAGGATGAATTGAATTTTGCTGTTCAGCTAATTATTGATCGTTTAATATTTTTACGCTTTTGTGAAGACCGTGGTGTAGAACCATACGGGCAATTAAAAATCGCGGTATCAAAAGGCAATGCGTATGAAAATTTACATGTAGTATTTCAGGCAGCAGATGATAAATACAATTCGGGCTTATTTGATTTTGAAAAAGATAAGATCACGCATACTTTAAAAGTAACCAATAAGGTTATTAAAAACATTGTAGAAGATTTGTACCCGCCAAACAGCGAGTACGATTTTAAAGCAATGCCTGTAGAAGTATTGGGAAATGCTTACGAACAGTTTTTAGGCAAAGTAATACGTATTGACAGCGGACACCATGCTATTATTGAAGAAAAACCGGAAGTACGTAAGGCCGGCGGCGTATATTATACGCCGCAATACATTGTAGACTATATTGTAGAGAATACCGTAGGTAAATTAATAGAAGGAAAAACACCGAAAGAAATTGAGAAAATAAAAATTGTAGACCCGGCTTGTGGTTCGGGCTCTTTTTTATTAGGGGCATTCGATTATTTATTAAAATACCATATTAAATATTATTACAAAAATCCGCCTTCTGCTAAAAGCGGGATTATAACCCCTAACGGTACATTAAGTACCGCAGAGAAAAAGAATATAATACTGAACAATATTTTTGGTGTTGATTTAGATGCCAATGCGGTAGAAGTAAGTAAACTCAGCTTATTGCTTAAATGTATGGAAGGCGAAACCGCCGCCAGCATCCAACAACAAATTACCATGTTTAATGAACGGGTGTTACCCGATTTGGATAATAACATCAAAGATGGTAACAGTTTAATTGATACCGACATTTATGACAGTGAAATGGAATTGGGCTTTGAAAAAAAAATAAAACCCTTTTCATGGAAAAAACAATTTCCGGCTGTATTTAAACAAGGAGGTTTTGATGCTGTCATTGGTAATCCGCCTTATTTAAAACTTACTGCAAATAATATTGATAAAAATATTCTATTGTATTATGAAAAAAAGTATAAATCTTATTCTGGCGGAAGTTCCAAAAATTTATTTCAATTATTCTCAGAAAGAGTGATTGATTTACAGCCAAAAATTTTGGCTTTTATTGTTCCAGAAGCTTTGTTAACATCAGAAAGTAATGGGAGTTTAAGAGAAATTCTGTTGCGAAATTTTAATTTAAATTCTATTGTAGTTTTCGATCATTTTGTATTTCAAGATGCTACTATTGGCACAACAATTTTTGTTGCAGAGAAAAAATCTAAAGAAAAAACTAAAATTATAAAAATTGACAATCATCAAAAGCAAACTTTACTACAAGAAATTAAAATAAAAGAAAGTAAAGAACAGTGGGATGTTTCCTACGATAATGAAAGTAAATCTATTTTTAAAAATATTTTAAACTCATCGCAATCAATGGGTGAATTAGTTGAAATGTCTAAAGGAATGGTTGTAAAAGATCGTAAAGATGTACTTTTATTGTCTCCCACAAAAAAATCTTTGCCTTTCCTTTTAGGAAATTGCATGTCAAGATATAAATATCATTACGATAAATATGCTGAATATGAAAAATTGGAAATAATAGGAGGAACAAGCAATTTCACTAAACAAACTTCTTTACCTAGATTATTAATCAGAAGAACAGGTAACAATTTATGCGTAACATATTCTAATAAACCAGAGCTTATAGAAAGTACTATTTATATTTTACGAAGCGATAAAATAGACTTGAAATTTTTACTAGGAATATTAAATTCGAAACTGCTTTCCTTCTATCTATTAAAAAAACTTGTTACAAATTCTCAAGGGTTTCCTCAGATTCTAATGGGGCAGCTTGATCAACTCCCAATTAAGAAAATTAGTAAGAACGAAATAAACAAACATGACGAAATTATAAAAAATGTAGAATTGATTTTAAAACTCAATGAAGAATTAGACGAGCTCAAACTCCAAACGCAAATAGACCAAATTAAACAACGTATTGAACATAGTGAGGATAAGATTAATCAATTGGTTTACGAATTATATGAATTAACAGCAGAAGAAATAAAAATTGTTGAAGGTAATGAAAATTAATAATGCATTAGATATAATTGCTTTGACGATCCAGATCGCAGGCACATTGATGATGGCTTTTAACAGCCCAAAGAATTTACCGGCAGGCGCTTTTATGACTGTAAATGTTGATGTAGTTACCCCACGTAAAAGAGAAACAAAAACAAAAATAGGATTGCTTATTTTATGCCTCGGGTTTTTCATACAATTAATTTCTTTACTTATTAAATAATGGAAGTTACCCAACAAAAAATACAGGAAGCCATTGCAAACTCTAGCGAGTGGATTGCTTTTTTAGCTGCTAAGTCTGACAAGGATTTGGAGCGCAGGTTGGGTATTAACCGATTACAGTTTGCTGAAGCTTATAAAAACAAACAGGAAGATGTGTGCGAATTATTGGAACTCATGCGCCGTCTTATTATGGAAGCCCGTATTTATAAAGAAGAACATAGTATAGCCGATTCACCAAACGACATTGAATTAGCTATGGCTGAACACAAACGCGAAACCAAACACTGTGCTGAACGCCAAAAAGCATTTGAACCTCAAGCAAGAGAGAAAGAGGAAGAACTGAAAGAAACGGATGTTTATAAAACAACTAAGTCTAAGATAAAGGAAGAGGACGGTAATCAGATGAGTTTGTTTTAGCTGTAATAAAGGAAAAGTTTATAACCTATTTATGTTGTTTTAAGATCAGTATGAACGAACAACTCAATAACCGCCGCTACTTATTAGAAAAATGAAAAGCGTTGAGAAATAACTTAACGCCGGCTGAAGCCTTTCTGTGGAAGCTTCTGCAAGGAGTAGGTTAGAAGGTAAAAAATTCAGAAGACAACATAGTGTTGGAAACTACATTTAGATTTTTATTGTCCTTCGCAAAAGCTAGCTATCGAGTTGGATGGCGCTCATCATTTTACGGAAGAAGGAATGCAACAAGATGAAATACGAACAACTTATTTAAATACGTGCGGCATCAGGGTTATCAGGTTCGAAAACAAATTAGTATTTGATAAAACGGATTGGGTGATAGAAGAGATCAAAAAAAAATTTAAGTAGCAAGGGGGAAATTCAGGTAGTGAATAGAACAGGATCCATCACCCCATCCTTGGGGACACCCCTCCTATTTAGGAGGGGTGTCGTAGATGCAGGAACAGGTTACCGGGTAATATTAAAATATCTACACAAGAAGCTAAATGTGTAACGAAAAAGAATACTGTGTAACGAGAAAGAATGAATGTATAATGAGAAAAAATAGTGTGTTGAGTGAAAGAATGTTGTGTAACGTGGAAAAAATGTTGTGTAACAGAATAGTTTAACGTCTAACAAAATAAACTAATGTCTATGGAAAAAAAGGAATATGTATAAGAAAAATATGCTCCAAAATAAAAAATAAACGTATTGTTCGGGAAAAGACGTTAGGCATTACCTGTTACCGGAAGAGTAGTGATAACGTCGGTTAACCGCAGATAGGAAAGTCAAAGAGTTTTGATCGTGCGAAGAGAATTCCTCGAATGAAAATTAATTACAACGTTTTTTTGAAGAAACGTTAAGCCGATAATAATATTTTTAAGCTCCCAGTAATCGCTTAATATCATTAAGCTTCATCAACGCCTCCACAGGCGTTAAAGTATTGATGTCTGTTTTAAGGAGTTCATCTTTTACCTGTTCTAAAACGGGATCATTGAGCTGAAAAAAACTTAACTGATAATCGTTTTTTGAACTTAAGTTCGCCGGCTTAGCCTTAACGGCTAAGGTGTTTAAACCGTTACCTGTAAGGGTTTCCGCCTCCGACAGCTCTAGCTCGTGGTCCTTTTCCAACTTCTTTAAAATAGCGTTAGCCCTGTCAACTACCTGCTTGGGCATGCCTGCCATGCGCGCTACATGGATCCCAAAGCTGTGTTCGCTGCCGCCTTCACGCAGCTTGCGTAAAAAGATAATTTTATTGTTTGTTTCTTTTACCGACACATTGTAATTTTTAATGCGCGGAAAATAGGTGGTCATTTCATTGAGCTCGTGGTAATGAGTAGCAAATAATGTTTTGGCCCTGTTTTTAGGCTGAGAATGAATGTATTCCGCAATGGCCCAGGCAATAGAGATCCCATCGTAGGTAGAAGTTCCCCTGCCTATTTCATCCAGTAAAATCAGGCTGCGTTCGCTTAAGTTATTTAAAATGCTTGCAGTCTCATTCATCTCTACCATAAAGGTTGATTCGCCCGAAGAAATATTATCGCTGGCGCCTACACGTGTAAATATTTTATCTACAATGCCTATTTCCGCGCTTTTAGCGGGAACATAACAACCAATTTGCGCCATTAACGTAATTAAAGCTACCTGCCGTAATAGGGCAGATTTACCGCTCATGTTGGGCCCCGTGATCATCATTACCTGCTGTGTATCATTGTCTAAATACACAGAGTTACTTACATACTCAACACCTATGGGCAATTGCTTTTCAATAACGGGGTGGCGACCGTCTGTAATGTCAATGCCAAATTCGTTATTAAGAGTAGGACGAATATAGTTATTGTCTTTAGCCAGCTTTGCAAAGGACACCAAACAATCGAGCTTCGAAATTAAGGAAGCGTTAAGTTGTATAGGAATAATATAATCAATAAGGTCGCGTACCAATGCTTCATAAAGCGACTGTTCTAATACAGCAATTTTATCCTCGGCGCCTAAAATTTTTTCTTCGTAAATTTTTAATTCCGGTGTAATGTAACGTTCTGCGGTAGTAAGCGTTTGTTTCCGGATCCAGTCTTGCGGCACTTTGTCTTTATGTACATTGGTTACTTCTAAATAGTACCCGAACACATTGTTGTATGATACTTTTAAAGAAGAAATGCCTGTGCGCTCTACTTCGCGTTGCTGGATCTGCAATAAATAATCTTTACCGGAAAAAGCAATGGCCCTTAATTCGTCAAGGTCTTCATTAACCCCCTTACAAATAACGTTTCCTTTATTTAATAATACGGGTGCTTCTTCATTTAATTCGTTCTGTAAGCGATCGCGCATTAAGATGCACGGGTTTAGTTGCTCGGCTATTTTTTGTAAGGAGTGATTATTACAAGGCGTGGTTATTTCTTTAATGGATTCGATTAAATTTAACGAGCGTTTTAATTGTACTAATTCCCTCGGGTTTATTTTACCTGCCGCTACTTTAGAGATCAACCGTTCAAGGTCACCTATTTCTTCAAACTTGCTTCTCAGTTCGTTTTGAATGGTTGTATGTGTTCCAAAAAACTCCACCACATCCAATCGTTCATTAATTAATTCCAGCTGTTTTAACGGTAAAGCCAGCCAGCGTTTCAATAACCGCGATCCCATGGGTGTTACCGTGGCATCTATAATATCTATTAAGCATTTGCCGTTATCATGGCTGCTGCCGAACAATTCTAAATTACGAACCGTAAAGCGGTCGAGCCACACATATTGGTCCTCTTCCACGCGGGATACCGCTGTAATATGTTGCAGGCGGTCATGTTTGGTTTCGCCGAGGTAATGTAAAATAGCGCCGCAGCTCGATATGGCTAATGGCAAATGTTCTATTCCAAACCCTTTTAAAGAAACAGTACCGAATTGTTTAGTGAGGGCTTCAAAACCGAACTCTTTTTTAAAGGCCCAGTCATCCAGTCCAAAAATATAAAAGCGTTCGCCAATTAAATTAAGCAAGGTTTGTCGGTTATTTTTTTCAAATAGTATTTCGTTCGGCTTAAAGCTTTGTATCAGCTTTTCGATGTAAGTTAAAGAACCTTCCGCTACTAAAAACTCACCGGTAGACACATCTAAAAAAGACGCGCCGGCTTTTTCTTTATCAATATGGATGCTTGCTAAAAAATTATTGGTACGGTGTTCCAACACCTTATCGTTAAAGCTTACACCGGGAGTTACCAGTTCTGTTACACCGCGCTTTACAATGCTTTTTGTAAGCTTCGGGTCTTCCAACTGATCGCAAATGGCCACACGGTAGCCTGCACGTACTAATTTTGGTAAGTACATATCTACCGAATGATGCGGGAAACCGGCAAGCTCAATGTAAGTGGCAGAACCGTTAGCCCGTTTAGTGAGGGTGATACCGAGTATTTGCGAAGCTTTAACAGCATCTTCTCCAAAGGTTTCATAAAAATCGCCTACGCGAAACAATAAAATAGCATCAGGATACTTCCCTTTGATGTCGTTATACTGTTTCATTAAAGGGGTTTCTTTAACCTCTGTTGTTTTTACCATAATCAGAAGGCTAAGATACATGATCCACAGGCGGGTTTTGGATTTAATTTTTAACAGAAACCGGGAGATTGTTAATAGTTTGGGTTTGTTATAGCGAGGAGGTGCAACAAGGCTGCCTCATACACTATTTTATTTACTTAACCGGGTTTGAGATTGCTTCTCCTCCTTCGTCGGCTCGCAATGACGTTCTTATAAATTCTAATCATTTTTTATCATACCGGATCAGCGTCATCCGCGGCCGCTTCTCTCCCGGTATTATTCAGAAAATAATACTCATATTTATATCCTCAATATGCCCGATTTTAAACTAACCATCATACAAGCCTGCAAGGAGCATTTAACCGGAAAATTAGATTCCTTAAATGCTATTATGGAGGAAGTAACAACCTCTGCAAATTCTGAATCTAAAAGTTCGGCCGGCGATAAGCATGAAACCTCTCGTGCCATGATGCAATTGGAACAGGAAAAATTGGGGAAACAAATAACAGAAGCGGTAGACCGGTTAAATGAATTTAATAAAATTGAATTTAATAAAACGTTTCAAGCCATTACACAAAGCAGCTTAGTAGAAACGGATAGAGGTTTTTTTTTAATAGCAAGTTCGATTGGTAAAGTACGGGTAGAAGATAAAACGGTATTTGTGATTTCTGCTAAATCGCCGTTGGCATTGGCTTTATCAGGCGCTAAACTAAAAGACACCGTTACATTTAACAGTGTCTTATATTCCATAATAAAAATAAGCTAAGCTATTTATCCGGCAATTGTTTGGCTAAATACAAATAAGGCGCTGTGAGGTGGTGTGTCCATATATTAGTAGTACTATTGGGAAATACTTTATAATAATCTTCTTTAGCAAACAATAAAACGGTATTTCCGGTTCGTACAAAATTATTGCAGGGTGCATATTTGGGCTCTTCAAATTCGGGCAGTATTTTTTTAACGGCTTTCGAATACATTTTCCCAAGATAAAATTCATATTTACGTTGCGCTTTTAACCCCGGCTTGGTGAGCTTCCTGTAAACATGTTTTGCAATAATGCGGTTAGGAAACTTTTGTTTTTTGATCATCGGATCCGCTATCACAAAAAAATTAGTCGTATTAAAATCGTTTTTTGTTTGAATGGAGAATGGCACTTCAGGCACCCAGTCTGCGGTATTAATCACATTAAAGCCCCAGCCGTTGCGTGTAAGGTTTTCAAAGGCATAGGCATAATATAAATTACCGGGCTTAGGCCCCGCGCTGCAATACGTTTTAAAGCGAATGTCTGCAGGTAATTTCCCTGTGCTTTTCAAATTTTCTAAATGGGAGGTTAGCAAAAAGCAAATGCCGCCGCCCTGGCTGTGTCCCATAATAATAAATTCTTTAATGCCGGCTTTGTAGCAGGAGTCAATTCTCGGAACCATATCACGCGAAAGGTATGCCGTAGATACCAGCCAGCCTACATGCACGGTTGCTTTGGGATCATCGGCAAGGTTATAATCAAACACAAAATCCTTTTCGAGCTTCAATGTTCCTTTTGCCGGCACCATGGCGGCATATAAGTTAGGCACCCAGCTTTTGGCTGCGGCAATGGTTCCGCGCACACTTAAAATGGCAATGGTGTCTTTAGTGATCCATAAGTCCCAAACATTTTCCATACCTATTATCGGTGAGCGGTACACAAACCTGGAAAACCCGGGATAAGGAATGGATGTGTCTGCTTCCCATTTATCCAAATCAAGGTGTTGCTTCTGCATGATTTTCAGGAGCTCAATGTATTCTCGTTTATCAAAGCCGGGTTTTAATTTTTGAGCATTTCCCGAAATAGTAACTAAAAGAAATTGGAAAATTAAATAAGGGAGAACGAACGATTTCATAATATGAATTTTTATAAATTAAAGGTAAGCTATATTTGAATAGTAAATGCAGCAGTTATTTTTTTCGCAAAGGATAGCTTCTGCTTTTAGTAATATTATTAAAAATTAAAGCTACCGCAAATAAAATCATTACGCCGGTAAGTACAGGACTTAATACATACATATATCCAAGAGCTTTAATTTTTTCACTGCCAATGTTGGCGATCAATGCAGTTGCACCACCCGGCGGGTGAAGTGTTTTTGTGATTTGCATGGCTACTATAGAAAGCGCCACGGCTAAAGCAGAGGAAAGCCAAACCTCGTTCGGTAAAAGCTTATGAATGGTTACCCCGATAATGGCGCATACTAAATGTCCGCCGATTAAATTGCGGGGCTGTGCCAACGGACTGTTTATAACGCCATAAATTAAAACAGAAGAAGCGCCAAAGGAACCTATTAAATATAAATTGTCATTTAAAACAAAGTATTTGCTGTTAATAAAACCAATAATACCGATCCCGAAAAAAGCGCCCAAAAAAGTTAGCAAGTGTTCTTTCGTATCGAGCAGCGTTTCTTTATAAAACACATATTTTATTTTCCGGTAATTGTATTTTATTTTCCTGATCACGGCTCAAATATAATTAATCTTTTTATTTTATACTTGCCGCGTAAGTATACACCGTATAAGGATAAATAAGCTTGGCTGTCATTTTTGAAACGAGGCAAGCCAATAAAAGAGGGATCATTAAATTATAGCTGTCGGTTAATCCGCATACTAAAAATAAAGCGGTAAAAGGAGCATGAATACCGGCACTAAGCATAGCTGCCATGCCGATAACCATAAAATTAAGCGGGATCACATCGGCATTTAAATACCTGTTTAATACAGTAGCTAACAGTAACCCAAGGAAGGCCCCTATAAATAAACTTGGCGCAAATACGCCACCGTCGCCGCCCGCTGCAAGAGTTGCGGAAGTAATTAGCGGTTTCAATAAAATAATACCTAACCATGTAATTGCCAATGTAAAAGTTAAGCCGGTTTCGGTTGAATTAAATAAAATTTCTTTTACTGCACGATAGCCCTCTCCGTATAATTGCGGTAATAGTAATATAGAAAGGCTGATGATAAGCGACCCCGCTATAATTCGACTGTAATGATTTTTAAAGCCGGCAAATTTATTTTTGAAAAACAAAACACTCTTGGTAAGATACACAGAATTTAGACCCGAAATAACTCCCAATAATAAAAAGTAGGGAATAGCTTTAAAATGCCATGTAACAATATGAACCGGAAATAAAGATTCTTCATTTAAAATATAATTAAAGGTGAAAGACGTACTAACTGCCAAAGTGGTTGCCAATAAAAATTCTTTGGTCATTTTTTTTGAAATAACTTCAAAAGAAAACAAAATTCCGGCAATAGGGCTGCTGAATAAAGTTGCAATACCCGCGGCAATCCCTGCACAGATCAATTCGGTTTTTAAACCGCTGAACATACGGTCTTTCTTTTGAATAACAGAGCCAACAGTTGCAGCAGCAACTACCGTAGAAACTTCAATGCCCGTGGAACCGCCGAATACAACCGTTAACAAACCGTTAATAAAATGAGAAGGTATTTTATACAGAGGTAATTCATTATGTTTTGTTTTGATACTTTCCAAAACTTCTTTAATTCCTTTATTCTCTTTTTTATTAAACAGGGATTGTCTTAATATATAAACAATAGATAAGCCAAATAATGGAAACAGGAAGCATAAAAGCCAATTCGCTTGAGCAGCCTTAAAAAAAATATCTTCATAATGCTCAGTTAATTTTTTTAAAGCATCACCGAGCAGAGCGCATAAAAAGCCTATTAGTAAAGATGCTAAGATCAATTTTTGATATTTTATCAAAGTAAGTTTAGAGCGGGTTGATAGTTTGATCATCATTTAGTTTTATATAATCGTTCAGGATCGTTGTTTTGAAATATAGTTTAAAATTACACATAACATGTAACCTTAGTATAAAATAATGGCTCTATGAAAAAAACATCTTCAAAAAAAGTTAAATTTTTATAATCTCTAAAATGTTTTATCAAATAACAATTGTATATACCGGAACGTTACTTATTAATATCTATATTTGGCCTTCTTAATTAACCAATTAAACTAAACCACATGCTACAAAAACTAAAAACAATTTCCGCGGCTGTTGCTCTAACACTTGCAAGTACAGCTATTAGTGCTCAATTAAAAGTACCGGCACCAAGCCCTTCACAAACCATTAAGCAAGCTGTAGGCTTATCTGATATTACGATCGACTACTCGCGCCCGGGAATTAAAGGACGTACTGTATACGGTGATATAGTTCCTTTCGGTAAAGTGTGGCGAACAGGCGCTAACTCCGCTACTAAAATTACGTTTGGTGAAGATGTAAAAGTAGAAGGGAATGCAGTGACTGCAGGAACATACGCTTTATACACAACACCAAATAAAGAAAGTTGGGAAATTATGTTATACAAAGACCTTACATTAGGAGGTAATGTAGCGGATTATAAAAAAGAAAGTGAATTGCTTCGTTTTGTTGTAAAACCAAAACCATTGAATGATAAAGTGGAAACGTTTACGATTGACATTGCTGATGTAACATCAAACTCTGCGAACATTGAATTAAATTGGGAAAAAACACGCGTATCTTTTAATGTAACGGCTGACATTGATACTAAGATCATGAAAAGCATTGACGCTACCGTAGTAAATGATAACCGCCCTTATTTTCAGGCAGCAAGCTACTATTATGACAATAATAAAGACATGGCCAAGGCCTCTGAATGGATCGATAAAGGAATTGCGACTAACCCGAAAGCTTTTTGGATGGTAATGTTAAAAGCTAAAATACAAGCCAAACAAAATGATAAAAAAGGAGCATTAGCAAGTGCTGACCAAGTAATTGTTTTGGCCACCGAAGCTAAAAATGATGATTATGTAGCCATGGCTAAAAAATTCATCGCGGAAAACAAAAAATAGTTTTTTCTATTTTATATTATAAAAGTCCCGCTGTATAGTGGGACTTTTTGTTTAATTATCTGTCATTACGCCTTGTCATTGTGCTTCGTCATTATATCTTGTCATTGTTTTTTGTCATTGCGTCATCGTCATTGTGCCTCATCATTTCGCCCTCGTCATTGCGAACGGAGTGAAGCAATCTCATCCCCGGTTATATACCTTTATCTTCTGTACCCCTTTTACCTGAACAAAAATAAACAAAAATTCAAGCCAATTCGCCGGCCTCAATCTTTTCTCGCGCAAGGGCCTGCGCAATACCACCGGAAAAACTGCGGTTCGCTCCGAATTGGCAAACAGCAGCACTATCAAAAAATCATAAGGTTTTAAATACTTTTGCCTTACAAAAGGATTATAGAATAATTTAATAAAATAGGAATTTGTGTTTAAAGTGTTTAATTCCGATTATCGGCAACTCGTCTCTTATTCAATATAAACTGAATACTAAACGCCAGCAACATCACCGTTAAACAGCCTATTACATTTAACCATAAAAAGGCCGTCAGGTTAATGATCCAGGCATACACAATAAATGCTTCCGCAATTATCGCGGCATAAAATACGGCAGTACCGCTTACATGTTTCATGTAAAACGCTACTAAAAATATTCCTAAAATGGTTCCGTAAAATAAAGAGCCTAATATATTTACCACTTCTATTAAGTTACCAAGCTTGCTTGCATAAAAAGCTACTACTATACAAAACGTACCCCAGGCTACCGTTGCCCAACGCGAGGCAGATAAATACGTTTTATCATTCCCGTCTTTTTTATACAAGCGTTTATAAAAATCGACAACCGTTGTAGAGGCTAACGAATTTAACCCGCTTGCCATAGAACCCATAGATGCCAAGAAAATAATAGCGATGAGTAAACCCACTACACCAACCGGTAATTGCTGCGTAATAAAAGACAGGAAAATATAATTCGTATCATTTACATCTGCTTTCGGATTATTCTTTTCCATCAGTTTCGTAACATCTTTACGGATAGCGTTGCTTTTTTTGTCTGCCGCCCAAACTTTAATCTTCGCTTCATGAATGGCCGTTTCATCTTTACGATGTATGGCATTTACAAGCCCTGTAACCTGTACCTGCTTTTCGTCTCCGGCAAGAGTATAGGCCTGTTCCAATTTTTTATAGTCATTTTTATAAGCACTGTTTTCAAGACGCGTTACTTCTACCTTATTAAAAAAAACAGGCGTTTTGTGAAACTGATAAAAGATAAATACCATCACACCAATCAGTAAAATAAAAAACTGCATCGGTATTTTTATCAATCCGTTCATTACCAAGCCTAAGCGACTTTGAGCAATTGATTTCCCTGTTAAGTAACGTCCTACCTGCGATTGATCGGTGCCAAAATAAGACAGCTGTAAAAAGAAACCGCCAATAATTCCTGACCAGATATTGTACTTATTGTTGAGATCAAATTTTGTATCAATGGCATTAAGCTTATCCATTTTACCCGCTATGTGTAACGCATCCGAAAAACTCACGTTATCCGGCAATAAATGCACTACCATGTAAGCTGCTAAGAATAAACCCGCAAAAATAACACTCATTTGAAAAAGCTGCGTATAGGAAACTGTTTTTGCTCCACCATAAACCGTATAGCCAATTACTAAAAAGCCGTTTATAACAATAGTATAATTAACATCAATATTTAAAATAGTGGAAAGTATAATAGCGGGCGCATAGATTGTAATACCTGTAGAAAGGCCGCGTTGCAGTAAAAATAAAAAAGCGGTGAGTGAACGGGTTTTATTATCAAACCGTTTTTCTAAAAATTCGTACGCTGTGTAAACATTTAATTTATGAAAAATAGGAATAAAAGTGATGCATAATACCACCATAGCCAATGGCAAACCAAAGTAAAATTGCACAAAGCGCAGCCCATCGCTATAACCTTGCCCCGGCGCTGATAAAAAAGTAATAGCGCTTGCCTGTGTTGCCATTACGGACAAGCCTACATTGTACCAGGGCATTTTCCGGTCAGCCAATAAATAACCTTCAATATTTTTTGCCCCACGGCTTTTCCATACACCGTAGGAGATGATAGATAAAAGTGTAATACCTAAAACAAGCCAATCGGGTAAACTCATTTGTAATGCTGCATAAAAAAATAAAGAAAAATAATAACACCTGCCAATGCACCAATTACTAAAGCGTATACATTACGCCAGGAACCTAATATGGGTGACTTTTCTTCCTCTTGGTTGTTCATGATTTATAGTTTAAAGCTGAACACAGATTGAACAGATCAGACATATTTTCACAGATTATTTTATTGATCAAAATTTATTTTTTTACGGTCATTAGTATATATTTTTCTTCTGAAACCGGTTGTCTTTCCAAAATTTAATAAAAGTCCCACTTCAATATCAGTAGCTAAGATAATTTAGTAATTGCAGGTCATGCTGATTAATTAAGATCTCTGTAGCTTTAAGCTCAATTATCACGGCATTATTTACAATGATGTCCGCAAAATAATCACCTACTATAACATTTTTATAATATACTTTAATTCTTTTTTCAGATTCCACATCAAAACCCTTATTTTTTAATTCTATGATCATTGCGTTTTGATAAACTTTTTCAAGGAAGCCATAACCTAATTCATTATAAACTTCAAAATAAGATTTTATGATTGCTTCTGTAAAATCTTTTTGTAATAATGATTCCATATTTAATTTATTTACAATATAATCCTTTATCTGTCCTTATCCGTAAAATCAGTCTTATCAGCGTTCTAATTTTATTCAGTTACGTTACTTTTGTGTGTTCTATTTTACTTATTCTCAGGTAAGCTTAATAAATTCACAAATAAGCGGTAAGCCCCGGGGATGCCCGCCGGTAATTCTCTAAAGAAAACCAAGCCGGTATAAACAAAATTTCCTTTACCGTATTTGCCGATAATCAGGCTGCCGTCGCTTGCTTTTTCATTAGGATCATTCATGGTGAAAACAGTTTCATATTGCTTATCAATTTCCGTGGCAAAATAAATTCCCCGTTCCTGAATCCAATTATCAAAATCTTTTTGTGTGATCTTATTCGGATAATTTAAGACAGTTTGGTTTTCGTTATTAAATTTTATAGTTGCTTTTTCATTCGTTACCCTGTCACGCGAAATAGTGAAGGGGTAGGGACCGATCTTTGTCAATACCGGCCCTATGCGATTATTAGTGTTATACTGAACAATTAAATTACCGCCGTTCTTTACGTAATCCATCAACTTGTTATAATGAATTTGTAAACGGTCGTTTGTGTTATAAGCGCGTACTCCCGATACAATGGCGTTGTATTTCGACAAATTTTCATGGCTCAATAATTCATCCGTTAGTACGGTTACATTATAACCGATTTGTGTTAAACAGGCAGGTACATCGTCACCGGCACCGGGAATATAACCGATGTTGGTCCCCGTTTTCTTAAGTTCAATATTAACCAGGCCGGCTTCCGCATCACTTAGTATAAACTGGTAAGGAATATGATCATACTCAATGCGTTTAATACTCTTGTTATACACCGTATTATTAATGTTTACGGAAGCTTCCAACTTGCCGTCGTCAGCACCTTTATTAGCCGTAATAACAGCTTCAATAATAACTTCATCCCCTTTATTTACCAATTTAAATTCAGGATTTTTGATAATAATATTCCAGCCTTCGCTGCCTTTTAAGATGAGGGTGCCGATTGTGTTAGCGGCATTAGCCTTAACTGTTAACACAATAGTTTTAGGCCCTGCATTCGTAAACACAAATACTTTTTCCGGAATAGTTACGGTAGCCGGCGGTAACACTTCAAACGGCCTATAAATCTCACCCTTAACGGGGTCTGTAAATTTATATAATAAGGCCCTTTCTATTTTTAAATTCAGATCCATTATAGAAATCGAAAATGCAATTTTAACAGCGGCATCATTTTCGGGCTTGCCTATCCATAAAGGATCAGCTACTTTATAAATTCCTATCTCATGTTTTTCATTTAGCCAATAAGGATTTGAAAATGCAACTGACCCTGATAATTTTTCTTTACGCTTAAATGTATAGAGATCGTTTGGCTTTAAACTTAAGGCTGCCGTGGTATCACTCTGCAAATAAGCAATGCCTGTAAGCTTAACTACGTTGCTATTCCTGTTTAAAATCTGTGCCGTTACAGATACGTCTTGACCGGGGATACCAATATAATCAGCTGCTGTAGCTTCTATCCATAATCCGGAGCAGGATAATAGAAGTGTTTCTGCTTCTTTTAATTTTTGTTTTTTCCAATATTTTAAGTCCGCGTTACTTTCGTCTAATCCTTGGATGTGTTTATAGATAGCAACCATTTCCGGAATACTGTTTTCTGGTGCCTGCGGATTGAATTTCTTAATGCACTCATCTATCATTTTCTGAATTTTATCCTGTCCCTTAAATCGGTTCCAGGTTGTATTAACGCCTTCCAACACATCTGCTTTTACACTGTCGCCTTTCAGTAATTTAAAATATTCAATAGCCGAGCCGCGTTGTTTGGCTGATCCAAAGCCTTGGCTTTTATGTGAGGAGCGACTTTCGGCAGCGATTTCACCATAACTTTTTCCTAATAAGGGGTTGTAAATCCCTACATCTATTTTCAATTGATTAGGGGCAGTCGTATTAGTCGTTCCAAAATTAAAAGTGTTCCAAAAAATACGTTTGGGTTGCCACACATCCACATACTGTAATTGTTCCGGGAAACGTGTAGGATCAGCAGCCGCGTCAAATGCTTCCAGGGCCAATATTGCGGACGCTGTGTGGTGTCCGTGTCCGCCTTCACCCGTTGTAGGAAAACGACAAATAATAATATCGGGTTTAAATTTGCGGACCGTAAATACTACATCCGATAAAATACTGTCTTTGTTCCAGATTGTAAATGTTTCTTCGGGGTTCTTAGAAAAGCCAAAATCATTGGCACGGGTAAAAAATTGTTCTGCACCGTCAATTCGACGTGCAGTCAACAATTCCTGGGTACGGATCAGGCCTAACGGTTCGCCTTGTTCTTTTCCTATTAAATTCTGGCCGCCGTCACCTCGCGTTAAAGACAAATAACCTGTCCTTACTTTTTTTTCATTGGCGAGGTAGCCTAACAGTCGCGTGTTCTCATCATCGGGGTGGGCCGCTATATATAACACACTGCCAACGGTATTTAATTTTTTTAATCCCTGAACAATTCCGGCAGAGTTAAGGGCCTGATCTGTTTGCCCAAAAATAAGAACGCGGCTTATGCAGATAAGCGCGAAGAAAATATAGTGTTTTTTCATAACTTTAATAAGAGTGTTTCAAGATAATAATAAATAGAATACGTGTCGTGAATTTTATAGGTCGTATGTTAATAATAGTGAATAAAACTTGTTGATGTAAGTTTGGGTATTCTGCTTTTTAGAAGAATGTACCGACAATAATTATGAATGGTACAGCAGGATTTAATGACAATTTAACCTTGATAGAACTCAATCGGTAAATTCTCCATTTAACACAAGATCTAATTTATAAGAATTTCTTTCTTTGCGATATAGTTGCCTTATAATGCTTAATCCAAAATAAATGTATAAAAAGCTTTTGACCTTTTGTAGTCCGAACAAATAATCGGGATGTGATATATTTGTGAAAGTAAACTATTGCAGTTTAATCCCCATCACACATACGTCATCTACTTGCTCGAGTCCGCCTTTCCAAGAGTCAAAGGTATGAGCGATGCGTTGTAATTGTTCCTTTAATGGTAAATGCCGGTTGTTTACTAAAAGCTGTGAAAGTTGTTTATACTTAAATTTTTTACCCTTCGGGCCGCCAAACTGATCTGCATACCCATCCGTAAATAAATAGAATAGTGTGCCGGGGTTATACTCTATAAGGTGCGTTGTAAACGTTTTTGGATGATCTGTTTTGCCTATTGGTTGCTTATTCGCTTTAATTTCTTTGAGTATATCGTTTTGTATGTACCATAACGGATTATTGGCTCCGCTCCACAAAATTACATTTTTTTTAATATCAATACACAGTAATGATATATCCATGCCGTCATTTACCTCACCACTGCTTTTTTCAAATGTTTCTAAAACCAGCTCACGTGTTTTATCAAGGATCTTTCCCGTGTCTGTTAAATTAAATTCTTTTACCGACCTGTTTAATGCATTACTGCAAACAACCGATACCATTGCCCCCGGAACGCCATGGCCTGTGCTGTCTGCTGCCGCTACAAAAAATAAATCGCCAATTTTTTCCGCCCAGTAAAAATCACCGGCCACAATATCTTTCGGTCGGTAAAAAATAAAATTTTCATGAATGTGCCTGCTCAAAAATTCATTTGAAGGAAGGATGGCTGTCTGTAAATTTTTAGCGTACGTAATACTTTCTATGATCTCTTTTTGCTTAATTTCTATTAATTTTTTTTGATCTTCAGCCTGCTCTTTTTGTAAGGCTATCACTTTATTGGCTTTTCTGCTTTGATTTAAATTCCGGTAAGCAAAAAACGCTAATAATAAGGAGAGTACCGTGCCTATAATGAAACCATTGCGCGCTAATTTTTGATTTTTAATTTCAAGTTCTTTCTTTACCTGTTCAGTATTATAAATCTTTTCCTGTTGATCCTGCTTCGCTTTTAGTTCAACTTCTTTTTTTTCAACTTCAAAAGTTGTCCTTGCATCACTCAGTTGTTTACTATTTTCAAGATTAAAAATGCTGTCGGTAAGGTCCTTAAATTTTACATGGTAATTGTAGGCATCTTTATAATTCCCTAAAAAATTTTCAGCTTCAGCAAGCCCTTCATACACTTCCATCAGGTCGCGTATATTGTCTGTTTTAATGGCTAATCGTTTAGCTTTTTCATAATAGCTTTTTGCTGTTTTATAATTTTTGAGATTTTCGTAAACCGCGCCTATATTTATAAAACATTTCGTTTTGCCTATATCATCATTTAAAGCTTCATCTATCGCCAGCGATTTGGAATAACTGTCAAGTGATTTTTCATATTGGCCGAGGTCATCATAAAGAGACCCGATATTAAAGTAACACATACTCATCATAGGCTTATCATGCATGGCTTCAGAAATTTCCAATGATTTAAAATAGTATTCAACGGCTTTTAAAAAATTAGTTTGCCTTAAATACACGAGGCCGATGTTTAAATAACAACTGCTCAGGTCACTGCTGTCATTTTTTGATTTGTAAATAGTTAATGATTTAAAATAATACTCTAACGAGTTCGTATATTCTTTTTGTTCATCATAAATGGAGGCGATATTAAAATAATCGTCACTTATCCCTTTTGTATTATTGAGTTGTGTGTTTATTCTTAACGATTGAAAATAATAGTCAAACGCCTTCGGATAATTGGATTGATTTTGATAAACGATCCCAATATTTTTATAACAATCACTTATGCCGTGCTTGTCATTTATTTCTTGCCTCGCTTTTAAAGCTATTGAATAATAGAATAAAGCCTTTTCATTTTTTGACAGGTTATTGTAAATATTTCCAAGTGAAAAGGAACTGTTTCCCATGCCTTTTTTAAAAAACAACTTCTCTGAAAGCGCTAAGCTTTTTTCAAAATAGACAATAGCCGAATCAGGTTCGTTTTTAATGTTATAACGATCACCTATTGCTTCAAAATTTAAAGCTTTAATCGTATCTTCTTTAAGGATATGGGATAATTTGAGTAAACGGTCAATTTTTTCTTGCGAAAACAAAACAAATGAAAAAAAGATTATAGATCCCGTAAGGATGTATTTCCATGTGTTTAAAAGATGAGGTTTTCCTGTTAAATATAATGCGGTCATTTTATTTTTATGAATTACCGGAAATTCATTTACTACTTATCAAATATACTTTTTTATTATAAAAAAAGCCCACAATTGCGGGCTTTAGAGTTATTATTTAAATTATTTAAATCGCGTCAAAATCAATCACTACTTTTTCGGTTAACGGATGCGCCTGGCAGGTCAATACAAAACCCTCTTCTACTTCGGCTTCGGTTAAGGCAAAATTGTTATCCATTTTCACTTTGCCTTCTAATACCTTAGCGCGACAGGTGCAGCAAACGGCTCCTTTACAGCTGAAAGGCGCGTCAACTCCCGCTTCAATCGATGCATCCAAAATACTTAAACCTTCTGTATTCAACATCATTTGAGTTTCAAAGCCATACTGTATCACAGTAATAGCGCTGTTAACTGCTTTACCTGTTACTTCATTAGTCGCTGCATTATTTACGGCATCCACTACAGCGCTGAAATATTCAATGTGTATTTTTTCTTTAGAGATCTTTAAACTTTCTAAAGCGTTTTTTATATTTTCCATCATTGGGCCAGGCCCGCAAATAAAATATTCATCGGCATTTATACCTCTGTAATTTTCAATAATGGCTTTTACCCTGTCAGCACTTAATAAGCCTTTTTGCAGATCAGATACTTCTGATTTAGGTGCATCATAAACATTTACCACTTTAAACCGATCGGCATTATCGCCGGCTATTTTCTGAATCTCCGTATTAAAAATAACCGATTCTTCATCCCTGTTGGCATATATCAAAGTAACAGTGCTTTGTTTTTCTATATACAACACACTTTTTAAAATGCTCATCATGGGTGTAATGCCGCTGCCACCGGCAAATAAAACATAATGCTTCTTGTTGTTGCCCGATAAAACAGAATGGAAATTACCCATCGGTGTCATTACTTCCACCATATCACCCACTTTCCAATGTCGGTTCATTAAAGAAGAAGCCCTGCCGTCTTTTACTTCCTTAACCGCAACACGCAGTTCTTTTTCGCTGTAGGGACTGGTACAAATACTGTAGGAGCGACGGATCTCTTCGCCGTTCACATTTAATTTGATCGTAATATATTGGCCTTGTTTAAATTGAAATTCAGGTTGCGCCATCGGAGGAATTTCAAACGCTACCGAAACAGAGTCTGCTGTTTCCCTGCGAATATCTTTTACTTTTAAGGTGTGGAATCTTGCCATTTTTTTAAATTAAAGCGTAAAAATAGTTATAAAAAACAATATTTAAATCTAAGTGGTAAACATCAATCCGTATTTATTGTTTTAAAGGATAGTAATTTGAAGCTAAAACGTTTGAAAAAAAGCTTCCGAAAGCTTATATTTGTATAATTCATTAAACCAAAAACAATGGAACCGACAACATTTGAAGATGTGTTTGAAGGCAAATTAGCCAAAAACGAAATGATAGAGCCTAAGGATTGGATGCCTGAAAATTACAGGAAACATTTAATCCGCCAAATCTCGCAACATGCGCATTCCGAAATAGTAGGCATGTTGCCGGAAGGGAACTGGATTACACGCGCGCCAAGCCTACGGTCAAAAATAGTACTATTGGCTAAAGTGCAGGATGAAGGCGGACATGGTTTATATTTATATACCGCTGCCGAAACCCTTGGTATTAGCCGCGATGAATTATTAAATAATTTACATACCGGTAAAGCAAAATATTCTTCCATTTTTAATTACCCAACCCTAACATGGGCGGATATTGGCGCAGTAGGCTGGTTAGTTGACGGAGCAGCCATTATGAACCAGGTAATGTTGCAACGTTCCTCTTACGGGCCTTACAGTCGCGCCATGGTGCGTATCTGTAAAGAAGAGAGCTTTCACCAACGCCAGGGATTTGAAGTCATGACGCATTTATCATTCGGTACACCCGAACAAAAAGCAATGGCACAGGATGCCTTGAACCGTTGGTGGTACCCGACCATGATGATGTTTGGCCCGCCCGATGCAGAATCGCCTAACAGCGAAAATGCTATAAAATGGCGCATTAAACGTGAAACAAACGATCAGCTTCGTCAAAAATTTGTGAACCAAACCGTGCCGCAAGTTGAATATTTAGGACTTACCGTTCCTGATGAAAATTTAAAATGGAACGAAACAAAGAAAGGATACGACTTTAGTGAACCAAACTGGGTTGAATTTAAAAACGTGATCAGTGGTAACGGTCCATGTAATAAAGAACGTTTGGCATCGCGCAACAAATCGCATAAAGACGGTGAATGGGTGCGGGCGGCAGCACAGGCTTACGCCACCAAACAAAAAGAAGTATACGAGGCAGCTTAAGAAAAAGAGATAAGTTATAAGTTTTGAGTTATAAGATTTAAGTAATTTCAAAAATAAAAAAACAGACAACACTATTCAAACAACCAATAACTAATTTTAAAATGTCAGATAATCAAGGCCCGGTATGGGAAGTGTTCGTACAAAAAAAATCAGGCCAGCCCTTTGTACATTGCGGCAGCCTTCATGCGTTTGATAAAGAAATGGCATTACAAAATGCAAGAGATCTTTATACTCGCCGCAGTGAAGGGTGCGCATTATGGGTAGTGCCTTCAAACGCAATAGTAGCAAGCAGCCCCGAAGATATAGGATCGTTCTTTGAACCGGCAAACGACAAAGTATACCGTCACCCTACATTTTATCAAATTCCCGATGCCATAGGGCACATGTAAATATTTTAAACATTTTGAAAGTTAAAAAAGTTTTGAAAGATTAATAATGGCTAAGATCAGCTCGTTTGAAGATATTGAAGTTTGGAAAAAAGCAGTTGAACTTTGTGAAAAAGTATATTTATTATCTGAAAACAGCACATTAAATAAAGATTTTGGTTTAAGAGATTAAGTAAGACGTTCAGCTATCTCAATCCCATCAAATATTGCAGAAGGTTTCGAAAGAGAAAGTAATAATCAGTTTATTTATTTTTTGATTATAGCTAAAGGATCTTGTGGAGAGTTAAGAACGCAGTTGTTTTTAGTGATGAAGATAAAACATATAAATGAAGTATTACATAATGAATTGAGAGAAGATTGTCTTACTATAAGCAAACAACTTAGTAATTTTATTAAGTATCTTAAATCAACTAAAAAAGTAAAATAGATTATAATCGTTCTAAATTTTTAACTTTTCAACCTTCAATTTTTTAAATGACAACACAAGAAGCATTATTTCAATACGCCTTACGCTTAGGAGATACTAATTTGATTTTAGGACAACGCTTAAGCGAGTGGACAGGCCATGGTCCTTTTTTAGAAGAAGATTTGGCACTCACCAATATCGCATTAGATATTACAGGGACAGCAAAATCATTATTAGAATATGCCGCGCAAGTTGAAGGTAAAGGAAGAACGGAAGATGATTTGGCATATCTTAGGAATGACCGCCAATATTTAAACGCGCAAATTACAGAACAGCCCAACGGAGATTATGCTAAAACAATAGTACGCCAAGCAATGATCGATTGTTTTGATCTGTATTTTTATACGGAGCTTGCTAAAAGTAAAGATGAAACCTTATCGGGCATCGCGCAAAAATCGATTAAAGAAGTAACCTATCACCTGCGTCACACCACTTCGTGGCTTATCCGTTTTGGAGATGGTACCGAAGACAGTCACAACAGGGCGCAAACCGCTGTTAATGAATTGTGGGCCTATACAGGTGAAATGTTTGAAATGAATGAAGTAGATGCCATTTTAATTAAAGAAGGGATTGCCGTTGATTTACCGGCAGTAAAGTTGAAGTGGGAAAAACACATGAGCGACGTGTTAGAAAAAGCAACTTTAGTAAAACCTGAAAATGTGTTTATGCATACAGGAAGCCGCAAAGGAATACATACAGAGCATTTAGCCTTTATATTAGCGGAAATGCAGGCTTTGCCAAGAATGTACCCTGATGCAAAATGGTAATTAACTTTAAAAAAAATTAAAAATGAAAAAAATTTACATTCTCTTTTTTATGTTGTTATCCTTAGTAGGATTTACACAGGCAAAACAAGTTGACAGAATAAATATTAAGATGGACACCCTGTCTAAAACGACGAGGGTAGCCGATATTATTGATGTTGATATTAGAGCTTGCAGAATTTTAAGCTATCATTTTACGGCAAACCCGGGAAAAAATGCAAAATCGATGGATATAACAGGGGAAGAACTTACACAACCTGTAAAAGATAAAATAAAAGAGTTAAAAGAAGGAGATCGATTTACCATCGATAATATTAAATACGAATGTACTCCTGAATATAAAAGGAACTTCTATTTTATTATTGTAAAGTAAGTTGATAAATAGTTTTTAAATTTCTTTATTAATTTGCAGTGAAAAGTAACTTAGATCATTAATATTTAAGTAACGTTTTATGCAAAAACTAATTTTTATCTTATGTATGTGTATCACCTTTAAAGGTGTGTCGCAGGTAAAGCAAAACCCTTCTATTAAAATATCTTCGGCAAAATTTGCGAAGGCTAAAAAGGTTACTAACCTTATACCCGCTGTTAAAGGATGTAACGTAACAGGATATCACTTTTCAACCAATATCGGAAATAATGTCAAATCATTTACGGTAAAAAATGCAGATATTACAGCTGCTATGAAAACTATTGTGAAGGAGGTAAAAAAAGGCGAAAAAGTCATTATCGATAATATTACTTCCAATTGCCCTAACGAATACAAACGGAAATATATCTTTATTATTAACTAATGGGTTTTAAAGACAACTGGAAAAAAATTTCCCCTTATTTTGTTGATATATGGCAATACATAGTCATTATTGTTATTATGGCTATAGCTGCTATTTTTATCCTTTAATTATTTTCAATTACCCTGTTTTTTAATAAATGGCTTTAGTAAAAGAATATATTTATCAATTACTTTCCGAAATTCCGGATCCTGAAATACCCGTTATTTCAATTACAGACCTTGGGGTAATAAGAGATATTATTATTATTGATGAGGTTACTATTGAATTAAAGATTACTCCTACCTACAGCGGTTGCCCTGCTATGAAGCAGATAGAGGACGATGTTAGGAAAAAATTAATCGGGCAGGGCTTTACATCCATAAAAATAAATACGGTATTTTCGCCACCCTGGACAACCGATTGGATTAACCCGGAAGCCAAAGAAAGATTAAGGCAATACGGAATTGCTCCCCCTGAGCACACTACAGAAGACAAAAGTTGGCTTACAGGAAAAGAAAAAGTAATTCTTTGCCCACGCTGTAAATCAAAAAACACTAAACTTATTTCTCAGTTTGGGAGCACGGCTTGTAAAGCATTGTACCAATGCCAAGACTGTCTTGAGCCCTTTGATTATTTTAAATGTATATAATTAAATTGCTATTTTTTTCGACGAAATAACATTTTTTTATCATAAATTATGTTTTATCTTAGCTTAAAGGTAATTTTTATGCTAAGCCAACCCTACGTTAACCGCCTTGTAAATAATTTTTTAGAACACGTTTTTATTTTAAACGTTAAAGGTGAAATTTTATTTCAAACCGAGCATACAGAGAATCTGTTTGGTTACACCAAAGAAGAAATTGATGAGCATGGCTTTAGTTATTTATTTCTGCATGTTGATGCGCTGAAAGAATGCATGCAAAAAGCGGAGAAGTTTGGGGAATCTATCTGTACAGAAAATTTCAGGCATAAAACAAAGAGTTATATCAATATTGCTTACAGGATTTATTATGATGAAGGATCAGAAACAGGAAAAAAAACCTATGTTATTTACCTGCGGGATAATACAAAACAAAACATGATCCGAAAGGATATTATTAAAAAAAGCTTAACGATCGAAAATCTTTCCAAATCACGAATGATCCGTGACGGCAAAATAGATGAGGCCATTTACGAAATTCTTGAATCCTGTTCACGAGCCATGCATACCACACGGGTTAATGCATGGGTATTTGACATCCATAAAACACAGATCCAATGCATCGGCAATTATGATGCGCGCGAAAATAAGTTGGTTCCTCAAAATGCTTTGCCCCGTTTATCAATGCCCTTATATTTTAACCTGTTTGCAACAGAAAAAATCATTATTACCCGCGATGCTTTTAAAGAAACAAAAACAGCGGAGCTGTATGAGTTTTATTTAAAGCCTCATAACATCCAATCCTTAATGGATATTCCTGTTCGTATTGAAGGAGAAATGGTAGGGATTATTTGTTTTGAGAATGTAGGCGCACCGCGTGAATGGACATTGCAGGAGCAAAAGTTCGGTTTGGTAGCAGCGCAGATGCTTTCTTTAACCATCGAAACTCATAATAAACAAAAAGCAACACAGGCACTGGAAGCTTCGTTAGATGAAAAAACAGTACTGTTGCAGGAAGTTCACCACAGGGTTAAAAACAATTTAAGCATAGTGGGGAGCTTAATGAACCTTCAGGCAGAAAAATCAAAAGATGAATACCATAAGCAATTATTTATTGAATGCCGTAATCGCCTTGATTCTATCGCTGCCGTACATGAATTGATCTATACAGCCAACTCCTACGCCAGCTTAAATTTTAAAGTGTATTTAGATCAGATCATTGATCATATTGCTCAATCCTATCACTCTTTAAAATCTATAAAAATAGAAAAAAGAATTACCGATGTGCATGTAGATATTTCAACCGCCATCCCCTTAGCGCTTATCGTAAATGAGTTAATTACAAATGCCTATAAGCACGCTTTCCCGGTAAAAAAATCGGGTGTTATTGAGATATCCCTCCTCGAAAATAATCACTTGGTTTTTCTCATCATTAAAGATAACGGTGTAGGCTTTGATGAACAAAACATTCCTAAAAATTCAATAGGCATTGACATTTTGAGCGGCTTAGTGGAACAGATTGAGGGAACCTGCAAATTAAAGACAAGTAGCACGGGCACTTCATATAAAATTTCCTTTTCTAAAAAATAAACCTCATTTTAGCGTTTAAAAATCAGTCTAATGAGTTTCATACTTTCAGAATTAAAAGGCAAAGTAATGGTTATTACTTTAAACCGCCCCGATAAATTTAACAGCTTTAACCGTGAAATGGCATTGCAGCTGCAGAGTGCACTGGATCAAGCATCAACTAACGCAGAAGTAAGGGCGCTTATACTAACGGGATCCGGAAAGGCATTTTGTGCGGGTCAGGATCTTGCCGAAGCAATAGACGCTAAAGGCCCCGGCATACCAAAAATCGTTGAAGAACATTACAACCCTATTGTCAGCCGTATAAGAACCATAGAAAAGCCTATTGTTGCTATAGTAAACGGTGTAGCGGCAGGCGCAGGCGCAAATATAGCCTTATCCTGCGACATAGTAATAGCAGCAAACTCGGCATCATTCATACAGGCATTCAGTAAAATAGGATTGATCCCCGACAGCGGCGGTACATTTTTTCTTCCGCGATTAATAGGCTTTCAAAGAGCTTCTGCTTTAATGATGACGGGCGATAAGGTAACGGCAATAGAAGCTCAGCAAATGGGTATGATTTTTAAAACATTTGCCGATGATGCGTTTATGGAGGAAGGTATGAAAATAGCAGCTAATCTTGCTGATATGCCTACCAAAGCAATCGGCTTAACCAAGCGGCTATTAAATGAAAGCGTGTTTAATACGCACCAAAACCAATTAGCGTTGGAAGGCAAGCTACAAGTAGAAGCCGCGGCCACACATGATTACAACGAAGGCGTAAGCGCGTTTTTAGAGAAACGCAAGCCTGTATTTAAAGGCAATTAATTCCAAGTTGCTTCTTCTTAACTTTCAGGCGGAGGATCAAAATGTCGAAGTTCGTCATTGCGAGGAAGAATGACGAAGCAATCTCAAACTAAAACAGATTGCAGCGCTATCGCTCGCAATAACGGTTCTTTGTCGCTCTGAACGTTGTCGATGAGTCTGTAAACCCTTCTAAACTTTAGATGGATTTGCTTTTTATCCCTTATTTATTAAACGTTTTATTGTTTACAATTTTATTGTATCGCGGCATAAAAAAAGCGTTATACACTTAATTTTACTGCTATGACACATTATAAATTTTTTCTCTTTGTATTTATAGTTCTTTCCTATTGTTCTTATGCACAACCTAAAAGAGAATATTATGATACTGACCAAACACACTTAAAATCGGAAACGAATAGCGTAAAAGGTATTCCACATGGCAAGCACACTGAGTATTATAAAAGTGGGATCGTATCTCGAAAAGGTTATTTTTTTAACGGCAAGGAGGACAGCACCTGGTATTTTTATTATGAAACCGGGAAAATAAAAGCAATAGAAAATTATCACAGGTCAAAAAAGAACGGGCATAACCGTTATTACTTTAAAACCGGAGAATTGGCACAGGAAACTGTTTTTAAAAACAACCTTGCCGACAGTACATGGACCTCCTATTACGAAAATAAAAATGTGAAGAGCAGGGAGTCTTTTGCTTTAGGGAAAAAACAGGGCGGATGGCTGTATTACTTTGATAACGGTCAATTAGAGAGTGAGGGGAAATTTGAAAATGATTTAAAAGAAGGTGAAATAAAAACATTTTATAAAAACGGCAAGCAGTCGGCCGTAACAAATTATTGTAAAAATAAACCCTGCGGTTCCGCTAAAGAATATTATGAAAACGGTAATTCTAAAATTGAAAAAGAGTTTACGGATTCTGTATCTTTTCTTTTAAAAAACATGTGGGACGATAAAGGAAAACAAGTTGTTACAAATGGTACCGGAACAATTACAGCGCAATATGCAAGCGGAATTATTAAAGCTCAGGGAGCATACAGGCAAGGTTTACAAGACGGTATTTGGCGTTATTTTCATCCGAATGGAGAATTAGATTACAGTGCCACTTACGAGAACGGGCAATTGAACGGGTATTATTCTTCCTATTACGAAAACCATAATATAAAAAGTGAAGGACCTTTTGTGAACGGAAAGAAAAATGGTGTATGGAAATTCTATACCGAAAAAGGACAAAAGGAAATGGAAGGTACTTTGAAAGAAGGACTTCGAAACGACCGTTGGACCTACTATTATGCTAACGGTAATAAAGAATCGGAAGGTTATTTTTTAGACGATAAACAAACCGGTACATGGGAGTATTTTTATCCTACCACCGAAAAATGGAAGCTGGGTAACTTCAATGCCAATTTAAAAACAGGTAATTGGACCACTTGGTATGAGAACGGGAAAAAACTGCAAGAGGGATTTTACACGCAAGGCAAAGAAACAGGCCTATGGCAAAGCTGGTATAGCAGCGGTGAGCTAAAAGATGAAGGGACATTTAAAGAAGGGAAATTAAACGGAATGTGGCAGGGTTGGTACAGTAACGGAAAACAAAATTACCTTGGTAAGTATGACGATAAAGAAAGAAAGAGCGGCTTATGGCAGTATTGGTATGAAACAGGCCAATACAGGGAAACAGGAAATTATGTAAGCGGTATTAAGCACGGGCATTGGACAAGCTATTTTGAGAAGGGAAGCTTTATGGATTCAGACGGTAATTACAGTAAAGGAAAACAAACGGGTAAATGGACCTACTATTATGAAACGGGCGGCATTATGAGGGAACAACGGTTTAAAGACGGACATTTGTCGGGCACATCAACCACTTACTACAGTAATAATAAAATACAATCCGAGTGTAATTATAAAGTGGTAAGCGAAAAGCGCAAAGGTAAAAAACAAAGTGTGGCCAACGGTGATTGGATTTTTTATGACAAATCAGGGAACGAAATAAGCAGGATAACTTATAAAGACGGTGTGAAAAAGTAAAATAAAAATTAATAAGCATTATATTTAAATAAGTATTAAATTTAACATATCACAAAACAATTTGTTATGCGCGTAAATGTTAAATTTTTTATTGTTATTGCCGCGGTAAATTTCGCATTGTCTGCCTGTGGCTCCGGTAAACATGAGGAAAACGATGACGATGCAGCAGAAACGATCCATACAGGATTAGATTCTCAAAAAATATCAGCGCAAAATGTATTTAATGCATTGCCTGCCCGTGATAAAATAATTTTACTCATAACAGAGGCTAAAGCGGAGTATAACCCTGCCATCTTAAACGATCCGAGTTCTGTTAACAGGTATTCATTGGAAAGCAGTAAAGCTCTTAACCTCGGTGTTTACGGTGCTGATTTAAACGCTACCGGCGTATATGAGCAAACCCAGGAATCCATGCTGTTTTTGAAATGTGTAAATATTTTAGCGAAAAATTTGGGAGTCAGTAATTCCTTTGATGAAAAAATGGTAGACCGTATGTCCGTTAATAAATCAAACAGGGATTCAACATTGGAAATAGTTTCACAATCCTTTAAAAGTGCCGATAAGTATTTAAAAGATAACAGCCGCCCGGGAACCTCTTCCTTAATTGTTGCAGGTGCTTGGGTAGAAGGAATATACCTTGCTATTAGTACGGCTAAAGAAACTAAGAACGAACCCATAATTAAAGAAATATACGGCCAAAGCGAATCTTTAAAATATTTGATCCAATTGCTGGAACAATCAAAAATACCGGAAGATGCCACTTATATTTTAACAGACCTTAAGCAACTAAAAACGGTTTTCGACGCTAAAAAAGACAACGTATTTACAGTTTCCTCTTTATCAAATTTAGATAAAGCATCTATAGAATTAAGAACTAAAATTATTTCAGGAAAATAATATGCCGGTCATTTTACCCGTAAACGGAATAGAGCCCAAACTTGGAGAAAATTGTTTTATTGCCCCAAATGCAACCATAGTGGGTGATGTGGTGTGCGGCGATGAGTGTAGCTTTTGGTTCAATGCGGTTGTAAGGGGCGATGTTAATTCTATACGCCTCGGTAACAAGGTAAATATACAAGACGGTGCAGTAATACATTGCACCTATAAAAAAACAAAAACAGTATTGGGTAATAATGTGTCTGTTGGCCATAACGCCATTGTACACGGTTGTTTGGTACATGATAATGTATTAATAGGAATGGGCGCCATTGTAATGGATAACTGCGAAATAGGCAGCAATACCATTATAGCGGCAGGCGCTGTATTAACAGAAGGAACCATTGTGCCGAGCGGATGCATTTACGCAGGGGTGCCCGCCAAAAAAATTAAAGATATTTCGGAAGAATTAATACACGGCGAAATAGACCGTATTGCTAACAATTATTTAATGTACAGTACCTGGTTTAAATAGGCGTCCCTCAAATAATCTACAAGTGGTAATTTAATAAGAATTGTTTAAAAACTTGGTCATAAAAATCTGCCGGAAAACTAAAAAACTTAATTAAAAAAGCGGCAGATTTGTATATACTTTCAAAAGAAAAAAAGGATAAATCAAATGGATTTTTATAGCACATTTGAAGAACAGTTTAATCATAATCATTCACTATATAAATTAAGTTTAGTCATCCGATGGCATGTATTTGATGATGCCTTTTCAAAACATTATAGTGCTACCCATGGCAAACCTGCCAAACCTATAAGGCGCAGGTTGCCCTATTGATTTTTTGAAGAGAAACTAAATAAAATTGTTGGTCCGAAATAATTTTTTTCCTTTCGGTAACTCACACTCCTTTTATAAATAATTGATTGACGTCGCATATTGTTCCTATTATAACTTAACACTTAATATTATGAACCCGTTAGCCTTACTGTTAGTTTTTAACTTGCTTTCTGTATGCGTTTTTGCACAGAGTCGGGAAGAAAAAGCGGCCAAGAACTTTGAAACGTTTTTTACTTCTTTTAAAAATGCCTATCCCGCCGATCGTAACAAAGATGTTTTTAAAAATTATTCAGACCTTTGGGTTCGTAAGGCCATGCCCGAAGAAATAAAAATGATGATCGAATATAACAGCCAAAATTTCTATAGCACCTACCTGTATCATATTAAAAACTCACATGATACCTTAATTAAAATTTCAACCTTAGAATACAGTCCCTCCATTAAACAACTCTATCTGAAATTTAAGAAGAGTATTATTGCGGGAGAACGATCGGGAAAATTTAATTATAAGCAAGACAAAGACTTTGCCGAACAGTTAAAATATGCGATCGATCAGGTAAACTTACCAATCATCGGCTACTATCAGTCAGCCATAATAGTGGTTCAATCTCTTGACGGAACCCTAGAGGAAAATAAGATAATTATTACCTATACAAACGAGTTGGAAACTATGGAGTTTAATGTAGTGGAGTGAGAAAGGATATCAAAATAAATTATAATGAAATAGTAATATGGAGGATTGAATGTGAGTTTCGTATTATCTCTATTTATTAAAATAAACTTATCTGGCTTTATTATCTTCCTTTATCTTAGGCTTATTCATTCTATGAGTTTTACTTCATTTAAAATCTCTTCACGTTCTTCTGCTTTTGCAACCACAGTTTCAATATCGGCAATAGCTAGTTCAATATCATTTGGTGCATCATCTATTTCATTTTTTGCTTTATTAAAATAACTGTCTCGAAGGGGCAAAAGCAAAGCAAAAAAACTACCGTCAAACCCCGCTGACGCAACTACCCTGTGTTAGCGGTTCGTTGTTTTGTCACGGTTTAATTGTCGTTTAAAGAATTGATGCCTTGTTGTTTTAGTTTTTCCAATGCGTCTTTCATTGCTTTAACTTGTTCAGCAGGGTGTCCTTGCCAAACTATTACTTCTCCTACAACTCTGAACGGTTCTGTTGAACGATAAGACATTGTTGGATTACCCGGAAACTTTTTGTCCGTCAAATCCGGGTCGTTTTCAATTTCTCCTGTTGGTTCTACCAAATAAATTCGCTCTCGTCCGCTGCCCACAGCAAGTTCAGCACCCCAAATTGCAGGGTCTAATGTTGCTGATAGAAATATATATTTGGCATTTTTCCTTTGTCCGTAGTTTGAGTTAAAACCAACTTCAATAAAGTCACCAAGTTTAAGCTCTGCCTTAGTTCCGTGAAAATATGTTTGTGCAAAAAGCGTTGGAGCCAAATTTTTTAAATTGTTTTTTTCTTCATTATTGTCCATTGTCAAAAATATTGTCTGTTGTTCTTTCGTTTCCAAGGGTGTCCTACAATGACCGCAAACTACCGGATAGGACTAACTCTTTCTGTTTTAAAAATAATCAATCTTTCATAAATTATCAAATGGGTTTCCTATTTTTTGTTTGCTTTTACTACCTTCGTAATTATCAGTTTTCTAATGTCATTTTTTCATGTATATATATATATATCAGTGTCATCAATGTTCCATCCTTAAATTACAGAACGCTTTTTGATATACCTTCCTTGTCGGTACTTTAAAAATACTCTTATAAGAAAATATGAAATAAAATTCAGCAACTTTCGGGTTTCATACTAATTACTAAACTGGTAATTTTGCAATGTAAATAAAGAAAAATGAAAGACAGTGAATTAATAAACTACAATCGCATAGCCGAAGCAATAGAATATATAAAAAAAAATTTTAAAGATCAGCCTGATCTGAATGAAGTTGCCGGTAAACTTAATTTGAGCCCCTTTCATTTTCAGCGTATGTTTACGGATTGGGCAGGAGTGAGCCCTAAAAAGTTTTTGCAGTACATAAGTTTGCAACATGCCAAGCAGGTATTAAAAGAAAAACAGGCAACGTTATTTGATGCGGCAAATGAAACGGGTTTATCGGGCACAGGAAGATTGCATGACCTTTTTATTAAAATAGAAGGCATGACCCCCGGTGAATTTAAAACAGGCGGTGAATACCTTTCCATTAATTACAGTTACGCTGAAACACCCTTTGGTAGTATCATTGTAGCATCAACCGGCAAAGGTATTTGCTATATGGCTTTTGAAGAAAATGAGCAGAAAGCATTAGCCGATCTTCACAAACAGTTTCCTAAGGCAAAATTTAAGCAAACGACAGATGCCATGCAGCGAAATGCGTTATCTGTTTTTACGCATGACCCTGTTAAACTTCCCGAAGTTAAATTACATTTAAAAGGAACAGAATTTCAATTAAAAGTGTGGGACGCCTTGCTTAAAATACCTATGGGTGATTTGTCTACCTATGGCACCATTGCCAAAAAAATTAATAGCCCAAACGCATCAAGAGCTGTAGGAACGGCCATAGGCAATAACCCCGTTGCATTTTTAATTCCATGTCACCGAATTATTCAATCTGCCGGAACCCTTGGCGGATACATGTGGGGGACAACACGCAAAACAGCCATGATAGGTTGGGAAGCAGCAAAGACAGGGAATGATTAGTGCATTTACATTTTAAATCATTGTCAACATATTCTTAATATAACGGACAAAATATAATATACAATTTAACACTCATCCAATGGACCTCTTCAACACTAACCCAACCGAAAACATTTTACCCTATGATGGAGAAGTTATTTACCATGAAAAAGTTATTTCCGGCGAACATTCAAACTTTTACCTAGAAACACTTTTAAATACGATACAATGGAAACAGGACGAAGCCGTTATTTTTGGTAAACATATAATTACAAAACGGAAAGTAGCTTGGTATGCCGATAAAGATTTTTTTTATACTTATTCAGGCACAACCAAACAAGCCTTACTATGGACTAAAGAATTATTGGAGCTTAAAAGTATAGCGGAAACCATAACAGGACATACATTTAATTCGTGCCTGTTAAATCTATATCATCAAGGCGATGAAGGCATGGCCTGGCACAGCGACGATGAAAAATCGCTTGGTAAAAATACCGTTATAGCCTCCTTTAGTTTCGGGGCTGAACGAAAATTTTCTTTTAAACATAAACGAACAAAAGAATCAGCATCGCTTATTTTAGACCATGGCAGCTTACTGGTTATGCAAGGCGCCACACAAACTAATTGGCTTCACAGGCTTCCGCCAACCACAAAAATTAAGCGGCCTAGAGTTAACCTGACATTCCGAACCATTATTGATCAAGGATGAATGTTGTCCCGCAAATCGCGCCCGGTGCAGAATGATGACGGGTTAGTTATGAAATGTATTTATATTAAAAATCCTCAAACATTGGCGGAATCTGCGAGACCATTTTAATTCTTATCTTTACGACTTAAAACTAAATCTGCTTTCACCGGTAGGTTCTGCAGGATCATTCTTTATTACACATGAAATTAAATGAAATAATTGAAGAGATTAAAAATTACCAAAATCTCTCAAAACATAAATCGGCCCTCGATATTTACCGTTTATTGGATAATAACAACCGGTTATTCTCAGAAAAAATGGAGGAAGGTGACCTTTCAGGATTGTTAACCGGCTTTGAGGCGCTAGCCTATGCGGATCCTAAAGAATACACAACGTCGGCGTACCAAAATGATTATGAAAAAATGTATGGATTGTTGCTATACCATCTTAACAAAATTGTTTAACAACATTAACCGGTTAAAACACAATAAAATGTATATTCAGGCGTTAAATAGTCCGTTGAGAAAACTTACCGCATATCTTTTTATTTTAATAAGCACATCCTTATTTTCTCAAATAGGAGGATATAAATCATTTAGCTTTCTTAGTTTACCAATCCCCGCAAGATCAAATGCTCTAGCGGGAGCTTCCATTGCCGTTTGGGATGCAGATGTGAACCTGGCATATAGCAATCCGGCTCTTCTGAACCCTGCTTCTTCTAAACAGCTCAGTTTTAATCATGTTAATTTTGTGGCTGATCTTAATATGGGTAATTTTTTATATGCACGGCAGCTTAAAAAATTCGGAACAATTGCGGTGGGCCTTCAATATTTTACCTATGGTAAATTCGACGGTAGAGATGAATACAATTTACAAACAGGTACTTTTAAAGCAGCAGATTATTCACTTAATATAAGTATTGCCAAGCCCATCAACAAAGACAGTACACTATCAATAGGGGCAACTTTAAAAACAATTTATTCACACTACGAAACTTATACCTCCGTTGGTAATGCCTTCGATGTAGGCTTAACGTATCATAATAAAAAACAATTGGTTATTTCATTACTGGCAAAAAATTACGGTAAAATGTGGAAACCCTATTCCAACGGAGGCACTGTTGAACGGCTTCCTTTTGATATGCAGTTAGGTATTAGTAAAAAAGTGGCTAAAGCTCCGTTCAGAGTTATAGCGCAGTACGACGATCTCTTAAAATGGGATCTTACCTATACCTCTGCCGTAAACCAAAGCACTTCAACTTCCGATCCTTTTTCGAGTCAGCCTACAGTTAAAACAGATAAACAAATCCGTAATGAGAAAATAACGAAAGGGTTTGATAAATTTGGCAGGCATTTAACCCTGGCAACTGAGATTATACTCGGTAAAAACTTTTTTGTAAGAGTAGGTTATAATTTCAGAAAAGGAAAAGAAATGTCATTACCCGATAAAAGAGTCGTAAACGGCTTAGGTATAGGGTTTGGCCTTAAAATCTCTAAATTTCACTTTAATTATGCGTATTCTAAATATGCGCTCAATGGTAATTCACATACCTTTGGTATCACTACTAATTTTAACTATTTCCACAAAAAATAATCGCATTAGCTTCATTTAGTTTAAATAGTGTAATTTTAAGATAACTTTGTGTTACGGCATTACTGTTTTCTGCGAATGCCGGTACGCATACTTATGACCGAACTCAGAAACAACACACTATGAAGCATTTTAATGTTCGGGTATACGGTATTTTAATCAATGATACTAAATTATTGGTTTCTGATGAATTTATTAAAGGCATGAATATTACGAAGCTTCCCGGAGGAGGTTTAGAATTTGGAGAAGGAACGGTAGAGTGCGTAATTAGGGAATTTAAAGAGGAGTTAGACTTGGATGTAGAAGTTACCTCACATTTTTATACAACCGATTTTTTTGTGCACTCCGCTTTTAATACCAATAGCCAGGTAATAAGTATTTATTATAAAGTAAAAGCTAAAAGCGAGCTAAGTTTTAAAACTTCTCAAAAAGTATTTGATTTTGATAAAAAAATTGAAGGGGCACAATCGCTCAGATGGATAGATTTTGAAACTGTTTCAGAGAATGATTTTACCTTCGTAATAGATAAGCGTGTAGGGGATATGCTTAGTGATAATTAGTTTTATTTCAGCTCCAGTTCGGGTTCTTCATTACCTGAATTTAAATTCATTGAAGAAGTGTTAATGGTAGGAATTTCTTCAGAGCTCCCTTTTTTGCGTTTTCTTTTTACAACAGGGGCACCCTCTTTTTTAGATTCATTATTTAAAATTACGGCTGTTTCTGTCGGCTTTGTTTCTGTAATTTTTTCTTTTCTTGGAATTGCAACAACAGCCTTCTCCTCTTCTTTAATAACAGGAGGCGCATTTATAATTGCTTTTGTTTCAAGTACTTTTGCGGGTTCTTTCTCCGCCGTTTTAGTTGGTTCAGGTACTTTAACAACAGGTTGTTTTTTTACAGGCACCGAAGTTTTAGCAATAGAATTTGTTTTAAACGGCGCAAGTTTTACAGAGGAATTTAAAGGAACTTCCTTAATGAACGTTTCTTTTTTCTTAAAATCAACAAAACTAAATAACATGGCAGAAAGGCCGCCAATTAAAATAATGAATAATGCGGGAACAATAACTGAACGGCTAATGTTTAAATTCAGTTTTGGGGTAAAAGAATTAAACTGTGACCTTGGCTCAGGTTTAACAGTTTGCTCAAACCTATCCCATGCTGTAAGGTCATAATCAAGTTCTCCGTCCTGTAACAGAATTCTTATTTGGCGCTCATCTAATTCGTAACTAAATTGGCTGCTCATCTTTTTCAGTTTTTAAATTTTTTTCAATCGATTTCTGTAAATTAAATCTCGCTTTTTCTAAGTTCGATTTTATAGTTTGTATACTTGTTTCAAGTAATTCAGATGTTAATTCAAGTGTGTAATTATCTATAACATGTAAGTTAAACACAAGTCTTTGGGAAGGTACCAATTGTTGAATGGATTTTATCAATACTTCTTCAGACAAATTTTTGAGATCGATTAATTGATTGTCTAGGAAAAGGTCATAAGAGGTTTCTTTATTTTCGACAGCGCGTACAGTACTTGCCACATAATATTCATTCCTAATACCTTTTATATATTTTACTGCAAAAGAAATGAATTCATGTTTTACAAATTCATCCAGTGTATACTTTTTTTGAGATTTATAGGTATTTAAGCTATTAAAAACATACCCGAAACCACTTAAAACAATTTGAGAAGACTGCGATTTGTTTTTAGAATATCTTAATGAAAGGTAGGCCAGTTTGGAATAAAAAGTATCAAAAAACTGTTTTTTTGCAGTTTCATCGTTTCTTAGACATGCCGATATTAATTCAGCTTCTGACATACAGGGTTAGTTTATAGAATTTTGTACGAATTTTAACATTAAAAGTTGCATTTTTTTTGGAATTAAATAAAAAATAGTATATTTTATTTAATTAAAGCGACGAAACACTGTAAAAATAAGACTAATTATTTAAAAGGTCTATTTTATCTTTATAATTAACCGGGTATTTTTTCCTTACCAATAATTTTCCAACTTTTAAATCGCCTTTTAGTTGTATAGTACCCGATCCTGCTGAATTAACCAGCTTTAATATATCAAACACATTTAAATTTTCAGGATTGGTTTTAAGCTTGAAAGTATATGATTTTTCAGTATTTGCACCTATGTGTACCCTTTTATGAAGCTTGGCTTTACCTAAGCTGATGTCGCCGTAAATAATATCAAATTCAGAAGGATAAATAGAAAATCCAACGGAGTTAGGGTTTTTTATTTTTAATTGAAGTTCCCCTTCAATTTCTTTCATACTTACTTTACTGAATGTAAAACTGTCAACATTAGTTACATTAACCTGTTGCAGGTCTTTACAAGCCGTCAAACATAAAAGGAAAACAATAGGGAAGACAATAAGTTTCACGAAGTACCGGTTTTAAAATAAAAAGACTGCCTGCTTTCGCGGACAGTCTTTTTAAAAGTTTAGCGTTATTAATTTACATATATCTTTTTAGTAGTTTGAGCTTTTTCTGTGCTTACTTTAATAATAACAATTTGATTATGAGTGTCTTTAAGATCTAAAAAAACCAAATTATTAGTTCCTGATATTTCTTTATCATCCATAATTTTTTGCCCCATTACATTGTATGCAGATATAACAGAACGTGTATCTTTTTCAAAAGCTGTTTTCACAAATGCTCCTCCATCAGTATTTTGGCTAATAATTACAGAATTAGTAGCAGAAATCGCATTGATACCTGTAGGAGCAACGTTTTCACTGCAAACTGTTAATTCAAAACGCGGCGCAGAAGTAGTATCAGAGATAGTACATATATAAGCACCTGTTCTTAGATCATGAATAATACCTAATAATTTATCTTTTAAAATAACACATGAAGTCGCCGGTAAATTTTCTATTTCTAAAGGAGAGATTGTATACTGCCCTGTGGCTATTACCTTAACCAAAACGGGTATAATGGTATTGCTTTGAGATTGAACAGGGGGTAAACTGTTAATTGAATAATCTTTATTTAAGCTTTTAGTAGAAATAGTAGTGTAAGCAGAGTATGGACCGGGAAAGCCTACATAACCGGGAGTTTGAAAAATTTTATGCGCATCCCATTTGCCGTCAAAGTTTGTCGTTGCGGTTGAATGAAAACGAACCACTGTTTCATCAGCTTCGCCGCCAAAACCGTTTACCTTTAATCTGAAAATAGTCCCAATATCAATGGCAGCCGTTTTTAATAAAGGATTTGCTGATGTATTATTAGGTCTTTTCGCGGCTTCCGTAAAGTTTACTGTTGTATTGCTTGTAGCATCTATGTAAAAGCCTTGCCCCATAGGAATAATGTCTGTAATACCTGTAGTACCGCCAGGACTTGCAACTCCACCAACATATTGTGTAGTCGCTTCCAAATCAGGATTATAAACATAAATAGCATCATTTAAACCTGAACTTGCGGCTAAAACTTTTGCCCACGAAATAGGAGAGGCATACGGATTACTGACTAAGTTACTTCCCGGGTTTGCACTACCGGCATTCTTGGTTACAGTAATAGGCACATTTCCTGTTACAATAGCACCGGTTGTAGTCCAGGAAATATTGTTTGTTGTAGTAAAACCGTCTCCTAAATAGGTCCAGTACCCTTTACCCTCAGTTAAAGGTGATACACTTGTTAAGGCAATATATTCAGCTCCGCCGCTCCCTGCTTCATTGTAACCTTCAATAGAAACAAAACCGTAAGCGGTGCTTGGATCATTAGTGCAGCCGGTGCAAGTCATAGGAATTCCTGCGGCATCCCAGCTTGAAACCGTTAAACCGGAAATCCCGCTTGGCCCCATAACAGTCCAACCTGTTGACCCGCCTTTAGCAAATGTTTCAACTTTTAAATTTCCGGTAATGCTTCCACCCACTATTTGGCCTACCCTTCCTTTTAATGCATTGGTTGATTTAAGGGTTGTAAAATCATTAAGGTCCAGATTACCCTGTGGAACAGATAAGCTATCCGTTATTTCAAGAGCATTGCCAATAGTTAAAAAAGCCGCGCTCGAATTCATACCCAATACTTTTAAAGTTCGTGTTAATGAACTTGTTTGATCCATATATAACAAGTTATTTCCATTAATAGTACCGTTAAGGAATAATGAGGAACTTGCAGAGCCTCTTATAAAACCATCAGTTTCAACGGCCGGAAAACTTGCGTCAGAAGTAGCATCCACCGTTAAAGAATGACCATTTAAATCAATACCACCTGAGTTTTGCCCTAAATACCCGCCGGAAATAGTAATGTCAGAGCCTAATGTAAAATAAGCTGTAGTGTTACCGAATGTAATATCAATAAAATTAACCCGGGGTGTTGCGCCGCTAAAATTAAGCGTTCCGATATTTCCGATTTGTGCTCCCGTAAAATAAATCCCCGAAGTGTTTGTAGATATGATTTGACCCGTTCCTAAAACTTTTGCATCAATATTTAAATTTAATCCGTTTAAATCCAATGAAGTGCCCGCATTAATAGTTAAGTTACCGTAAACATAGATCTGAGAGCTTAATGCCGCGTTTTGATTAATTGTAATATTACCATAATTTAGAGGAAGTACGCTGACACCGGAAGCGTTATATACTACAGTACTTCCAATATTAAGGCTTCCGAATGAAGAAATACAGGCAGCAACTTTCTGAATAGTAAGTGTAGCTGAATTAGCAACATCAACAGTAGCATTACTGATAATACCTCCGCCTGAAATAGTTAAATTAATAGGCGTTGTACCGTCACCTATAACCACTGTTTGTGAAGTATTAAGGTTAAAGTTAACTGTATGGTTAAAAGTAACCCTGTTTACAATATGATAAATATTACTGCCTAAATTAAAATTAACAGGCGATATCCCGGAGCCGTCTGTATTTGTACCCCATGTGGCGAAGGTGCTGAAAAGGCCTGCACTTTTTGAATAATAGTCTAAAGCCCTTAAAGAATTGCTTGAAATGACCACACTAAAAATTACGATTAATACTAAGTAAATTTTTTTCATATTAATTTGTTTTAAATTTATAAAGTAAATGTAATTTAATGGTTTCAAATTACCAAATATCAATAACCAATATTTATGCCGGGTTACCTTAAAAATTTTATTGTTTATAAGTCATCGGCAGGCAGCGGTAAAACGTTTACATTGGTAAAAGAATACCTGAAGCTCGCTTTGTACAATAAAAATAATTTAACAAGTGCTTACAAAGCTGTATTGGCTATGACGTTTACAAATAAAGCGGCTTCCGAAATGAAATGGCGCATTATTAAGGCGCTTAAAGAACTCAGCTCAGACTCTAATCCTGTACTTTCTGATTTAATTGCCGATGAATTGAGGATAGAGGTGCCGGACTTGAAGCAAAGAGCCCAATTTGTATTAACTGATATTTTACACCATTATTCTGACTTTTCAATCAGTACCATTGACAGCTTTACACATCGCATCATACGTACGTTTGCACTCGATTTGAAACTTCCCGTTAACTTTCAAATTGAAACGGATTCGGATGCTGTATTTAAAAAAGTTATTTCAATTCTTATTAATAATTTAGGGAAAGATAAGTTAATTACCGATTACCTGGTGCAATATTCTCTTTCGCAGGTAGAAGACAATAAAAATTGGGATCCTGAAACCACCTTAGTTGATTTTATTAAAGAAATTAATAAAGAAGGCGTGTCAGACCTGATTAACTTATTAAGCAAGTATACTATTTCCGATTTTGAGATCATAAAAAAACAATTGCTTAATACAATTAAAGAATACGATAATAGGCTCGCATTATATGGTACTAAAGGATTCCAAATAATTACGGACATAGCTGTTAATGCTGAAGCATTTGCAGGAGGAACCGGCGGTATTTATAATTTATTTGTAAAACTGGCTGAGCTTAAAGAAACATCTGAAAGCGAATTATTTAAATCTACCGTACTTAAAACATTAACGGAAGATAAATGGTACTCTGCAAAGGCAACTGCTTCCGATAAATCGGCTATAGACAGTGTGAAGAATGAGCTAAAAAAAATAGCCATGGAAGTATTAGAATATGTGCAAAAAAACCACGGACGTTATGCCGTTTTTAAACTTATTTATAAAAATATTTATGCCATGGGGCTGGTTAATGAGCTAGCTAAACTTACAGCTCAATATAAGCTTGATGAAAATATTTTATTTATATCTGAATTTAATGAGCGTATTTCGGAAGTGGTGAATCATGAACCCGCCCCTTTTATTTTTGAAAGGTTAGGGGATAAATACAAACATTTTTTGTTGGATGAATTTCAGGATACCTCTGGTATACAGTGGCAAAATATGTTGCCTTTAATTGATAATTCCTTAGGAAACGGAAACTTAAATTTAATAGTAGGTGATGGCAAACAGTCTATTTACCGTTGGCGGAACGCGGATGTAGAGCAATTTGTAAATCTTCCGAATATTAATTTAATAACTAAAAACGAATTAGCAGTTGAAAGAGAATTGGCTTTGATACGAAATTTTGAAGAAAATGTATTAGGTAAAAATTTTCGCAGTGATTCGGTCATTGTTAAGTTTAATAATAGCTTGTTTGAATCTTTATCTGAAAATGTGTTGGATGAAGGATTAAAAAAAATATATGATAAGCAAAAACAGGAACATAAACCTGTAGATGAGGGATTTGTGAGTATGGATTTTCCTGAATTAATAGCAGATGATGTAGATATAACCAATATAAATTATGTTTTAAAATACATACATCAGGCTGTTGACGACGGATATAATTACAGTGATATTTGTATCATCATCAGGCAAAACAGGCATGGCAATACCATTGCTAACTCCCTTATTGAGCAAGGTATACCTGTTGTGTCTGCAGAGTCCTTACTACTTGGCAATTCAAAAGAAATAAACGTTCTTATCTCATTTCTAAAATATATTTCCAATCAAAAAGACCTTGTTTCAGGTTCGGTTGTTTTAAATTATTTACATGATAAGCATAGTTTTAATGAAGAGCAATACGTTGCTTTTTTAAGAAACTTAAACGTTTCAAAAACAAAAACATTATTTGCAATTATTAACGAGTGCGGCTTGTTTATAGATGTTACAAAATTGGTGTCATCTAATTTGTTTGACTGTTGCCTTGAAATTAATACGGTTTTAAAATTGAGTGAAACCAATTCGCAATACACCCGATTTTTTTTAGATGAAGTTTTATCTTTTTTACAAAGTAATACTTCTAACATTTCTTTATTTTTAGAATGGTGGGAAAGACGTTCCCAAAAAGCGTCTGTTGTTATCCCTGAAGGCATTAACGCCGTTAATATCATGACTATTCATGCTTCCAAAGGATTGGAGTTCCCGGTAGTTATAACGCCTTATTTATCCTGGGATATTGAAAAAACGCAATCTATTTGGGTAGCTGTTAACGAGGTAGAGCTTGATATCCCCGTAGCACTTATCAATACAACAAAAGCAACTGATGATACAATTTATAAACCTATAGCGGAAAAGGAGCGTCAACAACAAACGCTCGACAGCTTAAATATGTTGTATGTTGATTTTACAAGGGCCGTGGAGCGACTGCACATCATATCTCCCAAGCTTAAAAAAGCAAGTAAAAAGAACGCTCATACTTGGTTATATGAATTTGCTTTGGCCGATGTAAATTTTGATGCGGAAAAGCTGCAACTCAGTTTTGGATTTCCTTCACAAAAAAAGCCTTCTACCCTTCACAAACAAGGGCTTGAACAATTGCCCGTTAAAGAATTAATTTTTAGCAGGAATGAAGACATTATAAAGATAAAAGGAGCTTCTAATTATAATTCAAATGAAGAAGTAACCAAAGCAAGGGAATATGGGATACTGATCCATTATATTTTATCGCAGATAAAAACAAAAACTGATATTGATGCAGTAATTGATATTGCAGTTCAGGCAGGAGATATTACCGGAAAAGAAGCGGAGAAAATAAAAACGGGTATTAAAGCACTGCTCTCTATTGATACAATTTCAACTTATTTTGAATCGGGTGTCGATGTAAAAAATGAATTAGAAATATTAACATCGGAAGGTGAAATTTTAAGGCCCGACAGGGTTGTTATTTCAGGTAATAAAGCCGTAGTTATTGATTATAAAACAGGAAAAAAAAATACGTTAAAATACCATAACCAAATGAAAGATTATGAACGGGCTTTGTTGAGTTTGGGATATATATCCGTTAAAAAAATACTGTTATATATTTATG
>JANYGK010000030.1 GCA_025362395.1 Bacteroidota bacterium
TTGTTTTTAAATTATACATCAGTTGATTAACCGATAACCCGTTAAGGTCTTTAACAATGCGGTTATAGTCATAGATTTTTAAATGTGTTTCAGGAAAAAACACCCCCAAGTAATAATTAAAAGCTTCTTCACCCGTATAGGATTTTCGGGTACTCCGGCGAAGTTTACCAAGCAACGTGGCTGATGCAGAGCGATGATGCCCGTCGGCAATATAAATATTAGGAATCATATTAAAACGTTCCGCTATTTGTTTTACTGTTTTACGATTGCTGATTACCCAAACGGTATGCCTTACTTTATCTGTTGTACTAAAATCGTAATCGGGCCTTGTGTTGCTTATTTCCTCCGATATTTCATCTATTACTGTGTCATTTGGATAACAAAATAATACGGGCTCTGCATTAAATTCGCATACATCTAAATAATCTTTTAATTTTTCTTCGCGCTGTGTCAGTGTTTGTTCATGCACTTTAATAACGCCGTTCATATAATCGTCTATGCTTGTACAGGCAATAATTCCCGTAAATTCATTTCCTTCTTTCACCTGCCTGTAAAGGTAGTAGCAAGGCGATTCGTCTCTCAGGAAAACTTTTTCTCTGACAAATTTTTTAAAATGGTCTTTTACTTTTAATAATCGTTCTTTCGATCCCGGCTTTGTTTTAATCCCGTCTTCAAAATCAGGGTTAATAACATGTAAAAAAGAGTAGGGGTTGCCTGCCAGTTTTTCTCTCAGTTCCGCACTATTATAGCCGTCAACAGAACGTGAAGCTACTAAATGAACTTTATCATTTTGCGGACGGATTGCCCTAAACGGAATTACTTTAGCCATTTATATTACAGATACTATTAACCTCATTAACGTTTTAAATATAGCTTATTTTAGGATTACTTTATGAATTTTCGGACATAAAAAAAGCCCTTCAATTGTGAAGAGCTTTTTTATATTAGAATTTTTAATTAGTTAACCATTGCTTTGAAATCAGCATTATCACGAGATTTAATAAATTCTGCATCATCTTTAGCGGCAGCTTTTAATGATCCGTCTTTTTCGATAGCAGTTTTAAGGTTGTTGTTAACTTCAGCAGCGTTGTTAGTACGTGCAGCAGCAACTGCTTTTAAGTAATATGACATAGCCATATCTTTTTCAGTACTTGCATCGATTGTAGTAGCTACAGCACCCGTATTACCGTTTAATAACTCAGCCAATGCTTTGTTAAAGCCTTTGTAATCACCAAAGTTAGAAACTGCATCAGAATATTTACCGTCACGTACGTTTAAAATACCTTTGTTGTAGTTTACTTCTTTACCTGCGCTTGAAGCTTTGTCATAATATTCCATTGCTTTTTTACGATCACCTGCTTTTGCAGCAATGATACCCAAATCATTCATTACAATTGCATTTCCGCTTGCCGTTTTTTCAGCACGGGAGAAAGCATCACCTGCTTCCGTAATTTTATTTTGCATCAATAAGGCAACACCTAAGTTGTTAGACGTTCTCCAGTCGCTACTGTATTTTTTCTCAGCAGCTTGGTAAATCTGAACTTTAGTATTAATATCATTCGTTAAAGTACCTGCGTATAATAATTCTTCAACAGATAAACTGTCAGGATATGTGGTAGATAATTTAGTGATCATATCGTCAGTACGGGATTTTTTATCAACGTTAACTGTTAATACTGAACGACGTAATTTCGGTAAAATTTTCTCTGCAACTTCAGTATATGTTTTAGATAAATTTTTAATTTCTTTTTCACGTTGGTCACCATCTTTGTACATAGTTAAAACGCGTAAAATTAAATCTTTATCAGCAATTGTAGAAGCTTGCATTAAAGTTTGGAAACCATCCCAATCTTCAGCAGTTACTTTAGTTTTGTAATTAGTATCTTCTTTACCGAATTTTTGATCTTTATTTTTGTTCTTTTTAAATTCACCCATTAGTGCTTTTGAACCTGTTTTAGCACGTTCTTCAGCTAAATGCTCGTTTAAGCTAAGTTCACCGTCCGGTGAAGCATAAGCAGATACGCTAATATCTTTAAACTCATACCACTGGCTGTTAATGTTAGTGTTAATAAAAGTTTGAAGATTTTTCATTTCATCGCTTTTTAATTCAGAAGCTCTAACATCCGATTTATTAATTACATAATAAATATTAGCCGTTTGGTTAGCAGGACTAGTTTTTACAAAAGCATCTTTTGCATAAATTCCTTTTTCATCGTTACGAACTAATAAAGGTGTAATGATCGTACCGTCTGCAATTTCAACAGGATTAAAATCTTTCGTTTTCTTTTTAACTGCACCCTGTGCGCGTAATTCAACTTTTGCCACTTTCATACCGGGTTCATAAGCAAACTTTTCAGTTGTATAGCTGAAAGTACCGCCTGTTGAATACCCAATTTTTTGTCCTGATCCTGTTGCTTTTTCTCCAACCAAGATAACAGGTTTCATTGCTTTTTCACCGCCTGAATATTTAACTACAGGAGTAACAGTAACTGTGGCTTTTTTAGCGAAAACTTTAGCAGGATATTTACCGCTTACAGTAAATACAACGCTATCTCCATGCATTTCTAATGGATTAGGTTTTACATCATAGGTAATGGTTTTTTGCTTTTTTACCATTTTTCCTAAACCATTGCATCCAACTAATAATGCAGTAGCGCCGACAGCAAGTGTTAAATTTCGTAGAGTTTTAGTATTCATATTTTAAAGGTTAGATAGTTTTTTCGACAAAATTATAAATTTATTAATTAAAGCCTAATTAATTTGGCATAAAAAGTAAAAAAAAATCCCATCCTACTGTTGAAGGATGGGATTTTGTAATAATACTGTAATAATTTATTAACTATTTCGCAATAGCATTTACTTTTTTAGTCAACTTAGATTTTAAGTTTGATGCTTTGTTTTTATGAATCACGTTTTTCTTTGCTAATTTATCTAACATAGCTACAACTTTAGGTAGTAAAACCGAAGCGTCTTTTTTGTTATCACTGTCACGTAATTTTTTTACAGCGTTACGGGTAGTTTTAGCAAAATAACGGTTTTGTAAACGTTTTGCGTTGTTTGATCTGATTCTTTTTATTGCTGACTTATGGTTTGCCATTATACTAAAGTATTAAATTCTATTTTTTATTTTGGATTGCAAATATACACTTTTTTTTATTATGCCAAATAAAATATAGGTTTTATTTGGTAAAATTTAAATTTATAAGATTTTACCTCTATAATTACATTTCGTTATTATTATTTTTAAGTGTTTATAATAAATATGTATCAATTAAGCCCTAAAACTTATTTTTACTGCGTAAAATGAAACAATTTATAACTTATATACTTATATGTTTAGCTTTTGGTAATCACTTAATTGCACAACAGCCGGTTGAAATACAAAAGAACATTGTACCTAACGGCAGTTTTGAAAATTATCGTAAAAAATCGGGCAGCATTAAACAAGCCATTCCCTGGCAACAAATAGCGAGTGTCGATTTTTACCAGGAGCCTTTAAGTAATGATACTTCTGTTAAAAAAGGCGCTTATTCGGGTACGTGTTATGCCGGCTTAAGATTTCAAAAAAAATATAAGGAATTTTTGCAGGTAAAATTAGCGGAACCTTTGCGCCGCGGCAGTATGTATGAGTTTAATATGTACATACGCCTGGCTTACTGGAGCAATGCCGGTTTAAAATCGTTTGGTGCTTTGTTTACAAAAGCAGGGTATAAAAGTCAGGGCGATGTTTTAAGAGCCGCTCTAATTGACAGTGTTGTAAAAAAAGGAAGCTTTATTGATAACTACCAATGGTTTAAAATATCAGGAAAATATTTAGCTGACGGGGGAGAAAAATATGTTACGATAGGCAACTTTAATGCTTCCGTAAAGAAAGATATGGTGCGATTAAATGTTTTTAAGTTCGGGTTTAAAGAAGCTTATTATTTTATTGATGATATATCGCTTGTAAGGGCTAAAGAAGCTGTGGAAAAAGTAAAAGTGGAAATTGTAGGTTCGTTTAGTGTAGATGATCAGGACTCGGTGCTGGAGGTAAAGAACAATATAAAAGTGGGTGAGAAAATACAATTGAAAAACATATTTTTCGAGAACGGAAGATTTTACTTACTGCCTGAATCCTATACAGAGCTTAACAAATTAGCTCAATACTTAATTCGCAATCCGCAAATGGAAGTACAGATCAACGGACATTCCGATAACTCCGGATCCAGATCTAAAAATCAAAAACTGTCTGAACTGCGCGCCCGTGAGGTGTTTGAATACCTTATTAAAAAAGGCGTACAAAACAAATTGTATTTTAAAGGCTACGGCAGCTCTTTACCGATAGCGGGTAACGACACAGATATTGACAGAGCCAAGAACCGGCGTGTTGAATTTGAAATTATTAAAAACTAAATTTTAACCTTTAACTTTTTAACTCATTTATATGAACATTATAGAAAAAGATAACCCAAAAACGATTAAGGCCTGGACCTTTTATGACTGGGCAAATTCTGTTTTTCCTTTAGTAATTACCTCGGCTATTTTTCCTAACTTTTATGATTACGTAACAACGCATGATGAAAGTAAAAATTTTTTAGGGCACACCGTGAGCTTTTTAGGATTTGAATCTGAGAATCAAAATTTATATTCTTTTGTATATGCTTTTGCACTTGCTATTGTTGTAGTTATAACACCCGTTTTAAGTGGTGTAGCTGATTATTTAGGAAATAAAAAACGCTTCCTTCAATTTTTTTGTTACCTGGGATCGCTTTCATGTATGTGCTTATTCTTTTTTAACCGCGCTCATTTAGAATTAAGTTTCATTCCTTTTATTACGGCAACCATAGGCTTTTGGGGTAGTTTAGTATATTATAATTCATATTTACCGCAAATAGCATCAGAGCAAAATCAGGATAAGGTAAGTGCCAAGGGGTTTGCAAGAGGATATTTTGGAAGCTCTTTATTACTTATACTTTGCTTGGTAAGCATTATGGTTTTTCATATTCCTGCAAAATACAGCTTTCTGTTTGTAGGCATTTGGTGGATGGGTTTTGCACAGATAACGTTTAAAGGACTGCCTTCTAAACTTAATGTAGAGCATGAAGGAGAAAAACAAGGCCTTTTATCGAAAGGATTTAAAGAATTAAAAAATGTATGGGCGCAGATAAAATTAATGCCGGAATTAAAACGGTTCTTATCAAGTTATTTCTTTTATAATATGGGCGTACAAACCGTAATGGTAGTGGCCGTATTGTTTGCCCGTAACGAAATTGACTGGGGAATAGGGGAGGAAGCAGAAAAAACAAAAACAACTTCGCTTATCGTCAGTATTTTAATTATACAATTTGTCGGTATTGCCGGCTCCTATTTATTTTCATGGCTGTCAACCATTATCGGTAACATAAAATCATTGATGATCGCCATTTTTATCTGGATCTTTATTTGTGGCTTTACCTATCTTATTGTAAGAACGCCTTTTCACTTTTATATCGTGGCTTTTTTAGTAGGCCTTGTTATGGGAGGCATACAAGCCTTATCACGCAGTACGTATAGTAAATACCTGCCGCTAACAAAAGACCATACCAGCTTCTTCAGCTTTTATGATGTCATTGAAAAACTGGGAATGATTTTAGGTACTGTTTTATTTGGTACTATCAGTCAGGTCATGGGCGGAATGCGACCTTCTGTTCTGTCTTTGATCGTTTTCTTTATCATCGGCTTATTATTGCTGATCCCGTTACTAAAAAAAAAGAAATTAGCTTAACGGTGTTATAATTTTAACCGGGCCTTACGTTTATTCTCTTTTTGAATGGGGCTTATTTGTTTTAAGAAGCAAAATGACTTTAATATGAAAATATAATTGTTAAAAATTTGAAAAACGGTTTTTATTTCATTAATTTGAGAATAACAATTTAACAAAATAAATTTATGGGAAAATTAAGAGGTAAAGTTATCAAAACAGGCGATGGTGGTATGTTAAAATACAAAAACGACGCCGGTGAAAAAGTAGAATGCCCGTATGACCAGCCATTTTCAAAAGAATTGGGAATTGCTGAAAATACAGTAGTAACATTTGAATTGGTAACAGGAGATAAAGGGCAAGTTGCTGTGGCAGTAAACCCGGTAGAAAATGGCCAGATCCAGGATATTAATTTTGATGCAGGTACAGGACACGTTATTGAAACTGAATCAGGGATAGTATATCCTTTTAAACAAAATTACTTAAAAGAGTCTAAATTTGATAAAGGAATGAATGTTAGATACACTTTGGTTAACGTTAACGGAAGTATGATGGCACTGTGTTTAACACTGGTTCAATAAATTATATTAGAGGCTGTTTGAAAGATAACAGCCTCTTATTTTATGAAAAAACTCCTAAAAACATATATTAAATTAAGGCAGTGTAGTGTCCTTATTCTACTTTCTATATGTTATTCAGGCTTTAGCCAGCTCGACAGTGTGATGAAAATCGTTGCCCGTGAGGATAACATGATTCAAAAGACAACCATTTTATTAAAAAGTGCTCAACTTTACAAAAACAAACCCTCTGCCTTACCGTTAGCGTTAAAAGCATACCTCTTTGCTGGAAAAAGTGATAATGATGATCTATATGCAAAGGCATCTTTACAATTAGCCGACGAATATTTTTTTATCTCTGAATATGATTCGGCAATGACCTATTATACATTAGCTGCCGAAAAATATAAGTTATTACATAATAATGAAAAAGTATTTGACGCTTTACTTTTAAAGACCACCGCGTTAACCTGTAATAATAAAGTAAAGGAAGCTTTTGAGCTCAATAAAAAATTAATAGAATTGGCCGATAACCTGAAAAGCCCTGACAGATTAGCGGCTGTTTATTCCAAAATGGGCGTGATCTTTAAAAAGGTAAATGATATAGAAAAATCAAATTCTTATTTTAATAAAGCTGTTAAAATTTTTACGCAAACTCAAAATTGGAAAGGCATTGAGAGTTGCTATTTAAATTTAGGGGTTAACAATTCTACCAAGTCTTATAATGATTTGGCGATAGAATATTATGAACGCGGCCTTGAAATAAATAAGCGAACGGGCGATAATAATAAAAAGTCTTTATTTTTAAACGGGATAGCCGGTGTATATTATGAATTGTCTAATTTCGAAAAAGCGCTTGCTTATTACAAAGAAGCGTTAGTGATTTGTAAACAAACAAATAACAATGATCTTACTGCTGATTTAACCAATAATATTGGTACTGTTTTAATGGAGCTTAACCGCTTTAATGAAGCAAAGCCGTACTTAATAGAAGTATACTACATATCAAGGAATCAAAAAGACAAATCAGAACTGGCGCTTTTTTCAAGCTTTAACTTAGCGCAGTTATATGAAGATCTGGGCGACTATAAGTCTGCATTGGAATACCTGAATATTTATGTGAATATGAACGATTCGCTTAATAGCACGGCAAATACTAAAAATTTATCGGAAATTGAAGCAAAATACCAAAATGAAAAAAAGGAAGAACAGAATATATTATTGAACGAACGCTTAAAAAATAAATCATTACAAATTTATTTTGCTTTAGGCGGCATTGCTTTGTTATCCATATTAGCATTTTTTATTTTTAGGGGGTTAAAGGAAAAACAAAGGGCTAATGTTGTACTGGAAGAAAAAAATAAAATTATTGAGGAAAAAAGTTTAATTGTTGAAGAACAGCATAAAGATATTACCGACAGTATTAAATATGCTGAACGCATACAAGCCGCCATTTTGCCGCCCGAACGGTTATGGAAAACGATTTTACCGAATTCGTTTGTGTTTTATCAGCCTAAAGATATACTCAGCGGCGATTTTTATTGGATAGAAGAAAGTGCTGAACACATATTTATAGCCGCGGCCGATTGTACAGGGCACGGCGTACCCGGGGCTTTAATGAGCATTGTAAATTATAATTTATTAAATAAAGCGGTATTGGAAAAAGGCTTAACAGATGCCGGGAAAATTTTAGACGGTGTTAACAGCTGGCTTACTCAATCGCTGCATCAGAGTTACCAGGCTGCAACGGTAAGAGATGGGATGGACCTTTCGTTATGCGTGATCAATAAACAGACTAACCAATTAAATTTTGCCGGCGCCTTTAATTCTATCTATATAATAAAAGGTAACTTTCTTGAAGAGATAAGTCCTGATAAACAACCTGTAGGGGCTTATATTGAAGATAATATCAGGCCATTTAAAAGTAAATTCATACAACTGAATAAAAATGATGTGGTGTATATGTTTACCGATGGCTATGCCGACCAGTTTGGCGGGGAAAAAGGAAAAAAATATAAATATAAAAAATTACAGGCTTTGTTATCAGAAGCTCATACATTATCATTTGATATTCAAAAAGAAATGGTAAGCGATTCGATTAATACATGGAAAGGAAATATTGAACAAATTGATGATATGCTTTTGCTTGGTTTTAAATGGATGTAACGTTGCTGTGGTATTTTATTAAACCTTCAATAGGCGATTTAATAATATTACCTATCGTATACCCTTCTTCTTTTGCTACTTCCTCCAACAATTCCCTATAGTAATAACCGATTGAACCGACTGAATTTACGGGCAAGTTTTTAGCATTGGTATATTTAGAAACCTGGGCTTTAAAAAACTCCCGAAAACAATTTTTAATAATTTCTTTTATATAACTATCGTTATTATAACCGGATAAAAAAGTGACGATGCTTGCCAGGTATTTGCTCGGCATAGGCTTTTTATAAACGTTTTCTAATATAATTTCCCTGTGGTAGCCTGCTGATTCAAATGCTTTTACTAAATGTTGCGG
>JANYGK010000042.1 GCA_025362395.1 Bacteroidota bacterium
CAAACCTGTGCGAGATCCTAAAGTCAAGGCTTCTACGGCTTAATACTTCCACAGTATGAAAATTTATTAAACGCGTGGTTTTAAAAGTAGCGGTAACGTATTCTTTTTTTGGTTTTTCCTTTACCATGTTTAAAAGATCTTCCGGGCTTTGGGCAAAAAAGGTACCTCCTGAAAATATAATAAAAAGTAATAGAGCCGGTTTTTTCATAAGTTGTTTGTTAATTATTTGGCGCACCCGCCTTTACCCAGTTTTTAATTTTTGTGATATCACATTCAGAAAGCTTTGTTCCATTTTGCGGCATCGCCTGTGCGTTGCCGTCCTGAGCCACGCTACTGTATAATTTATTCGATACTGCATCCGCATTTACGGCCGTGTAATTCCTCATATCATGCCCGGTGCCAATTCCGTTATGGCAGCTTTGTGTGCAGGCGGAATTTAGTATCGGAACTATTTGTAATGAGTAGCTCATAATACCCGATGTATCACATACAGAAATCGCCGCGGGCAAAGCACTTTCGGGGTGCAGCTCTTTAAAGTTATCATAATAACAACTATTTAATAAACATACACAGCTTGCTGAATATAACAGCGACATAATTTTTTTCATAATTAATTATTTTTTGCGCCTTGACCTATCCAAACATATATCAACTGAATTTGCGCTTCTTTTAATGCAGTATATGGTTTTCTCGGCATTATGCTTCCGTCATTCAGACTTTTTAAAGTAGTATAAACCGTACTTTTTTCAGGTAACCCGGCTTCTACGCCGCCGCTTATTAAACCGGTATAAGTTGTTAAATTAAACCCTTCAAATTCAGTTGCGCCATGGCAGCCGCTAAACGCACAATTTGAGCTTATGATGGGAGAAATATCTCTCACATAGCTTACCTCACTTAAATCGTTGAAGGGGGTTTTATGTTTGCATGAAACACCTATAAAACCGATGGTAATGAAAAGTAAAAGTTTCATGGGGAGAAGGTTAGTTAAGGGTAACTTTAAATCAGTTGCAAAGGTACAGATACATACTGAAGATATACTGAATAATTTTGTTAAGCGCCTTATAAATACAGACTTTTTGTAATTATTCCGGATTTTTATAAAATGAAGAATTTCTAAAATTTGAATACCTTTGTGTGCGCATCAAGTAAAAAACATCTAATCCCTTATTGCATTTAATTTATGAATATTCTTATTGTTGAGGATGAAATAAATTTAGCCAAAGAAATTTCTGAATATTTATCGGACTTTAAATACAACTGCTATACCGCACATTTGTATAATCGCTCTTTAGAATTACTCGAAGAAGTAGAGTTTACAATTGTTTTACTAGATCTTAAGCTGCCCGATGGAAACGGAATTAATTTAATCCATCATATTAAAAGGAAAAAAATTACTTCGGGCATTATTGTTCTTTCCGCTAATGACGAATTAGATTTGAGGATTAGCGCGCTTGATGCCGGAGCCGACGATTTTTTAATTAAACCGTTTCATTTATCGGAATTGAATTCCAGAGTAAAAGCGTTAATAAGAAGGCATTTACATAATGGAGACAATACAATTGAGTATAACGAAATAAAAATTGATGTACCGAAATTACGGGTAACTGTAAAGGACAACTCTTTAACGTTAACCGGTAAAGAATACGAATTGCTGTTATATTTTATCGCTAATGCGGGTAAAGTAATTACTAAAGACGCGATAAGTTACAGTGTATGGAATAACCATTCAGATATGGACGTGTCAAACGAAATAATCTACACACATGTTAAGAATTTGCGTAAAAAACTTTTGGCTTCCGGTTGCAGGGATTATATACAATCTGTTTATGGCATCGGGTATAAATTTAACGATACAGGATTATAATGAAGCTCGTTTATAAAAATATCCTTATTAATACAATTATATCTGTACTCATTCTTTTTATAGGTGAGTTTTCACTCTACGTATTTTTAAAAAATAATATTAAAAAAGAAGCAATTGAACATCTGTACCTTGAAAGGTACTTTATGGTAAAACAGGTAGAAAAAGGCGTCGATATAAAATATTTTGGTCATAATATTGGCGACGTGCTTAAAATAGTACCTGTTTCCGGTGTTCAATATACTGTTCCCGTTCTTGAAGATGTTGAAATGCAAGAACCCGGTGAAGAGGAACATTTTACATCTAAAAAAATAGTTTTTGATATTGTTCAAAATGATAAAGCATACAGAGTTTCAATTTTAAAAACAATTGATGAAGACGAAGGTCTTTCCGGCAGCATGTCGGCCATTATATTTCTTTCCGGCTTATTCATGGCAAGTATATTGGTTATTATTAATGTGTTTGTCTATTATAAATTGTTTTCCCCTGTTTACAGTTTAATTAAAGATGTAAAGGAGTTTTCTGTTCAGCGATTAAAAAAAATTGTCCCTCCAAAAACAAGCACAAAAGAATTTGCTGTATTGAGCCGGGAAATCAGTAAAATGTCGGAACAAATGATTTCAGATTACACTTCTATGAAAGAGTTCACGGAAAACATGACCCATGAAATACAGACACCATTGGCAGTTATAAATACTAAAATTGAGCGTTGTATACAGGATAAAGACCTTACAAAGGAACAGGCCGTTTTGTTGACTGATGCTGCTAAAGCGGTCAATAAATTATTTAATATAAGCAAAGGATTAACTATGTTATGCAAGCTTGATAATAAACAATACAATTCCTTAAGCGAAATCAGTATCAAAGAATTAGTAAAACAACGGGTTCAATACTTTATAGATTTTATAGATAATAAAAACTTAGTTTTAACGGAAGACTATTCCAATGATGTAACTGTTTTAATGGACATTTCTTTATCGGAAATAATAATTGACAATATTTTAAAGAATGCCATTCAGCATAATATGCAGGAAGGTAAAATCTTTATTACATTACGTAACAGGCAATTAAGCATTGCTAATTCAAGCGGCGTTCCGGGAGCATTAGTTAACCGTTATTTTGACAGATTTTACAGTGGAATGCCGAACCAATCATTAGGGCTCGGCTTATCGATCGTTAAAAAAATTACAGACTATTACAGTTTCAGTATTTCATATAATTACAGTGACAACCTGCATACCGTTACAGTTAACTTTGATGAGCATAAAACAGAAAGTTAAAATAAGGCTGTTTGTGTAATGCCGGTTAATGCTTCCTTATATACCTTTAAAACTCTTAACCTCGCCGAAGCGTGATCTACCATAGGTTGCGGATAGGCAGGCGTATTAAATTCAGGAATGTGGGTTTTAATATATTTAAATTGCGGATCAAATTTCTTTGTCTGCTCCGTTGGATTAAATACTCTGAAATAAGGAGCCGCGTCGCAGCCGCTACCCGCAGCCCATTGCCAACCGCCAACATTTGCACTCATATCATAGTCTAACAATTTTTCTGCAAAATAAGCTTCTCCCCAACGCCAGTCAATTAAAAGGTCTTTCACTAAAAAGCTCGATACGATCATTCTTACGCGGTTATGCATAAATCCTGTTTCATTCAGCTCTCTCATGCCGGCATCTACAATCGGGAAACCTGTTTTTCCTTCACACCATGTCTTAAATTCGATTTCGTTATTGCGCCATACAACCCTGTCGTATTGGGGTTTAAAAGAGTCTTTTGCGGAATAAGGAAAATGATATAATATCATCATATAAAAATCACGCCATATCAATTCATTGAGCCAGGTTTCATTTAACGCCTGCGCTTTTTTTACTAAAGCCCTGATGCTTACTGTCCCAAAACGCAAGTGAATGCTCATGTGCGTAGTTCCTTTAATGGAAGGGATGTCGCGCTGCTCTTTATATTGTTTAATAATGTCTGTATCCGGTGTATCGCTTGGCGCCACAAAGTCCGTTTTTTCAAACCCCATTTCTTTGAGCAACGGTATCGGAAAAGGTTTTGTTTTTAAAAAACCGGCAAAATATTTTTTAGTCGGGTAAGGCTTTACATAAAAATCCTTCATCGCCGCTTTCCATTTGCGGCTGTAAGGCGTAAACACGGTGTAAGGCTTCCCGTCATCCTTTGTAACTTCATCCTTTTCAAAAATGCATTGATCTTTAAAGGTTTTAAAGTCTGTTTTTTTGCTTTTTAAAAATAATTTAACGGCGTTGTCCCTCTCATCTGCATAAGGCTCATAGTCATGGTTTGTGTAAACCGATTCAATGTCATATTCCTTTGCTAATTCCTTAAATACGTTTTCGGGGGTTGAATAAAAAACAATGATTGATGATCCGAGCTCTTTCAATTCAGCACTTAAATTTGAAATAGCGTCATGAATAAATTCAACACGCTTGTCTTTCTTATTACCGAGCTTATCAAGAATGTTTTTATCAAATATAAATACCGGTAAAACAGGTATTCCGCTTTTTAAGGCATGGTACAGGCCTGCATTGTCATTTAAACGAAGATCTCTTCTGAACCAAAAAACAGCAACTTTTTTCATAACTTAAAAACAAGTATAAGTAATTATAGTTTAATTTTTTAATATTAAATTCACACATTGTTAAATCAATAACTCACTAACACACATTAATATCAATATGGAATTAAATCAATTTCAACACCACATATTAACCGGCATTCCTTCCGAATTACCACAAGCTAAGCCTTACGAAAGCACCATTAACCATGCGCCTAAGCGTAAAGACAGCTTAAATGCGGAAGAAAAAAAGTTGGCGGTACAAAATGCCCTCCGCTATTTTGAACCAAAGCACCATGAAACATTAGCCAAAGAATTTTTTGAAGAGCTGAAAACATATGGCCGTATTTACATGTACCGTTTTCGCCCGGATTATAAGATCTTTGCCCGTCCTATTTTAGAGTATCCTTACAAATCGTTGCAGGCAGCGGCTATCATGCACATGCTGAGTAATAATTTAGATTATGCCGTTGCACAACATCCGCATGAATTAATTACTTACGGCGGTAACGGTTCCGTGTTTCAAAACTGGGCACAATACCTTTTAACCATGCAGTATTTAGCCACTATGACGGATGAGCAAACTCTTGTATTGTACAGCGGGCATCCTATGGGATTATTTCCTTCACATAAAGACGCGCCGCGTGTAGTGGTAACTAATGGCATGATGATCCCTAATTACAGTAAGCCCGATGATTGGGAAAAATTTAATGCCCTCGGTGTAACGCAATACGGGCAAATGACGGCAGGTTCTTTTATGTATATCGGTCCGCAAGGTATTGTGCACGGAACAACCATAACCGTAATGAATGCGGCCCGTAAAATTTGTAAAACGGAAGAAGAACGTAAAGGAAAATTATTTGTGACCTGCGGACTTGGTGGTATGAGTGGAGCTCAGCCTAAGGCAGCAAAAATCGCAAACCTTGTTTCCGTAACTGCAGAAATAAACCCTAAAGCTGTTAAAACACGTCACACACAAGGCTGGGTAGATGAAGTGTTCGATAATTTAGACACCTTAATTCCGCGTATTAAAACAGCGCAAACTAATAAAGAAGCTGTCTCCCTTGCTTATCAGGGAAATATAGTGGATTTGTGGGAGCGTTTGGTAAAAGAAAATATGCCGGTAGATATCGGCTCCGACCAATCGTCCTTGCATAATCCATGGGCCGGCGGGTATTATCCCGCAGGTTATACTTTGGAGGAAAGTAATAAAATGATGGCTGAAAAGCCTGACGAATTTAAAGAGGCAGTGCAGAAAACGTTAGTTCGCCATGCAGCAGCTGTTAATACATTACATGCCAAAGGAATGTATTTTTTCGATTACGGAAATGCCTTTTTACTCGAAGCAGGAAGAGCGGGGGCAGATATTTATAAAACAGAGAAACCGGTTAAGGGGGGACATGTCGGGGCAACGTTCAAATACAATTCATACGTGCAGGATATATTGGGGCCGATGTGTTTTGATTACGGCTTTGGCCCATTCCGGTGGGTATGTACAAGCGCCAATGAAAACGATTTGCGTAAAACAGATGAAATAGCATTAACCGTTTTAGAGGAAATTTATAAAACAGCCCCCGGAGAAATTAAACAGCAATTGAGCGATAACATTACCTGGATTCGCGATGCGATGAAAAATAATTTAGTGGTTGGCTCTCAAGCCCGTATTCTATACGCTGATAGCGAAGGACGCGTAAAAATTGCAGAGGCTATTAATAAAGCTATTGCATCTAAAGAAATTACGGCACCTGTTGTGTTAGGCAGAGATCATCATGATGTAAGCGGAACAGATTCTCCTTACCGTGAAACATCTAATATTTATGACGGCTCAAAATACACGGCAGATATGGCGGTGCAAAATTTTGTAGGTGACAGTTTCCGCGGTGCAACCTGGATCAGTTTACACAATGGCGGCGGAGTAGGCTGGGGAGAGGTTATTAACGGCGGGTTCGGATTGGTGTTGGATGGCAGTGCGGATGCAGACAGACGTTTAAAATCAATGTTGTTTTGGGATGTCAATAACGGGATAGCGCGTCGCAGCTGGGCGCGGAACAAAGAAGCTAACTTTGCCATTAAACGTGAAATGGAACGCACTCCCAATTTAAAAGTAACCTTACCTAATGTGGTAGACGAAAGTATTTTGAAAGGATTGATATAATAGTGTCGTTACACAGATAACATTACAACCATACACATGAAAAAGTTATTTGTCCTGCTGCTTATCCTGCTATACAAAAATACCTGCGTAGCGCAATTAAAAGACGTTAAAATAATTATTCCTAAAGAGATCGGTTACAGTTACTTTGATTTCGTGCAGTTTTTTCCGGGCGAAAAATATTTCGCGCTTTGCGCAAACGCGCTCTCCATCTATAATACAGAAACCGCTGAAGTGGTTGATGAATACGACCTGGGCTACATGGCTAAAAATTTATCCATTAACCCGCAGGGCAATACATTAATTGTCACGCTTAATAACGAACTGTTAGTATTCAGTTTTAAAGATCAAAAGCTGGAGCTGATGTATAAGATACTTACCGCGGATCTTATTAAAGGCTTACCCAACAGCGAATACTATGGCTCATTGCCAATTTCCACCGTTTTTTTTACAGGCACTAATGACGAGCTTTATGTGGCTCTCGGTTCGTTCACGCTACTCTACGATCTTCAAAAAAAAGCAGCGCTCACATCGCATGTGTTTCCGATAACCGATTACATTATGAGCACCTCTTTATATAAAAAAAACAAAGAAGTGTTGTTGGCGAAAACATCCGGCACCTTAAACGCTATTTACAAGCAGTCATTAACTGATCTGTCGGATGTAAAAGAAGTGATTTCCAATACGGGCGTCGTTATGAAAACCCGCGTGAAAGACTCGCTTTTACTTTGTTTTACGGCAACCAATTATTTTATCATGGATCTTGAAAAAGAAAAGATCGTACACGAAGTACGGATGATGAAATATGATTATACCTTTTACGATAAAAAAACATTCAAAGAAATAAATAAACGTCCGGCCATTTCTATTCCCGATACGATTAACTTTTCGAGCGATGAATTTATTTATGATATTGATTTTTTGACGGGAACAAAGCTCGCAGTATACTCCACTGCAAAAGGTGTGAAATTTATCGATCTCAATACAAAAAAATTAATAAAGAATTATAAAAATGTTGCCTCTAATTTTCGCATTTCACCAAGCGGAAACCGTATGGTATCAAACGGTTATACCCCTTATAAAGCGTTACGCATCAATGATCCGCACACGATGCAATTAATTTCGGAGCGGGTCACCTTAGGAAATACCATTACCTCGGCAGATATCAGTCCTAATAAACGTTGGATGTTTACCAATGCAGGTACCTCCGGTTTTTTCTGGGATATGAACAGCCTGTCAAAATATGCAGAAATAAAAGATGTTTCAGGATCAGATACGTCTTTTATTTACGGGTTGATTTTTTTAAATGACTCTGAAGCAGTTGTTAATTCAGGGAAATCATTCAATCATTTAAACCTGTCTATTTATAATATTCATAAAAAGAAGTACACTAAATTTTTAAAAAAGAATGTTTACGCCTTTATGTCCGGGTTTTTAAACGGTGAATATTATTATTCCGATTATAAAACGCTTCATATTTTTAATTTAAAAACACTTGCAGAAGAGCACTATGACGGTATGTTTTCCCTTGCTGCCGGTAGCCCTGAAAAGGGAATTAATTTTACGAAAGATCTTGTCTTTATCCCCGATGCTTTTAAATTTAAGATCCTGAACCGTAAAACAAAAAAAATTGAATACGAAAGCAATAACTGGACGGTAACCGCACGCGTATTAATAAGTGCTGATAATAAATTTGTTTACACATCGGGCCGGGTTAAAAAAAAGCAGAATATTAACGGTAACGACATTGAAATGGATGTAAGCGCCATTGTAAAAATAGATTTAGCTACAAAGGCCCTAGTGGTCGATTACGCTATCACGTACTATCCTTATGATTTTAAAATAAAACAAAACGGCGCCGTAATAGGCATTTGGTATTTAAAGCAGGATTATTCCGGTAAGTCTGAAAAAGAAGTAGTATACAGCGAATACGATACCGAAACGGGAAAAGAACTTTACACCAAAACGATTGCCAAAACACCGGAAATTATTTCATCAAGTATTGCGAGTGAAAACGGAAAATACTTTGTGATGTATAACCCTTACGGTACTTTTTTTAAGATTTATGATGAGAAAGGGAATGAGTTGATGGACCTGAGCGACATGAGAATTTCTATTCCTAAATGTTTTTTTGTGGAAAGCCTCGATCGTCTTATCATTACTAGCGGTTCAAGCTCATTGGCAACTTTTATTGATCTTAAGAACAAACGCATTGTCGGACAGTTGGCTAATGCAAACGGCGATAATTTTTTCCTGGTAACGTCCGAATTAAATTACTTGGGCTCCAAAGAATTTGTCAAAAATATGCGCTTTAAATACCAATCAGAAATGTTTAGCTTCGAACAGTTTGATGCGTACTTAAACCAACCGCACAAAGTATTACGGGCCTTTGGCTGCCCCGATAGCGCCTTAATAAATGCTTACGAAGCAGCTTACTTAAAACGGATGCGTGTATTGGGTTTAAAGCCCGACAGCAAAGTAAATTTCTCTTCACTGCCTTCCGTTCAAAATGTAAAAATGAATTCAGATAAAGCGGGCATCGTTAATTTTTCGATGAGCGCCAATAAAGGACTCAATAAATTAACGAAAGTAAATGTGTATAATAACGGGACACTTATTTTTTCGGAAGCAATTCCGGTTGAACAAAGCACGCGCTATGAGAAAACAGTTTCTTTCGAAACATCTTCGGGTATAAACCAATTTGAGTTTAGCGTAAAAGATGAGCAAGGCCTGGAAAGCCCACGTATAGTGCGTTTATTTAACAATACCGGAAACATTAAACCGGACTTATACTTAGTGGTATTGGGAAGTGAAAAATTTAAAGATAAAGAATACGACCTGGCATACGCCGTTAAAGATGCCAACGATCTCGCAAAAACCATGTCAGGCTCAAAGTCTTTTAATAAAATTGAAATTAAAAAATTATATAACCAATCGTTTAGCCCCGATTCCGTTAAAAACCTAAAACAATTTTTCTCTAAGGCAACTGTCAACGATGTAGTAATGGTTTTTTTTGCAGGACACGGGTTTTTAGATACAGATCTGAGCTATTACTTTCCTACGTATTATACCGACTTTACGGATCCAAAAATAAATTCGGTAAGT
>JANYGK010000048.1 GCA_025362395.1 Bacteroidota bacterium
ACTAATAAAGCCAAACAAAAGCAATGTTTGGCTTTTTTAATTCTCACCCCTATTTAGATGCTATTTTAAAAGTTACTAACAGTAAAAAATCCTATAAATGAATTATGCCCCCAAGCTTGACCCCGAAACTAAAAAAGCCCTGTAAACACAGGGCTTTTAGAAGCATTTTCGCGGAGAAATAGGGATTCGAACCCCAGGAACCTCACGGTTCAACAGTTTTCAAGACTGCCGCAATCGACCACTCTGCCATTTCTCCGGAGATGGCAAAATTAGTATTTTTTTTTATTCCACAAGTAATTTTTATAAAATATTTTTTATCCGTAACTTTATTGTGATTTACGTCCCCAAACATGTAAATTTTAACCTCATGAAACACTTTTTTTCATTTATCTTAATTATTATAGGTCAATCCGTTTTTGCAAATGTTACGGTTTATTTTAATTATAATGTTTTTAATACGCTTAATTCAAAGCCCTATCTAGAAACGTCATTAACCATTGTAGGCAATAGTGTAAAGTTTTTGCCGGTTGCAGGCGGAGAGCAAGCCAGTGTTAATATTTCATGGCGTATTTTAAAAGGGACGGAGGTTGTTAAAAGTTCAAATTATAATTTAATGAGCCCTAAAACAACGGATACGCTGAATTTTCCTTCTTTTATTGACAATCAGCGTTTTTCATTAGATAACGGAATTTATGAGCTTGAATTAATCATTGCCGATAACGCTTTTCCTGATAAAAAGACCAATCATACTCAAAAAATAGTGATTGATATTAAACGTGAAAAAAAAATCTATTCAGCCGAAATTCAAATTCTTGAATCTTTTTCTAAAGCTACAGCGCAAAGCGTTTTCACTAAAAATGGTTACGACCTGGTGCCTTATAATATTAATTACTTTCAAAAAAATCAAAATTCTCTTAAATTTTACCTTGAAACTTATAATACGGACAGCGTGTTAGGAAAACGGTCTAAATTTTTATATTCCTATTATATAGAAAACAGTGAATCGTTTCGTAAAATCCCTTCATGGAACGGATACCAAAAACAAACTGCACAAAAAATTAACTCATTGCTCGCACAATTTGATATTTCACTCTTGCCAACCGGTAATTATAATTTAGTGATCGAGGTAAAAGATTCTCTCAATAAAATTCAATTACAAAAAAAATGGTTCTTTCAACGCCAGAGTAATGCGCCCGTTATTCCTGATGAAATGACTGACCGAAATATAAAAACAATAGAAGATTTTTTTAACGCATTTCAAAATAAAGATTCTTTAAAACAATTTATAGAATGCTTATGGCCGCGCTCCACTACTAAAGAACGTGAATGGCAACAAATAGAAACGTCTAAAAAAGATCCGAACTTAATGAGAAGCTATTCAGTGGATTATTGGAAAAAAGAAGCGGGAGACAGCTTAAATCCTTTAGTTATATGGCTTGAATATTATAAACAAGTATTGGAAGCAAACGCCTTAATGAAATGCGGTAAACAAAAAGGATATTATACAGACAGGGGACGCGTGTATTTACAATACGGTAAACCTGACAAACGAAGCCAATATAACAGTGAGCCAAATACTTATCCTTATGAAATATGGCAATATTACCGCATTCATGATAAAACCACGGGACGTTTTTTTACCAATAAACGATTTGTGTTTGCCAATTTCGGCATAGCGGATGATTGCTACACGCTGATCCATAGCGAGGTGCGCGGGGAGATGTATGATGAACGTTGGAAATTTAGGTTGGTAGAAAGAACGCAGCAATCACAAAACATTGACGATACCAAGCCTGCCGCTACCTATGGTAATAATATTGACGATAATTATAATAACCCGCGTTAATATATGTTACCCGAAAAAGTAGCGGTTGTTATTCTTAACTGGAATGGAAAAAAGTATTTAGAAACATTTTTACCGGGTGTTTTAAACTATTCTTCCGGTGCTGCAATATATGTTGCAGATAACCAATCAACCGATGACAGTATAGCATTTCTAAGAACTCATTTCCCTTCTGTACACATTATCATTAATCCCACTAATGAAGGTTTTGCAAAAGGTTACAACACTGCTTTAAAACAAATTGATTCCCGGTATTACATATTGCTTAATTCGGATGTAGAAGTAACGGAGCATTGGCTTGATCCTCTTATTGCATTAATGGACAGGGACATTAATATTGCAGCCTGCCAGCCTAAAATAATGGACTATTACAATCGCCATACATTTGAATATGCAGGCGCTTCAGGCGGCTTTATTGATACTTACGGTTATCCTTTTTGCAGGGGACGCTTATTTAATGAGCTTGAAGAAGATAAAGGACAATATGATAACAGCATTGAAACCTTTTGGGCAACGGGTGCCTGCATGGCTGTAAGAGCTGAAACGTTCCGGCAAGCAGGCGCGTTTGACGATGATTATTTTGCACACATGGAAGAGATCGATGTTTGCTGGAGAATGAAAAATTTGGGTTATAAAATTTACGTTGAGCCAAAGTCTTTGGTATATCATGTTGGCGGAGGAACTCTAAATAAATTAAGCCCCCGGAAAACATTTTTAAATTTCAGGAATAATTTAATAACGCTTACTAAAAATGCACAGGCCCGTTTTTTATTTTTTAAAATTTTATTCCGGATGGTACTGGATAGTGTAGCTGCGTTTAAATTTTTACTTGAAGGCAGCGTTTCACATTTTCTTGCCGTTATAAAGGCCCATTTTTCTTATTATGCCCACTTACCTTCCACTTTAAAAAAAAGAAAGGCAATGAAACGTATGCCCGGTTTTAGACACACAAATTCAGGGATTTATCAAAAAAATATTGTGTATTTACATTTCATTAAATCTTTAAAAAAATATTCTGACCTGAGTTGAGTCTGCCATAAACCATAAGAAGTCTTGCATTTATGGGGTTAAAATTACGCCTTGGGGCTCACAATCGTAAATTCTTTTTTATACGTCTTTGTAATTAATTTAGCAACATCCCTTCCCTGCTGTATCGCCACAGGAATACCGCCTCCCGGCCTGCCCCAATGGCTTGCATAAAAAAAGTTTTGCAGGTTTGGCAATTTAAATTTTACAGGTGAAGGCGCGATGATGTTTTCTCCGGGCAACCAACCCTGTGCGCTTCCCTGCCAGTTATTAGTATAACGCAATACGGTTGCAGGTGTAGCAAAATCAACCACTTCAACATCTTCTTTAATTCCCGGAAATTTTAATTCCAATAAATCAATCAATGTATCTGTAAATTTTTTCTTCTCTTCCCTGTATTTTACCCTTTCGTTTTTACGAAGGTTTATCCAATAGTTACCATTAGTGGTATAAAAACTGCATGCCATTACCGTTTTACCTTTAGGGGCCATGGTAGTATCGTAGCTGTAAAAATGCACTTCCAACCTATCCCAACTTGTTCCGCAAGGCGATTGCAGCCTCACCTCGGTGGGAAAACGATAAAAATGAGGGTATTCCTTATAATCTTTTTTTAAACCAAACGATGCCAATAAAATAGAGTAATACACATCTATCACTTTTTCATCCTTCAGGCGGATAATTTTATCGTTTATATATTTACCGTCTAAATAATCGAATACCGTTTTATACCAATCAGCTGTAGAGAGCACTGCATCGCAGTTATGAGTTACATCATTTCTTACCAAAAGGCCTGATGCTTTGCCGTTTTCAGTAATTATTTTTTTAACCGGTGTATTATAATTTATTTTTCCGCCAAGCTTTTCATATCGCTCCGCCAAACGTTCTGCCCATTTTAAGGAGCCGCCAATCGGATAACCGGCGCTTTTTTTATCAAACACGGCTTGCGGAAAATTAAACACCAACATCTTTACTTCCTGGCCGTCATACAGCAATTCAAAACTCTCCCGTAAAAAAGGATTTTTAAATTTTTTAGCCAAGTCGTAGTTGCTTACTTTCCGTTGGCGGTTAAGTGTTACTAAAAACTTCAGGTATTTGGTCATTCTAATTGACCTGATAATAGACGGAATTAAAGGGAGCTTATTCATTACCGGCGGCAATTCATATTTTTGCAATTCACGAATATCGTTTATAAAAGCATTGGTCACACCGGCATCTTCAGGCGAAAGATCGTGCATGTATTCTCTTAATTTATTAAGGTCATTATACACTTTAAAAATTTTGTTCCCGTATTTATCAGCGCTATTTTTAACTTCAACATGTATACGAATCTCATGGTGATGAAATGGAATTGATTCAAGATCTAAAAGCTCAGACCACATATAGTAAAATCCACTTCCTTTATCAGAGCCCAGTATCCAATGGGCGCAGCCGTCGATGGTAAATTCTCCTTTGTCCCAACTGGTACATAAACCGCCCGGGATCGAATGCTTTTCAAAGATTTGTGTTTCAAACCCGTTCATCTGCAAGTAACATCCTGAGCATAAACCGGAGATCCCGGCGCCGATAATATTGATTTTAATCTTTTCCCGCACACCCAAATGTATTAAAAAGATCGGGCTTTATCTAACAAAAAAGGAGCATAGTTTTATGCTCCTTTCATCTATGTAGTCCTGTATTTATTCAGGTAATTCGCTCATTCCTAAGTTTGTTTCCTGAACCTTTTCTTTATACTTTTTAATTTGTGTTTTTAACGCTTCGCAAGCCAAGTCAATAGCTTCTTCGAATGAAGCAGACTGCTTTTTAGAAAATAACTCCTGCCCTTTTGTATGAATCTTAATTTCAACCACTTTGTTTTCACTGTTGGATGATTTATCTAACCGCATAATTATTTCACTGTTAATTAAGCCGTCGTAATACACAGTTAATTTATTTGTTTTGTCTTTTGCAAAATCAATTAATTTTTTGTCTGCATCAAAATGCACTGTTTGAATGTTCGTTGTCATAATAAATCCTCCTCTTGTTTTGTGTTTAGTTGTTAAGTAAACGGGTTTATACTTTATTTAATTACGAGTCGCCTCGTGGATGCGCCTGTTTATAAGATTTTTTTAATTTATCGATGGTGTTGTGCGTGTAAATTTGTGTAGCGGCTAAGCTTGCATGCCCCAACAGATCCTTTACCGCGTTTATATCCGCGCCATTGTTGAGTAAATGCGTAGCAAATGTATGACGTAAAACGTGTGGACTTTTCTTTTTAAGTGTTGTTGTTTGGGAGAGATAGTGTTTTACGGAATTATAAATATAGCTTTCACTTAAACCGTTTCCTTTCTTATTAACTAACAACATAGGGTTTGATATCTTTAGTTCCTTTTTTACTTGTAAATAATGTTTAAGGTTACGCACAAGCTCTAAAGAAATAGGAATAATTCGTTCTTTATTTCGTTTGCCCAATACTTTAATATTACCGGTAAACAAATCAACATCCGATTCTCTTATGTTAGCCAATTCAGAACGCCTTACCCCGGTTTGATAAAATAGATTTATAAGTAATTGATCTGTCATCCCTTTAAAGCTGTCTTCAAACTCTGAGCCATCCAGCAACTCATTCATTTGCGCTTCTTCTACAAAAACAGGTAGGCGCTTAGGTATTTTAGGCCCTGTAATTTTAGACATAGGATTAATAGTTATGACCTCATCCCGTTGCAGAAATTTAAAAAAAGATTTTAGAGAGGATAATTTGCGGTTAATTGATTTTGCGGAAATTTTAGCATCCATCAACTGCGTGATCCATTTTCGTATTTGCTGATAATTTACCTCATCTATCGTAAATGCCTCAGAACAAGGATTTATGAACTCCAAGAACTGTTCTAAATCTTTTTTGTAGGAAGTTATGGTATGGCGGGAATACTTTTTCTCATAGGTGAGACAATCAAGAAACTGCGATAGATGTTGTTCAAACATAAAAAACCTAAGAGTATTACGAATTTACTTTTTAAAATCCGTAATCCTCTTAGGTGAGCTATAATTTTTGTGAAAAAAGACTAACTGTCAGCTAAACCCATTTGCATTTTTTGCTTATAAACAGCTTTAATGCGAGTTTGCCTGTGCGTTATAGATGGTTTTTCGAAGTTTTTACGAGAACGCAACTGTTTTACAACACCTGTTTTTTCAAATTTCTTTTTAAACTTTTTTAAAGCTTTTTCAATGCTTTCACCTTCTTTTACTGCTACTATTAACATTTTATATTTTAGTTTAATTTTTAAATTGGGTGGCAAATATATAGCCTTATCGCTAATTATCCAAATTTAATAAACAAATTATTGTTTATTTTAGCATGATTAAACTTAAGACTATGAAATTTATTACAATTCTTTCTTTATTCTGCTTTTTAACACTCCTTTCTTGTAAAAAGAACCGCACCTGCGAGTGCAGTAACGCTTATGCAACCTATGATGCCGGGGATGTGGATAAAACAAAAGGCCGGGCTAAAAAGTATTGTGAGAGCTTATCGGCCGGTGAAACAAAATGTAAGCTTAAGTAATGTAATTTCAATGCTATTTAGTCGCCCTTCAAAAAGTCAATTTCAGCCCTTGATTATAAAACAAAGTTTCAAAAACGATTTTTAATATAAAGTTAATGAGCCTCTGTTTCCGGAGGTTCATGACTCGTTGTAGATTATTTGAGGAAAGACTAAATATGTAGTACCGATTAACTCTTAACGAAATGGCATGAAGTTTACGGGCTGTACCATTGAGCCCTGCAATTGATAAGATGAATTTACTACTGTTTTACACCGTTTAGGTAAACACTTTCAATCACGTTACTACCGAACGCGTAAGGAATAAACCCGTAAGAACTGATGGGCTTCGTTATAAAAAAATTCGCTTTCTTACCAATGGTAATGCTTCCTACTTCGTGTGATAATTGCATAGCATAAGCCGAGTTTATGGTGCAGGCATTAATCACTTCTTCGGGTGTTAATTTATATTGTACGCAGCCAAGGCTCATCATAAAATTCATGTTACCGCTAGGGCAGCTTCCCGGGTTAAAGTCGCTGGCAAAAGCAATGCCTAAGCCGGCGTCAATCATTTTACGAGCCGGCGGTAAAGGTAAACTTAAAAAGAAAGCAGCTCCCGGTAATACGGTTGGCATGGTGCCTGCGTTTTTTAATAACTCAATATCTGCATCATTGCAATATTCTAAATGATCCACGCTAATAGCGCCGCATTCAACGCCGGCTTGTATGCCGCCAAAATGGCTCATTTGTTCTGCATGCACTTTACCGGTTAAACCATACTGTTTACCTGCTTCTAAAATATGTTTGGTTTCTTCTGCCGTAAAGTAATGTTGTTCACAGAACACATCAATGTAATCCGCTAACTTTTCTGCTGCAATTTTTGGCAACATTTCATTAATAATTAATTGAATATAACCCGCTTTGTCATTTTTATATTCAAGCGGCAAAGCATGCGCGCCAAGGAAAGTTGCTTTAACGGGAATTAAATTCAGGTCTTTTATCCGTTTAATAACCCGCAGCATTTTTAATTCGCTTTCCACGCTTAAACCGTAACCGCTTTTAATTTCAATGCTGCCTGTCCCCTGCCCTATTACTTCTTTTAAACGAACCATGGCCTGTTCAAACAAGTCGTCTTCCGTTGCTTCACTCACCCGCTTAGCTGAGTTTAAAATACCGCCTCCTCTTGCAAAGATCTCGTCGTAGCTTAACCCGTTTATGCGGTCTACAAATTCACCTTCCCGGTTACCGGCGTAAACAATGTGTGTATGACTATCGGCATAGCATGGCAAAATTAATTTACCGTCGCAATCCATAATTTCTAAGCCCTTCCAATCTTCAATGCCCGGAAAATCAATCATAGACCCATAGTCGGCAATAAGCCCGTTATCAATAGCCATCCAAGCATTATCAATACAGGGAAGCTCTTTCATGGCAGCGCCGCTCACTTTTAAAATGCCGGCATCACGCACCTGCACTAAGCTTTTTATGTTTTTAATTAGAATTCTGTTCGCCATACTAATTATAGTTCTTTACCGTTATTGACAAAACACAAAACTACATGAAAAATTTAAGTGTTGCATTAATTATCGGAATACTTTTGTGTAAACCCGGCTTTACTCAAAGTATGCATGACAGTATTATTCCTAAGAAAAATGAACTAAGTATTGATCTGATCCCTGCTATAAAATTATTAAGCGACTTAACTAAAAACCACATGTATGATTACAAGGGAACGGTTCAGTATAAAAGGCGGCTGACTAAAAATATATTTCTTCGTTTTGGAGCAACTGTTATTCTTGAAAGAAGCCCTAAAAAATATACCAATATCACAAGCACTTACAGCGATTCGCTTAGTGTAAATTATCAGCAGCACCAACATAAGCCCGAACTGCAGCTCAATACAGGTATTGAGTACCGTTGGGGCAAAAAAAGAATAAAACAATTTACGGGTTTGGATATCGGGTACATTCACACTAAAACCATTACAAGCCTTTATCATGAATTGTTACCTTATTATAATATGACTTATGATCCTAACACTTATGATCCTGATGTCAAAATCGGGCAAAGCTCATCAAACAATGATCCGCACAGCAATGCTATTATTTATTCTTATTCCTCTACAGCCAACGGTATTTCTATTACTCCGTTTTACGGTGTTCAATATCATTTCTCAAGCCGTTTTTTCTTTTCTATGCAACTGGGTTTTCAGATTCGATTATTGTCGGTAATAAATAAACCTATTATTAATAACCCTGTATATAGTATATATAATTCAGGGAAAATACATGAAATCAATGGCAACTCCCAAGGCATCTTAAACAACTTTTCAATTGCGTATCGTTTTTAAGCTACGGGTAATTTAGTATATTTGCTTTTATGGCAGGTAATACATTCGGCACGTTATTTCGATTAACTACTTTCGGTGAAAGTCATGGCGCAGCCATTGGTGGCATTATTGACGGTTGCCCGGCCGGTTTGGAAATTGATCTTGATTTTATAACCAACGAACTCCAACGCCGAAAGCCGGGGCAATCGCACATTACCACACAGCGTAAAGAAGAAGATACCGTCACTTTTTTGTCGGGTATCTTTGAAGGAAAAACAACCGGGCACCCTATTGGTTTTACAATTGAAAACGCCAATCAAAAAAGTAAAGACTATGAGCATTTAAAAGAAACCTTCCGGCCTTCGCATGCCGATTATACATACCAAGAAAAATATGGCATCAGGGATCACAGAGGGGGCGGCCGTTCATCGGCGCGTGAAACAGCCTGCCGTATTGTAGGCGGAGCCATTGCTAAATTACTTTTAAAGCATTACAACATTTCCATACAAGCTTATGTATGCAGGGTTGGCCCGGTTATACTGCACACATCATATAAAGAACTGGACCTCTCAAAAACAGAAACTTCTATTGTGCGTTGCCCGGACGATACTGTTGCCGAGGAAATGATCACTTATATTGAAGAGATCCGCAAGCAGGGCGATACTGTTGGAGGAGTGGCAAGTTGCGTCATTACGGGTGCGCCCGCAGGCTTGGGAGAACCTGTATTTGATAAGTTGCATGCCGAGCTTGGAAAAGCCATGTTAAGCATTAATGCCGTAAAAGGATTTGAATACGGAGAAGGATTTAATTCAGTAAATTTTAAAGGCTCTGAATTAAATGATGTTTTTTCACCCTTCGATGCTCAGGGTCAGAAAAAGATAACAACCGCAACAAACCATAGCGGTGGCATACAAGGCGGCATCAGTAACGGAGGAGATATTTATTTTAATGTTGCCTTTAAACCGGTAGCTACCATTATGCAGGATCAGCAAAGTGTTGATACGGCGGGTAATGAAGTTACTTTAAAAGGTAAGGGCCGCCACGACCCTTGTGTGTTGCCGCGTGCAGTGCCTATTGTAGAAAGCATGGCAGCCTTGGTGTTGGTTGATTTTTTATTGAGGAACCGAGCGGCGAAGATTTAACATGATATATTTACTGATAGTTATTTTATTTTCTCTTTTCTTTTTTCTTAACAAAAAAGAAACAAAAAGTCAAAACGAAACTCCAACTGCAAGTGACCCCGCTCATGCTCTACAAACCTGCAGTTCGCACCGTTTCATTAAAGCAGCCGCACTATTACCAACATACACGGTGACGTACCTAAACTTATTTTTCAATTTATAAACTTCCTCTATGTTCAGCAAAAAAAACAGGCTCATCACCATTATCATCCTTTCTATGATTGTTGGTATCATAGTGGGCTATGCCATCAATAAATCCATTACTAATAATGTCTACCACACAGAACAAGCATACATTCAAAAAATAGCTAAAGGAAATCCGGCAGTTGAAAAACAACTTACCATAGCCTGCGCTAAAATGGATAAAGACAATTTAAAACAAGCCAAGAAAAAAGTAGCTTCCAACTATTCCATATTAAGCGAGTTGTTTTTACGCCTCATTAAAATGATCATTGCTCCTTTGGTGCTGGCAGTGTTAGTAATGGGCGTGGCTAAGGTTGGCGATTTTAAATCGGTGGGACGCATTGGCGGAAAAACCATTTTGTACTTTACGTTTGCTACCCTGCTTGCTTTAAGTTTAGGTTTAGTAATAGTAAATGTGTTTGAGCCGGGTAAGGTTATGCACCTCGATTTGCCTGCCGCCACAGCCGATGCCGGCGTGAAAGCGAACGCTCAGGATGCCAAAAACTTTATAGCTCATCTAGTACCGGACAGTATTATAAAAGTAATGGCAGAAAATGAGATCCTTCCCATTGTTGTGTTCGCGTTGTTTTTCGGAATAGCAGCCGCAAGCGTCGGTGAGCAAGGCAAACCCATTATCAGGGCAATGGATAGCCTCTCGCACGTGATGTTTAAGGTTACTAATTTTGTAATGAACTTTGCCCCCATTGGTGTATTTGGCGCCATCACAGCGGTGGTAATACAACAAGGCCTTGATGTACTGGGTGGTTATGCTTATTTAATAGCCTGCTTTTTCGGCGGCTTACTGTTCTTTGTATTCGGTATCTTATTTTTAATTTGTACAGTATTACGAATTAAATTTTTCTCATTACTCTCTCATGTCAAGGAACCCATACTGTTGGCATTCAGCACGGCAAGTTCAGAAAGTGCTATGCCTAAAACCATTGAACAGCTCGAAAAATTCGGCATCAGTAACCGCATCGTTTCTTTTGTATTACCGTTGGGCTATTCATTTAACTTAGACGGTTCTATTATGTACATGACCTTTGCCACAGTTTTCATTGCACAATCCTACGGGATAGACATGAGCATGGCCGATCAAATAAAAATGATGCTGATCTTGTTAATTACAAGCAAAGGAATGGCAGGTGTGCCGCGTGCCTCGTTGGTTGTAATTGCAGGCATGCTGAGCATGTTCCATATACCGGGGGAAGGCTTATTATTATTATTGGCAGTTGATCAAATTTTAGATATGGGCCGTTCTGCTACTAACGTTATAGGTAATGCCGTTGCAAGCGCGGTAGTAGCTAAGTGGGAAGGTGAGACGCTGCGAGAGTGATAAGTTATAAGTTTTTATTTTTAAGAAAGCAGGGACAGTAAGCAGTAGCAGGTAGCAGAATGAAAAAGCCCTACACAGTCTTACTATAAAATACATTGTACAACTTAACAAATCAACAACTATCTACACAGTCTTAAATACAATGGACAAAATACATTGGACAATTGAACAAAATACATCACACAACTTTTCCAAACTTTCCTAACTTTGTAACTTTCTAAACTGAATACAACTTTCTAAACTCACCGCATGCTCTTCTATTGGCTTAACCTCATCGGTATTTTTTTCTTTACCATTTCCGGTTCGTTGGCGGCACGCGATAAAAAACATTACCACGATTATTTTGGCGTATTCTTTACAGGTTTTCTTACGGCCATAGGCGGCGGCACCTTAAGGGATATGATGCTGGGTTCTTTTCCAATATCTTGGCTTAGTGATAAAAATATACTAATTTCCATTATCGTTGCTTTTTTAATTACGCTCTTATTTAAGAGTCATATTATAAAACTACGCCGCACTTTGTTTTTATTTGATACTGTTGGCGTAGGAATTTACACCATACTCGGAGTTCAAAAAAGTTTAGAATACCATGTTAATCCTTTTGCCGCAGTTATATTAGGACTGGTATCTGCCGTATTTGGAGGCGTTATAAGAGATACCTTATTAAATGAGATCCCGCTTATTTTTGCCAAAGAAATTTATGCCACGGCTTGTATTGCAGGCGCTGTGCTTTATACTTTATTACTATATTTAAAAATAGATTCTAACATTGCCGCCCCGGTTTGCATGAGCGTTATTATCATTATAAGAATTATAGCCGTAAAATATAAGCTTGCTTTACCTAAATTTGATTCGGGAAACGAAACCATTGATTAAATATGACGACAGAAGAAATTGGGTACATCAGTAAAACACATGGTATAAAAGGACACGTTATTTTACGACTGAATGAATTAGTGCAAATAAATGACACAGCTATAAAATCGGTATTCCTTGAATTGAACGGCTCGCAGGTACCTTATTTTATTGAAGACTGCCGCCCCAATAATACCGGCTACATTTTAAAGCTCGAAACAATAGAGACCATCGATACGTCTAAAAAACTGATCGGCAAAAAAGCGTTTGCACTGACTGATTTTATTTTAGAAGAAGAAGAATCTTTAAATGAATTTGTAGGATACGCCATCCTTGACTCGAAATTAGGAAACATAGGCAACATAGCGGAGGTGGATGAAAAAACGGAAAATGTGATTATAAAAGTAATCCACCCGACGGGAGTTGAAATTATTCTGCCCTTTAACGACGATTTTATCATTGAAATAGACGATGATATGAAAACCATTGAATTTAATGCTCCCGAAGGTTTAATCGAAATGTACCTCCAATCCTAATATAGTTAATAGAGCTCTTTTCACAGCCCCAAATCCTGGTTTTGATCTGTGTCAGTTTTTTTAGGGCTCAAGTAATGTTGTTCCAGAGCTCAGCAACGTTGTTCCGGTGCTCGGCAATGTTGTTCCGGGGCTCAGCAATGGTGTTCCGGAGCTCAGTAATGTTGTTCCGGAGCTCAGCAATGTTGTTACGGGGCTCAGCAACGTTGTTCTGGAGCTCAGCAAAGTTGTTCCGGGGCTCAGAAAGAACATTTGGCAAGTAATCTCCACTTATCTGTGTAAATTATAGCTACCCTTTATCGTAGCGTCACTTATAAACCTGCTTAACCCTTTACCCATATCAGTAAGGCACGTAATATTACTTAACTGTTTGAAAATTAATTTGGTACATAATCAATTTATTTTATATTTTTGATTGCGATTAACTCCCTCTTCAAAAATTAATTTCTACAAAAATAAGAATGAAAAAAATCTACAACATAAATATGCTATGGAAAACAAGTAAGCTGCTGAATTTAGTGATGCTAAGCTTGTTGCTGTGTTTTTTTACTTTTAACGGTAAGGCGCAATATTGTTACCCTACATACAACAATGGAACCGGTTCAGGCGATTATATATCACTTGTAAACATTGCCGGTACAACGTTAAATAATTCCTCGCTCGGTGCGGGAAACCCATATTACACTCTTTTCCCTGCCACAGGAAATTCAACAGGAACTTTAACGATAGGATCTTCCTATACCATAAATGTTGCCGGTGGCACATTTGGCACTTCTTACATCAGCGCATGGGGCGATTGGAACCAGGATGGAGTGTTTGATGCAAGCGAGTACATTGCAACTTCTCCAAATGCAGGAAACCAAACCAATGTCGTGTTAATTTCAGGATTTACTATTCCCGTTTCGGCTGTGGCAGGTGCAACCCGAATCCGTTTCAGGGAAAATGATACCTATCCCGGCCCCGGTGCAACTGAGGCATGCGGACCTACATCGCTTTCTGCTTATGGTGAAGGAGAAGATTATACCGTGTATTTAGCTTCTTCTGTAAACTGTGCCGCGGTTCCCGCAGCCGGTAATGCCACAGCAAGCCAAACGCTTGTATGTGCTGGTGCCTCTTTTAATCTTGGACTTATAGGTAACTCTGCTAATACGGCGGGACTTAGCTACCAATGGCAGTTTTCACCAACCGGTACTGTATGGACGAACTTAGGCACCGCGCAAAGTAATGCTTTGTATTATATTAATAATTTACCTTCAACTACTTATTATCATTGTGTTATAACTTGTACAGGTACCGCACAATCGGCAACCTCAACAGCGGTTAATGTAACTTTTAATCCACTTATTAACTGCTATTGCACACCGTCTTACAGCTGGAATTGCAGCGGTGATAATTTTACAAGCTTTTCTCTGGCTAATCTTACCGCACAAACTACAAGCTGCACACCCGGAACAGGCTATACTGATATGACAACTGATGTGCCTTCGCATATTAATTTAAACGCCGGCGTTACTTATACATTAAACGCAAATACTTCATACAGCGGTAGTGGCGGTGCAGCCGCCGTAGGCGTATGGATCGATTATGACCATAACGGCGTGTTTGCCTCCAATGAATTTACATATTTAGGATATGGCCAACCAAGCTATACCACTTCATTAACTGTTCCGTTAACATCGCCTTCGGGAGCAGTAAGAATGCGTTTAAAGATGGATGCCAATTTTGCAAATTCAGGTACGCAATTAGATCCATGCAACAATAATAACCTCAGCAACTACGGTCAAACAGCCGATTATTTAGTAAACATTACATCTGTGCCGTCTTGCTCGGCTGCACCTAATGCAGGCAATGCAACATCAACCCAAACATTGGTTTGCCCTATGGTATCGTATGTACTTGATGTAGCGGGCAGTTCACTTGCTACAGGCTTAAACTATCAATGGCAGGTATCTCCTAACGGACCAGCCTGGTCAAACATAGGAACCGCACAAAATACAACTCAATTAAGTGTAAGTACACAATCATCTACTCAACACTACCGTTGTATTGTAACATGCACAAGCAGCGCTTCTTCAGGAACATCGACCCCGGTGGTAGTTACCTCTAACGTTTTAGTTAATTGCTACTGTACGCCCGGCTACACTTGGAATTGCAGCGGTAATAATTATGTAAACTTTTCTTTGGCAAACCTTTCTACACAAACTAATACTTGCAGTCCGAGCGGGTTTACAGATATGACCGCAACCGTGGCATCCAATATAAATATGACCTCGGGTATTACATATACATTAACCGCGGTTACGGCAAACAATAACCTTGGCGGAAATGCTTCTATGGGAGCTTGGATCGATTACGATCATAACAGTGTATTTGATGCCAATGAATTTATATTTTTAGGGTACGGTGCTGCGGGTACTTACACTAATACAATAACCCTCCCTTTAACCACTGCCGCAGGTCCTGTAAGAATGCGCCTCGTACTTGACGCGAATAATTCTCCTACTTATATCTATCCTTGCAGTAATACGAATTCTTCCGCATACGGACAGATCCTGGATTATCTTGTAAACATTTCAGCCGCGCCTCTTTGCACAGGCTCAGCGGTTGCCGGAAATGCTACCTCAACCCAATCTACAGTTTGCACCGCACAAGCTTTCACCCTTGACCTTTTAAATAATGGTGCCGTACTCGGTGTATCTTACCAATGGCAATCATCACTAAACGGCACAACCTGGTTAAACCTGGGCAATGCTTCTACAAGCCCTACTTATTATATGACCTCCCAAACAACTGCAGCACAATACCGTTGTGTATTAACGTGTACAAACAGTGCAGGTACTTCTACATCAACACCGGTAAGCGTAAATCAAAATTTATTCAGTACATGCTATTGCGCTCCCGCTAATATATATTGCGGCAATACTCATTTAACGGATGCTACACTTGCAGGTACATCAAACACAGGCCTTACGTGCAATACCGGGTACGAAAACCTGACGGCTACGGCAACTACCGCAACCATAACGGCGGGCAATACTTATACTTTGGCAGCCGGAGTAAGCAGCACTATGAATGCTTCTTTAATAGGCGCCTGGATCGATTTTGATCAGAATGGAATTTTTGATTCGTATGAATATACAACTATAGGAACATCAACCGTAAACGGCACATACACTGTTAGTAATGTTATTCCGGTACCATTTACGGCAATAGCGGGTATAACTACCATGCGTTTACAACTGGAGTCGGATAACTCTTTGGTACCGGCTATATTAGATCCTTGTGCAACGCCTACAGGTAACGGTCATATCCTTGATCTGCCCGTTTTTGTAGTTGGTGCACCGAGCTGTTCAGGAACACCGGTTGCAGGAACTACTGTGGCAGATGTAGCAACCACATGCTTTAACACCTCTTTCGGGTTAAACCTTACCGGTAACGGGCAGGTGAGCGGTGCTACATATCAATGGCAATATTCACCGAACGGTACATTATGGACAAACCTTGCTCCTGCACAAAATCATGTACCGTATACGGTTACAGGACAAACCTACGCTACGTATTACAGGTGTGTGATTACGTGTGCCATAAGTACCTTATCTCAAACATCTACCCCGGTAAATGTAGGCCAAAATGCTGCTACTGCCTGCTACTGCATTCCTACAGGAATGGATTGCAGCCTTAATGATGAAATTGACCGTGTTGTTTTTGGGACAATCAATAACCTGTCGGGATGTACCCCTAACGGTTACGCGGATTATACTGCCACATCGTTTACACCCGCAACCACAGCAACTATTGTAGCAGGTACAGCTTATTCAATGACTGTAACCTTAGGGTCTTATATTACTGAAAATGTGAGCGTGTGGATAGATTACGATCATAACGGTTCTTTTGACAATTCTGAATATACTTTTATCGGCAGCTCTGTAGGAAGCGGTAACTTTACTATTACGGGTAATATTAACATTACTCCCTCAGCTTTAAACGGTTTAACACGAATGCGCGTGCGTAATGTCCGTAATACTCCTTTTGTTTCGGGTGACGCTTGTTTAATTCCAACCGGGCCCCCTTTAAGACAAATGGGACCCGGTAGTTCCGCAAACGGTGAAACAGAAGATTATTCGGTTTACATTTTACCGGCTGATTGCAGCGGCAATGCTATTACCGGTGGCTTAAACGTATCTGCAAGCTCTCCTACGGTTTGCCCGAGTGCTTCGTTAACATTAGATATTACGGGCACCGTACCCGGCTATACCGGTTTAACGTACCAATGGCAAGAATCACCTACGGGCAGTGGTTATACAAATACCGGAAGTGCCTCGTCAACTACGTCTGTAACTACCTTCCCTACACAGAGCAACTATTACATCTGTAATATATTATGCCATGGTTCGCCTGCGGCAACAACCTCAACAGTTTATGTTGCTATAAGCGCGCCAACCATTACTACAACAGCAAGCGCTTATACCGTATGCCCTGCCGAATCGGTTACGGTAACGGCAAATGGCGCAACAAGCTATACCTGGACTACCAACAACGTTACAACGGCTTCAACCGTTTTTACACCGACCGTAACTTCTATTTTCCCTGTTAAAGGTTTGGGAACAGGCGGCTGTATCGGTAATGGCAGCATCCTTATTACCGTGAAACCGGCAACAAATATTTCGGGAACCATTACTACCGGCGGTTCAACCGCTGTAGCAGGCAACGCAATACTTTATAAATACGAGCCGTTCTTTACAAAATTCGACTCGGTAGCCTTTCAACCTATAGCAGGTAACGGCGCTTATAATTTTCCTACTATTAATTACGGAATTTATATTGTAAAAGCAGTTCCTGTAACAAGTACCTTACAAGTAACTTACGGTAGCAGTTCCATAAGTTGGTTATCGGCTGCCACTATCACACACAGCTGTAGTACAGCCGATGTACAAAACATAAATGTTATTCCTTTAACGATACTACCTCCGGGACCGGGTACCTTAAGCGGAACAATTTATGAAGGTAACGGATTTGGTCACAGGCCTGATTCACCCTACAGTCCGTTGGCTCCCGGCCAACCCATTGGCGGTATAGTGGTTAAAGGCGGTAAAAACCCCGGTGGCAGTATGTTTACGCAAACTACTACGGGTGCAAACGGTACTTACACCTTGTCGGGATTACCGATTAATACAGGTGGTGCAGGCGATAATTATTTTATCCTGGTTGATATTCCGGGACTTGATACTAATCATACTTATTACAGGCAAATTACCATTTCGAATAATGCATTTATTAACCTTGACTTTGAAGTAGATTCAGCAAAAATTAATCCTATACAAGGAGGTTTTACGGGTATTCTTACTTTAGCCGGTGTAGCAGGTGGTGTTAGTATCTACCCTAACCCTGCAAACCAAAAAGTAACAGTCTCTTATAATCTTATGGAGAACTCAACTGTTAAAATAGAATTATATGACCTGTTAGGCAGATCAGTAAAGACAGTTGTGCAACAGGGAGAACAGTCTTCGGGCCAACATACGTATTCTGTTTCTTTAAGCGACCTCACTGCGGGAATGTATTTTGTGAAGCTCAGGATCAATAATTCGGAAACCTTGGTTAAATTATTCGTCACAAACTAAGATAACATACTAACTAAATTAAGCCGGATGTTAAATACAGCCGGCTTTTTTATGAAATAACATACACATTATTCTATGTTAAAAGAATAAATGAGTATATTAGTCTCTCAATTTTACTAATCCGGCTAAAAATATAATTCATGAAAAAAAACATCTACTTATCAATTTGCATTGCAGTTGTTATGTTATGTACAAACATAACGGCACAATGTGTGTGGTCATCTGTAGGCACAGGTACAGCCTCAACAGGCACAATTACCACCGCGTATAATGACATAGCCATGTCGCCGGCCGATGTGCCTTATGTATCACACACCGAAGCGGGTGTGCTTACCGTAAGAACATTCAGCACAGGTGCGTGGACAACCTTAGGCTCATTAAGTACCTATACAAATACAGCTTATACAAGCATTGCGTTTAACGGTGCTGTGCCTTACGTCGCTTTTTCCGACGGTTTGGCAAGCGGTAAAGCAACCGTTAAAATGTATTCGGGAGGCAGTTGGGTCAACGTCGGGACCACAGTTTCAACAGGCAACGCTTCATTTATTTCACTTGCCGTGCAAAGCGGAACCCCTTATATAGCTTATGTTGACGGCAGCGCAGGAAACAAAGCCGTAGTAAAAAGCTACAGTGCCGGTGTATGGACAGCTTTAGGGGCAGCCGTTTCTACAGGCAGCGCTTCTTACACCTCTTTATCGGTTGATAATACAGGCACACCTTACATTATTTACAATGATATTGCAAACAGTAATTTTGCTACCGTAAAAAAATATAACGGAACTTCTTGGGTGGCTGTTGGCACAGGAACTGTTTCCGCGGGTACTGTAACAGAAACACAAATTGACGTGAGTTATAATAATATTCCCTACGTTGCTTTTATGAATAATGGAAGCTATACCTGTTATATTAAAGCATTTATTGCGGGGGCATGGCAAGCTGTAGGTACAGGAACATTCAGCAGCTGTTACCAGGCAATAGGCCTCGCTGTTGACCCTGCAGGAACACCGTATGTAAGCTACTATGACTTGGGGCCTTACAAGGCCAGTGTAAGGAAATTTGACGGTACTGCCTGGCCTTATGCCGGTAATTCAGCATTTTCGACCGGTGGGCCTGCCTTTACATCCCTTGCCATTACAAGCATGGGAATTCCTTATATTGATTATGCTAATGGAAGCGCTTATGTAAAAAATCTTTTTTCGCCAACCATTATTACGCTACAACCTTCTGCTACAGCGGTTTGTGCAGGCTCAGGCACAAGTATATCTGTGGCAACAAACACAACAGGTATTACTTACCAATGGCAGGTGAGTTTTGGAGGAGCGTTTGCAAATGTTGTTACAGGCGCAACCTACAGCGGAGTTAACACGGCAACTTTATTAATCAACAATACGCCTATAGGCTTTAACGGTTACCTGTACAGGTGTGTTATTAACGATGGCTGTATAAATATTATATCGAACAATGCTATACTAACGGTTAATCCCTTACCCGTTATAACCGTAAACAGCGCTACCGTATGTGCAGGGGGCTCAAAAATATTAACTGCCGGCGGTGCCGTAAATTATTTATGGAACACCGGTTTACAAACTGCTACTATTACCGTAACCCCAACTGCTACTACAAATTATACCGTTACAGGTATAAGCGCCACAGCCTGCTCAGCAAACGCTACGGCTTCCGTAACGGTAATATCGTCTAAAACGATTAGTGGTAATGTAACAAGCACGGCAGGCGCGGTAAGCGGCAATATGATCCTTTATAAATACAGCCCCGTATTAAGTAAATGGGATTCGGTAGCTTTTACACCATTCAGCTCTATTTACTCGTTCGGTTTAGTTGACAGCTCTTTATATGTTATAAAAGCAGTACCTACTACTACCAATAATGTGCAGGTTACTTACGCCGCCAATGCTATCAGCTGGCAGGGAGCAACTGTATTGTCGCATAAATGCAGCTCTAATTTAACACAAAACGTTGCGGTTATGCCTTTAACAAGTATTGGTACGGGTGCCGGTATGTTAAGCGGAAGAATTACGGAAGGTGTAGGCTTTGGCTTAAGACCAAGCTCTCCTTACAGCCCTTTATCACCCGGCCAACCTATTGGCGGTATTGTTATTAAAGGCGGCAAAAACCCGGGCGGTAATATGGTAGTTCAAACTACTACATCAGCCAACGGAACGTATACACTATCAGGCTTACCAACCAACAGCGATTCTTATTTTATATTGGTTGATATACCGGGATTGGATACTAACCGAACCTATCACAGAACGCTTACTTTAACAGATACTCAGTATACAGGGCTTGACTTTACGGTTGATTCCGCAAAAGTGAACCCGGTAATGCCGGTAAGTGTTCATGATTTAGATGCCATAAAAAACCAACTGTTAATGTATCCCAATCCTGCTAAAAACACGTTTATCATTACTTATAATTTAGAGGTAAATGCGGCGGTAGCTATTGAAATGGTTGACTTATTAGGAAATGTTGTAAAAATAATCGCGGCAAATAACCGCCAGTTAGCGCAACAACACACTTACACAGTGGATATAAGCGATACAAAACCCGGAATTTATTTTATAAAAGTGAACATGAACGGTTTGGAAAGCACGGTTAAGCTTTTTATAACGGATTAATAATTAAAAGAAAACACCGTCCTATCTTGAGCGAAAAAAAAACTTTGTGCAGACTAAAGCATAATAGCAGGTAAGCTTAAGCCGTAGGTCATTGCTCAAGTTATTTTCATACTTCGGCAGAGAGAAAATATTTGCAGCTTTCGCTAAAAAACTTTTATCGTTAAATTACCTTTTTCGGTATAGTGCCTACCTGTAATGCGGGCGTACATCAAATATTTTGAAAAAATTAATCCCAAAAGCTTTGGGATTAATTTTTTCTTTTCAAATACCTAACAACACGGTATCTTTATTTAAACATTTTCGATAGACAAAGGTTCCAAAACAGCAATATGCAAAACGTTATGGACAATTCTAAGAAGATATATTATGCCAACAAATGACTTCATACATTGACAAAATAAACCTATATATCAAGTCCCTTGACAATGATACTTTAATTGGACTACAAAGTATCGCTTCAATTAAAACTTATAAGAAAGGTGAATTACTGTTACGACAAAATGAAGTATGCACTAAAAGTTATTTAATAATTAGCGGTACTGCCCGTAAATATTATTTGAATGACGGAAAGGAAATAACCACTGAACTTTTTTTTGAGAATGATTTAGCTGTTTCCTTTGATAGTTATACACTTCAACAACCAAGCAGGGAGTTCATTGAAGCCTTAACAGCTATTTCGGTTTCAGTAACCAAGTATCAAACTTTTGAAGATGCTAAAAAAAAATACCCTAAATTGATAACTCTTGACTTAATGCTTGCTGAATATTACGCCATGTGGGTTGAAAAACGGTTGTTTGAATTTCATACTATGACTGCAACACAACGCTACTTACATATTCTTAATAAAAGCCCTCATATTATTCAAACTATTTCACTCACCATCATTGCTTCTTATTTGGGCGTTTCGCTTGAAACATTAAGTAGGATAAGGGCTAAAATCTGATCTATTTCATTATTTGACCTAAGTCAAATTTCTTGTGTTTTACTTATCCGAACTTTACAGGGAAATAAAACTTAGAGAAATATGAATTGGATTTATCTTTTATTAGCAGGTGTTTTTGAGATTGGCTGGACGATTGGGCTTAAACAAATGAATGATCATAAAAATTTATTATGGACTGTCATTTTTTACATCAGTATTATTACAAGCTTTTATTTTTTGAAACTGGCTCTGAAGGCAACTCCAATTGGAACAGCCTATGCTATCTATACAAGCATTGGAGCAATTGGTACAGTAATAATCGGTATGCTTTTTTTTAAAGAACCCGCAACCTTAATTCGTATAGGTTTTATTCTTTTAATAATTACAGGCGTTATAGGACTTAAAATAACTTCAATACACTAAAAGATGAAAAACAGGATTATAGGATTTAATTTAGCAAGAGCTTACGCCATTTTTGGGATGTTTATCGTAAATTTTAATACTGTTTTTGGTAATCATACAAACCATAATGGCGTAAGCGGATATGATATTGCGTGTATTTTACCAAAGTTTATCAATAAACAAATATTGAAAATATAGATCACAAATAATGTCATTTTAACTTAAAAACACCTTTAAAAAGGCGACTAGTTTAAGCCGGGTTTTTTATTATATTTGACTAGTTTTATGACTAAATTTTTTAAAATTATAATGATTATATGTTGCCCGGTTTTTGCCGGAACAGCGTTATATTGCCAAACCTATAGCTTTAAAAATTACAATACTAAAGAAGGTCTTCCGCAATCGCAGGTACTTGCCATATTTCAGGACCATAACGGTATTATGTGGTTTGGCACCAACAGCGGTGGAGTCGGTAAATTCGACGGAAATAAATTCATTACTATTTCTGATAACGAAGGCTTAATAAATAACAATGTATATACCATAGCCGAAAATACAAAACATGAGCTGCTGTTCGGCACAGCCAAAGGTTTAAGCATTTACAACGGTTTAACCTTTAAAAATTATACCGAAAAAGATGGGTTACGGAACAGTTGGGTCTTTAAGCTTTTAAAAGATAACGATAACATTTGGATTGGAACACAGGAAGGTGTTTTTATATTAAAAGACGGGAAAATAGAAGCATTTAAAAGCGATGAAACATTAAATAAGAGCTCGGTGTATTCCATTTTTATGGATGCCGACAATAATATATGGTTTGCCACTTTACAAAACGGTGTCATTTACTATAACAAAACTACTAAGGAATTTAAGCATTTTACAGTATCCAATGGTTTAATGAATGATTTTATTTTTTCGATAGGACAAAGAACTACAGGCGATATTTTAATAGGGACAAGGACCGGCCTAAACTGTATTAATAAGAAATTTGAAGTAAGACAAGCCCATGAAATTGTCAAAAATGAAAACATTTCTTACAGTTGCATTTTACCGTTGGGTAACGACAATTTATTGTTCGGGTCGCATACCGAAGGCGTTATCGGGTTCGATTTTAATTTAAAAGGCCGCACCGCTCAATATGATATTACTAATGGTTTAACCAGTAATCCAATACAATGCCTGTATAAAGACAGGGAGGGTAATTTATGGATAGGCACCGACGGTGCAGGTGTTTTTAAATACAAGAACAACAAATTTGTTTATTTCACAAAAGCCAACGGGTTGCCCGATAACTATATAAATGCTGTTGCGCAGGACAAAAAAGGACGGTATTGGGTTGCCTTAAAAAGTAACGGACTTTGCAAAATAGAAGGAAAGAAAATCACCAATTATAAATTTGATGTAAAGCACCCTCACGAATTACCCGATAATGATATTAACGCTATTTTACCTTACGGAAACGATAAAGTATTTTTTGGTACTAAAGACGGACTTGCTGTTTTTGAAAATGAAAGCTTCAGCACCATTAAAGAATTCGGATTTCGAAATAAATATATTTTGTCGTTGTATGTAGACAGCAAAAAAAACATATGGATAGGAACCAACGTGGGTGTATACAAATACACAAACGGCATTATCGCGCCCGTAACCGTTATTAATAAATTTAACCGGGAAGGACTCCAGTTTTTAATTAATTGTATTGTTGAAGATAAAGCGGGAAGCATTTGGTTTGGGACTGAAACAGGGCTTATAGAACTTGATAAACAGGGAGGATGTACTTTGTTGAACGAACAAAACAAATTTCATAACGTTAATGTATTATCTGCGACAATTGACCGGCAAAAAAATTTATGGTTCGGTACCAGCGAAGGATTATTCAATTACGATTATAAAGCGTTCAGTAAAATATCGCAAAAAAACGGGCTCTCCTCCAACAATATTTTATTTTTACAAATTGATAATTTGAACCGTCTTATCATCGGCTTAAATACAGGCCTGGATGTGCTTGATCTTAATGAATTTAACCGGAACAAAATAAGCGTAAAACATTTCGGTAAAGACGACGGCTTGCTGGCGTTAGAATCTAATTTTAACGCTTCATTTAAGGATAACACAGGCCGCATATTAATTGGCACAACCGACGGGCTTGAAATTTATAATCCGAAATTTGATACAAAAAATGTGCTGGAGCCTCTTACTAAAATTAACATGGTAAATTTATTTTTCGGTCAGGAAGATATTTTTAAATATGCTAAAGTGGATTCATCTACTTTATTACCTAAACACCTTGTTCTTCCTTTCTCAAAAAACCATATAACCTTTCAGTTTATCGGTGTAAGCTTGTCGGCACCCGAAAAAGTAATGTACCAGTATAAACTTGAAGGCATTGATAATGACTGGACCCCTCCAACCTCTAAAACTGAAGCCACCTACCCTTCTCTACCTCACGGTAAATACCGTTTTTTGCTAAAGGCAATGAATAACGACGGCGTTTGGAATAAAGAGCCTACTGTATTTGAATTTGAAATTTCTCCTCCTTGGTATAAAACATGGTGGTTCTATACCTTATGCGCTATTATTTTAATAAGCGGCATCAGTATTTACAACTATGTAAGAACAAAAAAATTAATAGCCGATAAGCAAAAGCTTGAACGCATTGTAGATGAGCGAACGCGTGAGCTAAGGGACGAGAAAGAGAAGGTAGAATTTATTAATAAAGAAGTTACCGAGCAAAAAACAATTATTGAACATAAAAATATTGAAATCACGGACAGTATTAAATACGCTAAAAATATACAGGAAGCGTTATTACCGAACCTCAACAATATAGATGCGTTATTTGATAAAAGCTTTGTACTGTATCTACCTAAAGATATTGTAAGCGGCGATTTTTATTGGTTTGCCAAAAACGGCGATACACGCTTTATTGCAGCAGTTGATTGTACAGGACATGGCGTACCCGGCGCTTTTATGAGCATTGTGGGCAATACATTATTAAATGAGATAGTTAATGAGAAAAAAATTACGCATCCCGGCGACATTTTACTGGAGCTGCATAAAGGCGTAAAAATTGCCCTTAACCAAAACGCACAGGAGTTTGAAAGAAGGGATGGAATGGATATTACCTTATGCTCGTTGAGTAACAACACAAACCAAATTGAATATGCAGGCGCTAACAGGCCATTATGGATATACAGGAAAGATAGAAATTACGAACTGGAGATTGTTAAGGCAACTAAATTTCCTATCGGCGGCTTAGAACTGGAAGAAAACAGGGCCTATGAAAACCATGTGATCACTGTAAATAAAGGTGATTGCCTGTATCTTTTCAGCGACGGTTACGCAGATCAGTTCGGCGGGCCTAAAGGCAAAAAATTTATGCTGACCAATATGCAAAAAACCATTTTGGAAAACATCCAATATCCTATGGAAGTTCAAAAGCAAAAACTTATGGATGCCTTTATAGCCTGGAAAAGTGATACAGAACAAATTGATGATGTGTTAGTGATTGGCATTAAAATTTGAACCACTTTTTAATTTTTATCTCTCGTTATTATGTTTAAATTAGTGTTTTATTATTTATGAAAAATCAGTACTGCATTATAATGGCCGGGGGAATAGGGTCTCGTTTTTGGCCTATGAGCACCACAAGTCATCCTAAACAATTTTTAGATATTTTAGGTACCGGGAGAACACTTCTTCAACAAACATTTGACCGATTTACAGAACTATGTCCCATTAACAACATATATATTGTTACTAATGATATGTATGAAAAAATGGTAATGGAGCAATTACCGCTTATTCCCAAAGAAAATATTTTATCGGAGCCCGCTCGTAAAAATACGGCACCTTGCGTGGCTTACGCTTCTTACAAAATTCATAAAATAAACCCTAACGCGTTAACCGTTGTTGCACCTTCCGATCATTTAATTACAAAGGAAGATACATTTGTAAAAGCAATTAAATCGTGCTTTGCAAAAGCCAAATCGGAAGATTGTTTGGTAACGCTTGGCATTAAGCCTTCACGGCCTGATACAGGCTACGGTTACATTCAATTTATTGATTCCCCCAACAAGGAAAAAGACAAACGTATTTTTAAGGTAAAAACGTTTACTGAAAAACCGGATCACGATATGGCTAAGTTTTTTATGGAAAGCGGTGACTTTTTATGGAACTCCGGCATTTTTATCTGGAGTACTAAAAGTGTTATTAAATCGTTTGAAGACAATGACCCTGAATTAGCCAATGTATTTAGAGACGGAATAGAATTTTATAATACGCCGAAGGAAAAAGAATTTATTAAGCGTGCCTATAACGTTTGCAAAAACCTGTCGGTTGATTATTCGCTTTTAGAAAAAGCGAATAATGTGTATGTACGTTCCTCCATTATAGGCTGGAGCGACCTGGGCACCTGGGGTTCTTTATTTACACATATTAAACACGATAAAGGTAATAATGCATTGGTAGGTAAAAACATTATGGAATATGATTGCCACGATTGCATTGTGCACGTCCCTAATGATAAGTTGGTGGTTTTACAAGGCTTAAAAGATTATATTGTAGTAGAATCTGAAGGGGTTTTAATGGTATGTAAAAAACAGGATGAGCAGCAAATCCGGAATTTTGTGAATGATGTAAAAGTAAAAAAGGGCGATAAGTTTGTTTAACGAATGTCGCCGGGGACCAATGCAGCTAAAGGTCTTTATACTTATCTTAAAACTTCAAATCAAATGCTTCCCGACAAACAACGTAAAAATCTCAACAAATTAATTATTGTTGCCGCGCTCGGCTATTTTGTCGACATCTACGATCTGTTACTGTTCGGTGTTGAAAGAACCCAAAGTCTGAAGGAAATTTTACCCGAACAGTTTCCCGGGATTTCAGAAGCTGTTTTAAAAATTTTAAATCCTGTGTACGGCAAATTATTACTGAACTGGCAAATGGCCGGTATGATTATTGGAGGCATTTTTTGGGGAATATTAGGTGATAAAAAAGGTCGCCTCTCCGTCTTATTCGGCTCCATACTCACTTACTCTATCGCTAATATTTTAAATGGAATGGTACACAGTACCGATTCGTATATGGTGCTGCGTTTTGTTTCGGGCTTTGGCCTGGCGGGCGAATTAGGCGCCGGTATTACCCTAGTGAGTGAAAGCATGAGCAAGGAAAAACGCGGCTACGGAACAATGATCGTAGCCACCGTAGGTGTATTTGGCGCAGTGGTAGCGGGCTTTATGGGAGAAATTATTCCAAACTGGCGTTATTCTTTTTATTTAGGAGGCGCCATGGGCCTGGCATTATTGGTATTACGGATTGGCATCTTTGAATCGGGTATGTTTGCCCATGTCAAAAAAGAAAAAGACGTGAAGCGTGGAAATATGCTGCAGTTATTTTCAACCGGCTACAATTTTAAAAAATACTTATGCATTATTTTTGTAACGGTTCCCGTATGGTATGTTATGGGCACTTTGGTTTTGTTTTCGCCCGAACTAAGCGAGAGTCTTGGTTTAAAAGCGGGGTCAATTTCTGCCGGTAAAGCTATTATGTTTGCGTATGCGGGCATAACGGTTGGTGATGTTGCCTCCGGTTTAACGAGCCAGTTTTTAAAATCAAGAAAAAAAGCGTTAGGTGTTTTCCTATCGCTGACTACATTGGGTATTATATTATATTTTGTGTTAGGGAAAAATGCTTCAGTGTCTACCTTTTACGGTATTATTTTATTTATAGGCTTTGCAACAGGCTATTGGGCTGTGTTTATCAGCACCGCTTCCGAATTGTTCGGTACTAACATCAGGGCTACGGCAACTACTACAGCGCCAAATTTTGTAAGAGGATCAACCATTTTAATTTCTCTGTTGCTTAACTTTATTGTTTCCGCTTTTAGCGTCGATAAATTATTGGCTACACAAATTACCGGAGCCATAATTATTACTATAGGATTTTTAGCGCTCTATTACTTAGAAGAAACATTTCATAAAGATTTAGATTATGTTGAATAACAAACGCACCGTAGTAATAGGAGCCTCGCCTAACCCGGCCAGGTACAGTAACAGGGCAACCCTAAACCTTCAAAAACACGGACATACAGTGTTTCCTGTAGGCTTAAAAAAAGGAACCATTAATGGTTTAGAAATGATTACAGGCAAACCTGCTTTAGAAGACATTGATACCGTTACCATATATGTAGGTCAAGCCAATCAGCCATTTTGGTATGACTATATTTTATCATTAAAGCCAAAGCGTATTATTTTTAATCCCGGTGCAGAAAATGCTGAATTTGAGAAAATGGCTTCCGATAAGGGCATACACGTAGAAGAAGCTTGTACACTGGTGTTATTATCCATAAATCAATATTAAAAATCTCTTTTAGCTTTAAGACTAAACCTTCACATTACTATATGATCGGCTTTATTACAAAAACTTTTCCGGAACTTACTACTACAGAGTTGTATCAACTCTTAAAATTAAGGGCCGAAGTATTTGTGGTGGAACAAAACTGTGTGTATTTAGATGCGGACGATAAAGATCATTCCTCGTTTCATGTATTGGGATATGATAACGACCTGCTTGCTGCTTATTGCCGTTTAGTGCCTGCCGGAGTTTCTTACAAAGAACCTTCCATAGGCCGTGTTGTAACAGGCTTTGTATTTCGTAAAGCGGGATATGGAAAATTATTAATGGAATACAGCATTCCTGAAATTAAAAACAGGTTCAATACAAATAATATTGTTATTTCCGCGCAACATTACCTTGAAACATTTTATGTAAACCTTGGCTTTGTTACAGAAGGCGATGTATATTTAGAAGACGGTATTCCGCACATAAAAATGAGGCATTTACACTAACAAATCTTATCTTCATATTATAAATTTTACCGCTTACATTTATGAAACTACTCCTCATACTTTCCCTGTTTTTTATAAGCACAAACATACACGCCCAGGATTACCTCGATAAAATTGCACAACAAACCTGCGACTGTACTACTAAATTATCAGATACATTACAAACCGAACAAATGTATATGGAGCTTGGCGTATGTATGATAAGGGCTTCGGAGCCTTATAAAAAACAATTAAAAAAAGACCACGGTATTAATTTCGATAACATTGACAAAGAAGCTGAAAAACTCGGGAAACTTGTAGGGTTCAGGATGGCAACCATTTGCCCTGATGCCCTAATTAAAATGACAAACCGTACCAATGAGAAAAAACCGGTAGAAGCTGCCTCAATAGAGCTGTTTACGGGGCGTGTGACTAAAATAGAAAAAGAGTATTTCGTCGTTTTTTCAGTAAATGATAATGCCGGCAAATCCCTTAAATTTTATTGGTTAACCAATGCCGAGTCAAACATTGAGCTTATTAATAAATACGATGCATTATTTGATAAAGACGTAAAAGTAAAATACCGCATCACTGCTTTATTTGATCCTAAGGTGGGTGATTACCGCAACTTTAACGTGATCGAAAAGATAGAGCAGCTGAGTCGGTAAGTGTGTTTTTAACCACACAGTCACATAGAAGCGAGAAGGTTTAAAATATAAACCTATGTTTCTATATTTAGTATATATTTTTTCATGATTTTCTCTTTTTCTTTTGACTGAACAAAAGAAACAAAATTCAATCCAATTCGCCAACTGCAAACGGCCCCGCACATTCTTACCTAGCTTGCAGTTCGCACCGAATTGGAAAAACAATCGCACTATTACCAAGATATGAGAGACGTATTAAACTCCGATCTTATGTCTCTAAGGTCAAAATAGTCTCTAATCCCTTTGTTCCTTCAGTCTCTTTAATCTTCTCTCTATGCTTCTATGTGGTTTATTAACAGGCCTTCTTTAAACCTAAAAGGTTTTGCAGACTCTCATACCCGCAAAACCCCTTGGCAACAAACAAAATAATAAAAATTAACAAAAACTCTTTGCAAAATTACTATCTTATGTAGTATATTCGTGCTACGAATCATAGCAATTTAAAATTATGAGCAAAGTTTTTAGTAATCTCAAATACCTGCGCACGCAAAAAGGCCTGTCGCAGGAGCAATTAGCAGACAATTTAGGCATTACCCGTTCACGCCTCGGCGCCTACGAAGAAAACCGCAACGAGCCGTCTATTGACTTGCTCATTGCAATTTCCGATTTTTTCCATGTGGCAGTAGATGCTTTGGTAAGAGGTGACCTAAGTAAAACGAGCCTCGACGGTTTAATGAAGATCGGTAAAAACCGTATGTTGTTTCCCATTTTAATTGATGATGACGGCAGGGATATGGTGGAACTGGTTCCGTTAAAGGCCAGTGCCGGTTATTTAAAAGGATATGCCGATCCTGAATACATGGAGCGCTTACCGCGCATGAAGCTTCCGTTTTTGCCTACAGGCAAGCACAGGGCTTTCCCTATTAAAGGAGACAGTATGCCGCCTATTAAAGAAGGTTCGTTTGTGGTAGCAAAATACCTCGACCGGATTGAAGATGTGAAAAATGGCCATACATATATTGTGGTTACTAAAGACGACGGCTTATCTTACAAACGGATCTTTAATTTAAATACAAAAAAAGGCTTTATGGAATGCCATTCCGATAATAAAATTTACCAACCCTATAAAGTAAATTTAAAAGATGTGCTCGAAATGTGGGAATACACCTGCTGCATTAATATGACCGATTACAAAGAGGAAGAGTTAAATGTGGGAAGCATTATGAGTATGCTCAGGAATCTTCAAGTAGAAATGGAAGTAATCAAAAAACAAGGCATTAAAAAGGTGAATTAAGCGCCAATGCAACACAGAAAAAAGTATTTTTATTATTAAAACAGTTGGCGCCTTAATAGATAACATTAAATATTACTCTAAAAAAGAGTAAATGTTGAAACAGTATTTACAATATCTGAACTTAAAATATGTGCAGAAAAAATATTAATAGAAATATTTATTTAATTACTGCTGTACAATAATATATCCCTGTTCAGCACTCTCTGTAGAATGGTAGTTACAATAAAAGCTGAAAGTACCCACCTTAGAAAACGTGTAAGTGTAAGAATTTCCGCTGGTTATTTTCCCACTGTCAAATAAACCATTAATATTAGTAGCAGAATGGTTAGCATTATCCTTATTAGTAAACGTAACTGTAGTACCTACTTTTACAACCAATTGCCCCGGGTTAAATAATTTATACTCAAGCCATATTTCATTTGGCCCGCGCGTGCCGGTAGGTTTTTTACTGCAAGTTGTAAATAATAAGCAAGAGCTCAGTAAGCAAAAAGTAAAAAATAGTTTCATGATGGTAATGTTTACGTTATATAAATGTACAAAATAAACTATTATATGCCCAACTGTTCGAACCGATAAAGATGTTAAGACCTTTTTTGTTAGTTAAAAAAAGTAAAATAGGTTTAAGGTATTGCTATAGATTATACTTTTAGAAGAATATTCCCTCTCAATAAAAAAATGTATGAAAAGATTCTTATCCTCAAAACTATTCCGCGCCATCTGGTCGATTGGCTTAGCCGTTTTTTTATTTTATGTTTGCCCCCCATGCTTTAGTAAAACAACCATTGCTATTGTATTGGGCATACTGGTAATACTGGTAAACGGCTCCGGTTTTATCAGTAAATTTGCAGGCATAACCCATATTGCCCGCTTTTTAGTAGGAGGATTATTTATTTTTTCGGGGTTTATTAAAGCCAATGACCCTTTAGGGTTCAGCTATAAATTAAAAGAATACTTTGAAGTATTTAAAGCAGATTCAGGCTTGTCTGTTTTTGAAAGCTTTGCTCACATTGCACTTCCGTTGGCCATATTATTATGTGTAAGCGAAATGGCCTTAGGTTTTATGTTGTTGGCAGGCTATAAAGCAAAATTAACATTAGGCTTATTATTTGCGCAGATAGCATTCTTCACGTTCCTTACTTTTTATTCGGCCTGCTACAATAAAGTAACCACCTGTGGCTGTTTCGGCGATTTTTTAGTATTAAAACCATGGACAAGCTTTTGGAAAGATGTTGTATTACTGATCTTAATTACATTGCTCATATCCGGAAAAGATAATATCACAGAACTTTTCTCCCCATTAATTACCACTTCCTTAACATTAATAGCAATTATTTTATCATTCGTTTTTCCTATTTATGCTTACAGGAACTTACCGCCTTTAGATTTCAGGGCTTACAAGATAGGTGACAACATTAAAGAAAATATGAAAGCGGGGGCCGACTATAAACCGGCAGAATACGAATCGGGCTTTATATACGAAAATTTAAAAACAGGAGAACAGAAGCATTTTGATATGAAAAATTATCCGTGGCAAGATACCTTAAATTGGAAATGGGTTGCTACAGATAATATTTTAATTCACGATGCCATTCATCCTCCAAAAATTGTTGACTTCTCTATTACTTCGTTAGACGGGCATGACATTAAAGACAGTGTATTGAATGTAAAAAACTATATGTTTTTATTAATTTGCTGGGATATTAATGAAACGGATAATGATGCTACTTTACATGCTAAGATTAATGACCTTTATAAATTAGCGTCTACAGATAAAATAGGCATGCTAGCCTTAACGCAAAGCGATGCTAAATTAATTGATAATTATAAGCACGGCCACCAAGCATTATATGATTTTGCTAATGCAGACGGGGTAGTTTTAAAAACAATGGTGCGTTCTAACCCCGGATTAATACTTATAAAAGACGGTACTATTATTATGAACTGGCACCATAATAATTTCCCTACTTACAGTGAAGTGAAGCAAAAATACATGAAGTAATTACTGCTTTGAAAACCAGCCGATCCGTACTAACATTTTATAAAGGATTTACAGCAACCGGCTTAGCCATTACATTTCTCTGCGCCATAGTTTACCTGAGCTGGAAAACCGGTGCTTATGTAATAGTACCTTTGTTTTGGTTTAAGGTAGTGACTTACGTCCTCATTTGGTATTACATAAATAACGCAAAAAGAAAAGAATTTTATTATTACCATGCCTTAGGTATTTCTAAAGCTAAACTCTGGGCAGGTTCCATAGCTATCGATTTTTTACTGTATGTTATAATTATGGTAATAACCAATATATACTATCATGCATAAACTCGAAATAGACAACATTTATTTAGAATTCGACTTGCGAAAAATACTATCGGATGTATATATTAAATGCGAAACCGGTAAAATAACAGGCTTGCTGGGAAGAAATGGCGATGGCAAATCATGCTTAATGAATATTATTAACGGCAGCCTCGAACCTCAAAGTAAGTCGATCCGTTTCGATAGTGTTTTTACACCATTCCCATTTAAAAAGCCGGGGCTGCTTTTGTATTTACCGCAGTTTAATTTTATTCCGGGCCATTTAACGTTAAGAAGAATTTTAAAGATTTCAATATTGCCTTTGAAGAATTTGAAAACAGGTTTCCTGATATCGGCTTCAATTACAAAGCACCTATAAACCAATTATCGGGTGGACAGCGACGTATTGTAGAAATAATGATTATTGTGAAATCAAAAACACAATTTGTTTTATTGGATGAACCCTTTTCACATATTATGCCTTTACATATAGAGAAAATAAAAGAACTATTAACGGAAGAAAAACAACACAAAGGCATCCTTGTAACAGACCACATGTACAGGCACATTACATCCATAAGTGATAACCTCTATGTTTTAACCAATGGCAAAACACATCTTACAAAAAGTATTTCTGATATTGAACGGTTGGGATATGCAAAGATTGATACAAACCTATAAGTGTGAGGCGACACTAACGCGATTTCAGCAACACTAATTGTATTTTAAAATCAACTCACTCATTTAAAAGCGTATTTCACTTATTTAAAATCAACTTTCACTCATTGTAATGAAAAAATTCACCCTTGAGGATCAAATGCTTAAGTGCAATTGGTAATTTATTTTGTTTTTGAGTGTAACTATTTATCGGATTTTGTATTATAACCTCATAATGCTTTTAAACGCAGCTTATTATATGGATTTTTCACCGCGATACCATCATACCGCCGAAATGTTGCAAACCGAGCAACAAATTATTGAGGCTGCGAAACAAAACCCCGAACACTTTGGGCCTTTGTACGATAAATATTACAAACAAATTTTTGGTTATGTATACCAACGTATGGAAGATAAGGAAACCGCCTTTGATTTAACTGCCCAAGTATTTTTAAAAGCGCTTACCAATATCGAAAAATACGAATATAAGGGTGTGCCTTTTGCAAGCTGGTTATATCGTATTGCTCATAGCGAAGTCATGCAGCTATTCAGAACTAAAAAAAATTTGAAAACAGTTAATGCAGACATTAGCGATTTAAGAAATATTTGTGAGGAAGTGGAAGAGGAATACATGGAACAATACAAAGGAATTTTAATGACAGTTATTAAAGAATTGCCTGAAGATGACCTACAATTGGTAGAAATGCGTTTCTTTGAAAAAAGGCCCTTTAAAGAAATTGCAGAAATATTAAATATTACTGAAACCAATGCTAAAGTAAAACTGTATAGAATACTGGAACGGGTAAAAAAAACGCTGACAAAAAAATCTAAATAAGAGATAATGGAACCAAACTTTAACCTTAACAGGCCGCCGATTAGTGATGAAGAAATAAATTCTAAAAAAGATTTTGGGGAACTCGTCAATAAATTTAAAAAGCAGAGTATTGAAAAGGCCCGAAGCGATGTTAACTTTTTTAAAAAGAAAAAGGTCACGTACTCGGCCATTATAGCAGGTGTAGCTGTTATTTGCACCATTACATATTTTTCAGTATTTAAAAAAAATCCACCAAAAGAAACATCAAATGATAAAATAATTACTATACAACACCAGCATACAAATTTCAAAAACACTAAGCTTAATAAAGCTTTTATTGCGCCACCTATTGCTAAATTAAATATTCCCTACACTGCTTATAAAATAAATGCGGACCAAGGCGCAACCATTACACATAAAACACATTCAAAAATTATAGTTCCTAAAAAAGCTTTTATTAATAAGCAAGGGCAGGATATTGTCGGCGATGTGGAGATCCGCTACAGGGAATTTCATAATCAGGCAGATATTATTGTAAGCGGCATTCCTATGGCTTATGACAGTGCGGGCATTAAAACATATCTCGAAAGCGCCGGTATGATAGACATCAGGGGGTACCAAAATAATGAACCTGTTTTTATTAAACCCAATAAAACTATTACTGTTGAATTTGAATCAGAACACACCGCCGATAAATATAATATGTATGTATTAGATACGGTTGCGAGAAATTGGGTGTATACCGGAAGAGACAATTCTTTGAAGAGACCTGATGGAGATAAAAAGATAATGGGATTAAAAAGACAAAAAGAGCAGGAAGTAGTTGAGTCGCCTAAAACAAAAGAGTTGCAAAAACAGATCGATGCCATTCCTCCCAAAATTGAAAATGAGAAAATAGGCTATGAGAAAAAAGTAAAGCAACTGTGTAAAATTTCTGCTCCTTTAAAACCTACGAAGGCCACATCGGGCAGACAGCAATTTCAGTTGGATGTAAATTATAAAGAGTTTCCTGAGCTGGAAGCCTTTAAAAATGCCATGTTTGAGGTAGGTACAGAAAACAAAAACTATACTGCGGATTTTGCAAAGATAACTTGGACCAGTGCGGAGATAAAAGAAGGTCCTCAAAAAGGAAAAAACTATTTATTGATCTTAACGCAAATAAACAGGGTTGAACAACTGGTTGTGTATCCTGCTTTAACGGGTGCTAATTATGATAACGCCTTGAAAGCATACGAAGCTAAATTTGATGCTTACAAAAATTTAGCGACAAAACGCGAAGCCAACGAAAAGAAACTAAAAGAAGAATTTGAAGAAAGACAAGCTAAGTTTATTGCAGAGAATAAAAAGTTATACGAAGAGCTCACGAAGGAACGTATTCGCCTTAATATAGCGCAAGAGCAGAGACAAAATGAACAAATGGCTTCGTTTACCAATTCACAAAAAGTAACACGCATTTTTCAAATAAGCAGCTTTGGTATTTGTAACTCCGACTGCCCCGCTAAAATGCCCCAAGAAGCAAAGATGAATCCTGTATTCTTAGTAAACGACGGGGCCTCTTTTATTACACCGGGGGCAGTTTATTTGGTTTGTCATACTAAAAACCTTGTATACAATTTTTCTTATGAGCCTATATCATATAATCCAAGGGAAGAATATACAGTTTGTGTAATGTCGAAAGGTAAACTGTTTATTTGTGATAAAGTAACTTTCAATAAATGTATAGCGGATAACCAAAATAAAATTCCGGTGAAAGAATTAGGTGAAGATGCAAATGACGCACACGACTTAAAAATAGCATTAGGAATTTAAATTAAACTTAAAAACAATTTTATGAAAACACTATTTACAACAATAGTCTTAGCATTGCTATGCTTATCGTTTATCAAAACAAAACGATTTATTCCACCGGGGACAGTGCAGATCAGCGATACCTTGTTTGCCGATAAAACAGAAGTTACTAACTCTAGCTGGCAGGAATATGAATTCAGCATTAAAAAAATGTACGGTGCAAATTCGAAAGAACATTTAGCAACCTTACCCGATACTGTATGTTGGAGAGATAAATTATCTTACAATGAGCCTTATGTACACTATTATTACAGGCACCCGGCATACAAAGATTTTCCTATTGTAGGTATAAGTTATGAGCAGGCCGTAGCATTTTGTAAATGGCGGACTGAAAAAGTAAAAACATTTTTATCAATAAAAAAAGATTTTAAAGATCAAAGCTTCTATTACAGGCTGCCTACAAAAGTTGAATGGAAATTCTTTGCAGAATCATCTGACATATTTTTAGATAATGACGGTAAAGACGCAAAAGGCAATGCCCGTTCAAATTTCATATGCCTGCAAAGTAACAGGGATGCCGCCTCACCTAACGGTCGTTATGCAGATGTAACAGCACCCGTATATTCATATCTCCCCAATGCTTTAAAAATTTATAATACTGTTGGTAATGTAGCCGAAATGATCTCTGAAAAAGGAATTTGTAAAGGCGGTGGTTGGAGGAACATGCCGGAAGAGTGTAGGATCGGGAAAGATATGGAGTACACAAAACCTGCTTCATGGATTGGGTTTAGATGTGTATGCATTGTAAAGGGCAGTACATTTTAATGTCATACTAAACTTGATTCAGGATCTAATGAGATGCTGAATCAAGTTCAGCATCGTAACAATTAAGGGTTTAATTTTCAAGCAATTCCACCAGTAACTCAATTTCCTGTTTTGTATTGAAAGAATGTAAACAAATGCGAACTCGCTCTTGACCTTCTTTAACAGTAGGGCTTTTAATGGCTTTTACAAATAAGTTATGCTCACTGCATTTCTCTTCCAATAGTTGTACGGCTTTATTACCTTGGATCAATTTACAGTGAATGGAACTCATACTGTTTATAAATGAAGGTTGAGAGTTTATGAGCGTATTAAAATAATGAATGTTTATTTTTAATTTTTCAATTTCCGGTGTATGTTCAAGTAAACTATATCCTGCTTTAACAGCCGCCAAACCATGCTCAGGCATAGCAGTAGTATAAATAAAGGAACGCGAAAAATTAATTAAATAATTTCTTAATTCTTCACTTCCAACAATTGCTGCACCGTGGCAGCCCATCGCTTTTCCATAAGTATAAATGCGTGCAAAACAATCCGATTCGATATCCAACTCTTCACATAAGCCACGTCCGTTTTTACCAAACACACCAATGGCATGGGCTTCATCAACTATTAAATGCGCGCTGCTTTCTCTGCAAAGATCTACAATCTCTTTTAAAGGAGCACAGTCTCCGTCCATAGAATAAACACTTTCCACCACCACATAAATTTCTTTATACGTATTTTTATGTCTTGCAATAAGCTCTGTTAATGCAGGTATATCATTATGTTTAAATTTATAATTAACAGCGTAACTTAAACGGATACCGTCAATTAAAGACGCATGAATTAACTCATCGCTTAAGATGAGATCTCCTTTTTGCGGCACACACGATAATAAGCCAAGGTTGGCATCATAGCCTGAATTGTAAATTAATGCTGCTTCAGTATTATGAAACAATGCGATTTGTTTCTCTGTTTCTTCATACAAAAAAGAATTCCCGCTGATTAAGCGCGAACCTGTAGAGCCTGTTTTTTTTGATAATGAAAATTTATTGAAATCAGATAATATACCGGTTGATGAAAATCCTAAATAATCATTGCTTGCAAAATCAATAGAGGGAACGTTTATTTTAAGCGAACGGAGAAATCCTTTTTCCCTGCGTTGCTCAAGAAGTGCCGTCAATGCATTAGGAAAATGGGAGTGAAGCATTAATTATTCGGTTTAATCAGAACTTCTGTTTTATCAGGATTAATTGCTTTGATTACTCCGTTATTCTCCACTTTTAATTTTTCGTATTTCATATCAACAACCACTTTTCCTTGCTTGTTAACCACACCGCAGAGACCTCCTTTCCTTATAACAGCGTTATTTCCGTGAAAGTGACTGATGTAATCGTATTGGTTATCAACGATCACTTTTCCTGTATTATCAATAATTCCTACCAAATCTTTTTTGCGCGTAAAAGCAACGCCGTCTTTCATAAAATCTGAAATATGATCATACTCAGGCTTAACAATTTCTTTGCCTTCCATATTAATAACACCGGATAAACCACCTTTATGCACAACAGCCATGCCTTGGCTGAACTTCCCTATTTTATCATATTTATTTGATATTTCAGCTGACTGTGCAAATGCAAACCGTGTCGTTAAAACTATAAGAAGTAAACAAATTTTTTTCATAGCAGAGATTTTAATTTTGAATAAATGATTACACTAATTCTTCTTTTAATGTATCGGTAAACGCTTTTTTGGTGGTTAACCCTAAAATGCTAAACATCTCCATATCCTGATTATACAAAGGGTTTGGAGTCGTTAATAATTTTTCTCCGGCAAAAATTGAGTTAGCGCCCGCCATAAAACATAAGGCCTGCCCTTCCATGCTCATATTTAAACGCCCTGCCGATAAACGAACCGCAGTTTTTGGTAATATGATACGCGTGGTAGCAATCATACGAATCATATCCCAAATTGGAACAGGAGGCTGATTTTCCATCGGTGTCCCTTCTACAGCCACTAATGCGTTAATAGGAACTGATTCGGGTTGAGGACGAAGGATACTTAAGGTATATAACATTCCTACCCTGTCTTCAATTTTTTCTCCCATACCTATAATACCTCCCGAACATACTGTTAAACCTGCTTTGCGCACATTATTAATGGTATTTAAACGGTCGTCGTAATTACGGGTTGAGATAATAGTGTTATAATTTTCTTCGCTTGTATCAATGTTGTGGTTGTAGGCATACAGTCCTGCATCCGCCAGTTTGCGAGCCTGCTCTTCTGTAACCATACCCAATGTAGCGCATACTTCCATGCCTTTGCTGTTAATGGTTTTTACCATATCCAACACCGTATCAAAATCCCGGTTATCACGTACTTCACGCCATGCCGCTCCTAAGCACATACGGCTTGCACCACCTGCCTTGGCATTATCCGCTGCATCATTTACTTCAGTTACACTCATTAATTTATGCACTTTTACTTCTGTATGGTAACGCGCCGCTTGAGGGCAATATGCGCAGTCTTCAGGACAACCGCCTGTTTTAATAGACAGTAAAGAGCTAACCTGAACCTCACCTACCGTATGGTGTTGTTTATGTACTTCTGATGCTTTATACATTAATTCCATTAATGGAGTGTTGTAAACATCCAAAATTTCCTGTTTTGTCCAATCTTTAATAGCCATATATGTTTTGTAGTTCTAACAAATTTAATATAAATGGTACATATTACAAAACCATAATTTTACAGAAAATCTGTTAGTAAATTCTGATTCCTAAAATGTGTCTTTTTAATATAAATCCGTTATTTGTTGTATGATTAAAAAGCTTGCATTTATTCTATTAGTCTTATTTCTCGGTACTTTACCGGTAAAAGCTCAATTCAGCGAAAGTAAAGAGCGTAAAAAGATGTGGCGTAAGTCGAAACACCGCGGTAAAAACCGTGAAGCCTTTAATCCGTATCTGGAAAAAAAACAAAAAGATAAGCCAAGTTCAATTGAAGCTAAGTCAGAAAAAAAAGGATCAGAGAAAATGCGCAGTACTTATAAAAGAGAAAACAAACGCAAAAAGAAAAAGATGGGAACAAAATAACAATGATGCGGTAACTCTCATCATACAGTTCCTGTTCGAATACATTACCTTTTCTGAAAAAAGAAAATAACAGTTCCCACCGCCGCTAATACAGCAATAACCAGCAATACAATTTTTATGGCAGAATAAGGTCTTTCGCCCTGAACTTCACCGGTTCGCGCGTTTACTAAAAAACGATATACTTTATCTTTATACCTGTAAGAGCTTAACCACACCGGTAATAAAATATGCTTAAAGGTTATATCATTATACGTTGAATTTATGCTTTTAACTTGCTGCACATCACCCCCAATATCACTTTGCACAGTTGATCTTATAACAGGTTGGATCCGTTCTTTTGCTTTTTCGAATCCGGTTGTTAGGTCAACCTGATAGCTTTCAGTAATAAAACCGCTTAAGTATTTATCATTATAAGATACTAACTCAGGCAAATCCCAAGGCTCTAATTCATTGGCCAGTTTTTCGGGTAACGATTTAGAAGAAACCACCAATACATCGTCAAACTCATTATGTACAGTTCCGCTTGCCGGATACCAATTGGTACGTTGTACCTGACGGGTTTGTGTTTTACCTTCGCTGTCCCTGTAAGTTTCTGTTACATAATAATGTACGCCACGCATTCCTGTGTAATCAGACACTGTAGTGGTATCGTAAGTCCAGTAAGGCATGTAAAGCCCATTCAGTTTTTCGGCAGACTGTTGTGCGTATACTTTTAATTTATTGGGGGCAAACCATAATCCACCTGCCCAACTAATAAATTTTTGAGTGGCCTCTTTCCTGTCAACTTTAAAAGGCAATATATAGGATGGCTTTATGACTGTAGAGGTTGACGCATTAGTTACCACTAAGGGCGTATCGCAATATGGGCAGGTGCTTGATGTTACATTTGGTTGTAAGGTGGTAGATGCTGCACAGTTAGTGCATTTTACGGTAACAATTTCCTGCTTAGCTTCTAAATGCGATCGCTCATTTAAAAAGCTTTCAAAATCATTTTCAATAATCTCCGTTTGTTGTTTGGATTCTATTTCATTTTTAGCTCCGCAATATTCACAATTTAAATAGGAGGTTCCCGGTAAGTATTTTAAATTGGCACCGCAATCTTTACACTTAATAAAATTGCCGGTTTCAGCTGTTACTTCGTTAAAATCGTTTGCCATATAAAAATTATAATTGTTAAACTAATGTAAACATTTTTTTAAATACAATTAAAAATATAATTTTTACAAATAATATACAACGGTTTATGAAAACGCCTATAAGATTATACTCTATACTTTTAATATTATGTGCAGCCCATATAGGGTTTACTCAAAATGGCAAGCCGGCTGCCGAGCCCTACTCATACTGCGGTTGGAACAATATGATCTTAAATAAAACATATCAATTTACAAATGAGGATTCGTGCCTGTTTGTTGTATCTACCCGGCATTATAACGATACCTTTAGAGAATTTGTAGATTATGATTACGACACCACCGGTACTTTAAAATATTTTGCTGTTTATTTTAAAGGTAATAATTGGACGACTGTTCCCTACCCTACTTTAGAAAAACTATTAGAACTAAAAGAAAGCTTTAAAGATTTTGTAGTGTTTACGGAAGGCCTTGGTAAAACTTTTACATCAGGCGTTGACAGGGGCACCAAGTTAATGCGGATCTATAACATTGATGAATTGTTTTTTGACTGGCCAACACAACGGCCTTATATGAAACGGGGGAAGAATATTAAAACAACCTATTTAGTTTCCGCTAAAGTGGCAAAGCCTTACGCAGCGTTTTTAGAAGAGTTTCAAAATTATAAAAACACACATGCTTCAAAATTTAAAACCACTACCCTGTTCTTTCACAGTATGGGAAACTTAATTTTAATGTATGACTTAAAGAGTGAACTTTTTAAAAACATAAAACCCGGGCTGGCAGATAATGTATTGCTGAATGCGGCTTGTGTACCTCAGCACAAACATGCGGAATGGTTAAACAAATTAAGCTTTTCAAAAAACATTTTTGTAACCGTTAATAAAAGAGACCGGAACCTTAACGGTGCAAGGCTCATTTTTTTCAGGCATCAACTCGGCGAAAAAGTGAAACAGCCTCTTTGTCCTAATGTACATTACATTAACTTTTCGAAAGTATTGCACAAGGAACATAACTATTATTTGATCCGTACTTTGCTGGCTCAAAAGCCTTTTTTAAAACAATTTTATGCAGATATGTTTAAAGGTAAAATGCCCGTGTTGGAATATCCCAAGAGGTAAAATCGAGGCATGACATTACCTCGATGGTTAATTAAATGACTCCAATGTTTTTTTAATAATGGAAGCGCATTCTAAAATTTGCTCGTTAGTAATAACCAAAGGCGGTGCAAACCTAATAATATCGCCATGCGTAGGTTTAGCCAACAATCCGTTTTCAGCCAGCTTTAAACACACTTCCCAGGCAGTAATGCCATTTATTTCTTTAATAACAATGGCGTTTAATAATCCTTTTCCACGAACCGTAGTAAGCCTTTCAGAATGAATAGCCCTTAATTCCGTTCTTAACACTTCACCGAGTTTTTCAGAATTCTCCGCAAGCCTTTCATCAATTACCACATTCATGGCAGTAATGGCAATTTTACAACCTAAAGGATTGCCTCCATAAGTTGAGCCGTGCTGTCCCGGTTTAATACACATCATTACCTCATCGTTAGCTAATACAGCAGATACGGGGTACATGCCGCCGCTTAAAGCTTTTCCTAAAATAAGCATGTCAGGTTTTACCGACTCATGGTCGCAAGCCAGCATTTGGCCTGTACGGGCAATGCCTGTCTGAATTTCATCTGCTATAAACAGTACGTTAGCTGCTTTACACATTTCTGAACAGGTTCTTAAGTAACCTTCATTCGGCACCAATACTCCTGCTTCGCCTTGTATAGGCTCCACTAAAAACCCCACTACCGATGTATCTTTTAAGGCTTCCGCTAATGCTTCAATAGTGTTATAAGGAATGGTGATATAACCAGGGGTATAAGGCCCGAAATTTTTGCGGGCATCCGAGTCGGTGCTGGCAGATACAATAGAAATAGTACGGCCGTGAAAGTTGCCTGAGCATACAATAAGCTTAGCTGCATTCTCGGCAACGCCTTTTTTTTCGTAACCCCATTTACGGGCCAGTTTAATAGCGGTTTCAACGGCTTCGGCACCCGTGTTCATTGGCAATACTTTATCAAAGCCGAATAAACCGGTAATAAATTTTTCGTATTCTCCCAAAACATTATTATGAAATGCACGCGATGTTAAACTTAATTTTTGTGACTGTTCAACTAATGTTTGAACAATTTTAGGATGACAGTGCCCCTGATTTACCGCACTGTATGCAGATAAGAAATCATAGTATTTTTTGCCGTCCACATCCCATACAAACACGCCCTGGCCGCGTTCCAAAACTACAGGTAAAGGGTGGTAATTATGCGCTCCGTATTTGTCTTCTAAGTCAATTATTTGTTGGCTTTTAACGGATAAGTTTGTTTCTGCGATCATAACACTAAGTTTAGTATACAAAGATAGAAAAAGCCACTTAAACCACCTAATACATAAAACCCATTATAATAGTGTGTGGTATTAAGCTATAACAGGCAATACCATTATTCTGTTACGCAGGCGGTTAAGAAACTAAAATAGTGTTCATTTCACTATTTCTGTTTTCTGCCATTCATCTTGCTCCGTCAACTTTACTCATCATGGGTAATTAATAATATAAAGTTTCACTATTTTCAATTTATATTTTCTCTTATTATGCTAAATATGTATTTTAGTACTGAGTTAATGATGTAAGATATTACAAAAACATACAGTAACGATGAGATCACAAGTTGTATGGAGACCTGTAGCGTGTATTCAATCTACCCTTTGCAGGAAGGGAGAAAAAGGATTAAAGGAAGTGTTTAACTCTATGGCAAAACCCCGAATAAAACCTACAGGCGCTCCCACGGATCATATTATTGAGCGCTTAAAGACTTGTCCTTCGGAAGCTTTAAGTTTTTATCATAATAATAAAGCGCCTGATACTGTTACAGCAGAGTACAAAGAACCTGTGATAGAAGTGTTACCTAACGGGCCTTTACTTATACATGGTCATATACAGGTGAAGCATAAAGATACCTGCACCTCATTAAAAAATAAAGTAACCGTTTTTTGCCGTTGCGGCGCATCATCCAATAAACCCTATTGCGACGGCTCACATAACTCAAGTGGTTTCAACGGTATTAAATTTAATTAATTTACTAAACTTTATTTACCTAATCCTGTTTTAATCTTAAAATCTAAAATCACTACTTATGAAACATTTTATTTTTATTCTCATGGCTTCTTTATTCATTTCAATTTCCGCTTTTGCACAGGTAAAGCAGGTAAATTATACTGACGGCGCTCAAAAATTAATAGGTTTTGCAACCGCTCCATCCGCCGGTGGAAAGGGTAAACCGGGCGTTTTAATATTACCCGCATGGATGGGAATTAATGACCATTTTAAAAAGATAGCCGAAAAACTTTCGGCATTGGGTTATAACGTTTTTGTAGCAGACATTTACGGTGAAGGCAATTATCCGAAAGATAAGAAAGAAGCGGGAGAACGCTCAGGCTATTATAAAAGCCATACCGACGATTATAAAAGAAGAATAAAGCTTGCCATGGAAGAGTTGATAAAACAAGGGGCCGATCCTAAAAATATTGCAGTAACAGGATATTGTTTTGGTGGAGCGGGAGCGCTTGAAGCAGCAAGAGCTAATTTCGACGTAAGGGGAGTCATATCGTTTCACGGAAGCTACGGCAAAGATACTACTCAAGCCTCGCAGGTTATTATTCCGAAAGTATTGGTATGCCATGGCGCCTTGGATCCTTACTCTTCGGAGGCACAAATAAAAGCATTTCAAAAAGAAATGAATTCTGCTAAGGCTGATTGGCAAATGATCTATTATGCCAACGCGGTGCATTCGTTTACCGAACCGGCGGCGGGTAATGATCCTAATAAAGGAGCTGCTTATGATGAAAAAGCAGACAAGCGTTCATGGCAAGCTATGAAAGATTTTTTAAAGGAAGTTTTCAGTGAATAATCAGAACCATAAGTATCAACGGTGTCAGTGAGAACATTTATGGATAATAGGATGAACAGATTTGATAAACTTTTTTTACAGCATCAAATTATATATCTTTAGCTGTATGAAAAAAAATACTATTCTCAAAATCAGATCTTTCCTTATCCTCTTCGCCCTTTATTTTAGTTCAACGGCTTTTGCAACAAAAACCGCGCCTGATACGGTTTATACAGGGATTTATATTACCAGTATTCACGATATTGATTTTAAGCAAAAGGAATATACCGTTAATTTGTGGTTATGGTTAACCTATAAAAACCGTGATTTTGATTTTTTGCAAAACCTTGAAGTGCCGCAGGCAAAAACAGTAACTAAATCATATTCTACTTTAGATACCTCCGGTGAACACATTTATATATTGATGAAATTACAGTGCGTGATGAAAGATTCCTGGAAAATCGATAACTTTCCGTTTGACAGCCAGAAGCTGCGTTTTGCTATTGAAAATTCACAATTTGATTCTCATTCACTTGTGTTTTCCGCAGATACTATGGGTAAACATTATGATCCTAAATTTACATTGAACGGTTGGGATATCGGGCGTTTCAATATAAAGACAGGCACAAAAGCGTATGAAACCGCATTCGGCGACCCTGAGCTTAGCAAGCCGCATTCAGAATACGGCACGTTTAAAGTTACCATGGAGCTTACCAGGAAAGCTATTGGCTTGTTTTGGAAAATGTTTATCGGCATGTACCTGGCATTTTTTATTGCCTTTGTTTGTTTTTTTATTCATGCCGAAAGTGTGGAATCGCGCTTTGGATTAAGTGTGGGCGCGCTGTTAGCGGTAGTAGGCAATAAATATGTGATCGATTCTTCGTTACCGGAGTCTACCACCTTTACCTTGGTTGACAGCCTGCATGGGCTTACCCTGCTTTTTATTTTTGGAATTATAGTTTCAAATATTTACGCCTTACATCTTATAAAAAGAGAGGAAATAAAAACTGCAAAGCGGTTTGATAACATAGCATGGAAGATATGTTTAACAACTTATGTTCTTTTGAACAGTTACTTTATATACGTGGCAATCACAGGACGTTGATTGATATTATACTCTTTTCCTTCTGTGATTTTATATGTTTATGTGATTAATTAAGCTTCCAAACTAATAAACGTTACAACACCAATTCTTCAAATAAGCGTTGCGCGGTCTGCTCCAGGTCATCACACAAGCCGGGATGCGGTCTTGATGTTTGAATAGCGGAGCTGCGCACGGCGGTTAACCAACGAAACCGCGAAGGAATATCCATTAGAGCAATAGAGCCGCATTTTTCCGCACCTGCTGCTATTTTTTGGAACGCATCTAAATTCGATTGAATTTGTTCCATGTCCAATTCTTTAGAAAATGATCCAAGCTTTGTTTCATTAATTGTAAAGTACACTTTAATAAACTTTGCTTTTTTACAAAAAAGAATGATACCTACATTCAGAAACTCTTCACGTTCCACAACCGGCAAGATCTGGATTACTGCATATTCATATAAGTGCTTTTCTTGCATGTTGTGCTTCATTTATAAACGTGTCGGAATGTTCCAATCTCAAAGTCAAAAATTCGGAGTATATTTCACGGAGTGAATCGGGTGATTCGTCTGTTCCCTCCCAAAGCAGCCATTCATCGGGAATAAGTGATACAATGTGCCTGAGGTTTTGTTCATTTAAAATTTTTTTAAACTCACTGTTTACCTCTTCCAATAACGAAGCCTGCGGTAGCAGCACATGATCTTTTATTAACGTGAATGGACTTTTTGCAGTAGTTTCCCAATTAGTCCATGAATGATGAAAATATAAACAGGCCCCATGGTCGATGAGCCATAATTCCTTATGCCAAATCAGCATATTGGTATTTTTAAACGTACGGTCAACATTTGTAATAAAAGCATCAAGCCACACAATTTGTGAAGCAAGCTTGGCATTTACGATCGTAACAACGGGATCGAAAGTGATAGCACCCGATAAAAAATGTAAGGCCAAGTTGAGTCCTTTACTTCCCTGCAACAAATCCTGAATTTCTTCGTCAGCTTCCGTGCGCCCAAAGGCTTCATCTAAATTAGCAAACACCAATTCAGGGATTTGTAACCCTAAAGTACGGGCAATTTCCCCGCCTATTAATTCTGCAATCAATGCTTTTGGCCCGTGTCCGTTTCCTTTAAATTTTAATACATATTTAAAACCATCGTCAGCCTCGGCCAATGCAGGCAAAGAGCCGCCTTCGCGTAAAGGTGCAATATAACGCGTTATGTTTACGGTTCTTAAAAGCGGGTGTTGCATAATTTAAATTTAATGTATCAACAAAATGTATAATAAAAGTAACTTATTTTATTTCCACTATTTCTTTTCCGTTTTCATTAATGAAAAATGTTTTACCGTTAAGCTTTACCTGCGCCCAATTATCATGCACAGCTCCAAAGGCTTCAATTTTATCATATAATGGCTTTACTACTTCCTTACCTGTATTATCAATAAAACCAAGCTTATCGTTTAATTTAACCAATGCTAAATTATCACGGTAGCTTCCAAAAGCTCCTATGTTATCATAAACAGGTTTTACTATTTCCTTACCTGTATTATCAATAAAACCAAGCTTATTGTTTAACTTAACCAATGCCAAATTATCACGGTAGCTTCCAAAAGCCCATATATTGTCGTAAATAGGTTTTACTACTTCCTTACCTGTATTATCAATAAAACCAAGCTTATTGTTTAACCTAACTAATGCTAAATTATCACCATAGCTTCCAAAAACTCCTATCTCATCGTAAATAGGTTTTACTACTTCATACCCTTTACTGTCAATAAAACCATATTTTTGATTTAAGGTAACTTTGGCCCAAGCATCATTATATATCCCGAAGGCGTCCACTTTATCGTACGATTTTTGTGAAAAGAATGTCATTGAGATACACAACATGATTAAACTTATTATTGCTTTTTTCATTATAGTATTACAGGTTAAGATTATTAAAAACTCCTTGTATTATATAGCAAAGCTAAATGTTTATTGGCCATCTGCAAAGCGAAAATTAATTAATTGTCTACCGCTTTTGCAATGCTTTGCCGAATGCCCGCATTTTTGGTAGGTGCTGTTATGGGCTGGTTTTATTAGCTAATTGCAGTAATCCTTTACTAACACTATGCCTGGCGTAAAACCATACTCAATTGATTTTCTTAAGTCTTCACAAAATATTTTGCCTTTATTCATTTGCATTTTTGCGAAACCACGCATTAAATAACCAAAACCTAAGGTGTGGTAATTCCAGTCTTGTTTGTTCTTCGGAGATTTTATTAGCGCTTCCATAAAATCAATGCCCCTTGTTAAATCCATTTCTGCGCCATTTACATCTTCTAATTTACTTTTACAAAATCCTCTTTGTATTAAATATTTTCCAATGAATTGATTAGTTGAATTTACTTTTTCGATTTTTATTGTTGTTAGTTCATTAGGGTTAAAATAGTTAATGTATTTAGTTAAATATGGTATTGCTCCTTGGTAGTCTTGTGTTTGTGATAGACAGTAACCTAAGTCACCATAAGCAGAATGCTTTAATTCTTGATCATAAATCTTAGAAATGAATAATTGGTAATTTTCTATTGCTGGTTCATAATTTTCCATTAGCATTTGAGCAGTGGCAGTTTGTAATATTTTCCAATTTTCGTCTGTTGTTTGGAATTTTTGGGGTTTAGGCTGTGTTGACTTAGTTTGTGCGTTTAAATTCACAGAATAACTAAATATTAAGAATAAAATAAAAGCTTGAATTTTCATATTTATTGTTTTTTAATTAAGGACTATTTTTCGCAACTTATTTTAAAATTCATCTTTGATAAATCGAGTTCGTTTGATTTTAAAATAAATTTAAGTGGCGGGATAGCTGCACGATGATCTTTTGAGTGGATTTCACAACGGAATTCTTCACTCTCGCCGGTTTCGTTTGAAAACAGATTTGCTAGATTATCTGTATTAAATTCTCTATCTGATTTGTCAATTATACAAAATTGAATAGATTGATAATTTTCTTTATTTAAGCCGTTATTGTCTATTATTTTTAGTTTTGCAGTCGGTGTTATATGCTCGATGGTTACCTCATGTTGACTAGAAGAAGTATTATATGTAGTTGATAAAAATGCTGGGCGTCTTGGTAATTCCATTGTTTACTTTTTTTATAATTTAAATATAAAATATAACTTTAATATAGGTGCTATTTTCTGAGGTTATTTTTCTAAACTTGCTTATAACGGATTGCAGCTAAATTTTAGTTTGGGCTTTGAAACTATTTCTACCGAAATATTACTGACAAAGCTAAATGTTTTACGGAGATGACAACAAATAATAAATCTTTAAGAACTTATAAGAGTTTTTAACTAATTATTCTGTTCACCGGGTATTAATATTTTGATAACGCAACGTCACTACACCCGATTTAAATGTTTTTGTATCTGTTAATTTTAATCCTTGTATTTCATTAAGCTCCACTTTTTCAAATAACCGTTTTCCTTTACCTCCAAGCATAGGGTGTACCGAAAAATAATACTCGTCTATAAAGTTAGCTTTGGCAAGCTCTGCCAAAACACCGGGACTTCCTAATAACAGAATGTTCTTTTTTGAACGTAGTTTTAACTCTGCAATTGTTCCTTCTGTTAAATCATTGATGCCGGTAGTATTGTGCCATGCGGCTTTATGAATTTTACCTGACACCACTACTTTTTCAACCGAATTAATAAGCCGTGCAAATTCCTGTATAGGCTCCGGTAATGTGAGGTCTTTTAAAGCAAGTGGCCAGTAGCTTTCAAACAATTCATAGGTTACCCTGCCTAACAATACCATGTCGGCATTCTTTAGCAATTCGTTTATAAATTGATGGTGTTCTTCGTCTTCAACAACCTGTGTATGATTACAAAAGCCGTCGGGCGTTATATTTATGGCTGAAATTAATTTGCTCATCGGGAATATCATTACTTCTTAAACTTTCCTTTTAAAGCCGCTAATGCAGATTGCATATCGTTGGGATCGTAGCTTGCCGTTTCTTCTTTTTTTGTTGTCGGTTTTTTAGAAGACACAATGCCCTCTCCTTTCATGGATAAAGCGATCCGCTTCCGCTTTACATCGCACTCCGTTACATTTACCCACACCTGTTGTCCTACTTTTACTATTGTATTGGGATCATCGACAAATGAATCGCTCAATTGCGAAATATGTACCAAGCCATCCTGGTGCACACCAATATCAACAAAGGCACCGAAGTTGGTAACGTTGGTAACAATGCCCGGTAAACGCATGCCTTCATGCAGATCTTCCATACTATGCACGTGATCGTCGAAGCTGAATACTTCAAAAGATTTACGGGGATCACGCCCCGGTTTTTCCAGTTCGCTTACTATATCTTTTAATGTAGGGATACCAATAGTTTCAGTTACATACGAATTTAAATTTATTTTTTTACGAAGCTCTTTGTCTTTGATCAGATCGTCGATGCCCGCATTTAGGTCGCTTGCCATTTTCTCGACAATATGATACGCTTCCGGATGCACGGCACTTTTATCAAGAGGATGAATGCCGTCCCTGATCCTTAAAAATCCTGAACATTGTTCAAATACTTTATCTCCCATACGGTTTACTTTCAATAACTCTTTACGCGATTTAAATGCTCCGTGTTCATTACGATAATCCACAATATTTTTTGCCAGTGTTTCACCAATGCCTGATACGTATGACAATAGTTGTTTGGAAGCCGTGTTCAGCTCTACGCCTACTCCGTTTACGCAGCTCATCACTACCACATCCAATTTGTTTTTTAAAGCGGTTTGGTCAACATCATGCTGGTATTGGCCTACTCCAATGGATTTAGGATCAAGCTTCACTAATTCGGCTAAAGGATCGGATAAACGGCGACCGATAGAAACGGCTCCCCGCACAGTAAGATCATAGTCTGCAAATTCTTCGCGAGCCACATCTGATGCGGAGTAAATAGAAGCGCCTGCTTCACTCACCATAATAACCGGAATTGTTTTCGGCAATACATCAATATTTTTTATAAACTGTTCTGTTTCGCGCGATGCGGTACCGTTACCAATGGCAATGGCTTCCAGCTCATACTTAGCGCATAAAGCCATAACTACGTGCTGCGAATCCATGACGCGGCGTTGTGGCTCATGCGGATAAATAACGGTTTCTTCCAATAATTTTCCCTGTGCATCTAATGCTACCACTTTACATCCGCTTCTAAAACCGGGGTCAATGGCCAGCATAGATTTTTGTCCTAAAGGCGAAGCCAACAGTAGCTCGCGCAGATTATCGGCAAATACCTGTATAGCTTTTTCATCGGCAGTTTGCTTGGTTAGCATCCGCATTTCGGCTTCTATGCCCGGTTGCAGCAAACGTTTGTAGCCGTCTTCAATAGCAAGGTTAATCTGCTCGGCGCATTCATTGCGGGTTTTAATAAATTGTTTTTTTAATTGCTCATGTGCGGCTTCATCATCTATGACTATATCCAGTATTAAAAAATCTTCTTTCTCTCCGCGACGCATCGCTAACATACGGTGGCTCGGGCATGTCATTAAAGCCTCTTCCCATTCAAAGTAATCTTTAAACTTTTCGCCTGCTTCTTCTTTTCCTCTTATCACTTTACTTTTAATGATGCCCGAACGCTTAAATAATACACGCATCCCTTCCCGCGCAACGGCGTCTTCACTTACTATCTCCGCAATTATATCGCGCGCGCCCTGCAAGGCATCATCCGGGTGTTCAACGCCTAATTCTTTATTTACATATTTTAAAGCTTCAGGGAAAAGTTCTTTAGTTTCTTGTGCTAAAATTAAGTGTGCCAAAGGCTCCAATCCTTTTTCGCGGGCGGCAGTAGCTTTGGTACGACGTTTTGGTTTATAGGGTAAGTATAAATCTTCAAGCGTAGAAAGCATTTCAGCGGCTAAAATTTTATCGGAAAGTTCCGGCGTTAATTTACCTTGTCCTTCAATGGATTTCAAAATGCTCTCACGGCGTTGCTCCAACTGGCGTAAACGCTCTATCTCATTTTTAATTGTAATTACCTGCACCTCGTCAAGGCTGCCTGTAACCTCTTTACGGTAGCGGGAAATAAAAGGAACCGTAGCGCCTTCATCCAATAATTCAACGGTGGCTTTTACCTGTTTTACGTCAACGTTAAGCTCTGCGGCGATTTTAAAAAATAAGGAAGCATCTGTCATGATATACTAAAGAAATTAAATTTTGTAGTTAAATAAATAGAATTAATACTCTCAAATATAAAATTATAAAAGTGTTGAAACCATTGATTTTATTAACAAATCAAAAGATAATAATTTGAAAATCAATAACTTTAGCAACAGGAGTATTAAAAGAATAAAAATTACTTCGGGAACAAATCTTCCCGGTCCGTATTTAGTTTTTCATTGATCGATTTCCCTTCCGAGTGAAAATCTTTTCCGTGATTAACGGATTTTAAGCTCCTGTCAAAAATATTACTCTCTTTACTTATTACTGATATAAAATAGTGATTCAACAACACCTCATTAAAGGAAACGGGCATATCGGCATAAGAACTGTTAACATCAAAAGCAGAAAATAATTGTTTCCATTCAGCGTAGTACAACCAAAACAAAGGCATTGTTTTTTGTTGTTTAGCATCATAAACCACCGGTGCTATCCCAATGATACGCTTCTCTATTTTACCGCTATAGCTATTGATCAGCCAATCTTCCTTTAATAAAAAACTTTTAACGTCGCTCCCGTATAACACGCGGTTATCAATTAATGTTTCCGTTGTTTTATCCCCATTAGCATCAAATACATCTACCACCGAAGTATCGTGTACCGAAATACTTTTCAGGATCTGCTCATTGCTGAGCCTGTGTTGTTTAACATCATTAAAATCGTCGGATGAAAAAGCATTTAGGTGTTTTGCAAATAAGCCGTATTTCATAACTTCAAACAACCCTACCTCCGAACATTTGGCACCGGTATTAAACGATTGTTGATTTTGTTTATTTTCTAAGTTGATCGTACTCCATATCTTTTCACCTTTTAAAACATAATTTGACTTTATGGTATCCGCTCTAAATTTTACAAGGACAATTGTTTTTTTAAAGCAATCACTTACGGTATATTCTCCCGAATAGCTGCTGTTATCCATAATACCCTGCGAATAAAAATTGCGGGCCATTAGACTGACACATATAAAAATAAAATTTCTGATACTTAAATTTAATAAAAAATATTGGCTTATAAACCACATATAAAACGAGTAAAAATCAAAAGAAACTAATATATTAGATCAGTTTTACAATTTCGATAAAACAATAGTATGACACAAACTATCACACAAAAAGTAATCTTTAAAAATACAACTCCTAAAGTTCTGTATGAGTTATATATGAACGCGGAAAAGCATAGCGAGATCATAGGAGATGCCGTAAAAATTTCAGATAAAGAAGGCACTGTGTTTAGAGCTTACGACACTTATATAACCGGCAAGAATTTACAATTGATAAAAGACAACCTGATTGTACAATCCTGGAGAGCGGACGATTGGGATAAAGAAGACATGGATTCTACCTTTATTATTAAACTCGAAACAAAAGGCAAAGATGTAGTGTTGAAAATGACGCATGCCAATGTTCCCGAAACGCAAGCGGAAGGGCTTAAAAGGGGGTGGAATGATTTTTATTGGGAGCCGTGGAAAGAGTATATTAAAAGAAAATAAACCACTGTTATATCTTCCTTTATATTTCCTTTTCAAACGCTTCCACCTCAGCCAAAGGACTAAACAAATAAATAGTACCGCTGCTTATTTCCCTGCACCTGTAACGCTTCCTGAGTTTCTCTCCTTTTTCAAAAATACGCGAACCGTTATATAAGAATTGGGTACGGTATGGCAAATGTTCCAACAAAATAAGATGTCCGTTCGTGTCATGCGCATCATATAATTTTAGTGTACGCATTAAGGTAGCATCGCTACAACTTGCCGCGGCAGGATTTTGCAGGTATTTCCGAATCGCGTATAATATATCCAAAGGCAAATGATCGGGATTTAAAAACGGAACCATTAATTCTCTGAAAGATTGTTTCCATTCTTCGCCGTGAGGCATTACCCTGTGCTTATATGTATTATACGTTTTTAAATGCGCAATTTCATGCACCAGGGTTACAAAAAAAGAATATTCGTTTAAATTATGATTAATAGTAATGGTGTGGTTTAGCCCGCTGTGCGGCGAAGTGTAATCACCAAGCTTTGTACTGCGTTCTTTAGTTATTTTTAATTTAAAATCCATCTCAATAATCCACCTTGCAATAGTAGGTACAGCAAATGCCGGGATGTATTTTTTAAGTATTTCCGAATTACGCTGTATTTGTTGTTCTCTGAGATCCATTTGCAGAGCAAAAAAGATTAAGGATGCAAGACTAAAGATTGATCGATCTTATGTCTTTTATCTTACTTCTTTTATCTTTTATTACGGTTTATATTTCGATTTTGATAAAATTTTCTGTGCGTCTTTTTCGTTCATCAGGTCATCAAAACTTGTTTCCTCATTATGCTCCATGTACGATTTTACAATTTGTTTCCCCAGCCACATAGCAACCCTCGGCGGACACTCCTTGCTGATAGAACCTGTAAAAGGCCCGTCACTTGTATATTCACCGATTATTTTAAGGTCGTTATCGTACAACTTATTATCCTTCACGAAAAAACCCCATAATTTTTTCTCGTATGCGTTACAATAATTTAATTGCGCTTGCGTATATCCCATCTTTAACGAATCAGGCACCTTCGGCAATAACACATCACATATATAAAAAATCTTCCCGTAAAAAATCATATGGTTCAGCAAATTATTTACGGGATCCGCGTTATCAAATTCGGTCATTACCATACCTCTTACAGCATCCGGTAAAAGGTGTGGCTTATTCATGGTACGCGTTCTGAATTTCGGGAATTGCAAAGCATTGTAATATTTATAATCTTCACCCAGGTACATTTCAAGCCCTATAGCCAAAGTGGAATCAACATACACAATGTTATAATTAAAACCGCTCATAAACGTAACATATTGCTTAGGGGTTTTTCTTTTAGGAAATAATACTTTAAACCGTTTTAAAGCCTCTGTTAAATCATCGCCAATCAATTCAACATCGTTATCAGAAAAAGTTTTTGTGATATCGGTATAAGTCGTGCTCATATCTTTATCGGTAATAAATTTTAAAAGGCTTTCAGAATATAAAGAATCCAGCGTTCCTCCTTTATTAATAATAGAAGAAACATAACGGTTATAAAAAATAGGGCCGTATTTGTTTTTCAAGGTATTCGTTTGATTATTAATCAAATTAGGTGCCAACGAAAAAATATCTTTATCAAGCCTTTTAAATACAACAGGTTCCATACTAACCCCGCTTGTATCTATATCAGCGCGATTGTGCTTACAGGAATAAGAAAAAAATAGTGTAAGAAATATTAAGAAGAGACTGCCGTTTTTTAAATTTAAAATTTTGTGCATGCTGTTCTGTTTATTAATTATTAGTTGTTTTAACAATCTTCAAGGTTCTATATTAATATTTATATTAATTTTACAATGTTAAATTATAAAAAAACAGATCACATGAAAAAAATTTTATTGATAGTTTCAAGCAGTTTATTGTTAGCTAATTCGTTTTTAGCACAAGATGATGACGATAAATTTGATAAAAAATTCAGGTTTGGTTTAAGGGTAGCCGCGCAACCGACATGGCTTGCTTCAGGCGACAATTTTACAACTAAAGACAAAGCAGGTTTCGGCTATGGTTTTGGATTGGTAACAGAGTTTAAGCTTTCTAATATTATTCATTTTCAAACCGGTATCGGTGGGGATTTTGAAAGAGCGAGCATAAATTATAAAAACACAGCGTTTTCTTCCTTTAACGGAGCAAGCGCTTTTTATAATTTAGATGCTAACGGGGATTTAGTGGAAGCAAAAGACGGTGTAAATAACACCACTTATAATTCTTCGACCAATAAAACATTTTTAGTAACTCAAAGAAAAATAAAAGCAACTTACATTACCATTCCTCTATTATTAAAAATGATGACAAAGGAAATCAGTGGTTTTAGGTATTTTGGTATGTTTGGCGGAGAATTAGGAATAAGAACCGCTTTAAAAGCAGATGATAAAGTGGAGCAATTAACCTCTATACCAACCCTGCCTTATTATAATTTATCATACCAAACCAATAACGGATTAAATATTGGTAAAGACGGTTCATTAATTCCTTTACGCTTTGGTTTAAATGTAGGTTTAGGCGCGGAATACAGGTTATCAGGGTCAACCGCGTTTTTTATTAATGTAAATTATTTTCATTCATTCACTAATACCATGCGCAACGAATCAAAATACATTTCTACAAATGCTGTTCAAGATGCAAACGGCAATATTACATTTACCAACTTAAAACAAAATTTATTGATGAATGCCATACGCATTAACATTGGTATCATGTTTTAACGGGTTCATTAATTTTTTATAAAATCCCGGTTTATACCCGGGATTTTTTTATGTTTACTTTATAATAATACCTTATAAAATTATATTAATGGGAAAAAAAAAGATCATTGATCATTTGGTAAAATGGCTTACAGATTACTCAATAAGCTCGGGTACCGAAGGCTTCGTTATCGGCATTTCGGGAGGAATTGATTCTGCGCTTACCTCAACGCTCTGCGCGCTTACGGGCAAAAAAGTGATTTGCTTAAATATGCCCATCAGGCAAATGAAAAATGAATACGATCGCGCGCATGCTCACATAAATTGGTTAAAATACACCTTTAAAAATGTAAGCAGCGCTGAAGCTGACCTAACCCCTATATTTGAACAAATGGAAAAAACCTATGATAAAAATATACAGGATTTTTTAACAATGGCAAATACAAGAGCCCGTTTACGGATGACAACACTCTATGCTTATGCAGGGCATCATAAATTATTGGTGGCGGGCACGGGTAATAAAGTGGAAGATTTCGGGATCGGGTTTTTTACTAAATATGGCGACGGAGGCGTTGATATAAGTCCGATAGCAGACCTCATGAAATCACAGGTATATAGTTTAGCGGCGGAACTCGGAGTAATTAATGATATTTTACAGGCCCGCCCTACCGACGGGTTATTTGCAGACGGAAGAACGGATGAAGACCAGATAGGCGCAACATATGATGAGTTGGAATGGGCTATGTTATACATAGAAAATAACGAAACGTACACATTAAGTGAATCACAAACAAAAGCCTTAACCACTTATAAAAGTCGCCACAATGCTAATAAGCATAAGATGGGCGCTATACCGATTTGCAATATCCCGAAAGAATTTTTAACTTAAACGTTCAATGGAAAAAAGAACGTGTATAGAATGCAATGAAGTATTTCACGGACGCGCCGATAAAAAATTCTGCAGCGACATGTGTCGTAACGCTTATAACAATAAATTAAACAGCAGCAGCAATAATTACGTCAGAAATATAAATAATATTTTACGAAAAAACAGGCGCATTATTGAAGAACTCATCCCTGATGAAACCGCTAAAGTTTCTCAACAAAAACTAATAGATAAAGGATTTAATTTTTCTTATTATACAAACACGGTAACTACTAAAACCGGTAAAAACTACTTGTTTTGTTATGAATACGGCTATCTTCCTATTGAAGGAAATTATTATTTATTAGTTAAACGAAAAACAGAGAATTAACTCTCTATTACAACAGAAACCTTATCAACAGGGCCATGCATAGGAGGCAGCAGTTTGGTGACCACTACTTTTGTGTAAATTAATTGCGGAAATGTTTCCGTTAAGGCATCAAAGATACGTTTAGCCGCGTGTTCAATTAACTTAGAACGAATGACCATTTCCGCTTTACAAATATTAAATACAGTGCAATAATCTATCGTTAACAATAAATTGTCTTTAGCTGCGGCTTCCATAAAATCAATCTGCATATACACGTCTACAATATATTCTCCGCCTATAATCCCTTCTTCTTCCAAGCAGCCGTGGTAAGCGTATAACCTTATGCCTTCAACTGTTATATGATTTTTCATAATTTATTTATTTTTAACCGCAGAGTGGGCCGAGTATTACGCAAAGTTAAAAAAGAGTTTTTCTTAAAACTCAAAAACCGTAACTAAATACTGATCTCTCCTCTTAAATTAGTTTTGAGTAATTGTTTTACTTTTGCAAGAGGTATTTTTTTACCCAGCACATACATTAATTTGGTAACAGCGCTTTCAAACGTAATATCAGAACCGCTCACCACACCTATCTTTTTAAGCATGCTGCTTGTTTCATACATACCTTGTATGACCTTACCTTCCGAGCATTGCGTGACATTATAAATAAGTATTCCTTTATCAATCGCTTCTTTTAATGCATCAATAAACCAGTCTTCCGTGCTTGCATTACCGGCACCGAATGTTTCAAGAATCACTGCTTTTATGCCTTCCGTATTTAAAACAGACAACGTTATTTTTTTACTTAAGCCCGGAAATAATTTTAAAACTACAATATCATTTTCCAATTCACGGTGAACAACAAATTGTTTTTTTGAAGGCTTTAATAAAGCGGAGGCATTATACTGTATATCAACGCCCGCTTCCGCTAAAGCAGGGTAATTTGGCGATTTAAACGCGTCGAAATGTGCTGAGTTGTATTTATAAGTTCGGTTGCCGCGGTATAATTTATATTCAAAATAAATACATACTTCGGTTACAACAGGTTTATTGTTTTTTTGAGCAGACGCTATTTCAATAGCAGTAATTAAATTTTCTTTACCGTCTGTTCTTATAATTCCTATGGGTAATTGCGAACCCGTTAATATAACAGGCTTTGCTAAATTCTCCAACATAAAGCTTAAGGCACTTGCAGTGTACGACATGGTATCAGAGCCGTGCAGTATTACAAAACCATCATGCTTATTATAATTTTCTTTTATGATCCCCGCTAATTCTATCCATATCCGAGGATGCATGTTGGATGAATCAATGGGTTTTGAAAAGGAAATAGATGACAGGTCAATGTCAAATTTTTCAAGTTCAGGAATTTGTTTAGTTAATGCTTTAAAATTAAAAGGCTTTAATTCGCCGGTACGAACATCCTGCATCATGCCAATGGTACCGCCTGTATAGATAAGAAGAACTGAAGGTTTTTTCATACAAACAGGATATGAGAGGTTAGACTATGAGATATGAGATAGAATTCTCATATCTCAAGTCTTTTTTCTCAAATCGTATTAAAATGGTAAATCGTCGTTATCAGATACACTGCTATTAAATACCGGTGCCTTGGTGCTTTCGTTCATTCCTAAATTTGTGTTTTGTGCGGGTGCACTTGTTTGGCCTCCTACAGCTTTTTCTAAACGCCATGCTTCTAATGTATTAAAATATTTAATGCCTTGCGGCCCGTTCCATTCACGGCCTCTTAAATTAAATTGCACTTTAATTTCTTCTCCTTCGTTGAACTGATCCAACATAGAGCATTTATCCTGTGTTACTTGAAAACTCACGTATTGAGGATATGGGGTGCTTAGGTCGGTTGCTAATACAAAATCTCTTTTCTGAAATTTATCGCTTACTTTTTGTGTATCGAATTTTACTTTTAATTGTCCGGTTACTTCCATGATATATATTTGTTTTTAATTTCTCGCTTCCCCCAAATTTACAACAATAACAAACCTCTTCTTCAAAACTTAATTCACAAAACAGACAATGTTTTAACAATGCAAATGACCGTAATAAATACCACTAAAATAATTCCACAAAAAAAACCTCCCGGCTAATTGAGAGGTTTTTGTTTTAAAACTTTCATTAAAAGGATTATACTTTTATTTTTTGTCCTAAACGCAACATTTTTGTTTGTTTTATCCTGTTTTTCTTACAAATAGAAGAAATAGTTGTATGATTTTTTTGAGCTATTCTGCCTAACGTATCGCCTTTTTTAACTGTATAAAGTCTGCCTTTTCCGGTTGCTTTACCCGTACTTACATGTGCATGAGAATAATTAAGGTCTCTTCTTTGACGGGTATGTAAAGCTCTGAGGTCGTATTTAGTTTCTACGTCCGCTTTTGTGATCATGCATTCATTCTTTTTAAGAGTGCCTGTTGCGTAATCAATAAAGTCTTCAGTATCCATTGCCTGACCTAAATAACGTATTTCAAAATGCAAATGTGAACCAAATGAATGCCCTGTATTACCGCCTAACCCAATATTTTGGCCTGCTTCCACCATCTGACCGGCTTCTACATTTATTTTTGATAAGTGCGCATAAACCGTTTCCAATCCGTTTGCATGTCTTATAATAACCACATTCCCATAGCTCCTGTTAAGTTTAGCAATACGTACCATCCCGTCAAAAGCAGCTACTACATTGTCTCCTGTTTCTAAATTAATATCGGTGCCATAATGCGGGCGTCTTTTTCTCCAACCGAAAACAGAGGTAAGCCCTCCTTTAAACGGTAAAACAAATCCACAATCTGTAGGCTCCGTTAAACGGATCATTGCAGAATCCTGTTTAAATTTTTCTACAAAAGAATAAGGATGTATGGTTGTAGTATCCCAGGAGGCGTATAAGTCATTTGAAGGAAAAGCCAATAATGAGTCCACTTCCTCTTCTTCATGTTCTTCATTAAGGGCCAGTATTGAAGGATTAATGCTTACTTTAGTTGTGTCGTCTCTTTTTACCGCCTTCTTTTTACCGTCATCTTTCACCGGTTTTTCATCCAGGTTAACTGCTACAGAAAACTTTGGCTTAATAATTGAATTAATTGTATTAGAATTAGCGGAAGTAAAAGCACTTAGGATTAGTGATGTATTCACTAAAACTGAAGTTAATATTACTTTTGCTTTTTTCATTGTTAATCTTAAGTTTTGCAAATTTGTTCTTTTTTTTGAATAAAGCAAGTGTTAATAGCTGTTAACACCTTTAAAGTTATTAACAATTCTTTTAATCGAATTTATAAAACAATATAATTAATTGTTTATCAAACACTTAAAGTATTTACAGAAGTTTACTATATTCCGGAAATTCATTTAAGATGTGGGGAATTTGATCCGTTATTTTAATGCAGATGTGTTTATTACCGTTACTTATAAATATGTAAGGAACGTTTAATGTTAAATTGTAGCGCAAACTTTGGTTAATTACTTTTTGATCCAATACCACTTCAGGTGCTTTGCATTCAATAATTACCCGAGGCTTTAAAGCACTGTTGTAAATAACCGCATCCGTCCTTTTTTTAGTTCCGTTCAACAGCATCTGTTTTTCTACGGCTACCATCGATAAAGGTACGTCTTTATAGTTTACAAGGTAATGCAGAATGTGCTGCCGTACCCATTCTTCGGGTGTTAATACCACAAATTTTTTTCGTACCATATCAAAGATTTGCAAAACGCCTCCTTCATTTTTTTGAAAGCGGGCGTCTATCACCGGTAAATTTAAATTGGGTAAAGGCACAGAATAATAATTAAATGATAAAGATAAAGTAAAATAATTATGTTATACCAATCATAAATACTTGTTACCTTTATTCTTTAATTAGCCGGGAGTACATAGCTAAATTACAAAAAACACATTTATATGAAAACAAAAGAAGAGATCGTAAACAATTGGTTACCGAGGTATACAGGCAAAAAAATAGAAGACTTTGGTAAATATATTTTATTGACCAATTTTAGCGGTTACGTTAAAACATTTGCAGAATGGAATAACGTGGAAATAGAAGGATTGGACAGGCCAATGCAAACCGCTACTTACGAAGGCATTACCATTATTAACTTCAGCATGGGAAGCGCCATGGCAGCTACCATCATGGATTTGCTGACTGCTGTAGCGCCCAAGGCTGTTTTATTTTTAGGAAAATGCGGGGGTTTAAAAAAGAAAAATCAAATAGGTGATCTGATCTTACCCATTGCCGCTATAAGAGGAGAAGGCACATCAAACGATTACTTACCGAGCGAAGTACCAGCGTTGCCGTCGTTTAATTTACAAAAAGCTATTTCCTACACAATCCGTTTAAGCGGACGAGATTATTGGACGGGTACGGTATATACAACCAACCGAAGGGTATGGGAACACGATGATAAGTTTAAAGAATATTTAAGAACCATTCGCACCATGGCTATTGATATGGAAACCGCTACTATTTTCAGTGTAGGTTTTCATAACGAAATCCCGGTTGGCGCTTTATTATTGGTAAGCGATCAGCCGATGATACCCGAAGGTGTAAAAACAGAAGAGAGCGATAAAAAAGTAACCGGCGATTTTGCAGGTGATCATTTACGGATCGGGATCGACTCTTTGAAAGAGCTTCAGAAAGCAGGGATCTCTGTAAAACATTTAAAGTTTTAACTTCAGTACATTCTACGGATACCTTCCAACATCAAATTCAAGACATACTCCTGAAAGAGTAAATTATTTACTATCAAAGCGTTTATTGCTTCTCCGCCAAAAGCGGCTCGCAATGACGTAGCCGTCAAATCAGCCTGTAAAGCTTCGTCTTTTGAAATTTTTGATACGCTTTCGTTTCTTTTACATGAAAGCGATAGCCTATAGAAAAGTTGACAGCGCCGTATTTTGAAAAGTATTCCATTACGTTACTATTATAATAACTAAAATCAGAGCTTGAAGTTACCATGACAAAAAACTTTTTAAAATTTAAGCCGATAGAGGATCTGAAATCTCCTGACAGGGACGTATAAAATAAGGTGGCAGGAGCTGCATTTAAAGAATGGTACGTTCGCCATTGCTCTTCAGGGCCTATAATGAGCGTTAAATTTAAAAAGAACGCTTTCCATAAAACCAGGTTAAAACTTCCGCCGCCGTAAATAGAAAAAGCTGCTACGTTTAAGCCATTAATGTTTTGGTGCGTATCGTAATAACTCCTCACGGGAGCAGGAATAAACGAGCTGTCAGAATTTAAACGGTTATAATAAATATTGGCCGTCAGTATAAAACTAAATGCTGATTTTAACTGCCGTTGATCACAGGAGTAGCCCGATTTAAAAGAAAATTTATTGGCATTGGTAAAAAACAAAAACTTCGTTTTAAACGCTTGTGATCTCAAACTCGGTAATTGAGTATAGATCCCATCATGCTTAAATGTAGTATCGTAAAAAGGTGTATTATTATTATAAAACCCTGTATAGTTCCTGTAGCTGTTTTCAAGCCTCCAACGATCGCCACCAAAATTAAGTGCAAGGTTCGTATACTTTGTATTACCTTTTTGTTTTTGGTTAGCAGGCGGAGTACTTTTAAAACCAAAGGCTATGTTTAGTTTATCATAATTTAATTCTATTCCGGTAATATTATTTGCCTCTGCCTTATATGCTATTTTAGATTGTCCTAAACTATCTTTGGTTACTTTTTGGGTAATATCCATCTCATAGCTTCTTACCGACTGAAAGACAGACACAACCAGTCTGTCTTTATATTTACGGTAATAGGTAGAGTCCCACTTGTTTTGTGAAAAAAGGCCCTGTAACCCCACAATTGCAAATAGTATAAAATATAAATGTTTCAATTAAGGGGAAAGTAAATCGGATACTAAAAATAAATAATAATTTTGAACTTTAAATATAATAGAACATTTCAATATGAACAACTATTCACTGAATCTTCAAAAGCACTTCGATCTTTTTTTAACTGATGTTACCCAATATGCTCCGCGGGTGATCGGGGCAATTATATTTTTGATAATCGGGATGTGGCTCATCAATCGCTTTTCTAAAATTGTTTCTAAAGCAATGGAAAAGAGAGACCTTGAAATTTCGTTGCGTACGTTTTTAAGAAGCTTAATTAATATAGGATTAAAAATAGTATTGATCGTAACGGTTGCGGGAATGATCGGAATTGGCACAACCTCTTTTGTTACAATACTTGGTGCCGCAGGTTTAGCCGTAGGCTTAGCTTTACAGGGCTCACTCTCTAATTTTGCCGGAGGTGTGTTAATTTTAGTTTTTAAGCCTTATAAGGTAGGTGATACAATTGAAGTGTTAGGACAAACAGGTACCGTAAAAGAAATACAAATATTTAATACCATTTTGTTAACAGGCGATCTTAAAACTATTATTTTACCGAACGGAGCCGTATCTAACGGTACTATTATTAACCATACTAAATACGGAATTTTAAGAAGTGATGTTCATGTAACCATTGCTATAAGTAATAATGTGACCATCGTTAAAAATTTACTGATCGATGAAATGATGAAACACCCGGAGATTCTTAAAAATCCTTTACCTGAAGTCATTGCGATAAGAATGGCGGAGAACGGTGTTACACTTTCTATTAAGCCTTATGGCCTGGCGGAAAATCAATCGATGATTAACGCGGAAATTATAGAAATAACAAAGCTCGTTTTTGAAAAAAACAATATTTCTTTAGCACCCGCAAAGGTTGTTTAGATTGTTATTATTAATCCTTAAGTTAATGGCCAAGAGGAATGCTGAACTTGTTTCAGCGTTTCATTTTTAAAAGGTATAATTGTGTGCCTATTCATCAAGTTCAGGGTTACCAACCAAAACACTTATCGCTCCTTCCACCTGTAGGAAGTAATTGTCAATCCGGCTAAATCTAAAACCCTGTCAACCACTGTAGCAGCCAACTCTTCAAAGGTTTTAGGATTACTGTAAAATGAAGGAGAGGCCGGGCAAATAATACCACCCGCTTGTGTAACCGTTTGCATATTATTAATATGAATTAAGCTGTAAGGTGTATCACGTATTGCTAATATTAATTTGCGCCTTTCTTTTAAAATAACATCCGCGGCACGTGTTGTTAAATCATTGCTTACCCCCGTTGCTATGCGTGCCATGGTTCCCATGCTGCAAGGGCAAACAATCATCGTATTATATTTTGCCGAGCCTGAAGCAAAAGGTGCATAAAAATCCATTTTATCATAAAACGTAAATTGATCATAGTTTTTATAATCCTCATTACCTAACTCATGCTTCCATACTTCTTTGGCATTGTCACTCATTACCACGCCTACTTTTTCTATTTGCGACGATAAGGCGGTTAATTTATCTAACAGTACTTTAGCGTAGATACTACCGCTGGCACCCGTTACAGAAACAATTATTTTATGCTTGGTCTCCACTTATTTTTTTGTTCTAAGATGATAGGTTAGTGCGAATTCTAAAATATTATTATAGTATCCTTTATTAAACGTTCGGGCAATGATATTGTTGTAATAAACAGTTTGTTTAATATAATTCGGCCTTGTGGTAATAAATGAGTTGCTGCTTCTTACATTAAAAAACCATTTAGGTGTAATGCAATACCCTAAACCGACTTTTACGGAATATTCAAATTTGTTGAACGGGTGCAAGCCTGTAATATTACCTGCTTCGGAGCCTTCGTAATAATTAATTAAGTAACCGGCAGATACGCCCGCATCAAACACAAATTTTTTGTGTTGGTACACTACCAATAAAGGCACCTCTAAATAATTCATATTTAAATAGTAATACGTAAAATCATTTTTAGCGGGATTTTGATTTTTACGGGAACCTTTTTGTATAAATAAAAAAGACAGGTTCATACTCGCCTTATCGGAAAACACGGTCTCCACGCCTACGCCGGCCATAGCACCGATTTTATGAAAACCGCTGTAATTATCGCCATGCACCTGAGCGGGAGTAACCCCTGCGGTAAAAAATAAATTAAAAGTATTGTGTTTTTCCTGGCAAAATAAAGCGAGAGGCAACAAAACGAATATGACGTAAAAATGTTTCAAACCGATTTTAAAGATACTGATTTTCTACATATACTGCCCGAGCCACTTTAATGCTTCCTCTTTAGCTGTAAAAAACTTGGTAGGCCTTTCGGGGCTTACCATTTTTATGTAAAAATTAGCTACCAGTTTTTGAGCGATGGACTGTATCACAAACGCATCCGCTTTAGAATAGGGATCGTTTCCGTTTTTTGAAAGGTGTCTTAAAAAACTGATATCAGACGTGGTGTATTCACCGCATATTACCAAAACGGGCAGCTTATCGCTGCCCATTTCCTTCTGTACTTCTATTAATTGGCGTAATTCAGTGAAACCGAACTCAGAATTTGCAAAGACATCAATTTCGTAAAATTGATTTTCGTGCTTTATCAAACTAAAATTTTTAAACGAGGCAGTGTTAGATAAAGACATGTTTTTATAGGACGTAAGTTAAACTTAATGCCACAAATATACATTTTAACATTTAACATCCTAAAACTAACACTAAAAAAATCCCGCTTTTTAGGGCGGGATTTATATTCACTATCAGATGCAATTAATCTGCCTGTAAGAAAGGATATTTATAATCTGTTGGAGGAGAAAATGTTTCTTTAATAGTACGAGGAGAAACCCAACGCAATAAATTAATTTTTGCTCCCGCTTTATCATTTGTTCCGCTTCCGCGTGCACCGCCGAAAGGTTGCTGACCAACCACTGCACCGGTACATTTATCATTAATGTAAAAGTTGCCCGCTGCATTGCTTAATTTTTTAGTGGCCAGTTCAATGGCGTAACGGTCTTGCGCTAAAATAGAACCGGTTAACGCATACGGTGAAGTTGAATCAACCAGCTCTAAGGTCTCTTCAAATTTATTTTCATCGTATACAAACACAGTTAATACCGGCCCGAATAATTCTTCGCACATCGTAACGTATTTAGGGTCTTTGGCAACAATAATAGTAGGCTCAATAAAATACCCTTTGCTCTTGTCGTAATTACCACCCGCTACAATTTCAACATTACTGTCTTTTTTAGCGTTATCAATAAACTTAGCTAATTTGTCAAAACTTTTTTCGTCAATTACCGCGTTAATAAAGTTTGTAAAATCTTCTGTAGGCCCCATTTTCATGTCTTTTAAATCGGCCAACACATATTCCTTTACCTCTTTCCATAAGTTTGAAGGAATGTAAACACGTGATGCCGCTGAACATTTTTGTCCCTGGTATTCAAACGCACCGCGCGATATAGCAACAGCTAACGATTTCGGCTCTGCCGATTTATGCGCCATAATAAAATCCTTACCTCCTGTTTCACCGACTATGCGCGGGTAAGAGCGGTATTTATGAATGTTATTCCCGATCGTTTGCCAAATATTTTGAAACACTTCTGTACTGCCTGTAAAATGAATTCCGGCAAAATCTCTGTGGTTAAAAATAACTTCGGCAGCATCGGGACCGCTCGGATAAATTAAATTAATAACTCCTGCGGGTACTCCCGCTTTTTGAAACACCTCCATTAAAACGTTGGCGCTGTATACCTGTGTATTGCTTGGTTTCCAAACAACTACATTACCCATCATGGCACAGCTCGAAGGTAAATTACCTGCAATGGCCGTAAAATTAAATGGGGTCAATGCATATATAAATCCTTCTAAAGGCCGCCACTCCAAACGGTTCCAAACACCGGGCGAAGATATCGGTTGCTCCGCATAAATTTCAGTCATGTACTGAACATTAAAACGTAAAAAATCTATAATTTCGCAAGCACTGTCAATCTCAGCCTGGTAAGCACTTTTGCTTTGCCCTAACATAGTTGCCGCATTTAATTTCGCCCTGAAGGGGCCTGCAATTAATTCGGCCGCTTTTAAAAAAATGCTTGCGCGGTGTTCCCAACTTAAATTTGCCCACTTCTCTTTTGCCGCTAACGCTGCTTTAATAGCAAGCTCTATATGGCTTTTATCGCTTTTATGAAAATGCCCTAAAACGTGTTGATGATCGTGAGGAGGATGTAAACGTACCAAAACATTACTTTCTACTTCCTCACCGCCGATATACATGGGTATATTAAGTTCCTTACTGCGCAATTCGGCAAGCATGGCCTGTAATTCTCTTCTCTCAGGGCTTCCCGGAGCATAATTTTTTATGGGTTCATTTATGGCGACCGGTACTTTATAAATTCCTTTTGGCATAGTTTAAGTTTTGAGTTAACGAAAATACTTCATTTTTAACAATTAGGTATAACATTTAATATAAAAAACACTAAAGACATAAGATAAAAGATAAAAGATTGGTTTTACGAGACATACAATCTTAAATCTTACTACTTTGATCTTTGTTAATTCATATGCACACGTAACAACTATGGATACAGAATTGTTTTATGTTTTAAGCAGATCTTATGTCTTTTATCTTCTCCGGCTTTTCCCTATCTTTGCCGACTAATTTTTGAAGAGATGATCTCAGTTTCTAATGTAAGTTTGCAATATGGCAAACGTATTTTGTTTGACGAAGTAAATGTAAAATTTACTCCGGGTAATTGTTACGGTTTAATTGGTGCTAACGGTGCCGGTAAATCTACATTCATGAAAATTTTATCGGGCGAAATTGATCCTACCAAAGGGCAGGTGCACATTTTACCGGGAATGCGCATGAGCGTTTTAAAACAAAATCACTTTGAGTTTGATGAGTTTAACGTGTTGGATACAGTAATGATGGGAAACAAACGCCTGCATGAGATTATGAAGGAGAAAGACGCTATTTATGCAAAGCCTGACTTTAGTGATGCAGACGGAAACAGGGCTGCTGAGCTGGAAGCTGAGTTTGGTGAAATGAATGGATGGAATGCGGAAAGCGATGCCGCTACATTACTTACAAATGTTGGGATCCCGGTTGAATCGCATTTTAAATTAATGAAAGACCTTACGGGAAAAGATAAAGTAAAGATTTTATTAACGCAGGCCATTTTCGGAAATCCGGATATTCTTTTATTAGATGAGCCTACCAATGATTTAGATGTTGAAACTATTTCATGGTTAGAAAATTACTTAGCCGATTTTGAAAATACGGTGATTGTGATAAGCCACGACAGGCACTTTTTAGATGCGGTATGTACACATACCTGCGATATTGATTATAGTAAATTAAAAACCTATACGGGCAACTACAGCTTCTGGTATCAAATGAGTCAGCTGGCATTAAAGCAACGCAGCGATGCCAATAAAAAAACGGAAGACAAGCGTTTAGAATTACAGGAATTTGTACGCCGTTTCAGTGCCAACGCCAGTAAATCGAGCCAGGCAACGTCCCGTAAAAAATTGTTGGATAAATTAGTGGTAGATGAAATTCCGCCGAGCACCCGAAAATACCCGGGTATTATTTTTAAGCAGGAGCGTGAACCCGGCGATCAAATTCTGCACATCGAAAATTTATCGAAATCGAATGTAGACGGTATCCTATTTAAAAATGTAAATATTAATGTTGCCAAGGGTGACAAGATCGCTTTTATTGCCAAAAATCATTTAGCCATTACCGCTTTGTTCGATATTATTAATGAAGAAGATAAATCGGACAGCGGAGAATATAAATTCGGAACTACCATCCATAAAGGCTATTTACCGAATGATAATGCTAAATATTTTACCGGCGACATGAACCTAATGGACTGGCTTCGCCAGTATTCGAGCAACAAAGACGAAAGCTATGTGCGCGGATTTTTAGGAAAAATGCTATTCAGCGGTGAAGAGGTGATGAAAAAATGTTCGGTGCTATCGGGTGGAGAAAAAGTACGTTGTATGACCAGCCGAATGATGCAGGTTAACCCTAATATGTTGATACTGGATGAACCTACTAACCACTTAGACCTGGAAAGCATTATCGCTTATAACGATGCGTTGAAAGATTTTACGGGTTGCATTATGCTGACCAGTCATGATCATGAGTTAATGCAAACGGTTGCTAACCGTATTATTGAGTTGACGCCGAACGGTATTATTGATAAGAAAATGACCTATGATGAGTATTTAGCGAATGATGCTGTTAAGGAACAGCGTGAAAAGCTTTATGGGTCTTTGGTTAAATAATTTTATTATTAAATTTTAACCTAAAGAAAGTATTAGTTTAGCGTCATTGATTTACTTAGTAGCAAAGAATAGAAAAGATAAAAAATAAAACAAATTAATTGCGTGCGAGATGCTGAAACAAGTTCAGCATGACATACGATGTTAAATATAATAGCAAAAAAATATGTAACTTTCAAGTCATAAACCGTTATAAAGAAATGAAAATAATCCTTCCGGTAATTTTTACCTTCCTAATAAGCTTTTGCGGTTTAGCTCAATTAAATGACACTGATAAAAAGCACTTTACAGAACTGGAAGATTCCTTGCAAACCCTTGAATTAAGGGTTTTTTATAGTAAAAAAATCTCTGACCGCTTTGAGGCCAATAAACAATTTATCGCTTATTGGGCTTCTGTATTAAAAGAAGAAAAATCCATTCAATATCCTTTCGATAGTTTAAAAGAAGTGTCACGGTTGCTGTCTCCCGATAAAAAATTCAGGATCATTACCTGGAATATTTTTAAAGAAGACGGTACTCATGCCTACTTTGGTTTTATACAGGTAAACAATTCAAAAACGGTAAAAAAAGGAGTGTTTAAAAAAGAAACCACGGCACAATACGAAGTATTTCCGTTAGTTGATAAATCGGCTTCGGTAAAAACACCGGAAAGCTATGTAGGCGATCCGAGTAAGTGGTTTGGCATGTTGTATTATGAAATCATTAAATCGGACGATGATTTTTATACCTTATTAGGCTGGGACGGAAATGAAAAACTGACGCAGAGAAAATTTATTGATGTATTATCTTTTAAACCCGACGGTACGCCGGTGTTTGGGAAAGACGTATTTAAAATGCCGGGGAAATTCGGTAAACGTATTATGTTTGAATATGCGGCTGAAGTAGCCATGTCGCTTAAATATAATGACAACCGTAAACAAATTATTTTTAGCCATTTAGCGCCTAATACATTAGATCCTATCCTCATAGGACAATACCAGTATTATGGGCCCGATGGCAGTTTTGACGGATTAACGATGAAAAAAGGCAAATGGGTATATGAACCTGCCATTGATATTAGGAAAGACAAAGACAAAAATGATAACGTAAAAAAACCGGACCCCGATAAACAAACCCCGGTGTATAAACCTAAGTAAAATAAAAAAAGTATTAGGTAGAAAGTATTAAGTTATAATCATACTACATGATGCTTAATACTAAAACGGAAACATAAGAAAAGAAGTAGAAAATATTAAGTTAGATGATCTTACTACTTGATATTTAATACTAAAACATAAATAACAAGAAAAGAAGTATTAAGTAGAAAGTAATCAAGCTAAGCAATCTTAATATTTTCTACTTGATACTTAATACATAAAAATGATTATGAAAAAAATTTTACTCTTTACCTTACTCCTTATTAATGCAGGCGCATTCGCTCAAGACGATGATGAAAAACAATCTAAATTTTGTAATGAAATAGATAATAAGCAGGCATTAAAACTATATGAAAAAGCGCTTGATAAAAAACAATATAAAAAGCCCGAACGTTTGGAGTTTTTAAGAAAATGTTTAGAGTCAGAACCTGATTTTGCAGAAGCTAATTTATTAATGGGCAACGAAATTGTAGTAACCTGTAAACTTCAAAACAAAGCCTTTTCCCCTGCCGTACCCTACTTTTATAAAGCTATTGCGGTTTGCCCCAAGGTACATTCAGAACCCTATTATTTTATAGGCTTTGATTATTATGAGGCTTTAAAAAACGATTCAGCCATAAAATACCTTGATAAATTTATAAAGTTTAAGGATGATGATGAAAAGAAATTTGCGAAAGATTACGAAGCAGAGATCTACCAGGCCAAGGAAATGATAAAGTACGCTAAAAAAGAAGCCGAGCTTAAAAAGAAAATCGTTCCCTTTGAACCAAAAGTAGTAAAAGGCGTTTCTACCCCTACCGATGAATATTTGGCTTATATTTCCCCTGATGATAAATTATGCTTTTTCACCAGAAGGCTCCCGATAAAAAATATGAATCAAGTATATGCTTCCGATAAAGATAAAGAAGTATTTATGGTGGCTCAACGCGATAAAACCGGTACGTTTACTAACGGAGAACCCATGTCACCGCCCTTTAATGTAACCGACGATAACCAAGGGGGCTGCACCATATCCATTGATAATAAACGCTTATACTTTGCTATGTCGCGCCAGGAAGGCGGCAACCAACCTAACTGTGATATTTACACAAGTGAGAACAGCGGCGGTGAATGGAGCGAGATCAGGAAACTGGGGGCAAATGTTAACCATGCCGTATACTGGGATTCGCAACCGACATTAAGCGCCGATGGCAACACCCTTTATTTTGCAAGCGATAGGCCGGGCGGATATGGCGGTATCGATATTTATTTTACGAAGCGCGATCCCGATACCGGGACATGGAGCGTTCCTCAAAACGCGGGGAAAAAAATAAATACAGCCGGCGATGAGAAAACACCTTTCATACACTCCGATAGTGAAACGCTGTATTTTAGCAGCGACGGATGGTTCGGCTTTGGGAAAATGGATATTTTTTATATTCGTAAAGATGAAAAAGGGCAATGGAAAGAAGCGGAGAATATAGGTTACCCTATAAATACAGAGGCGGACGATGTTGGTTTTTTTGTGAGTACAGACAGCAAAACCGGTTATTTCTTTTCTTACGATGAAGGAAAAATGCGGGGCAAAGGCGTAGGCAAATTCGACCTGTTCTCTTTTGACCTGTATAAAGAAGCAAGGCCGCAGGAAACTACTTTTTTAAGCGGCGAAATAAAAGATAAAGAAGGCAACGCTGTAGAAGGCGCAAAAGTTGAAGTAATGAATACGGTTACCAAAGAAAAAGCATTGGCAGTGGTTGATTCTACTTCCGGTAAATTTATGGTGGCCATTAATTTAAAACAAAAAGATGATGTATTAGTTACCATAAAAAAAGATGAGTATGCCTTCAGCTCAAAAATAGTAAGTGTAAAAGAAGCAAGTTTTGACATTAAACCTAAGCCCATAAAAGTTGAATTAAACGAAGCCAAAACGGGAAGCTCTTTCGTTATTAATAATTTATATTATAATACCAATTCAGCCGATCTTAAAAAAGAGTCGTTCATTGTATTGGAATCTTTTGCAGAATACTTAAAAGAAAACCCTGCAATGACCATAGAGATACAAGGCCATACGGATAATGTGGGTGGCGCGGCAGCTAACGAAGCATTGTCTGCCAACAGGGCTTACACGGTAAAAGCTTTTTTGGAAGAAAAAGGAATTGACGGAAAACGAATTACCGCTAAAGGTTACGGCCCTAATAAACCTATTGCCGATAATGCTACACAAGAAGGTAAAGGGAAGAACAGGCGCACGGAATTTTTAATTACGGGGAAGTAAGTTAAGATTAACAAGTACTAAAACCACCCTGAATTTATTTCAGCATCTTTCTTTAAAGCTATAATGTTGAAATCCTGCAACAAGTTCAGGGTGACTGATCAACATCTATACTCCCAAATTTTTAATTTCCGATAAATACATTATTTTTATATATAAACTAAACACTATGATAAAAAAAGGAATTGTTGCTATTGCGCTCCTGTTAACAACCTTGCAGACAAGCGCTCAAAAAAGTTTTGAAAAGAATACAAACGTTATTGCCTTTGGTGCCGATCTGGGATTATATAGTTTCAGGTCTAAAATAGCCACTGACCCACAATCAAGCTCGCAAGGCGTTTTAAATAAAACCCTGAGCCTGCAATATGAAAAAGGCGTTTTAAATTGGTTGGGCATTGGTGCAAAAGTGGGCATTTCAGATTATTTTACAAGTAGCGACAGTGTTACGCATACTAAACCATCCGTAAAAGCCATTGATGCTTCCCTGTTACTCAATGCCCATTTTATAAAAGCTAAATATGTGGATATGCTCGGCGGCTTTAATATAGGATACTCTCACATCAACTGGGAAGCTCGGGATCAGGATGTTTCAAATGCTACAGGTGGCGGCTTAATGTATGATATTCACATTCAGCCCCGTTTTTATTTTGGGAAGCATGCCGGCATGTTCATTAACCTAGCCTACATCCATTATACCTATCCAAGTATGGATTTTCAAAACACATCAACACATTTAACAGGCATCCTCGACTTAAGAGGCGGCGGTGTAAATTTTGGCTTGGGCTTACAGGCAAAATTTTAAATTAATAGTTTATCATTATACTAATAATCCCCACAATAAGAATGGTTTATTAACAGAAATTAATTTTAATACATTGTCCTATAAAGTACAAATTATCTTTAAGCTAAATGCACCTTTTATGTATCGGGTAATGTGTTAAGATCGTAACTCTGCAAACTCTTATAAAAAATAGCTATCACTCATTACTCCTTCACCAATTCTAAATGATGAATATTAACGCTCATTTTTAAAATACCAAACGTAATATGCACCTTTTCATCTTTTATGGATTCCACAATACCTATTTCGCTGCTGTTTAAAATTTTAACCCTGCTTCCCGCTTTCAACAAGGGTTTTAAGCGTGCCACTTTTTTCTCTGCAAAGGTATCGAGCTTATTTTGTTTGGCCAGATCCTTTCTTTTATTCGTTTCTGTAGTAATACCGTCAATAAAGCGTTTAATTACAAATTTACGATCTTCATTCCTGTTCCATTCTTCCAATAAGCGCAAATACTTTTGCCCGTAATCCGCCAAACGTGCCAATTCAATTTTACGTTCACGGTCGCGTTCTGTTTTATCGCGCCAATTACTAAATAGCACTTCATATTTTTCTTTCGAGATCTTACTCATAAATTCCCCGTGTTCAGTACGCTCAATCGCTTCGTTCAACTTTGTTTTTTGCTGCTGTACTTCGGCCAGTAATTTATTCAGGTCAATTTTATCATTATTAATTTTTAGTTTAGCGCGCTCTATTAAATTTTTGGGGAAACCCACACGTTCCGCCACTTCAAAGGTGTAGCTGCTTCCGGGTTCTCCAACCGTTAATATATATTTTGGCTGCAGTGTTTCCACATCAAACAACATACTCCCGTTTGCAACGCCCTCCAACTTATTAGCCAGTAATTTTACATTTGAATAATGCGTGGTAATGATCCCGAATGTTTTAGATGCAACTAATTCTTCCAACACTACTTCTGCCATGGCACCACCAAGTTCAGGATCGGTGCCGCTTCCAAACTCATCCATTAAAACAAGCGCTTTATTATTAACGGTTTCCAACGTATGTTTCATGTTTTTTAAACGGGCACTGTAAGTGCTTAATTCATGTTCAATACTCTGCGTATCTCCAATGTCAACCAACAGGTGATCGAAAAAACTCATGACCGAATTTTCCGCTACACTTACCAGTAAACCGCTCTGCAGCATGACTTGCAGTAAACCTACTGTTTTAAGGGTAATAGATTTTCCGCCGGCATTAGGTCCGGAGATCACCATTAAATGCTGTTCATTTGTTAAGCTGATCGTTAAAGGGACCGTAATTTTTTTCTGCTCTTTATTTTGTAAAAATAAAATAGGATGAAACGCTTTATTCAATGTAAGCTCGTATGCCTCTGATACAACAGGCAAGGTACCGTTAATGCGATGTGCGAATACAGCTTTTGCTTTTAAAAAATCGATTTCTACCAACAGGTCCATAAAATGCTTTAAAGCAGGGGCATGCGGTCGTAACGTTTCAGATAATTCTCTTAAAATCCGATTTATTTCACGGCGTTCATCAATTTCCAATTCCGCTATATCATTGTTGATGGCAATGGTAGCGCCGGGTTCAATAAAAATAGTTTTACCGCTCTCGCTTTTACTATGTACAAAGCCACCCACCTCCGATTTATGTTCCACCAATACCGCAAGCGTTCTGCGGCCGTTAAAAAAACTTTCTTCGTTCTCCCGTAAAAAGCCATGCTTGCGTAACTCACCTATATATCTGTAAAATTTGGCATCGCTCTCCCTCTTTTTTTCAGAAAGGTTTTTCCTGATTTTTTGTAATTCTTTAGAAGCCGAATTTTTTATAGAACCGTCAAAATCAACAATACGGTCAATTTCCCCTATCACAAATTTATTGTCTTCCAATTGTTCAGCTAGTTGATACAGGAAAGGAAACTTAAGCTTATTACTTTTCAAAAAACGAATCAACGTATTCGCTAATTCAACTGCCGACTTAATAATAAGGAACTGTTCTTCGGTTAACATGCTGCCTTCCAAGGAAAGCATAGCAGCCTCTTTCCTAAAATCAGGGTACTGGATATCAGGAAAATAAGACTCCGAGCTGATAATGGTTTTTAACTCAAATACCCGGTTAAGTTCCGTAATAAGGGATTCACGGTTTATGTAAACCGAAATTTCTTTTGCTTTATGCACAGCTGCTTCACTATAGCATAGATCGGCAACGTATTTTTTTATTTTGGGAAATTCTATTAAATCTAAGGATTCAGGATCAATACTATGCATTGGGCAATGAAAATTTAAACTTTTTATTTAATTAAAAAAATGACTGATTGTTTTGTAAACTAAAATTTTACGTTATTTTTGAAAGACTGAATTTAACTAAAAAATAAAAACCAAAAACACAGTTACAAAGAAAAACTAAAGCTTAAAAAAATTATTATTAAGCTGATGAATGTATTTCCGGAACGAAGAACTTAAAATGAAAACAACGATCATTACAAAATTAGAAGAAATGCTTCAGCTACCTGAGGCTAGTGCTGTTGCTAACCAAATGCGCACTCTGCAAAAAGAGTATGAAAAATTATGGACAGCCGAATTTGAAAAAGCCAAACAGGAATTTGTGGACGAGGGAGGCAAAGCCAAAGAATTTGAATATGCCAAACAACCGGAAGACATAAAAATTAGCCGGCTTTTTGAACAATTTGAAAAAAAGAAAAAAGAAGAAGACGCGACTTTAGCGGTTGAACAAAATAAAAACCTTGCTATCAGGAAAGAAATTGTAGCTAAAATAAATGACCTGAGCCAGGTAAGTGATAATATTGGCGCGGCCATTAAAAAACTGGTAGAATTACAAGCACAATGGAAAGTTATAGGTGCCGTGTCACCTCACAAATACAAAGAAATTCAGGCAGACTACAGTAAAGCTATTGAAGAGTTCAACTATAAACTCAGCCTGTCAAAACAATTACAGGAGCATGACTTAAAACGCAATTACGAGTTAAAAACAGAGTTGCTCGAAAAAATAAAAGGCATTAAAGACCAAACCAATATTAAAGAAGCGGAGCGTTTAATTAAAATTTACCGCAACGATTGGGAAGACATCGGCCCGGTACCAAATGATAAATGGGATGAGCTGAAAGGTAGTTTCCGCGCGGCTTTAGAGGAAGCATATTCTAAATTAAAAGCGCATTATAATTCGGTTGAAGAAGAAAAAGAAGCGAACCTTACACAGAAAAAAGAATTGCTGGAGAAAGTAAAAGCTATTATTACAAAATCGGAAACAGCCGGGAATTCAGCATGGAATACGTTGACAAACGAATTAATTGCCTTACAGGCCGAATGGAAAACTGTTGGACGAACTACACAAAAAGATAATGATAAAATCTGGAATGAATTTAGAGAATTGTGTGATTCGTTTTTCGAAAAGAAAAAATTACATTTTAACGAAGCGCATGAAAAACTGGCCGGTGTTAAAGCTCAAAAGCAAGACCTGATAGCTAAAGCCAATTCCTTAAAAGCCGATACAGACTGGCAAAAAACAGGATTAGCCTTAATTAAATTACAAGATTCCTGGAAAAAAGTACCACACGCGGGAGGCGATGAAACTAAATTGTTCAATCAGTTCCGTGCAGCTTGTAATCATTTTTTTGATGCTAAAAAAGCTCATTTTGAAGCGATAGACGCGAGCTTTGAAACTAATTTAACAACAAAAGAAGAGCTTATAAAAAAACTAAATGAATTTAATTTAAGCGATAACCCTACCGATAATCATGCGGCGCTCAAACAAATTTCTGCCGATTGGAATGAAGCAGGCCACGTTCCGATGAAAGATAAAAAACGGGTGAATGAGGCATTCTATAACCGTTTGGATGAGTTATACGATAAAATGAATTTAAGTAAGGATGAGAAATTCCTGATGCAGTTTAAAACAAAATTAGAACGTTTGGTAAACGGAGAATCACCTGAACTTACATTAAGAAAAGAAGCTGATTACTTTAAAAAGCAAATGGACGAAATAAACGGCCGCATAAAAACATACGATAACAACTTAGGTTTCTTTAAAACAAGCAGTAAAGGCGTAAACCCTTTTATGAAAGAAATTGAAGATAAAATTAATGCAGAAAAACAAAAAATAGCAGACTTCAATGAAAAACGTAAAATGATCATGGCGGAGCTTAATAAGCTGAAACCTGCAGAGGTAGAGGTACGTAAGTAATTATATTTTACATAATTTAAATAAGCTGCCTCATAGGCGGCTTATTTTTTTAGGAACAGGCCGTAAATTTATTCCGGCTCAAACAATGTAAGCAAGCATTTGTAATTTAAACAATTACCTCTAAAGCGGGTTACTATACTATTTAAACACCTATAACATGAAAGTAGAAATATGGAGCGACGTGATGTGCCCGTTTTGTTACATCGGCAAACGTAAATTTGAAAAAGCATTAAATGAATTCCCTGATAAAAACAATATTGAAATTATTTGGAAAAGTTTTCAGTTGGATCCCACAACCGTAACTGATCCAAGCATAAGCACCATCGACCATTTGGCGCAAAAAAAAGGTTGGAGCAAAGAGCAGGCAAGCGAAACAACGGCGCATGTTACTAATATTGCAAAACAAGTGGGGCTGAACTTTCATTTTGATAAAGCAGTAGTAGCAAACTCATTTGATGCGCATCGTGTCTCACATTTAGCGAAAAAATACGGCAAGCAAAATGAGTTGGAAGAAAAATTATTTTCCGCTTATTTTACGGAAGGTAAAAACACTGCCGATCATGCAACGCTATTACAAATAGCTGCAGATATAGGGTTGAATAAGGCAGAGGTTAATGAATTATTAATTGGTGAGCTTTACACAGAAGAAGTAGAAAAAGATATTTACGAAGCGCAACAAGTTGGTGTAAGAGGTGTGCCGTTTTTTGTATTGGATCGTAAATATGCGGTTTCAGGGGCACAGGAACCGGATACATTTTTAGAGGCCCTAACAAAATCTTACGAAGATTATAAAAAAGAACATCCATTAGAAGTGTTGCAAAATAATACCGACAATACATGCGGACCTGACGGTTGCGAGATTTAATCTTTCGCACCGGAGAGAAGATTAAAATAGTGAAGTGTATGCTAAACTTTTGTCAGCGCTTCAACAGACTACAAAACGAGTTAAGGATAAACTGCTTGCTTGTAAGAATGGTAGAACACATTAAATCACAAAAAAAGTCCCGTCTACAACGTAAACGGGACTCTTTATTTTATCTTATTATTATTAAACCGTTAATAACGCACGCGAAATAACAATACGCTGTACTTCGCTGGTACCTTCATAAATTTGAGTAATTTTCGCGTCACGCATTAAACGTTCTACATGGTATTCTTTTACATACCCGTAACCGCCATGTATTTGAACTGCCTCCGTTGTAACCCACATCGCTGTTTCCGATGCAAATACTTTTGCCTGCGCGCCTTCTTTTTCACAAGGTAAACCTTGGTTTTTTAACCATGCTGCTTTATATATTAATAAACGTGCCGCTTCAATACGCGTAGCCATATCCGCTAATTTAAATTGTATAGCCTGGTGCTGAGAAATTACTTTGCCGAATGCCTTACGTTCTTTAGAATATGCCAAAGCTAATTCATAAGCGCCGCTTGCAATACCTAATGCTTGTGAAGCAATACCAATGCGGCCTCCACCTAATGTTTTCATGGCAAATTTAAATCCGAAGCCTTCTTCTCCTATCCTGTTTTCTTTAGGTATTTTTACATCCGTAAACATTAATGAGTGCGTGTCGCTTCCTCTTATCCCTAATTTGTTTTCTTTTGGCCCCACTTCAAAGCCCGGCATTCCTTTTTCAACAATCAGGCAGTTAATTCCTTTATGGCCCAGCTCCACATTTGTTTGTGCCATTACTAAATATACAGATGCCGTACTTCCGTTAGTGATCCAGTTTTTAGTTCCATTTAATAAATAATGATCGCCTTTATCAATTGCCATTGTTCTTTGCGAAGTGGCGTCGCTGCCTGCTTCCGGTTCTGATAAGCAAAATGCGCCAATTATTTCGCCTTTTGCCAATGGCACTAAATATTTTTGTTTTTGTTCTTCATTTCCAAAATGTTCTAAGCCCCAGCAAACTAACGAATTATTTACACTCATCACTACACTGCAGGAAGCATCTATTTTAGAAATTTCTTCTACAGCCAATACATAAGCAATGGCATCCATACCGCCACCGCCGTATTTTGGATCCACCATCATTCCTAAAAAACCCAGCTCACCTAATTTTTTAATTTGCTCGGCAGGAAACTTCTGGTGCTCATCACGCTCTATAACTCCCGGTTTACACTCATTTTGAGCAAACTCGCGAGCCGCTTTCTGTATCATTAATTGCTCTTCAGTTAATTGAAATTGCATCTTGTTCTGTTTTTAATGTTTGATTAATTACCCTTACAAAAATAAAAGATATTTTGAATTCTAAAACTCAATTTGTCTTTTTGTTAAAATTATTTTGTTGAGAGTTTTTACTAATTTACCATTTATTTTAAGGTATTCCGGTTAATTTTAAAATAATGAAGATAGAGCCTGTAAATATAGTCGGTATTATGAGTGGAACGTCACTCGACGGCCTGGATATTGCACTGTGTAGGTTTTATACCGAAAATAACAGTGTACAATTTGATTTATTATGCGCTGAAACCATCGCTTATGAACCTGTTTGGAAACAACGCTTACAAAACGCGTATGACGCAACCGCTGAACAGTATTTTAAATTGCACAGTTTATATGGCGAATTTATTGCTTCTCAGGCCAATCAATTTTTGACCAAACACCACCAAAAAGCAACATACATTGCAAGCCACGGCCATACTGTTTTTCACCGGCCAGAACTTGGCTTTACCACACAAATTGGCTGCGGCGCAACTATTGCAGCGCATACAGGCATTGATGCAATTTGTGATTTCAGAAGCCTGGATGTTGCTTTAAAAGGACAAGGCGCGCCTTTGGTTCCCATTGGCGACAGAGACCTGTTTTCTCAATATGAATCGTGCCTAAACATTGGAGGAATAGCCAATATTTCTTTTACAAAAAATAATAATACTTCGGCATTTGATATTTGCATAGCCAATATGGCCTTAAATCATTTAACGGAAAAACTTGGTAAAGCCTATGATGATAAGGGACAGATGGCTTCATCAGGAACTCTGAATAAAAGTATGCTTGCCGACCTTCTTAAGCTGAATACGCATAAAAAATCTATAGGAAAAGAATGGTTCGACAGGCATTTTTTGCCGGTGCTTGAAAAATATAATATTGCCATAGAAGATAAGCTCGCCACCTGTGTGGAATACACGACGCTTGCTATTGCAAATACATTGTCCGGTAACTCCATAAGCTCTGTACTTATAACAGGTGGTGGCGCTTACAACGATTTTTTAATAAGTAGGATCAGGCATTATTACACAGGTAAAATAGACATTCCGGGTGACAGCCTTATTCAATTTAAAGAAGCTGTTATCTTTGCCTATTTAGGTTATTTAAGATCAACAGAAAAAATAAATACGTTAACAGGCGTTACCAAAGCATCTCAAAACAGTTGCGGAGGATGCATCTATAAAGCATCATAACATGAATATATTTTTAATTTTTTTAGGCGGCGGCACAGGCAGCGTCATTCGTTTCTCAATCGCTTATTTGTTTTCCAAAACATCATTAAGCCTTCCTTTCGCCACCTTAACATCCAACTTTGTAAGCTGCTTAATGTTTGCGGTCGTTCTTTCAATCTACGGCTCAAAACAATTAATTCCGGATAACTACAAAAGTCTTATCATTATTGGTGTTTGCGGAGGCTTAAGCACTTTTTCCTCATTCAGTTTTGAAACGTTTGAATTAATAAAACTCGGCATGACCGGTTGGGCCATTATAAATATTTTAATAAGCTGCCTGTTGTGTACAAGCTTATTTTTTGTTTTCGCGAAATAGTGTCTGCTTTTTACGAGCATAATTTCAGCTGCTACCGAAGCTTATCGTAGGAAATAATCATATCATCAAAATAAGAGGAATCGGCAGTGTTGTTGTAAATAAAAATTCCTATTTCTTCTTTATTACCGGTTATGGGTATCGAAAAATTCAATTGCACATGTTCCCAACCTGCACTGTCTTTTTCAAATGGTTGGGGGCTTATCATATAAAATTTATTTTCTCCGCCTGAAATTACAATGTCCCCATGCTTGCCGTATCTCCAAACACTGACACTGATTTTGTCGCCATAATCACAATTATTTATTGTGTATGTAAATCCAAACGGGTCTTTAGGAGAAAGCTTTATGGAATAATTCCCTGACCTTACTTTTTGCTTGCATTGTGAAGTGGCGCCTATAAGGAAAACACCGGGTTTATTTGTTTCAAAAAAATTATTTTTTGTAATTTTTTCTGCGCCGCATGTGATTGTAACGGAACTAAATACAGGAGCTTCGTAATACCTCGTATAAAGTGTTTTCACTGTAAAGGATAAGCTGAATAATGAAAAAATAAGTATAATGGGTATTGCTAATTTTGCATTACTGTATTTAGAGTTAAACACCGGCATAAAAAAAAGTAAAGCTATCGGAATAAAATATCTACCCTGCAGTGTGCTGATTATATTACCACCCACACAGTCCCATGTTAAATGTTGAGATAAAAGAATCAGGCATAAGGTGAAGGTTAAAATAATAAAAGCTCCCGCCTTATGCTTTAACGTTACATTAAAACCTTTTGCTCCGCCTATGCATGCGCCTATTAACAGTACGGTATAAGAACCATAAATAAACCAAATCGGGAATTTTGTATCAAGCCAACCTAAAGTACCAATAAAACCGGCAAAATACATATTGAAAGAGTACAGCATAGAATTAACAAAAACAGTTATCGTATCCATACCATGAGTTAAAATATAATGCATTTGCCCTTGCATATCCGCGCATTTAACAAGTGTTGCAGTGTCTCTAAATGCAGGATTATACATACTATAAGGGAGGTAAAGACCATACATTATTTTTGACCAGCAAAGGCAGGTAACTAAAGAAATAATGAACAGTAGAATTAATTGGCTAAAATAGGTTCTTTTATCTTTAAACTTTTGTGCCGGTATTAAAAAAAATAACAATACAATAGGTATATACACCAATTTTGCAGACGCCAAAAATACAGCCATTATACATACAGCTGCAAAATTTTTACGGGAAACCCTTTCAGCCGAATAGGCAAGCTTTAATATGTATGCTATTAAAATAAACGACACTAAATTAGTGACCATATCAGCGCTTACCGACATATTTATAAATAATGACATGGGCAATAAAGCAATAAGTGCCGTAAACCATTTATAAAAGGGCATTAACCGAATACTATATGCTATGCCGAATACCCATATTAATAGCGTACATACTCTTGCTCCGTAAAAAATAGACAAGGGCGATACATTAAATTGTTTTAGTATAAAAATAGCCGCTGCCTGCGGAAAGTAAGAAACGGGTGAATACATGGCCGTATTAGGAAAATCAACAAACTTTTTTTCCTTTTCGTTTAAGGTAATTTTAAATTGCTCGGTAATTTCCCTGCAATTTGTTTTACCGTTTACATTCCATCGCATGCCCAAGCCGGCCTGCGTTATGTTCTCTATACCTGCCGGCACATATCCTCCTACCCTATTATTATTTTTTAAGGAAATGAAATTGCCTTCAGAAATTTGATACGCTCTGTAAAAATGATTTATTTCATCAGGTGCCTGGAAAGGTGGTGTTAATACCAATATGCTCAGCCCAAAAAATAAAGCATAGAAACTAAAAAAAAGATCTGCACGAAGGCTGCTGAAATTTACATCAAAGATCCTCATTTTACATTGCTATACGTTTGATAACATACATAAGGGATCATTATAGGTTAAAAAATTACGGTTAATTTATACTTTACTCTATCATCACTTTAATAGTTTTAGAGTTTCCGTTAACCGGTGATATTACAAACGTATAAATGCCGCTCGCAAAGCCGGATAAATTAATTTCTGTTTCCCCGGCAGCAACATAGACTAATTGTTTTACCTGCTTTCCGATATAATCAAACACGGCAATAGATCTTAAATAACTGCCTGACCGAATATAAATTTTACCTTGTGAAGGATTGGGATATAAGCTCACAAAATTAAAAAGCTGCTTTTCATCAATACCCGCACAAACATTCACATCCATAATCCGTGAGGCGGAAGCTGTACAACCGTTATTGTCCGTAATTTGATAAATTATGGGATAACTCCCTACTCCTACAGACGGGTCAAACGTATTGCCTGTAACACCCGCTCCAAGGTATATGCCACCGGAAGGCACTGCCGTTAATGTATATATTCCGGCATCGGTACATAATGGCGTAGCTAATACAAAATCAATAAGCGGTGCAGGTTTAACAAATAATTCGTGCTGTTTTGTTCCCGTACAACCGGGGTTGGAAGCAGTTACAATATAAGTATATGTAGTTGTCGGTGATACCGTAATATTTTGTGTCAGTGCACCCGTGTTCCAGGTATAAGTAGTAGCGCCAACGACAGTTGCATTCAGCATAACTGTTTGCCCCGCGCAAATAGTATCGGGTCCTGCAATGGTAATGGAGAGGTTATTAATAACATTTATAACTACGGAGGCTGAATCTTTACAGCCGTTAAGCGTAGTGCCTGCAACGCTTACAGTCGTTGGCCCTGTAGGAAAAATGGTATTGGTACTTGCCGTTGCGCCATTGTCCCATAAATAAAAATCGGAACCGCTCGCTGTTAAAACCCCTTGCAATGTATTACACACAGCGGTATTGCCGGTTATAGACACAAGGCCCGCCGGGAAAGTATTTACGGTAACTGTTTTTGTATTAATGCAGCCTGTAACCGTATTGGTTCCGGTTACCGTAAGTGTGGTAAGTCCCGAAGGGGTATAAGTAATGGAAGCGTTGGTTGAGCCTGTGGTCCAACTGTAAGTATTAGCGCCCGATGCTGTTACGGTAAGTGTTTTGCCGGGGCATACAATTGTGTTACCGGCAACACTGATGTTTGGCAATGAATAAACATTTAACGTATAAGTAGCTTGTTTAATACAGGTGTTTAAAACATTGCTTAAAGTAAAAATAGTAGTAGCAGAAGAAGATACCGTATGGTTAGCGCCTATAAAGCCATCGCTCCATACAAATACGCTTCCCGTTCCGGTAGATGATAAAGCAACTGTATGGTTAGGGCATACAGTTAATGTAGAGCCTGTGACCTGTACTGTGGGTGAGGGCAACACCGTCATTGTAAATTGTCCGGAAACGGATGAACAATTGTTCATGGTTCCGGAAACAGTATAAACAGTAGTAGTGGTTGGTGTAATAGCAATACTTGTGCTTGTGGCGCCCGTGCTCCATGTATATGTTGTTGCGCCTGACGCAGTTAAAATTTCCTGCACGTTATCGCACATGCTGTTATTACCTGCAATAGAAAGTATTGGCAACGGTGTAACGGTTATTGATAATGTAAGCGTCGGCGATAATGAACAGGAGTTTTGTGCATATACACTTAAAATTCCGCTCTGCGCGTTGTTGGAAAAATTAAGTGAAATAGAACTTCCCGAACCTACTACAGTTACACCTGCACCGGTAGTATTCCAATAATATACAACGTTGGTTTGTGAAGGAACAGAATAAGCTACCCCTGTTTGACCTGCACATACTATGGATGTTGATGCAGTGAAAGAACCCAAATTCGCGGGAGGCGACGTTGTAATAATAAAGGCAACAGCTGTATCTGTACAGTTAAGCGCGTCTTTTACAACTACTGTGTAAGATCCCGGGCTTAATGAGGTAATGGTACTCGGATCATCAAAATCAGTTGTTCCGTCATTGCTCCAGTCATATAATACAGTAGCTGAGCCGCCAATTATATTTGCTTCAATTGACCCGTTATTAGCGCCTGTGCAAATAATAGTGGGTTGAAGATTGCTTAAGTATAAAGGGTAAAAAGCGCCCGTTGAAGTAACTACCTTAAAATCTATTTGGTATGTTTGCGGGCATGAGCCGTCGAGGGAAGGTAAAGTGTATTGTACCGATTGTATGGTGGATGTAGTATGGGCGGTTAAAGGAACCGTCATACTACTTATAGCTGTTGCGCCACCTGCAACAGGCGTAATAGAAGGGGCCGATACATCATCGTTTTCGTAACCTCTCCAAACTATAGTAATAGCAGAAGGTACGTCATGTATACAGTTATAGCTCCTGTTAAAAAATACGCCGGTTGAAGGCGAAAAAACAGCCAAGCCCGGAGTGGCTGTAAATATGGCAAAAGGACCATTATTTTCATTAACTACCGCATAATTACACATCCCTATACTTCCCGCTACCGGCGAATTGTTTGAATTGGCTGCGGATGAATTATCGGTTGCTTTAAACTCAAATAAAAAGTCACTGTTATCTGATGCTCCCGGATCACAATCGGCATTATTTAATACGGAAATTTTTTCGACTGAAACCTTAACGGTAACCTGCGAAACTAAACTACCCATAAAAATCAATACTAATAACCCGGTAATACGTATCGTTTTCTTCATAAAAATCATTTTAATACCAAAAATACAAAAAGCCCTTCATTAAGAAGGGCTTTTGTGAGTATTATATGAATTATTATTTATTTTTTATCTGATTTATACTCTCTTTCCATATTTTTTATAATGTCTTTTACCTGTTCTGTACCAATGCGCTTGGCCTTAATTTTTTTATTTCTGTCGAGCATATAAATTACAGGGGTTGAATATATGTCGTATTTTTCTTTGATGTTATTGATATGTACGCCATCGTATACATTTATCCAGTCTAATTTATTTTCAATAACATACTTACGCCATTTTTCATAATCCTGTTGTGTGTATACACTGAATACTTTTACATCGTATTTTTCATTTTTAAGGTCGTGGTATTCTTTCAATAATTTAGGGATCTCCGTTTTACAGTGGCCGCAATCTACATCCCAAAATACTAATATTAAGTAATCCGCTTTTATACTGTATAAAGGGTTAAAGGTTTGTGCAAGATTCTGAACATTATCATAATATAATTTGGTTGCTCCTTGGCTTGTTTTAACTGTATCAAAGCCCATTTTAGCAATTGTTCTATGGCCTACAGTATCTATCATTAACAAATCGGGTGCTTTACTGTCCAGTAATAAGGGCTTTAAAATATTGCCTCTCTCTTTAATTTTTTCAATCGTGGCATCATCATAAATTTCTTTTGCCTGCCCTGTTCTAAAATAGGTATCTATAATATGTACGAACACTTTATCAAAGCCCATTAATTTCGACGATTCGTAAGTGGGTGTAAAATAGGCCAGTAAAAATTTATGCATGGATGAGCCTTGTGTTGTTTTAGACATCATCCGGTCTATTTCTACATTTACGGTATCAGGATTTTGAACAATAATATTATTAAAGTATTTTTTTACGCGATCGGCAAAAAACGGTGTCCTTAAAATTCCGTCGTCTTTAAAATTAACCCCCTCCCAATAATGATTTTTGTAATAATTATAAATGTAAATGCTGTCAGGCCTGCCGTTAGAAGCTTTAGGGATTTCTTTAGCTTCCTTTTCCATTTTTAAATTAATAACATCCGCCACAAACATGCCTTTATGCGCTTCAACAAAAGTTTTTTCAAATGTATTAACCGATTCATTTAATTGTTTTGCTTTTTCAGCAATAAACGCAGCCGAATCTTTCGAATTCATTACTTTTGTTTTATTTCTTATCTCTCCGAATTCCTTATTTTTAGCGGTAATGAATTTTATATAACTAAAAAAATCATCATTTTCTTTTGAGGTAGATGATTTAAGGTTTTTAACAAGATCGGCCGTATCTGTACTCATGGTAATGTTTTGATTTTTATCGCTGATAAAAAAATCAAAATAGCGGCCTTTCTCCTGGCTTACTACATAGTAAACGCCTTTATCTAACGTATTTTTTCCTTTAAACACCACATTTCCTTTTACTATCTTTTTAGAAGTATCGGCTATATAGCTTTTATCAAACTGGTAAAATGCCAGGTACATCACTGTATCTTTCGCGTTTTTAAAGTTGACTTTTATATCATGACCTGTTTGAGCAAAGGCACTTGTCATTACTGATAACAGGCTAAAACATACGAGTATTTTTTTCATAGAGCTAGGGGAATAATGAATAGTCAAAAATAATAATTTAATTGAATTATAAAGTCAAATTTAATTCCAATAAACCGGCACATAAAATTAAAATTTGTTAAATGAGTAAAGGCATAACCGGCGTTAGTGAATGCTTTATGAATTGTATGTAAAACTTAATCAATTGATTTTTTATTGTAAATCGTATAACCAAAATGAAAGAAGAATGAAAAGCTGTTAGGGTTTTTATCATAATAGTTAACTCCAATGCTTAATGGCCCAACCGGAGAGTGATATATAAGAGCGCCCATTCCTAAAATATGTCTGTATAAAAATCCCGTACTATAGTCGGCCGTATTATCGGGTTTTCGAAGTATTGAGTATACGGGTTGATAAACATACGCTTCAAACCGGACATCAAAATTTTTGTAAGGTGTGGCAATGGCTTTAAGTCCGCCCGCTAAGTACTGGTGAGCTCTGTAATCGGCAATAAACAAAGTTTGACTTTCAGGAATAGGATTAAAGGATGGCGCCGATAAAACAGAAGCTGTATAATTACTAAAAAAATCCTGTGTAGAATATACACCTTCAGCAAATAACCCTATTTTAAAATATTTAATCGGTTTAACATATTTATCAATAGTAAGCTTAAAATTAAACCAGTTATGTGAAGGTGTATTAATTAAGGTTACAGTATTTTTTGATGTGCTGCCGGGATAATAGCTTTCTTCACCGTTTACATATTTTATTCTTGCCTGTATCTTTGTACCCTCCGTTGCATACTGTTTTCTGTTTAAAGTATTTACTTCGTAACACACCTGTCCGTAATAAAAATCAAAAATACTCAGGTCACTTGTGTCGAGCCGTGTAAAATTATCTGTCTGGTAATACCGGTTCTTCCATTCACTGCCTCCGCCTGTAAATACAAGCTTACTAATATTACCTACAGGAAGCCCGACATTTAATTCGCCGAAAAGGTCTTCCTGTATTAAATATGCCGGCTTTTCAAAATCATAAAACAAGGCGCTGCTTCGGTAATAATCCCAACGCGAAACCGTAAAAGAAGGCTCTATATAAAACGGAATTTTTGTAGGAAATTCAAACTTTAACTTAATCAGTGAGCTCGAATTTAATTTACCTAAATACCCGTTAGCATAAGCCGTAAATCCGATTTTGCCTATGTAATTATACTGCGCTGCCATAAAAAAATTACTGATGGGGCGATTAGAAAGGTTTCCTCCAAGATCAAAAAACAGGTGTTTGTCTTTTTTTGCATTAAGCGTAAGGGTGTATCTCCCGGTTGCAGTATCTTGTTTAGTTGTAGGGTAAGCAGACCTTATTTTTTCGTCTGCCATCATTCTGAAATATTGTTTTTTTACTTCTTTCAATGTAAGTGTATCACGCTTACCGATAATACTTTTATAAATAAACGTTTTTACTTTTTTATCTCTTGCATTCACTACAACATGGTCATAAATAATTTTTTCACTTGTAACCTTGTTTCTAAACGCATCTCTTTTTTGCTGTAAACGATCCGTATTTTGGTACTGTAAAACCTGCGCTTTTATTTTCGGCATCTTTCTTATCGTAGCCACATAACCACTGTCAATAAGGCGTTGAACGTTATCAAAATTAAAAAGACTTACATCCGCCCAGGGCTGTATAATAATATTGTTTTCGCAAACAGGGTCAAAATTACTTTTACTCATAAACATATTTCTCAGCTGCAAAAACAAATTATCGTCACTCGGCAAAGGCGTATTTTCTGACACAGCGCTGCCAATAATAAAGTCAGGGTACATTTCTTCATACATTACATTTGAAGGGAAGTTGTTATACAAGCCGCCGTCAAATAATAAAGCACTGTCAATATAAATAGGTCTAATATATAAAGGATAACTCATGGACGCCCTAATAGCCGAAGGCAGATCTCCTTTTCGGAATACCACGCTTTGTTTTTTTCCAATGTCCGATGCCACACATCTAAAGGGAATCATTAAACTATCAAAGTTATAGTGTGATGCCGCATTGGACGCGGCAAACGTTTCCATTAAATAAAAATCGATAGGCACCGAATTGATCCAGTTTGTCGGTAAATTAGTGATAAAAGGATTATTAAGACTTAATTTTAACTTTATCCAGGACGCGTAATCTTCACGTTTACGTACAAAGTAGCCATACTTGGGTGACATTTCTCCCTTAGTAAGGTTTGCAAAAGCCTGGTCTTTAACAATGTTTTCTATTTCTAAAGGAGAATAACCCGAGGCGTATAAACCGCCTATAATACTACCTATGGACGTACCGGAAATACAATCTATTGGAATGTGATTTTCTTCCAACGCCTTTAAAACACCTATATGAGCCAAACCGCTTGCGCCTCCTCCGCTTAGTACTATGCCTACCTTTTGCGCTTTAAAAGATTGAATGAAAAATACGGCCCCTATTAAAAAAAAGGAATAGGATCGCTTATTTATGCCGAAGATCAATTTCACGGATGGGGCAAATTTACCTAAAATTTTAATGGCTCAACATCTATTCAATTTTCGCTGAAAATATTTTATTTCCTGAATTATTTTACTTACTTAGCAGATTATAGAACTAATTAGCTTGTGATAAAATATATTACCAAAAAAGTATTGTACGGTATTCTTGTTTTGTACGGAGTTATTACCGTTATATTTTTTTTATTTAACGTATTGCCCGGTGATCCCGCAACAATTATGCTTGGGCAGCGTGCTAATAAAAATGCTGTAGAGGCTATTCACAAAGACTTAGGTACCGACAGGCCTATTTTTGAGCAATATGCCATGTACCTTAACGATCTGTCACCCCTTTCCATACATAATTATAAAAACAGTAACAGCCATTGGTACCTGGATCCCACTAAATACTCATGGAAATCCTTATTTACGGCAGGGGAAAATAAAGTAATTGTTTTAAAATTTCCTTTTTTAAGGCGGTCTTATATTACTAAACGTAAAGTATCAGATATTATTTCGGAAACATTGCCCGAAACAGCTGTATTAGCATTTTCATCTATTTGCCTCGCTTCTTTGATCGGTATTTTTTTAGGCATCATCAGCGCCGTTAAACACAACAGTATTTACGACCGTCTATCGCTTGTACTGGCGGTATTAGGAATGGCAGCGCCGTCATTTTTTGTAGGGCTCATCATTGCCTGGCTTTTTGGGTATGTATTATCTGAGTACACAGGCCTTTCGCCAACAGGCAGCTTATACGATATTGATGTATGGGATGGCGAAAAATTAAAATTAAAAAATTTAATCCTTCCTTCCATTACCTTGGGGATAAGACCTTTGGCTATTGTTGTTCAATTAATGCGTAGCTCATTGTTGGATGTGATGGGGCAGGATTATATAAGAACCGCCAAAGCAAAAGGCCTTGCCATGTATAGTGTTATTATAAAACACGCTTTAAAGAACGCGTTAAACCCTGTAGTAACTGCAATTTCAGGTTGGTTTGCCAGCTTAATGGCAGGCGCGGTGTTTGTTGAATATATTTTTAGTTGGAAAGGAATAGGCTATGAAGTATTTGAAGCATTAACCAAAAACGACCTCCCGGTGGTAATGGGTGCAACCCTTATTTTTGCAACGGTATTTGTAGTTATAAACATATTTGTAGATATAGCCTATGGTGTATTAGACCCCAGGGTAAGAGTAAAATAATGAGCAGAAAAAAAATAGTTGCAGGCAACTGGAAGATGAACACATCACTACAGGAAGCTAAAAATCTTGTAGAAAGAATTACAGAACAAATAAATGAATTTGATGATATTATAAAGATCATTATACCTCCTTTTCCCTATTTAGAAGCAGTTGCAGGGCTCTTGTCAAACAAAGCTAATTTTTATTCGGGAGCACAAAACTGCCATACAAATCCCGGCGGTGCATTTACAGGAGAGGTAAGCGCCAATATGCTGTCATCGGTTGGTTGTAACTATGTGCTAATCGGGCACAGTGAAAGAAGGCAATACTTTAAAGAAAAAGATGCCGACTTTGTACTGAAAATTAAAGAAGCTTTAAAACATAATTTGCATCCTGTTTTTTGTATCGGTGAAACGATCCACGAACGCAAAACCGACAACCATTTTAAAATTGTTACGGAGCAATTAACCAATGTATTAAACCAATTTTCATTAGAAGAATTTTCAAGATTTGTTTTGGCTTATGAGCCTGTTTGGGCTATAGGTACAGGTGAAACAGCCACATCAAAACAAGCGCAGGAAATGCATGCGTTTATACGAAGTGTGGTAACTGATATTTACGATTCAACTATTGCTAATAACGTTTCCATATTATACGGCGGGAGCTGTAATGCACAAAATGCCCGTGAATTATTTGCCTGTAAAGATGTTGACGGCGGCCTGATAGGTGGCGCGTCTTTAAATGCCGATGATTTTTGCAAGATCATTTTTTCTTTTTAAAAAAATGAATTACATACAATATACTTTTATTGTTATACCGCCTGAACCGGGTTCAGATATTTTAATTGCGCTTTTGGCTGAGCTCGGATTTGAGAGTTTTTCTATTACAGATAAAGGTTTTGAGGCATATATTCAAGAAGAATTTGATAATGAAGCTGACCTTAAAGAATTAAATTTTGAAGATTTTTCTTTTTCACATAAGCGAACTGTCATTCCAAAAACAAATTGGAATGAAGAATGGGAAAAAAACTTTAACCCGGTGTATGTAGATGATCTCGTTTGTATACGGGCACATTTCCATCCGAAAGCGGAGACAACAAAACACGACATTATTATTACCCCAAAAATGAGTTTTGGTACAGGCCATCATGATACCACTTGGCTGGTTAGTAAAACCATGTTTGAATTAAATTTTGCTCAAAAAACAGTATTAGACATGGGCTGCGGAACAGGAATACTGGCCATTTTAGCTCAACAATTAGGTGCTGCAAAATTATTGGGGATTGATATTGATGATTGGAGTATTGAAAATTCAACTGAAAACGCACACATAAATAACGCTTCGCTGATTGAATTTAAAAAAGGAGACGCGTCGTTGCTTCCCGTAAAAGAAACGTTTGATATTATACTGGCCAACATTAATAAAAATGTACTCAAAAAAGACATGTCGGCTTACTACCAATGCCTCAAAAAAGAAGGTTATTTGTTATTAAGCGGCTTTTTTACAACTGATGTGGATGAGCTTAAACAGTTAGCATTAAGCATCGGATTTAGCTTTGAAAAAAGTTATCATAAAAACGAGTGGGCTGTTATTAAGTTGAAAAAATAATACGTTTAAGTTTCTGTAAATAATTTAAATTAGCTTAAATTATTTTTTTGTGTAATCGTCTTTTACCGAAATACAAACCTTTGATAAATAGTGGTATTAAGCATTGGCAGGGTTTCCTGTAATTGTTGTTACATGCTGCAATTTAGGCATTTGGGTAAGCGGCATTACAAAGAATTATATAAAACAATCACTTACATTTTTAATTTTAATATCGATTTTACATATTACAACAAAAAAAGGGCAGAAAAATCATTCACTACAATCTTTAAAAATTATACACGTGGAAATTACTTATACAAAAATAAATACTTCTATTCTTCAAGAGTTAAAAACTTTGGTTGATGCTGAAGATATTTTTACGGATAAAGAAAATCTGGAAAAATATGGCCAAGACGAAACAGAAGATCTTATTTATAAACCGGAAGTGGTGCTGAAACCAAAAACCGTTAGTCAGATTTCGGCGATCATGAAATTTGCCAATACTGTTAAAATACCTGTAACCGTGCGCGGTGCAGGCACAGGCTTAAGCGGCGGTGCATTGCCGGTACACGCAGGTATTGTTATGAGCATGGAACATTTTAATAAGATCATAACTATTGATGAACGTAACTTACAAGCAACGGTTGAGCCCGGTGTTATTAATTATACATTCCAGGAAGAAGTAAAAAAAGTAGGTTTATTTTACCCCCCCGATCCGGCAAGTTGGGGAAGCTGCTCATTGGGCGGTAATGTGGCGCATAGCAGTGGGGGGCCCAAGGCAGTAAAATATGGCACTACAAGAGATTATGTATTGAACATTGAAATGGTATTGCCTAACGGTGATGTTATTTGGACGGGTGCCAATACCTTAAAATATTCAACAGGCTATAATTTAACACACTTAATGATTGGCAGCGAAGGAACCTTAGGCGTTATCACTAAAATTGTGTTTAAACTAATTCCTTTACCCAAGTATGACTTGTTAATGCTCGTTCCTTTTACCTCGGCAGAAAAAGCCTGTGAAGCGGTGGGAGCGACATTCAGGGCGGGTATCACACCAAGTGCCATGGAATTTATGGAACGCGACGCCATTGACTGGAGCATTAAATACGCCGGAGAAGTTAATTTTACGATCAAACCCGAATGGCAAGCCTTACTGTTAATTGAACTCGATGGCAATAATATGGATGTGTTGTGTAGCGATTGTGAAACCATTGGTAACATTATGACGGAGTTCGGCAGCGATGAAATATTAATGGCAGACAGTGCCGAACAAAAAGCATCGCTATGGAAAATAAGACGCAAAGTTGGTGAAGCCGTTAAAAGCAATTCGGTTTATAAAGAAGAAGATACTGTTGTACCGAGAGCGGAACTTCCCGTGCTTTTAAAAGGAGTAAAAGCCATTGGAACTAAATACGGCTTTAAGAGTGTATGTTATGGGCATGCGGGCGACGGAAACTTACATGTAAATATTATTAAAGGCGATTTGCCGGACGCTGTTTGGGAAAGAGAATTGCCGAAAGGCATAACAGAAATATTTGAATTGTGCAAAAAATTAGGCGGAACCATAAGCGGCGAACATGGTATAGGCTTAGTACAAAAAAACTATTTACACATTGTATTCCCCGAATACCAGTTAGAGTTGATGAGAAATATTAAAAGGTTATTTGATCCGAATTTAATTCTAAACCCCGGTAAAATTATATTTTAATATATTTAACCATTTTTAATAAGTAACCTTTAAATGCTAAATCCCTTTAAACACAAGCTTTTTGTAATTAAAAATGCATGTGATTAAGTAATAAACATATATGTACATTTTGAAACATTTTTTAAAACAAGTATATTTGAATTAAACATATAATTGAAACAACATGAAAAAAATATTACTTTCTTTATCTTTTTTATCGGCTTTAGCGGTTAACGCTCAAATTTTAACCCAACTTAACCATACCCCATCCGCTTGGGATCCTGTTTATGGTATGAACCAATGTGACTCCACAACTATTTTATCCGGGGCAAGCGGTGGTGGAGCAGTCTGGAACTATACGCCTACTGTGCACACTTCCATTTTAAATAATTTTACCACAGCCTACTCTAATAACGGGTCTTTTTCTCCGGCCGACGGTGTGGTGAGCTCTTCAGCAAGTAACGCTTCTTATTATTTAACAACAAACTCCACTAACTTAAGTTATTACGGCGGTAATATTTCGGTTAACGGTGTTTCCGCTATTATTAAATATTCAACGCCCGCTATCGTAGCAGTTTATCCTATGTCACTTAATACAACTACAACGTCAACCACGGCGGGAACCGTAAATGTAACAAGCCCTTTTCCTATTACATCTCCTTTCACCGGAAATTGCAGTGTAACAGCTGACGCTACCGGCACGTTAACGTTATCCGGCAGGGTATTTACGGATATCATTCGTTTATCAACTACTCAAAACATTATTGCCACCGGTACTGCAACTATTAATTTATTAACCTACGATTACTATTCTATGGGTAACGCAAAAGCGCCGGTCATTTCCATACAAACCTCAACCATTACTTCTTTTTCAGGTCCAAGCACACAAACTATTACCACCTTACAAAAAAACTACACAACAGTAGGCATTAAGGAAGCTAAAGAAAACATAAGCGCTTTATCCGTATTCCCAAACCCGTCAACATCAGTGGTTAATTTCAGTACTTCAAACCCGGAAGCTTATAAAGTAACTGCATACGATATAACCGGTAAAAATGTAGCCATTGAGGTTTTTGAAAATGAAACAGCAAAATTAAATGTATCCTCTTTTAACAACGGTATCTATTTATATATGGTTTCAGGAAAAAACAACCAAGTGATTAATACCGGTAAATTTAATGTGAGTAAATAATTTAAATTTCCAACATCATTTACAAAGCCTTATCTTTATCGAGATGAGGCTTTGTTATTTTATAATTGTATTAGGTATATTTTTTGTTTCGTGTAAAGAACAATCAAACGTAAAAACCGTAAAGGCGGATGCGCCACAGGACTTGGAGAAGGAAGTAACCAAGCAGTTAAAAACATATATTACCAATGATACCGTTATTACAATTGATTCTGCAACTTTAAGCTGTTACCGGTATTTTAAACTGCATTATTCAAGTAAGCTGCTATGGTTTAGCCAATCAAAGCTTAACGCCAACGGAGACAGCCTATTTAAGCTACTCGAAAAAAGCACATACTATGGCTTGATCCCGAAGGACTATCACTTTAATGAGATTAAAAAGCATATTGATTCTATAAGCTTCGAAAAAAAATACATTAACGTAACAGCCTTAGTTAAAGCAGATATTTTATTGAGCAATGCCTACTATCTGTTTGGCGCGCACGTTAGCAAAGGCCGTTTTTACAGGGACAGCTTATTATTACAAACAAATTTTGCTAAGCTGAACAGGGGTTGGGACAGTTTACTATGGGCAGGCTACACTAGCAAAAAAATTAAAGCCTCAATCGATTCGCTTGAACCTAAAAATTATAATTACAGAATGCTTAAAAAGCAGTTGTCCGTTATTTTAAATAACCCGCTTTTATTCCAATTAGATTCTATTCCGTTTACCACCCAAAAAGACACGTTGATAAAAAAACAACTTATCGTTAAAAACCTTATTAAACAAGGATTTTACGACACATTAAGCGCGTTTAACGATAGTTTAAAGTTGGCAAAAGCCTTAGATAAATTACAACGCAAATGGTACATACAACCCGATGGTAAAATGGGTAAATATACCAAACAAGCATTAACCTATAACAGGGAAAAAGTAATTAAACAGGTCAGCATGGCTATGGAACGATGGCGTTGGGAAGATAAGTTTCCTGACCGTTATGCTCTTATAAATATTCCGGCATTTTGGTTAACCGTTTTCGAAAAAGATACAGTAGTTATGCAATCTGCCATTGTTTGCGGGAAACCCGAAACACAAACACCGGTTGTAACCAGCAAAATAAATCAAATGCTTATTTACCCTTACTGGAACGTACCTGTGAGCATTGCTACCAAAGAAATATTACCCGCAGTACAAAGAGACACCACCTATATAAGAAGAAAGAATTTTGAAGTGTTAGGTGCCGGTGATAGAGTATTAGATTATACTAAAGTGCCCTGGAAAAAATACACAAAAGACTATTTGCCCGTACGTTTCAGGCAGCGTATAGGAGATGACAACAGCCTTGGTGTTGTAAAATTTAATTTTTATAACCCTTACGGTGTGTATTTACATGATACAAATTCTAAACGTTATTTTAAAACAAGCGCTCGGGCTCAAAGCCACGGCTGTATTCGCTTAGAGAAATTTACTGAGTTTGCTGATTTTTTAATCAGGGATGATAGTGTACATTATACACACGATAGCTTGCAGGTATATTTTGCTAAACAGGAACAGCGTAAACTCGCCTTAAGAAGATCGTTACCCGTTTACATTCGTTACTATACAGCGCACGCAGACAGCACCGGCTTAAAATTATACATTGATGTGTACAGGAAAGACGAAGAAATGATAAAGCTGCTTTATAAATAGTTACCTGACTTGTATACTTTTAGTAGCCACAGATGCCACACTGAACCATCCTATCGCTTTTGTTTTACCGTTGGGAGTAATAATATTTGTTTTCACATTTTCAGGCGTAGTGGCAAATAAACCTCCATTATTAATTTGTGTTTGGGCCTGCGTAAAAAAATTATATGTATTACTCATAATGGAATGTACCTCAACCCTGCAACGGTCATGCCTTCTGTATTTTTTAAAACCTAATAAAGTGCTCGGTGGCGTAAAGTCCAGTGAATCTGCCGATGCGTCTGTAATAGCCCCGCCTGTGCCGTCAATATTAAGGTTAAGGTCTGCCGGATCGCCGAATAATGTATCATTTCTATAGGTTCTTATCCAGTAATAATCCGTCTGCGCATCCGATTTATCTTTTGCAAATAAAACACATAAAAAAGTGGTGTCCTTAGTCTTTCCTCCGCCTCCAAAAGCAAAGCTGCCATCGTTAAGGTTTACACTTATACTATCAATAGAAGCTAAACGCTTTTGGATGGTTGATGAACTATAGGAAGTACCGTCAATAGTAACACTTAAACTATACGTATGATTTATCCTTGCCAAAGTATCGGTCGCTGATAAAGAATACACATAATTACCGTTGCTTGTGTAATTAAAAACATACTGCCTGTTATTATTCAAATCCGTTAATACAACGGCTGCGCCGGGCACTCCCGGGGGTGTAGTATTACTAAAATAATTTGTATTGGTAGTTATTCTTATAACCTGGTCTGTTCGTAAACTATTCACAAAAGCATCTATCACATAAAGCTTCGAACCCTCATCCAGCTTTACCTGCACTACATCTTCACAGGAAGAGAACACAAAGACTAAACAACTGAAGAGAACAATTTTAAATACTGTTTTCATGATATACTATTTTAAAAATTAAAATTATAAGTTAACGCCGGCACAAACGATCCTATTACCGAATACCTTACAGCCTCTGTTTGATTCGGATCGCCACTTTTTGTTCTGAAATAAATGCTAAACGCATTACGCCTGTCGTATACATTGTATACGCTTATTACAAGAAATTGCTTATAGCGGCGCTTTTCATTCTTTTTAAAAGCATAGGTGGCTCCAATATCTAAACGGTTGTACGATGTTATCCTGTAATTATTCCTTGTGCCTGTTGTATTATAAGGGATATTATAATTCTGGATCTGAATTTTTGAATTTGGAAAAGTTGCCGGCGTACCGCTTAAAAAAACAAAATTAGCAGATATGTTCCAACGTTTTGTAATATCATAATTTACACTTGTATTTAAACAATGTGTTCTATCATAACGGCTAAAAAACCACTTGTCATTACTTATTCCTCTTACCAAACGTTCTGTTCGGCTAAGTGTATAACTGATCCAACCGTTTAACTTTCCTTTATTTTTTTTAACATAAAACTCCATCCCGTATGCCCTGCCAAGACCCTGTATTAGTTGGGATTCCACATGAGGATTAATAAAAAGATCAGCATTATCTACATAATCCATTTGATGCTGCATATATTTATAATATACCTCAACAGATGTTTCGAACATATTTTCCTTAAAATTCCTGAAATATCCCACACTGCCCTGGTCGGCAATTAAGGGCTTTAGATTATTACTGGCAAGTGTATAAACGTCTAACGGTGTGCTTGCTGCCGTATTACTTATTAATTGTAAATATTGCGCCATACGGTTATAACTGGCCTTTACCGAGCTTTTAGCATTAATAACATAATTCAATGCCAACCTTGGCTCAGGTGTATAATACGTTTTAATAACCTGCCCTTTAGCGTATTTTTGCTCATGGTCCAAAGGCAAAGGTGTATTAGGAGTAGTATCCCTGTAATAATATGCAGTTCCTTTGCCCATATAGTTGTACATACTGAACCGTAAACCATATTCCGCCGTTAAACGCGGGAGCAATTTTTGTTCGTTAGAAATATACGCGGAACTTTCAAGGCCATACCGTTTTTCGGAAATTAAGGATGTTTTTGTTCCATCATTAAACGAGATATCTGTTTTATACGGTGAAAAATCATATAACATGGATTGCAACCCAAAGCGTATGGTGTTTTTACTATTCAGATAATAAGTAAAATCAGGCTTTATACTATAGTTAACGATATTACTGGTCCATTTAAATGCTTGGTCACCCGAGTTTGTTTTAAAGTCCAGTAAATATTTATAATTACTGTAAAATGTAGAAACATTCATAAATAATTTATTATTAAACACATGGTTCCATCTTAAAGTACCGGTGGCATTTCCCCAGTTAAACCCAAAAACGGAGGCGCCGAAAACATCTTTACCAAAATAACCGCTTGCAAAAACTGTATTTTTATCATTGATACGGTAATTAATTTTTGCGGTAAGATCATAAAAATAAAATTGCGATCCTTTAATCGCACTGGTTGATTTTACAAAAGGTTTTACCAAGGCATCAATATAACTTCTACGGCCTGCAACAATAAAACTCATCTTGTTCTTTATAATAGGAGCTTCAATACTCAGCCTGCTGAATATTGTGCCAAGACCTCCATTTACGGATAATCTCTTGCTGTTTCCTTCCTTCATCCGTATATCTAAAATAGAAGAAACCCTTCCGCCGTATTGAGCAGGAATGCCGCCCTTTATCAATTTAACATCCTTAACGGCATCCGGGTTAAACACAGAAAAGAAACCGAACAAGTGAGATGAATTATACACAGGCGCTTCATCCAACAAAATTAAATTTTGGTCAATATTACCGCCCCTTACATTAAACCCACTGGCTCCCTCCCCTACGGTTGTTACACCGGGCAATAATTGAATGGCTCTTACAATATCTACCTCTCCTAATAAAGCGGGAATTTTATTAATTTGTTTAATATCAAGTTTTGCACTGCTCATATCCATACTTTGTATATTGACATCTGCTTTTTCTGAAGACACTATTACTTCATCCAGATCTTTACCTTCTTCCTGGAGCTCAATATTAACCGTTTGATTTCCGTTTAAATTAACCGGGTTTTGAATGGTTTTATAGCCGATAAATGAATACATGATTGTATCATTCCCCCTTGGCAGCGTTAAAGAATAAAATCCGTAAGCATTGGTACTCGTGCCAACCTGAGAATGTTTTTTATATACGGTAACGCCAATAAGTGCCTCGCCGTTTTTAGCGTCTTTTAAATAGCCGCTTACGGTAGCATTTTCCTGTGCAAATAACAAGTTGGTAATACATACCAATATTATAAAACCAATTTTTTTCATACGCAATAACTATTATATTTTTGAATGTCGATTTAATGTCGGCACATAATCACAATTAATATGTGATTAATGCGATGCAAACGTAGGAAACTTTTTTTAAATTTCAAGTTTCCAAAGAGTTATTTTTTTAATATTTTTTACCTGCATACTTGTATAAAAAAAATTATACTAAATCGTAAAATTACAGGCGGTTAAGCAGCATGATTAATTTTACAGCCGGGAGTTTAAACAATTCAATAAATCTAACCTATAACACTTACTGCTACTTACGCCTGTTATATGGCATGCAAATTGCTCCCTTCATAAAGGAAAGGTAAAATAAAAAACCATATTGCTTTTTTATTCGTATTTTTGAACACTTAAACCTATAATTTATGAACAAATTACTACTAATTACTTCAATTTTATTAACAGTATGTTTTTCGGGAGTTTCTCAAACTGTACTTATAGATCCTAACGGGGACGGTGGTTTTGAAACAGGTTCCGGCTTTGCAGCCAATAATTGGTCTACTACGGGAACGCAGGCTAATCAATGGCAAACTGGTCCGAATGCCACAACAGGCTTTACGGGTAGTAATTCAGCATACATTACAAATTCACTAACACCAACAGTTCACTCTTATAATATGGCTGTTGCTGCAAAAGTTCATTTATACAGAGATGTAACGGTTCCTGCCGGACAATCTGTTATTTCTTTATCATTCAGCAAAATCGGTGTAGGGGAAAGTACTTTTGATAAACTGAGGGTATGGGTAGTAACTACAGCAACATTTGTTCCTACGGCAGGCGCGGCAATTGGGGCAAGTCCACCGGCAAGAGTATTACAAGGTGATTTTAATTTGCAAGCAGCATGGACAAATACAACACTTACATTACCTGCTACATTAGCCGGAACTACTTTCAAACTTATTTTTGAATGGGTAAATAATGCGAGTGGTGGGGCTAATCCACCTATTGCTATTGATAATATCTCACTTACCTCATCATGCACAGGCGTTACTACAACCGGCGCCACATCCGTTACTAATACGTCTGCTGTACTTAACTGGAATATATTATCAGGCGCTACAAGTTATTCGGTGCAATATAAGGATGCCGGCTCGGGAACATGGTTAGATGCTCCCGGTAATCCATACAGCTCAACCTCGGCCACCATTACAGGTTTAACAGCCTCAACAAGTTATCAATATAAGGTAGCGGCCATAGGCCCTGTTTGTAATGCATTTTCAAGCGTTGCAACATTTACAACTTTATGTAATGCAATTACGACTATTACTTATACCGAAAATTTTAATGCAGTTACATTTCCTTCATGCTGGTCTTCAAGTTTAATTTCAGGAACCTCTAACTGGATAACAACTGCCAATAATGGTGCTGTACCTTCGCCGCATGCCGGCAGCAACTTTATAGGTATAAGCGGATCTGCTTCAAACGCTTTATTAATAAGCCCTCAATTTAGTTTAAACGCTTTAGGCACGGCCCCCGTACAAATAAATATGTGGATCTATCGCGCGGTTCCCGGTAACAGTGATCCTAACGACAGTATAGTTGTTTATTTAAATACCGCATCAAATTTAACAGGCGCCACACAAGTTTTAAAAATTTTTCCGATAATGACCAAAGCACCTGCCGAAGCATCTGCCGGCTGGTATAATTATATTGCAAGTATTCCCGCATCATTTATTACGGGAAGCCCGTTCTTTGTGGTAATACAAGGTTCACGGGTAAGCACTAACGGCATAGGTATCGACGATTTTATGGTTGAACTCGGTCCTACCTGTTTACCTTCTACCGGCTTAATGGCATCAGCAATTACCAATACCTCTTCAATAATTTCATGGATCGCTCCTTCAAGCGGAACACCTGTTAATTATATTTGGGAAGTAAGGTCAAGCGGCGCTGCAGGAAGCGGGGCCACAGGACTTGCCTCATCAGGTACAGGAGCTGCTCCTACAACTTCCGCATCTGTAACAGGTTTAACAGGTTCTACAACGTATTCATTATATGTAAAAACCGATTGTGGAGCAGGTGACTTCAGCACCTGGACATCTGCTTATACGTTTACAACTTCACCAAATTGTCCTGCTACCACATCGCTAGCGGTTTCAGGCATTAGTTCTAATAGTGTAATTGCTACATGGACTGCCGGTGGAAGCGAAACAAATTGGGACTTGTATTACGGACCCTCTCCTTTAACTGCGCCAACAGCTTCAGCAACACCCACAGGATCAGTTACGGCAACATCTTTCACCAATTCCGGTTTAACACCAAGCACAGCGTATCAATTTTATGTAAGGGCAAATTGCGGTTCAGGGCAAATGAGTACTTGGAGCGGTGTTACATTTAATACAGCTTGCCTTTCACCTGATGTACTGTCAACTTCTTCAGCAACTTTATGCGGGCAGGGCACTTTAACTTTACAGGCAAGCACAACCGCTACTGCTACTTTATTATGGTACGGAAACTCTTTTGGCGGCAATCCCATTAATACAGGAACTGTATATGTAACGCCAACACTTACCACAACAACAAATTATTACGTAACTTCAAGAGGTCCTGTCACAACGTATACGGTTGGTAAAGTGGCTACTACAGGTGCTCCTTTTGCCCCTAGTAATTATTTAATATTTGATGCCGTAGCTAACTTCACTTTATCAACTGTAGATATTTATGCTGCAGGTACAGGTACAGGAAATGTGGTAATTGCTTTACAAAATTCATCAGGCGTAACTTTACAAACAGCAACTGTTAATGTAACAGGTACCGCAGGGCCTGTTGTCACAACGGTGCCGGTAAACTTTAACATTACTCCGGGCACAAACTACCGTTTAAATTGTTTATCAATAAGCGGCGGTGTTACCGGCCTTTATAGAGATAATTCAGGTTTTACTTATCCATATACGTTACAAGGAATTGTATCGATCACGGGTAACTCTAACCCCGCTAACTATAACTTTTTTTATAACTGGCAAGTTAATGCCGGCTGCGAAAGTCCGCGATCAATTGTTACTGCTTATATTATCCCTATTCCTACATTAAGTGTTACAGCCCCTGCTTCTATTTGCGGTGGCAGCCAAACATTCACAATAGCTGTCACGTCAACCGTATCAAGCTTCGATTCATATACTTGGTTACCGACTACTAATTTATATACAAATGCTGCTGCTACCATTCCCTATACAGGTGGTACGGCAAGCCAATTATATGTTAAAGGCAATGTAACAGGAAGCAACACCTATACAATTAATGCTTCTAATTCGGTAAACGGTTGTGTTAATACTACCACAAGCAGTGTTACCATTAAGGAATCAGCAGTAAATATGAGCCTGTCAATTTCACCGGGCGTGATTTGCTCGGGCTCTACCACAAGCTTATCTGTTTCTTCAGGGAATACATCAGTAAGTCCTAATCCTGCTAATTATACCTACAGTTGGACGTCTTCTCCAACCGGTTTTACAGCTTCTACGGCAAGCACTACTGCTAATCCTACAATTTCTGCTACTTACTCGGCTGTTATAACAAATACGGTAAGTAACTGCGCTATTAGCGGCACAATATCAGTTGTTGTTAATCCTTATCCTACAGTTACATTAACACCGGTTGCAAGCTCAATCTGCACAGGCCAATCTGCCACTGTAACTGCTACCGGAAGCGCTACAAATTACACATGGTCTCCAATAGCTAATAATACGGCTACAGCGGTAGTAAATCCTACGGTTAGTACAACTTACACGTTAATAAGCGCTGCTAACGGCTGTTCGGTAAGTAATACAGTTGGTATAACCGTAAATCCTAAACCAAGTGTATCGGCCGCATCTTCTCAATCTGCCATTTGTGTTGGTGAAAGTGCGGTATTAACGGCATCTACTTCAGCAAGCTCTTATTCATGGTCACCGGGAACGGCAACTACACTCTCTGTTTCTGTAGCGCCTGCTACAACTACTAATTATACGGTAACAGTAAGCAACGGCACATGTACGGCAACCTCAGCAGTTAATGTGGTGGTTAATTTATGTACAGGAATTAATGAATTAAACACGGGAGAGATCAGCTTATATCCAAATCCTAATTTTGGTATTTTGAATATTGTATTGCCTGATAATAACTTAAATACAGCAACTCTTGAAATTTATGACGCGATAGGGAAATTGGTTTTAAAAGAAAAATTAAGTAAAGAAATCAATGCTGTTAATACCTCTAAATTAGATGACGGTGTTTATATTTATAAAATATCATGTAACAATAAAGATTTAAAAGTGGGAAGAATAATCAAGCAATAATGCTTTATAATAATTTAAAAAGCCGTAAAGATTAATCTTTACGGCTTTTTTATGGCATTTAATGATTGATTTTTATACCATAACCTCTACTTCGTTTTCATAAATA